>DMXM01000030.1 GCA_003482905.1 Elusimicrobiota bacterium
GTCAAATCTCGTTAGCGGCGAAGTCTTCTTTCGTAAGGCGCCGGAATTGGCCGGGCGCGAGGGCTCCCAACTGCACCGGTCCGAAGGCCACCCGCTTAAGGGCGGTCACTTCGTGTCCCAGGGCCTCGAAGAGCCGCCGTATTTCCCGGTTCTTGCCCTCCGTCAATTCCACGGTCAGGTGGGATTCGCGGGAGCTGGCCTTGCGCAGGGTCAGTCCCGCCGGCTTCAACAGTTCCCCCTCGTCCATTATGCCGGCGGCGGCCTTGGCCAGGTCTGCCTCCGTTATTTCCCCGGCCACGGTAACAAGGTAGGTGCGAAGTATGGCGTTAGCCGGGTCGGTCAGGTAGGAGGAGAGGCGGGTGTCGTTGGTGAGTATCAGCAGGCCCGTTGTGGCCATATCCAGGCGCCCCACGGGGTGAAGGGTGCGCAATTCCGAGGGCAGCAGGTCGAAGACGGTGCGGCGGCCTTTCTCGTCGCTGGCGGTGGTGACCACGGCCTTGGGCTTATTGAGCATGATGGCCTGCCAGCCGTCTTTCTGCATGGGCCGGCCGTCCACCGTGAATTTATCTTTTTCGGGCGAGACCATAAACTGGGTGTCGTGGACGGTCCTGCCGTTCACCTGCAGGCGGCCTTTCAATATCCAGTCCCGCGTCTGGCTGCGCGAAGCCGCCCCAAGCTTGGACAGCGCGCGCTCCAGCGGCACCTTTCCGAAATCTCTTTCCATATATCAATTATAGCCCGAAATGGCCCCGCCGGATAGGCCGCGTCCCCCCGGCCCGGGATTCCCCGCGCTGCGGCGCCCGCTATAGTATTGTAAAATACAGGTGTGGAAAATCTAATTCCCGCCGCGAATAGTTCCGTGCCGGCCGCGGGCGGGGAATAAGGAAGCCGGTTAAACAATGGATATCCTTGGCCATATCGCGGACGGGCTGATCTACGCTTTCAACGTTTTTCTGCACCTGGATAAAACCCTGGGCGCCGTCATCCAGGACTACGGCGCCTGGACCTACCTGATCCTCTTCCTTATAATATTCTGCGAAACCGGCCTGGTGGTCACCCCCATACTGCCCGGGGACTCGCTGCTGTTCGCGGTGGGGGTTTTCGGCGGTCTCGGCGACCTGGACATCAAACTGACATTGGCTTTGCTCTCCGTCGCGGCGGTGCTCGGCGATATGGTCAATTACGCGGTGGGAAAGTTCATAGGGCCCAAGGTGTTCCATTACGAGGATTCCAGGATATTTAAAAAGGAATATCTCCGGAAAACTCACGCCTTCTACGAGAAGTACGGCGGGAAGACCATCATCATCGCCCGCTTTGTGCCGATAGTGCGCACCTTCGCGCCTTTCGTGGCCGGCGTGGGCGCCATGACCTACGGCAAGTTCCTGTCCTATAACGTGGCCGGCGGACTGCTGTGGGTGTTCTCTATCACCCTGGCTGGCTACTTCTTCGGGAATATCCCGGTAGTAAAGAGCAACTTTACCGTAGTAATACTCGCTATTGTTTTTATTTCCGTCCTGCCGGGGATAATCGAATACATCAGGCACCGGCGCGCAGCCAGGGCCTGACAGCGGGCGGCAAATATTTTACCCATAAATATACCCACGGAGGCGTAACAATGAAAGAAGTATTTATAGCGGAGGCCGTTAGGACGGCCATAGGCAGCTTTTCCGGCGCGCTGGCCGAAGTCAATTCGGTGGAGCTGGGTACGACGGTGGTAAAGGCCCTGCTGGCCCGCAGCGGAGCGGCGCCCGAGAGCATAGACGAGGTGTTGATGGGCAGCATCTACCAGGCCGGAGTAGGCCAGAATATGGCCCGTCAGATAGCCATAGGCGCCGGGATCCCCAATGACAAAACGGCCATGACCGTGAACATGCTGTGCGGCTCGGGGCTTCGCACCGTGGCCCTGGCGGCCCAGCAGATCAAGTGCGGGGACTCCGAAATAATCATTGCCGGCGGCGCGGAGAGCATGACCAACGCCCCGTACCTGCTTAAAAAAGCCCGCGGCGGCTATAAGATGGGACACGGCGAGCTTACCGATTCCATGATAGGCGATGGTCTGTGGGACGTGTTCAATAATTATCATATGGGCATGACGGCCGAGAACCTGGCGGCCAAGTACGGGCTGACCCGGGACGAACAGGATAAGTTCGCCGCCGGTTCCCAGAACAAGGCGGAAAAGGCGCTTAAAGAGAACCGCTTTGCCGACGAGATAGTGCCTGTGGCTATCCCGCAGCGCAAGGGCGACCCGGTGCTGTTCGCCAGGGACGAATTCCCGAAACCCGGCGTTACCGCCGAAAGTCTCGCCAAGCTGCGTCCCGCCTTCAAGAAGGACGGTTCCGTAACCGCCGCCAACTCCTCCGGCATCAACGACGGCGCCGCATGCGTGCTGGTGGCCTCCGCCGACGCCGTGAAGAAACACGGCCTCAAACCGCTGGCGAAGATAGTCTCTTACGCCTGGGCCGGCGTGGATCCCGCTATCATGGGCATCGGACCGGCCGAAGCCGTACGCAAGGCGCTCAAGAAGGCCGGGTGGGAGCTGAAGGATGTGGAACTGATAGAGGCTAACGAGGCCTTTGCGGCGCAGGCTCTGTCTGTGGCCAGGGAGTTGGGCTTTAATATGGACCTGGTCAATGTCAACGGCGGCGCGATCGCGCTTGGCCACCCCGTGGGGGCCTCGGGCGCGCGTATACTGGTGACGCTGCTCCACGAGATGAAGAAGCGCGGCCTCAAAAAAGGCCTTGCCACTCTCTGCATAGGCGGCGGCATGGGCATAGCTATGTGCGTGGAACGCTGAAATAATAAATACTTGCCAAGAACGTCCCTTCGCAGGTTCCTGCAGGGGGCGTTTTTGCTTAGGCCTTTAGGCCCAGGCCCGGAGTAGGGCTAAAGACTTCACCGGCGGCCGCCCTCCAAAAGCTATAATTTCTGTATAAACCGCGTTACTTAGTGTATGAATAAGGAGATATAAATGATAAAAAAAGTATACCTGATAGTAATAGGCCTCACGCTCGGACTTTCGGCGTCAGCCATGGCCCAAAATGAAGCCACCGTATGCTACGACGGTTCTACGTCTAACAGCGCTGTCTGCAACGATCTTGCCGCCGTGACCGGCTTTGTGGGCGCCCAGATCCCGGGAACCTTCAATGTAGGAATGCAGTGGGCGTATGCCGTTCCCGCCGGCGCCGAATGGGTGGAATATCAGATTCAGCGCGACGGTGTTGGTCTCAGCTCCTCCTTCTCGCCTTCGTATCTGGATGCCGGAATGGCCGTTGGCCAGTATTCCTATTCCGTGCGTGTGCATATAAAGAGCGGAACCGGCGGCGCCACGGTAAACCACTTCGGGCCCTGGTCCCATGTCAGCGTTAAAGTTGCCGCGGCCTGCAGCCTTCAGCCCGTAATTACCGCCTCGGCAAACACCTCTCTCATCTGGCCTCCCAACCATAAAATGGTGCCGTTGACCATCTCCGGGACTATTTCCCAGGAGCCCGGTTGTTCCCTTGTCGGCGCTTTCTACCGCCTTAACGACGAGTACGGCGTCAACCAGGCCGGTTCGCTCACCGTCGGTCCCAACGGCGGCGATTACAGCGTTACCGTGTACGTGGAAGCGTGGAGACTTGGCACGGACATGGACGGCCGCGCCTATACGTTCACCGTGGACGCCTCCAACCAGGCGGGCCCCGGCACCAGCAACGCGGTCGTGGCCACGGTCCCTCACGATCAGCGCTGACGTCCGGATCTTTACAAGAGCTTAAAGCCCCTCCTGTTGCATGGGAGGGGCCTTTTGTTGGCGCGAATTCAGCGATGAAATACTTCCACGCTCTATTGCTTATCACGGTCCTGGCCGCTGCCCCGGCGCGGGCCCAGACGTCCGCCTCTATTGATTTTGCGCCCCCGGGCCTGGCGCAGCAGGGCGGGCGGGTCACCATCTCCGCAACTCTCAACAGCGGCGTCCCCCCGGCCTACGCCTCGCTCTTTATCCGGCCTATCGGACAAGCCTCCTACCTGCCGCTGGTCCTGCGCGTCAACGGCAGCCAACTGCAGGGGGATATTCCCTCGGCCATGCTGGTTCCACCGGGGGTTGAATATTATCTTTCGGTCACGGATATAGATAACCAGACGGTCACCTTCCCCCCGGCCTCCCCGGCCGCTAACCCGCTGAGCCTTCCAGTGGAACCGCGCCCCACGGTCTTCGCCCTGAGCGCCGTGTACCCTTCTTCAGGCTCCGTGGTTGCCGAGGCGCGGCCTCTGGTGCATATAGAGTTCAACCAGGTCGGCGGGGGCCTCGCCCCCGGCACTTTCCACGCCTATGTGGATGGCATGGATATCACGCCGGGCTGCCAGTTCGAAGAGGGGGAGGCGTTCTGCCAGATGGGATGGGACCTGGGGATAGGTTCGCATACGCTCCTGGCCGGCGGCCAGAGCCGTGAGCAGCAGTGGGCCATGCCGCTAAGTTACGGTTTCACGCGCGCCGAGGGCGCGCGGCGCGTTTTCGACCTGCATGGGAGGGCGTCGGCGGGAATGTCCTATGTATCCCTGACGCGCAAGCCCGATAACATTATGTTCATCCCTCTCCCGGTTTCCGGCGACCGGTATCTTCCCGAGATCGAGGCGGCCGGAAGCGGGTATTTGGGCGGCCTGGAGGCCGTGGTCGCGGTGAAACACACGGGCATAGACCGGCAGGAACAGCCATCGCCCGACCGCTATTCCGTTTCGCTATCGGGCCGGAGATGGGGGCTGGACCTCGGGGATTTCCGCGGTTCCTGGACCGATCTGGGGCTGAGCCAGGCGCAACTGCGCGGCGCGCGCATAAAAAAGGACTTCGCTTCCAGAAAACTTTTCGCGGAGGCCTTCGGGGGGCAGGCCCGCCGGGCTATATTCATACGGGAATATAATTCCGGCGTTTACGCCCGGTATCTCTACGGCGCCAGCGCCCTGTGGAAGGCGGGGGAGAGGCTTTCCCTGCGCGTATACGGCCTCAGCGGGCGGGACGACGGGGGCTCCCTGCCCGCCGGGACCGCCGCCGTGCCCGCGGGGAGCCGCGTCGGCGGGGCCGAACTGGCCGCCGGGCTTGGCGGAGGGTTAAGCCTCACTAACGAGATGGCTTTCAGCGGGTACTCGAGAAATCTGCGCGGCGGCGGTTACGCCTCCGGCCGGGCTCTCCAGTCCAGGATCTCGCAGGATTGGAGCCTCGGCTCCTGGTCGGCCGCCTACCGGGACGTCAGCCCGGATTTCGCTTCGCAGGGGAACAGTTACCTGCAGAGCGACTACCGCGGCCTGGACGCGCAGGGCGCGCTGCGCACGCCCAAAGGCGGCCTGATGCTGACGTCGAGCCTGCAGACTTACCGGGACAATACCGACGGCGACAAATTCAGCACCTTTCACCTGCTGTCCCACCAGAGCAATCTTACGGTCCGCCCGTTCCCGTGGGCGCCTTCCCTGCTGGCCGGCTTCGGCGAGCAAAGTCAGCGTTCATATTCCGTCGTAGTGAGCGAGGTGGACAACCGCACCCGCAACTACATGGCGGGGCTTAACCACGCCTTCGGCCGTCTCTCGGCGGGCTATACCGAGACCGTTACGCAGTTTCGGGACGTTTCCGGCGCCTATGCGGGGGCGGACTTCGACAGCCGTTTCCACTCCGTCAATTCCTCGCTGGCGCTGCCCGCGCTGACCGTTTCCTGCAACGCCGGGCTGATCGAGAACCGCCAGCGCGCTTCGGGCAACCTCACGCGCAGCTTTAACTTTGGCATGCGCCTGGCCGGCGCCCCGCTGCGCAACGTCAACGTTGAGATAAACCACTCCGGCAGCCGGGGGAGGGACGGGCGGGACACGCTCAGCAACAGGCAGCTGAATTCTTCGGCGAAGGCGGAATGGCGGACCGGGAGGACTTCTTTCTGGACGTTCTTGTTCGAGGACTATGTTTACTACAACTACCTGCGTTCTTCCCAAAGCTACCGCGTCGCCCGTTACGCGCTGAACTATTCGATAAACTTTTAACGGCCGGCAAGCGGCCGCAGGCGGACTTCTCTATTTAAAGTAATAGACCTTCGTCAGATATGAATACTGCGCGCCGCCTCCGGCCGCCGGCCGGGGGAGCTTGTCCGTTTTAACCGCTATGAGCTCCTCTCCCCGCGCCCCGATCATTTTTTTGTAATATTCGGCCTGTTTCCCCGCTGCCTCCATGGAATCTGCCGTCGACGCGATAACGCCCAGCCGCCTGCCTATGTAGAATACGGAATTCACGCCGTAACTGGCCGCTATTTTTATGCCGGCCCGCTCCAGCACGGTATGGTCCAGTTTTACGGAATCGTTCCTCAGGCGCAAATACCGCAGCTGGATCTCGTGGTCGGGGTTCCCGTTATAGGCGGTGAGGTAATACAGGTTGACCGTCGGTTTCGGGAAAGTATCGGGGTCGACCGGCAGGCCGAATGACCCAACCACCGTCATCCCTTCCGCCTTAAGCGCGGCGGAGAGTTTTCCTTCCATATCGGCCTCGGATAACGGCATATGAGCCGTGTCGCAAAGGAAGCTTCTGATGGCGGACCCGTCGGAAGATTCATATTTGAGCGCCCCGAAGGCGGGAGAATACTCGGCCGGGGCCGGTTTCAGCCCGGCCTTGATTATAACCGGCGTCCACATGGCCTTGAATTCCTCGAACTTGGCTCTCGTATCGGCCATCTGGGTGTAGAGCATTTTTTGGCCGGTCAGGGCCATCAGGTGGTAGCCCTGTATCATGCCGTCGGAATATCTGTCGCCTTCCACGCCGAAGGGCACGGGCAAGGGGGCTTCCATAACGGCGGAGGCAACGTCGGAGGCCTTCAGGGACTCCAGTTCGGCGGCTGCAGCCGCGGCAGGAGCCAGCAGAATGGATATAACGAAAATCTTTAGCATAGATCCTCCGGTGTCCCTAAAGGTATACCTCACAAACCCCAGGATTTCAAGGGCTATTTAATTCACGCAGGAAAATCGAAAGTAGTTTT
>DMXM01000023.1:0-8162 GCA_003482905.1 Elusimicrobiota bacterium
CGCCAGAGCTTGAGGTACTCGCGCAGGAAATTCTTGTAGAGCGAGATGATCTTGACATTGCGGAAGTCCAGGATGTCGAAGGTCCTGGAGAAAACTATACAGTCGTAGCGCTTGCCGCCCATGCGTTTTGCGCACGGGAAGTAGGCGCTGGGAATGAAGCGCGCGTCCAGAGCGTCGCGCTGGATGGCCGGGGAATAGGCGTCTATGATAACTTCCACGTAGGCCATATCCAGCTGGCTCACCTTCTGGGCCACGCTCTCCATCACCACCGAGAAACTTTTTTCATCGGTCATGCCGCCCACCACCACGCTGTACTTGTCCTTCTGATTATAGGTAAGGTAGACTTCGGTGCCCTGGTCCGGGGTGATCAGGATCAGGTTCGGCTCGTGGAAGGGCATGAAGATATGTTCGAAGAAGCTATTGGACTTCACCTTGCGGTAGCGGTTCTTCACGAACTCAGGCGCGGTGATGGCCTCAAAATTCAGCAGCGGGATCTTAACCTTGTGGTCGCTGTAATCCCCTTTTACGTCCTTGATCTGCGGCCGGTCCAGGTTCACCTGGCGGCGCACTATCTCGTAGAACGGCGCCACTTCGGGTATGATACGGGGGCGGGGCCGCCGGCGCTGCAGGGCGCCCTCGGTAAAATAGCCGGTCAGACAGTGCGTCTCGTTGTCCTGGACCTTGTGCGTATTGGGGAAAATCCCCAGCTTTATGAAGCCGAGGCTCTCGGTCAGCTTCTGCGGGGCGTAATTGGCGGTGCGGGTAGTGGCGTAGACCAGGTCCACCAGGTCCTTGTTGTGCGTGATGTCGTCGAGCACCAGCTTCATCATGGTGTAGGCCAGGTTGAGCTTCCTGAACTCCAGGCTCACTACGGCGCCGAAAGCTTTGGAATTCCTGTAACGCAGGTCCAGCGCATAGACGAGGCTCCCGACCACGCGGCCCTGGCACTCGGCCACCAGCCAGTAATAATCGTTGTCCTCTATGGCACGGCGCATCTTTTCCTTGTCGGTGACTATCGACACAGGATAGGAGCCGCCGTATACCTCCGCGTAGAGCATCTGTATGCGGCGCATGTCCTGCACCTTGGCGGGACGTATCACCACGTCGGGTTTCCCCTCGCCTTTAATGATCTTTTCTATCTTTTTATGCGCCATATGCTCCCCGCGACCCCTTGAAGTAGCCGGTCGTATAATATAATATAGTAAAAATCACGGGCTTTTCCTATGACGAGCGTCACGGGCCGGACTTAAGATCAATGAAAAAAAACGAACTGCTCTTCACCCTTGCCGCGCTGACCATGCTCGGCGGCTGCGCCTCTTTCAACTCGGGCGATATAAGGGTGGACCGCGGGACCGCCGCCGCCATGCTCACGGACCGGGCCGTGATCCCCTTCGCAGATATACAGGTTTCCTGGATCGGTTTCCCTTACCGCGCCCCCACCGACTCCATAGGCGAAGGCTCCGTTTCTAAACCAAAGATCGCCAAAGCGGCGCCGATGCCGCCGGAAGACGCCGCGGAACTGGCGGGCCGGGCTAAGACCATATTCAGGGAGGCCGGACTTTACGACAAAGAAAAAGGCCGCGGCACCCTGCGCCTGCAGCTGACCACCTTCGGCAGGTGGACCTACGGCAATCTGTTCCACTCCTTCCTGGTGGACACGGGCTTCATTTTCCTGATCCCGGCCTCGCTGCGGGTCAACTACTTCCTGACGGCCGACTTCGCCACCGCCTCCGGAGTGGTGCGGGTGGAAACCGAAGGCAGCAATAAGACCACATTTCATCTGCTGATGGCACCGCTTTATCCCCTTTTCTCCCCCGGACGGCGCGAAACCGGCCTGCTCAGGCAGATGCTCTGGCGCTCGGCCACGGACGTTTATACGCGTCTGAAGGCCTCCGGCGGCGCCCCCGGCGAACTCCCTCCGGGGCCGGCCCCCAGAGAAAAAGCCGCCACCTTGTCCGGCCCGCCGGTGCCACCGGACAGGACCTGGCTGCCCGGCCAGCCCGCCGGCGGGCAGACCGAAGAAGGCGCGATAGCTCCGGAACCTCCCGATAAAACCTGGGCCGTACCGGCCAGGGAGTCCGCCGTACCGGCTCCCGCAGCGGCTGCGCCCGCGGCGGCTGGCCCGGAGAGGAGACCGGAACCATCCCCGGAAGAAACCCCGGACGACTGAAGATCGATACCGCAAGAAAAGAGCCCCGCGCTACGCGGGGCTCTTTTTTTGCGGTCGCTGCCAGGCGTCAGTCGGCCGTCTTCTCAACCGCCTTCCCGGCCCCCTTCTCCTCCGGCTTCGCCGCCGGGGCCGGCTCGGCCTTGGGCTGCGCCCCCGCGGGCTTAACGGCTTCAACTGCCGGCTTAACTTCGGCTATCGGCTTTACCTCTTCGGCCGGCAGCCGTTCCATGGATTTTCCGGCCTCTGACAAATCGACGCTTTCAGGTTTATCTTTTATTAAACTTTCAGGCTCGCCCTTGTCCGCTCCATCGTCCCTGGCCGGAGGCGGGGTATCTGCCGGCTGTATACGCTCCGCGGCCGCGGGCAGGCTCTCCATCGGGGCGACGTTCTTGTTCTCCACCGCGGCGGCGGGCGCCGCAGCCTCCGGCCCCTTGAAATAAACCTCCGCGGGGGCGGAGACGCCGCCCTGCACCCCGGTCACCGACAGGCCGGCTACATAATAGTAGTACGTGGCGTCGGCCGCCAGAGCGTTATCCTCAAAGTTCCCGCCTTTGGCCGGACCGGCCTCCTTAAATTCCGCGTCCTCACCGCGCCGGCGATAAACTTTGGCGCCGCCGGTCCAGGCGTTGGCCTTGGCCTTCCAGGCCAGCTTCACGCTTTTTTCGCCCGCCTCGGCTTTCAGGTCGAAGGGCGCCTCGGGCAGATAGCTGATGTCGAAAGCCAGCACGCGGGCGTTCTCCATGTCGGAGATATAAATCTTGTCGTTGCGGAAAGCCATGTACTGCGGCGACCACAATTCGCGCTCGCCGCGCCCCTTGGCGAAGAAACTGGCCGTGAATTTACCGGCGCCGTCGAAGATCTTCACGTTGAAGGCGGCGCGGTCCAGGATATAGAAGAAACCCTTGCCGTCGTAAGTGAGGGAGGCCGGGTCCTGCAGGAGGCCGGAATCGTCCCAGACGCGCAGGAACTTGCCCATGGCGTCGAGCACCACCACTTTTTTAAGCGCGGCGTCCAGCACGTAGACGTTCTTGTTCTCGTCGCAGCGCACCGCCACCGGATTGGCAAAGATCAGGCTGCCCACCTCGGGCCCCACCGCGAACAGGAACATCCCGTCCGGACTGAAGGCCTTTACTTTGCGGTTCCTGGCGTCGGCCACGTAGATATTGCCTTTGGCGTTCACGGCCACGGAGGCCGGCCCTTTGAACTGGCCGTCGCCCGATCCGCCCTCGCCGAACATGTTGGAAAAAGTACCGTCAGGGTTGAATATCTGTACCCTGTCGTTGCCGGTATCGGCCACGTAGATCATGCCCTTAGGGTCGATAAATATGCCGCGCGGTGAGCGGACCTGCCCCTGCAGCCTGCCCTCGCGTACCAGGGTCTTCTTTGTGCCGCCGTCCAGCAGCACTATCTCCCTGGCCTCCGGCATATAGGCCACTATTTTATCATCGGGGGTGACGGCGAACACATCGGCCTTGAAGGCGTATTTTGAGGCCGGGCCTTTCACGGTAAACCGGTCCAGCAGCGCGGCCAGCGGCAGCTCCGGGCCGGTCTCGCCGCTCTCCAGGCTTATCACCACCACCTTCTTGTTCTCGTCGTCGCAGAGGTAAAGGAGGCCGCCCTCGTCAATGGCGATATCGCGCAGTCCCTTGAACTCCATTTTTCCCTTGCCCCTGGTGCCGAAGGTCCCGATGGTCTCCCCCGCGTCGGAAAACTCCCTGACTTTCCCTTCTTTGGAATTGATCGAATACAGCTGCCCGCGCTTGTCCGCCACGGCGCCGTTATTGGCCGCGGGGTACTCCCTAAGCAGGCGGCCGCCGCGGTCGTACTTCTGCAGCAGCGCCTTGTCCGGGTCGGAAACAAAGATCTCCCCGGCGCGGTTCAGCGAGATTTTCGCCGGATTGAGCTTGGTGAGGCCATCGGCCTTGGCCGCGGCGAAGCCGTAGAGATAAATGCCGTCGGAATTAAAAACGTCCACGCGGGAATTGCCGGTATTGGAAACATAAAGCCGGCCGTCGGGGCCGTAAGCGACGCCCCTGGGGGAATCCAGCTGGCCGGGCGCCGAGCCCTCTCCGGAGAAGGCCCAGAGCGGCTTGCCCTCCGGGTCGAACACGACCACGCGGGAATTGCCCGTATCGGCCACGTAGAGCCGGCCGTCGCCGAAAGCCAGCGCCTCCGGGCCCTTCAGGCCGCCCTCTATCTTTTTGATCTGCTTGCCGTCGGCGTCGAAAACAAAAATGGCGTTGGCCTTGGAGTCGGCCACAAAGACCCTCCCCCCCGCCACGGCCAGCGCCGTGGGTTTCAGGAAGGCCGGGCTCTGCAGCTGGAGCTTGAACCCTATTTTCTCATAAGCTGACGCGCCGGCCGCCAGCAGGCAGAATATGGCCGCAGAAAGAAATATTCGCTTCATCATGATCCCTCCGCTTATTTAATATCGGTCTGATCATTCTATAACATTTTCCGCCGCCGCAACGCCAGCCGTTGTCGTTCGCGTTATTACTTACTCTAATAGTCCGGTTAAGCAAATCGCCCTTGCTTGTTCGGCCTTAATTATTTACGATACAGTTAATTCGCATTAATATAGCGCCGGGGAATTTCATATATGGACATTATTTTCATAAAACGCCTGATCACAACCTCCATAGGAAGGAAAGCCGTTATGGCCGTTTCCGGCCTGCTGCTTGGCGGCTTCATGCTGGTGCATCTGGCCGAGAACCTGCTGTTGTTCAAGGGCGAACCCGCCTACAACACCTGGGTAGACCTGCTGATCTCCAACCCCGTGACCCCTTTCATGGAGGCCGGACTGCTGGCGCTTTTTATCGGGCATATAATAACCGGCGTGTGGGTGCGCATAGAGGACTTCTTAAACGCCCCGCGCGGTTACGAGGCCCGCCGCTGGCAGGGCGGCCGCACGGCGGGCTCGGCCACCATGCTCTACACGGCGGCGGCCATACTGGCCTACCTGGCCTACCACCTGCTGACTTTCCGGTTCGTAGACCATTCCATGGGCTTCTACCAGATGGTGACGGCGGCCTTCCGCAGCCCCGTTTTTGTGGCCGTTTATATCTCCGGCTCCCTGGCCCTGGCCCTGCACCTCAGCCACGGCATGCAGAGCGCCTTCCAGACGCTGGGGGTGAACCACCCCAAATACACCCCGCTTATCAAGGCCGGCGGCCTTGCGGTGGCCGTAACCATGACCGGTTTCGCGCTGATCTCCCTGTATTACCTCGCGGGCATAGACCTGAAGGCGGCCGAGGCCGGCTATCAGGTGGTGGTGATAAAGTAGGAACGGGATCTTTGGAGGAAACATGAAATTAGACGCGCAGATACCCGCGGGCCCCATAGAAAAGAAATGGGACTCCCACAAATTCAGCCTGAAACTGGTAAACCCCAGCAACCGCCGCAAATTCGACGTGCTGGTGGTGGGCTCGGGCCTGGCCGGCGCCTCCGCGGCGGCCTCGCTGGGCGAGCTGGGCTACAACGTAAAGGTCTTCACCCTGCACGACTCGCCGCGCCGCGCGCATTCCATAGCGGCCCAGGGCGGCATAAACGCCGCCAAGAACTATCCCAACGACGGCGACTCGGTCTGGCGCCTGTTCCACGACACGGTAAAGGGCGGCGACTACCGCTCCCGCGAGGCTAACGTCTACCGCCTGGCCCAGATCTCCAACCAGATTATCGACCACTGCGCCGCCATCGGCGTCCCCTTCGCCAGGGAATACGGCGGATTGCTTTCCAACCGCTCTTTCGGCGGGGCGCAGCTTTCCCGCACTTTCTACGCCAGGGGGCAGACGGGCCAGCAGCTGCTCCTGGGCGCGTATTCGGCCATGATGCGCCAGGTGGCGGCGGGCGCCGTCACGGTGTTCCCGCGCCGCGAAATGGTCGACTTGGTCATTAAGAACGGCCGCGCCCGCGGCATAACCGCGCGCAACTTGGTAACGGGCGACCTGGAGGCCCATTCCGGCCACGCGGTGCTGCTGTGCACCGGCGGCTACGCCAACGCCTTCTACCTCTCCACCAACGCGGCCAGCTGCAACGTATCCGCCGCCTGGACCGCCTATAAGAAAGGGGCTGGCTTCGCCAACCCCTGCTTCACCCAGATCCACCCCACCTGCATACCGCGCTCCGGCGAGCATCAGTCCAAACTGACGCTCATGAGCGAGAGCCTGCGCAACGATGGGCGCGTCTGGGTCCCCAAGACCAAAGGCGACAAGCGCAAGCCCGGCGAGATCCCCGAGGCCGAGCGCGATTATTTCCTGGAGCGCCGCTACCCCGCTTTCGGGAACCTGGTGCCGCGCGACATCGCCAGCCGCGCCGCCAAGACCGTGGTGGACTCCGGCTATGGCGTGGGCCCCACCGGGCAGTCCGTCTACCTGGATTTCAGGGACGCCATAAAAAGGAAAGGCGCCGACAAGATCAAGGACGAATACGGCAACCTCTTCGACATGTACTACCAGATAACCGACGAGAACGGCTACAAGGCCCCGATGCGCATCTACCCCGCCCCGCATTACACCATGGGCGGCCTGTGGGTGGATTACAACCTTATGACCACCGTCCCCGGCCTGTTCGCGCTGGGCGAGGCCAACTTCTCCGACCACGGGGCAAACCGCTTGGGCGCCTCCGCCCTGATGCAGGGCCTGGCCGACGGCTTCTTCATCGCCCCCTCCACGGTGGGCGGCTACCTGGCCGCCGCCAATTTCGACCCTACCACCACCCTGGACAAGGAGTTTTCCGACTCGGCGAAAGAAGTGCAGGGGAAAATGAACCGCCTGCTAGCCATTAAAGGCAAAAAGACCCCCTCGGAACTGCACAGGCAGCTGGGCCGCGTCATGTGGAACGACGCGGGCATGGGCCGCACGGAGGCCTCGCTTAAAAAAGCTCTCAAGAAGATCCCCGAGATCCGCGAGGAATTCTGGAACAGCGTGGCCGTCTCCGGCGTGGACAAGGACCTGAACCAGACCCTTGAGAAGGCCATGAAAGTGGCGGACTTCCTGGAATTCTCCGAGCTCTTCGTGCGCGACGCCCTTGAGCGCAAGGAATCCTGCGGCGGCCATTTCCGCGAGGAGTCCTGCACCGCCGAGGGCGAGGCGAAGCGCGACGACGCCAATTTTTCCCACGCGGCCGTCTGGGAATACCAGGGTGAGGGCAAGGAAGCCCTGCTGCACAAAGAGCCGCTGGCGTTCGAGCATATAAAGATGGCGGAAAGGAGCTATAAATAACATGAACAGCTCGAATAATTTTTCCGTAACCGTCAGGGTCTGGCGGCAGGCCGGGCCGGCGGAACCCGGCAAGATGGTCTCCTACAAGGTCAGGGACGTATCCCCTGATATGTCGTTCCTGGAGATGCTGGATATTCTCAACGACGGACTGATCAAGAACAACGACGCGCCCGTAGCCTTCGAGAGCGACTGCCGCGAGGGCATCTGCGGCAGCTGCGGCCTGGTGGTCAACGGCGACGTGCACGGCCCGGACGAGCATTCCACCGTATGCCAGCTGCACATGAGGCGTTTTAAGGACGGGGATGTGATAACCGTGGAGCCCTGGCGCGTAAAGGCCTTCCCGGTGCTCAAGGACCTGGTGGTGGACCGCTCGGCGCTGGACCGCATAATAGCCGCCGGCGGCTTCATCTCGGTGAACACCGGCGCGGCCCCGGAGGCCAATTCTATCCCGATAGAAAAAGACAAGGCGGAAGAGGCCATGGACGCCGCCGCCTGCATAGGCTGCGGGGCCTGCGTGGCGGCCTGTCCCAACGGCGCGGGCATGCTTTTTACGGGGGCGAAGATCTCGCAGCTGGCGCTGCTGCCGCAGGGCAGGCCGGAGCGGGCGGCACGCGCCCTCAACATGGTGGCGGCCATGGACAAGCAGGGCTTCGGCAACTGCACCAACGAATACGAGTGCGAGGCCGTCTGTCCCAAGCAGGTAAAAGTGGCCAACATAGCCCGCATGAACCGCGAGTTCCTGCTGGCCAATTTGTTCTCGAAGAAGTAAGCCG
>DMXM01000023.1:8278-45708 GCA_003482905.1 Elusimicrobiota bacterium
GCCTCGCCCTCCGCGCTTACGCAAGCGTCGGGCTCCGGCAGGGTTTTTACAACCCTCCCCCCGACGTCGCCCATCCGTGGACGGCGCAGGGGGCCGGGTTAGCAAAACCGTGTCGGGGTGGAGCGAAGCGACACAATTTGCCCCGAGTTTGCATAGCGCGAGGGCCGAGACGCGGAAGCGCGCGCACGGTGTGCGCGACGCTGTTTTTGCGTTCCGGCCCCCTGCACCGTCCACAAGAGCAAATTTAAGGAACCAACCATGCCTGAATTTAAATATGACGAATTATTCCAGCTGCCTGGGACTACGGCCAAGTTCCGCCTGCTCACGAAAGAGGGCGTTAGGGTTGTAAAGGCCGGGGACAGGGAGGTGCTGGAAGTGGCGCCGGAGGCGCTGGTGAGGCTGGCGCGCGAGGCGATGCGCGACGTTTCATTCCTGCTGCGCCCGGCGCACAACGCGCAGGTGGCCGCCATATTCGCTGACCCGGAGGCTTCGGAGAACGACAAGTACATGGCCTTCTGCCTGCTCGACAACGCCGCTATCTCGGCCAATTTCCAACTGCCCTTCTGCCAGGACACCGGCACGGCCACCGTGATAGCGAAGAAGGGGGAGCTGGTCTGGACCGGGGCCAACGACGAGGAACTCCTCTCTAAGGGCATCTGGGAAACCTACACCGGCGAGAACCTGCGCTACTCGCAGACCCTCCCGGTGGACCTGTACCGCGAAAGGAATTCCGGCGACAATCTGCCGGCCCAGGTAGATATTTACGCCAGGCCCGGCGGTACTTACGATCTTCTTTTCGTCGCCAAGGGCGGCGGTTCGGCCAACAAGACCATGCTCTACCAGGAAACTAAGGCCACCCTCACCCCGGAAAAACTGAAATCTTTCCTGGTGGATAAAATGCGCTCCCTGGGCACGGCGGCCTGCCCCCCCTACCACATAGTTTTCGTAATAGGCGGCACCTCGGCCGAGATGTGCCTTAAGACCGTAAAACTGGCCTCTACCGGTTACCTCGACGCTTTGCCCGACGCTCCCGGCGGTACCGGCCGGGCCTTCAGGGACAAGGGACTTGAGGCGGAGCTGCTGGAAGCGGCCCGCGGGCTGGGCTACGGCGCCCAGTTCGGCGGCAGGTATTTCGCCCACGACGTGCGCGTAGTGCGCCTGCCCCGCCACGGGGCCTCCGCGCCCATAGGCATGGGCGTATCCTGCTCGGCCGACCGCAATATCCTGGCCCGTATAGACAAAGACGGGCTGTGGCTGGAGGAACTGGACCGCGACCCGGGCCGGCTTATCCCGAAAGATATACACGCAAAATTCACCTCCTGCTCCGCCTGCGTCAGCGTCGACCTGAACCGGCCGATGCCGGAAATCCTCGCGCAGCTTTCCAAGCACCCCGTGGGCACCCGCCTCTCCCTGAACGGCCGCCTGGTGGTGGCCAGGGATCTGGCCCACGCCAAATTCAAGGAACTCCTGGACTCGGGCAAAGACTTGCCTGAATACCTCAAGAAACATCCGGTCTACTACGCGGGCCCGGCCAAGCGGCCGGCGGGCAAACCGTCCGGCTCGTTCGGGCCGACTACGGCCGGACGCATGGACTCTTATGTGGACCTCCTGCAGTCGCGCGGGGCGTCCATGGTGATGATAGCCAAGGGCGACCGCTCGGGGGCCGTCACCGACGCCTGTAAAAAATACGGCGGTTTTTACCTGGGCTCGCCGGGCGGCCCCGCGGCCCTGCTCGCGGAGAGGAATATAAAAAAAGTTGAAACACTGGATTACCCGGAACTCGGCATGGAGGCGGTCTGGGAGGTGGAAGTACAGGATTTCCCCGCCTTCATACTGGTGGACGACAAAGGCGGGGACTTTTTTCGGGACCTGCGTCAGCCGCGGCCCCGTTAAGCGGGCTATTGTCCGCGCCGCCCAATATTTATATAGTTAGGTTATGGTTAGGGGAAAACTGGCTATTTTATTTATATGTATGGGCGCGGCCGCGTTTAACGCCGGCTGCAACGTTCCTATCGGCCCCCCGCGGGACCGCATGATCAAGGCGGCTAAGAACTCCTACGTCGGCAGCATGCGCAAGCTGCTGGACTCCGGCATAGACCCCAATATAGCCGACCAGTCCGGCTGGACCCCGCTGATGTGGGCCGCGGCCAAGGACAATGTGGAGATCATACGGCTGCTCGCCTCGCGCGGCGGCAAGATAGACGCCCGAAATTTAAAAGGTGAAACCGCCCTGCACATAGCCTCCCGCTGGAGCCGCATTGAAACCGTGCGTTTCCTTTTAAGCGCCGGGGCCAGGACCGAGGCGCTGGACCGCCTGGGCTGGCCGCCGCTGATGTGGGCGGCCATGCAGGGCCGGACGGAAGTGGTGCGCGCGCTAGCGGCGGGCGGCGCCAACATGGAATTCAAGGACAGCAACGGCAACACCGCGCTGATGATGGCCGCCAACCGCGGCCGCGCGGAAACCGTGAAAGCGCTGCTGGAGCTGGGCGTTAGCCCGTTCAAGACCAACTCGGCCGGCCAGACGGCGGCCGATGTAGCCGTCTCCAGCGGCTACCAGGATCTGGCGGCGCTGATACGCGGCGAGCAGCCGAAGAAAACCGCGGCCCGCAAAGGAAGAAAATAGTATGCCCACGAACAGACGCGGTTTTACTCTGTTGGAGCTGATGATAGTGGTGACGATAATCAGCATACTGGCGGGCGTGGCCATGACCCGTTTCGGCGGCGTACTGGACCGCAGCCGCGAAGGCGCCACGCGCGGCGCCGCCGGCTCCGTCCGCTCCGCCATCGGCATCTACTACGGCGACAACTCGGCTTTCCCCACGGACGATCTCTCTTGTCTGACGGAGGCCAAACGCTACATAGACAACCTGCCGGTAGTGAAACTGCCGGGCACCGTGCACCCTGAGAACCGCCATGTAAGCGTGGGCGCCAGCACCGCCGCCGCCATAACCGACACCGGCGGCTGGGCTTACGTTAACGACCCGGATTCCCCCTCTTACGGCACCCTGCTGATCAACTGCACCCATGAAGATTCCAAAGGCAAGCGCTGGGACGAGCAGTAGGCCGGCTTTAGCCGCAGACATCCACCGCACACTGTCAGGCACGCGCGACGTTCTTGAGATATGAAAATCCCTAATATCCGCCGCCTGGATCCCTGCCGCCTGGAAATACTCCCTTCCTACAAGCAGGGGATGAACACTTCCGCCATTATTTACGCCGACGCCAGCCTGGAGGCGCTGATAGAACCCGGCGCCATGGACCAGGCCGCCAATATCACTACCCTCCCCGGCCTTGCCGGCAACGTCCTGGCCATGCCGGACATACACACTGGTTACGGCTTTCCCATAGGCGGCGTGGCGGCCTTCGACGCGGAAAGCGGGGTTATTTCGCCCGGGGGCGTGGGCTACGACATAAATTGCGGCGTGCGGCTGTTGGCCACTGGGCTCGACCTGCCGGGCCTGGAGGGCAGGCTGGAGGCGCTCGCGGCCGCCCTGTATTCCGCCATCCCCGCCGGCCTCGGCGCCGGCGGCGGCCTTAGACTGGAGAAACGCGCCCAGGAAGCTCCTTTGATAAAGGGCGCGGCCTGGGCTGTGGAACGCGGCCTCGGCCGGCCCGAAGACCTGATACATTCAGAATCCGGCGGCGCCATGGAAGGCGCCAACCCCCACGCGGTAAGCGCCCGCGCGCTGGAACGTGGGCGCGGCCAGCTGGGCACGCTGGGCTCCGGCAACCACTTTCTTGAAGTGCAGGAAGTGACCGACATCTACGACGAGGCGGCCGCGCGGGCGTTCGGGCTGTTTAAAGGCCAGATCACGGTAATGCTGCATACCGGGTCGCGCGGTTTCGGCCACCAGGTCTGCACGGATTTTATAGAAGTGATGCGCAACGCGGCCAGCCGCTACGGGATAGCCCTGGCCGACCGCCAACTGGCCGCCGCGCCCTTCAGGAGCACGGAAGGCCAGGATTACTTCGGGGCCATGCAGGCCGCGGCCAATTACGCCTGGGCCAACCGCCAGGCGCTTACGGGCCTGGTCAGGGAAGCCTTCGGCAACGCCCTCGGCCTGGGCGAGAACGCCCTGGCCATGAAACTGGTTTACGACGTGGCCCACAACATCGCCAAACTGGAAGAGCATGAGATAGGCGGTAAAAAAGTAAAAGTGGTGGTACACCGCAAAGGGGCCACGCGCGCCTTCGGCCCTGGCCACGCCGAACTGCCCCCGGCCTACGCCGCCGTAGGCCAACCCGTTATCATCCCGGGGGACATGGGCCGGGCCTCCTACCTGCTGGCCGGCGCCGCCGGGGCCATGAGCGAGACTTTCGGCTCGGCCTGCCACGGGGCCGGGCGCGTGATGTCGCGCCACGACGCCGTCCGGCGCGCGCGCGGCCGCGACATAAGCCAGGAGCTTCTTTCGGCCGGCGTTCTGGTCTATTCCACGGGGCGGGAAACCCTGGCCGAGGAAATGCCGGAAGCGTACAAGGACGTGGACGCGGTGGTGCGCGTGGTGGCGCAGGCCGGTATCGCCAGCCGCGTAGCCAGGTTCAGGCCGCTGATAGTGATAAAAGGTTAAGCCGGCCGCGCCTTGAAACTACCGGCGCATTTCTGTAGAATCTGAATAATGGGTGAATCAAAAAAACGCGTACTTGTGGTAGATGACGACATGAGCATCAGGCGCATGGTCGTAGATATTCTTTGCGACGAGTACGAAGTGGCGGAGGCCGAGGACGGCCTGGCCGGCTGGGAAAAGGCGCTTGCCTGGCGCCCGGACCTGGTGATCACGGACCTGATGATGCCGCGCATGCATGGCTACGAACTATGCAAGCGCCTCAAGGGCCCGGAAGGGATAAGCGGCGTAAAGGTGATAGTGGTATCCTGCAAGTCTTTCGCCACCGACAAGGCCCAGGCCTTGGCGGCCGGGGCGGACGAATATATCGTAAAGCCTTATTCAGCGGCCGACCTGGCTGACAAAACCAGAAAACTTCTTTCCGCGGGCGCGGCCAGCCGGCCCCCGACGCGCTCCGCGCCGGATAACCCCGACCCGGCGGGGATCTCCTCGCGTATTTTCACCGGGGCCAGGCCAAAAGACCCGCTGCCGGTATACGTGCGTTTCTGGGGCACGCGCGGCTCCTGCCCCACGGGCGGGATCAAAACCGTGAAATACGGCGGCAACACCTCCTGCGCCGAGGTCCGGATAGGGAACGTCCCGCTTATACTGGATTGCGGGACCGGTCTGCGCGAGCTCGGCGGCTCGCTCGCGCGGGAATTCGCCGGCCGCCCCATAGAAGGCCATATCTTCGTGGGGCACACGCACTGGGACCACATACAGGGGTTCCCGTTCTTTACCCCCCTTTACGATCCGGGAAACACCTTTAACGTTTACAGCGTACGCGGGGCGCACAGCAGCCTGCGCACCATATTCGGCGACTCGATGGCCTTGGACTATTTCCCGGTGCCGCTTTCAAGCCTGGCCTGCAAACTGAGTTTTGTGGAGCTGGACGGGACGGTGGACATAGGCGTGGCGAAGATCTCTTTCCACTACCTGAACCACCCGGGGGTCTGCATAGGCTTCCGTATCGAAACGCAGGGGAGGGTGATCACCTACCTGAGCGACCACGAGGATTTCGGCAGGCTGGACGGGGGCAGCGCGATGTCGCGCCGCCTGGACGCCGCCGTCGCCGGCTTCGCGCGGGGAAGCGACCTCCTCATCCGCGAGGCCCAGTACACGGAGCAGGAATATTCCTCCCGTAAAGGGTGGGGGCACAGCACGTACGACGATGTAGTGCGGTTCGCGGCCGACGCCGGCATAAAGCGCCTGGCCCTTTACCATCACGACCCGGAACACACCGACGACGTTATGGACGAGAACGAGGCATACTGCCGGGAACTCGCCGGCAGGGCCGGTGGAAAGATAGACTGCTTCGCGGCTTTCGACGGCCTCCGGATAGACCTCTGAACTTTGGGCGGGGAAAGGGGTCCGTGATCAAGACCTGTCCCCAATATTATAAATTCGGTCATGACGGCGCGGGCGGCGCTTCTGATGTGCGTGGCGGCCGCCCAACGCGCCGCGCCGCCGCCGGCCGCGAAGGATAAGACCTATGGACGACAAGAAAAGAGGGCCGAAGCTGCACACAAAGATACTATCGGGCCTTTTCATCGGGGCCGCGCTGGGGATCATCGCCAATACCCAGCTGGGCGGGAAGCACCCTCTTGTGGAGTGGACCAACCACTACGTCGCCGGACCGGCCGGGCAGATATTCCTGCGGCTGCTTTTCATGATAGTGATGCCGCTGGTTTTCGCCTCTATAGCGCTGGGCGTGGCCGGCCTGGGCGACCTGCGCCGCGTGGGGCGCGTCGGGGGCAGGGCCATAGGTTATTTCCTGGTCACGACCTTCCTGGCCGCGGCCACGGGGCTGGTTTTCGTGAACGTACTGAAGCCCGGCAGCGGTCTTGCCCAGGAGGTGAAGGCCGGCCTGATGGAAACCTACGCCGGCGACGCCTCCGCCAAGATAGGCCTGTCGCGGGCCGAGGGCTTTGGGATCGGGACCTTCGTCAATATCGTCACGCGCAACCCGGTAAAGTCGGCCGCGGACGGCGACATGCTGGGTGTTATTTTCTTCGGGCTCATGTTCGGCGCGGCCCTCACCCTTATCCCCGCGGCCAAGGCGCGGCCGATGACGGACCTGCTGGAATCGCTCAACTGCGCGGTAATAGCCATAGTGGGCATGGCCATGAAACTGGCCCCGCTTGGAGTTTGCGCTCTTATCTTCGGCGTCACCTCCCGCTTCGGCTTCGCGCTGCTGCGGCCGCTGGGCGGCTACGTGCTGGTGGTGCTGGGGGCGCTGCTGTTCCACGCCGCCGTCAACATGTCCCTGGTGCTGCGCCTCGCGGTCGGCCTTGCGCCGTCCTTATTCTTCAGCCGCGTTCGCTCCGCCCTGGTCACCGCCTTCTCCACCAGTTCCAGCTCGGCCACGCTGCCGGCCGCGATGAACGCCGCCGAAGAGGGGCTGGGCGTGCCGCCCCACATAGCCGGTTTTGTCCTGCCGCTGGGCTCCACGATGTGCATGAACGGGACATCCATCTTCGAGGGCATAACGGTCATCTTCCTCTGCCAGGTGTTCGGCATAGACCTGACCCTGGGGCAGATGGGCGTGGTGATAGTGATGGCGGTGATAACCGCCGTGGGCGCCGCCGGCGTGCCTGGCGGGTCCATACCGCTGCTGGTGGGAATACTGGCCATGTTCGGTGTCCCCGGCGAAGGTATAGCCATAGTGCTGGGCGTGGACCGTGTGCTGGATATGAGCCGCACCACGGTAAACGTATTCGGGGACATCAGCGCCGCGGCCTACGTGGCAAGGGCCGAAGGCCTCTGGAACGCCTCCATGGTGCCGGGGCGCGCCGTGCGGGCCGCGCCCGGGCTGGCCGCCACGCAAGCGTAAATACCCCTTAAGAACGCGGCCCCCGGCGCCGGAACGAATGAATTCATGCGGGCGATCAGCTGGCGCCCGATGGGGAGTATTCGTCGTCTAAATTATATAATTGACGTCAGGCATGAAAAAAAAACGCATACACGCGCCGACGGCCCCGGTCCCGTTGAAGCCGGCCGGACCGGACCTATGGCTGCGCATACTGGAGATAAGCCGACAGCCGGCGGCCGTCTTCTTCCTCGGCTGTTTCGTCCTGGCCAGCGTTTTCATCGCCACGGCCTACCCGCTGGAAGACCCCGATATCTGGTGGCATCTCAAGACCGGCAAGCACATATGCGACACCGGCACGGTCCCCAAGACGGACATATTCTCCTACGTCATACACGGCCACACCTGGATAACCTTCGAGTGGCTGTCCCAGGCGGTCTTCTATAAGATCTGGAGCGCCTTCGGGGCCCTCGGCATATTCGCCTACCGCGAGATAATGACGGCGCTCCTGTTCGGCGTGCTGTTCGCCATCGGCGCGCCGGCGGCCGTCCCGGCTGGGGCGATACTGCTTTTCGGGCTCTCTTTCGCCAGCACCGGCATAATGGAGCGGCCGCAGCTCTTCACCTATTTCTTCGCCCTGACCTGCCGGGTACTCCTTACACATTATGATCGCCGAAGGCTGCCCACGGCCGCCGCCATAGTGGTGATACACCTGCTGTGGGCCAATCTGCACGGCGGCGCCTCGGTACTGGGGCCGCTGATCCTGGCCGCCTACGCGGCCGGCCACTTCATCGACGGCGACCGCAAGACGGCGAGGGAAATGGTCCTGATAATGATGGCCTCGGTGGCGGTCTCGCTGATAAACCCGAACACGTACAAGATCTACGTCATCCTGGCGGCCACCTGGTTCAACCCCGCCCAGCGCTGGGTTCTGGAATGGCAGCCGCTTTCGCCGTCGGCGCCGCAGTTCTATCTGTTCGCCGCGTATCTGGCACTGCTGACGGCGGCCTCTTTCGCTCTCCCTAAACCGCGCCGCTACACGGCCCTGATCCTGGCGGGGCTTTTCGGTTTTTTCTTCGGTTTCAGGAGCGTCCGCAACGTCCCTGTGGCTTTTTTTATAACCTGCCCGGACCTGCTGGCAGCGGCGGTCGCCCTCTGCCGCGGGAGAAAGCGGCTCTGCGGCATGCTGACGATCCCGCTGCTGCTCTGGCTGGTGTTCGGCCATTCCCCGCTGGTAAGGCTGGTGCGCCCCGAGCCCGCCTCGCCGGACCCGATAACCAAGGAATGGCTGGCCGGAACCTGCGATTTCATCGTCCGCCACAATATGCGCGGGCGCATGTACAACGACTATGTCATTGGCGGTTACATGATATGGCGGCTGGCCCCGGAACGCCAAATATTTATAGACGGAAGGAACCTGGAGTACGGGGCGGAACTGATGCACCGCATAGCCAGGATATCCATGAAGGACGGCTTCGAGGACCTGGACAGGGAGTACAAATACGATTACCTGGTGTTCCAGCAGCGCAAGGACAGCCGGCTGCTTTATCTGGACCAGGACCCGGCCTGGCGCTGCCTTTATTTCGACGACGGCGGCCTGATATACGCTCACAATGGCCGCGCCGAGGGCAAACTGGCGGACAGGCTGGGCTTCCGCTACCTGCGGCCGAACGAACCCGACTTCAACTATCTGGGCGCTTACGCCGCCGACCCGCGCGTCTCCGGCGAGGTGCTGAAAGAACTGGACCGGGCCATAAGCCAGGCGCCGGCGCGGCTGACGGCCAACGCGCATTTGATGAAAAGCTATTTTCTGCTGGTGAGGGAAGGCGAGCTCCCCTGGGCGAAATGGGTATCGGGCGTAGGCGACCGTTTCGACTATCCCCAGTGGAAAACGCAGGTGGCCGAAGCCAGGAAGATACTGTCCCGTTAACCCGCCCGCAAGCGCCCCGCAGCGCCGGTTTTTTTGTCCTGCTTTTTAACCAGCAGCGTCACCCAGTAGGCGCCGACCAGCGCCAGCAGCAGGCCCGTCACCTGGTAGGCCTGTATATTTGAGCGCCATCACCATGGCCGCCATGGGCAGCGCGCTGCCGAAAAGGCCGATGGCAAAAAGCCGCGGCCAAAGGTCCCTCCTGAAGTAAACCCGGAAAATGTTATTCCGAAAAGCCCAGGGGGCGAAGCAGGCGAAACCCAGCGCCAATCCCGCCGGCGGCGAAAAAGCCCAGTATCGGAATGAAGGAATTTATGCAGACCGTCAGCCAGATGGCGCCCAGTGGAGTAATGTTCATCGTCTTAATTATATAATTAAGCACGGACGGCCATGAAACAACACCACTTTTTGCCGGTTTTTCTCGCCCTTATCGCCTTCTACATAGGCCAGCACTTCTACGCCGCGCGCTGGCTCTCTAAAAGTTTCACCCTCTCCCCCGCCGCGGCCTCCCGGCTGCGCCTGGCCCTGCTGGCCGCCGCTTTCCTCTCGCCCTTCACCATGTACCTTAAACGGCAATTCCATAACCCCGTCCTGGAAGCCCTGTACGCGGCGGGGTATGCCTGGATGGGCGTCATACTTATAGCGGCCTTTATATTCCTGGCCTCCGACCTCGCCGGCTTCCTCCTGCGCCGCGCCGGACAGCGGGCGTTCCCTCCCCAACTGCCGCCGCTGACCCTGGCCGCGCTGGCCGTCATACTGGCCTTGGCGCTCTACGGCGGCCTCAGGACCCCGGACATAAATGAAATACCCGTGGCGGTAAAAGACCTGCCGGCCCCGCTGGAAGGCTTCCGGATAGCCCAGATCTCGGACATGCACGTGGACTCCGGCTGGAAACTGCGCCAGTTCAACGGCATAGTGGAGCGCGTCAACGCCGCCAGACCCGACATAGTACTGATAACCGGTGACCTGGTGGACCCGGGCCTGACCTGCAGGGAAGACCTGGGCGAAGCGGCGCTAAGACTGAAAAGCCGCCTTGGCACTTACGGCGCGCTCGGCAACCATGAATACTATTACGGCCTGGACAAGGCCATGGACTGCTACCGCGATTTCGGCATCAAACTTCTTAAGAACGAGGCCCTGGACCTGAAGGACATTAAACTCATAGGGCTGGGCGACATACATACCGAGAATATTTCAGCCGGGGAAGTCACGGCCCTGCTGGAGAAGAACCGGGACGGTAAATTCACCGTGATCATGACCCACCAGCCGCTCTATTATAAAGAAATAGCCGAAACCGGCGATTACCTGGCCCTTTCCGGCCACACCCACCGCGGCCAGATCTTTCCTTTCAGCGTCTTCACGCGGCTCGCCTATAAATATTTTTACGGGCTGTACCGCATAAAGGGCAGCGCTTTCTACGTCACCTCCGGCGCGGGCACCTGGGGCCCCCCGCTGCGCTGGCTGGCCCCGGCCGAGATCCCGGTAATTACGCTGAGGAGGAAAACCAATTGAACCGCGGGCCAAAGGTCCCAGCCGGGCATAGGATATCCGGCCCCGCGCTCCAGGGCCGAACGGCCTTGCCGCTGCGGCCGCTTCCATGTTAAACTGTATATACAGCGAGCCAAGGAAATGCTAATGAACTGGACTCTCAAAACACTTCCCCTTAGCGCAACAATACTACTTTCTTCTATTTCAGCCTATGCCTCGACCGAGGCGGACGATTTTCTCATCAAACTCCAGGACCCGGTCAAGACAGCCGAAGTCAGGAATATCGCCTCCGGCAGCCGGATGTCGCTGGACTTTCTGTCCAGGGCCCTGCTGGGCAACGTGGAAAAATACCTGGCGGCGGCCCGCGGCCCGTATGAGGACGATATCAAGGCCCGCCTGAAGGCCATAGACTCCATCTGGGCGCTGGGCGAAATAGGCGACCCCAAGCTGATGTCAAAATTGTCGGAATTCTATTCCGAATCGGACGACGTCCTCAGGGTGAACCTGATCATAAGCATGGGCAAGATCAGCAAGGGCGACGGAAAGGCGGGACCCTTTCTCCTTAAAGTAGCCGCCTCCACGGAAGAAACAGAACCGGTGCGCGCGGTAGCTTTCGAGATGCTCGAGAAGATAGGCTATCCCTCCAGTATAACCAATCTGGCCCGCTCCAGACACACCGGCATAGAAAAAGGCGACATAGTCTACACTGGCGGCATGCTCGGCAGCATGGCCGGCTGGGTCAGCCCCGACCTCCCGGTGGGCCACTCGGGACTCTTCCTGGGCACCGAAGTGAACAACGGCAGGATCAATATCCTTGTAACGGACTGCATCCCCAACTACTTCACCCCCGGCGGCGTGCGCAATATCCGCTCCTGGTATCATTTTACCCATCACTTCTTCTATCCCTACTACGGCAACCGCACCACCCCGGTAAAACCCACCCCCGTCCAGCGCAAGCAGCTGGTGGATCTGGGCTACAAACTGGGCGGCCTGGGCCTGCGCTACAACAACACCCATTTAACGCAGAAAGGCCCCGTGTCGTTCGACTGCGTCGGCTATACGGAATACATTTACGAGCAGGTCGGCCTGAACCCCACCGATAACAGCTATGAGACCGGCGCCGGCTGGCCGCTGACCCCCTGGGAACAATTCATCGCCTTAAAACCCAATTTCCCGGGCCGGCCAGAGCCCACCTATCCGCTGACCAATGTCGTCACCCATCCCCACCAGGGACTTATAACCGGAGACTTCATATACCTCCCCGCCGATTTCACCATAAAAAGCGTACAGGTCCCGGAAGTCAATACCGATATCCGTCCCGCGCCGGCGGACTAGAAGCCGCCGGCCCCGTAAAAAAATCCCCGCTTGAAGGCGGGGATTTTTTTATTTATATCCGTACCGGTCCGGGCCGGCGATATTCGGATCACCGCGCGGGACGCAGCGCCCGGAGGCCATAGCTGAATATCGTTCTGAGCGAGGCGGCCAGCGCGCCCTTGCCGGGATATCTGGGCGCCGCTTCCGATACCTTCTCTATCACGCTGAGCCCGCCGCCTATACCCTCAAGGAGTACCGGGTCTATGGCGCCCTCGAAGGCGGACATCCAGCTGCGCACGTAGAGATTCCCTTCGGCCTCGCGGTTGGCGTCCGCGATCACTACGTAGCCGCCCGGCGAGACCGCGCGGAAAGCGTCGTAAAAAACCGCCTCCCGCCCGAAGTTATGGTGCGGCGTGTCTATCAGCACCAGGTCGAAAGGACCCATGGCCTCCAGGAGGCCAGGGGCCAGACGGTGAGAAAGCAGCAGGCGCGGGCCGTATAATTTCGGCTTCAGCGGCGCCACCCGGAATTCAACTTTGGCCTGGCAGCCGGAACTGTCGAGAGCCTCGCGGGCGAGCTCTGAATATTGCCGCGAGTCGTCTATGGAGAGCAGGTAGTTGTTCTCCTGCGCTTCTATCTCGCGCGCCAGCATCAGCGTGGAAAAACCGGAACCGAATTCGAGCACGCGCCGCGCCCCGAGGGCCCGCGCGAAAGCGGCCACAAAACGGCAGGAGGCCGGGTCCAGGGCCGGATCGTCGGGGTATTCCAGCCTCGAAACCGCAATTTTGTCCATCTCGGCCACGGCCGCCGCTATATAAGGGTTCATAAATAGTCACCTGCGGCCGGACCGCAATTAAGCAGAAGGTCCAGGGCCGACATGTCCGGCTCGAAACCGGGGAAAGCCTGACGGTACTGGCGCGGCGCGAAGTCCTGCCACAAGACCTTTATCCCGGCGAAGCTGAAGACCCCCGGGTCCAGGTACGCCTTGGCCCCCGCGCCGGACAGGTACTCGTCCGCGCCGGCCGCCGCGCAGAGCCTGGCCAGCCTGGCGCTGGAAGCCTCCTCAACCTTGAACTCGGAGGAGAACTTCACCGGCGTCTTTATGGCGAAACCGTCTTTTAAAAAATCCATGGTGGACAGGGCCAGGTCCGACAGCAGCCGGTAATCCCTGGAGTAGAGCGCCTCCAGGCCCGGCAGATGCTCCTTAAAGAAAGGGGCGCGCGCGTAGTTGAGCTTTATCGCGCGCAGGTGGTCGGCGCGCCACCCGGCGCTGTTGTCCAGCTCCACCTCGTTTATCTTCTGCGAGAAGCGGCCCTTGGATATGACCGGCGCGGTCAGGTACTGCCAGCCGCGCGCGGTGCGTATACGGTTGCGGTTCTGGAACTCACGCTTCTCGAACTGCACGTCGTCAAGGCAGATGAACAGGTCCGCGGCGCGCATTTTTGAGAAGAAGCGCAGGCCAGGCCAGTATTGGAGTTGATGTATAGCGGCTTTCATTACTATGTACGTGCCGTATCAGGGGCTATGCCCGTCAGACGGCCATTTACGTGCGGTAACTATCAGCGATGAACCGGCGCAAACGCGCCCGAAGGTGACGAACCACAGCGCCTGCGCCAGCGTATAGTATAGGATTTTCAGCGCCACGGCGAGAAATACCCCCAGGCGCCCGCCGGTACCGTAGGGATCTCCCTCCGTCGGTCTGGAGTTGCGTATCACTATATCGCGCAAACCGGCGCGTTCCAGCATAAGCCTCAGGGTACCCGCCCTGAAATTAAAATTATGCAGCACGGAAGGGCTGGCCCCGAGGAAGCCGAAGAACCCGGCCAGTTCAAGGCGGTAAAGCGGCAGGTGGAAGGCCGCGTTAAAATCCCTTATATATACAATGCCACCGGGCTTAAGCAGCCTGTAAATTTCGGCGGCGGCCGCCGCCGGTTTGTCCATTACGCAAAAAACCTCGAATACCGTGACGGCGTCGTAAGCGCCGGTCTCCAGCCCGGCCTCTTCCACCGGCCTTGGGTAAACCTTGAAGCCCAGCGCCAGGGCCTTCGCCGCCAGGGCCGGATCAAGTTCGATCCCCTCCGCCAGCCAGCCGCGCGCCGCGGCGGCCTTAAGCAGTTCGCCGCCGGCGCAGCCGATATCGAGCAGGCGTCCGCCGCGCGGTGCCGCCGCGCCCAGGAAATCCAGAGCCCCGCGGAACAATACAGTTTTTGCCCCGCTGTAAATAGCGTCTTCAAGACCCGGCTCATAAGCCGGCTCCCCGGAATATCTCCCCGCCCTGAACGCCAGCCCGCAGCGGCCGCATTCCGGCAAGCCGGCATATTTAATGGCGAGAGGCCCGCCGCATATGGGGCATAATTCCTTTCCCGTCATCACCCGCGCCTCCCCGCAGCAACGGCGTCCAGCAGTGCCTGCTCCACGCTCCTCGCGTATTTGGCCCAGGAATAGCCCTCTTCCACGAATTTACGGCAGGCAAGGCGCATGGCCGCGCGGTTTTCCTCATAGCGCGGCATGAATGAAAGTATCCCGGCGGCTATCCCGGCCGGTGAAGAATCCGCCAGCAGCATCCCCGGGTCCAGCCGGTCCAGTATTTCCGGATTGGCGGCTACTGGAGTGGCCAACACCGGGGTGCCGCAGGCGAGGGCCTCCAGCGTCACAAGCCCGAACCCTTCCAGCAGCCGCGTGGGCAGGATAAAAAGATCGGCGCACTGGTAATGCGCGGCCAGGTCGCTTTCCGGGATATAGCCCGCGAGGCGCACGCTGCCGGAGAGCCCGGCCGACTTTATCATGGCCTCCAGTTTGCCGCGCAGATAACCGCTGCCGCCGATAACAAAGAACGCGTCCGGACGCTCCTTGACCACCGACGCGGCGGCCTCCACCAGGTTTTCAAGACCCATGCGGCTGGCCAGGTTCCTGACCGTGAATACCATGAAAGCCCCGGCAGGCAGGCCGAGCCTTTCCCGCAGTTCCCCGGTATCGGCCTCGGGGCGGAATTTATCCAGGTCCACCCCCAGCGGGACCAGCCGCGAGTCCAGGCCGTGCGCGGCTTTCAGATTTTCGGCCATAAACCTGCTGGCGTTCAATATGACACTGGAAGCCTTAAGGACCCGCCGCTCCAGGAATTTCCTCATGCCCGCGCCTAACAACCGGCGCAATGGCCCCTTGCCGAGGTCGCGGCACCTTATGGCGTACTCCTCCCCCCAGGGCGAATGGAAATTGTATACCGCCGGCACGCCCTTGAGCGCCGCCAGGGCGAGCCCGCCGGTGTAGGGATGGTGAAGTTCCATTACGTCTATGCGGCCGTGGCGCGCGAGGATATCACGCAGCAAGGCGCGCAGTTTAAGCGGGTTGCCGCGGTAGCGGTAAACCTCTATTTCCTCGAAGATCTCGAAATCCTTCTTGTTGCGGGCGCCCTTCGTCAGCACTACCGGCCGGTGGCCCATGGCCGCCAGGCGCTTGGCCGTCTCCCAGGCCACGCGGCCCGACCCGCCGGCGTCGTCCTCCTGTATTATGTCCGTGCAGACCAGCACGTTAAGCGGACCGGCGCCGGGCCTGACGCCCAGGCTGACCCCGCCGGCCGCCAGTTTCTTATTCCTGGCCAGCCAAAGTTCGAACATCATCACCGCGTGTATCTGGTCGTTAAGGTTGCGCCTGCCGCTTTCGTGCTCCTTCAGCATCCCCTCTATATAGCCGGGGGATAGCCAGCCGTTCTTCTCAAGGGAATTGCCGTTAAGAACTTCGCGGGTAAAATCTTTCAGCTCTTCCCCGTACCACCTGGCCAATGGCACCTGGAAACCGTGCTTCGGGCCGGCCAGCGTGGCCGGCGGCAGGCGCCCGGCCATAATGGTCTTGAGCATGGCCTTAAGGGTGAAGCCGCGCGTTTTCAGCGCCAGCGGCGCCGAAGCCATAAGCTCCGCCAGCCTGACGTCCAGAAAAGGCACCCGCAGTTCCAGGGAATTGGCCATGGAGACCCTGTCGGCCAGGCACAACAGGTCGTCGGAGAGGTAATTCCTCAGCTCATAGCCGAAAATATCGTCGGGGGAGCCCAGCCGCCCGGGCAGCCTTGGGGCGGAACCGGCGGCGCCGGAATGGGCGGCGGCGTATAGCCGTCCCCGTTCCTCCCGGTTAAAATAAGAGATCCAGGAATCGTAAGCCCCGCGCAGATCCCCGCGGCCGCCGCTGATGAATCTTTTTGCCCGGCCGGGCAGATTTCGCGCCGAACGGGATTCGCTCAGCAGCCTGGCCGCCGACCAGAAACCTTCACGCAGCGGCGCGGGCAGCCGCAGATAAGCCGGCATCAGCCTGGCACCAAGATGCCTGGGGTAGCCGCCGAAGAATTCGTCGCCTCCGACTCCGGTCAGGGCCACGGTAACTTTTTTCCTGGCCTCTCCAGTTACCAGGAAGGTAGGGATGGCAGACGCGTCCGCGAAGGGTTCGTCGAACGTGGCGGCCAGTTTCTCCATTACCGCGCGTGGGTCCGGCTCCAGTATGGTTTCGCAGTGGTCGCAGTGGAAATGCTCAGCGACAAGGCGCGCCTGCGCGGTTTCATTGAAACTGGCGTCCTTCCTGCCATAACCTACGCTGAAAGTCTTCACCGGCGCAAAGACGGCACGGCTCATATAATACAGCAGCGCGGAGGAATCCACCCCGCCGGAAAGCAGCAGCCCCAGCGGGACGTCGGAAACGAGCTGTTCCGCTACGCTGGCGGAAAGCAGCCCGTCCGCCGCCTCCAGGTACTCACCCCAGGTCTTGGCGGGAGAGGCGCCAAATTCCGGCAGGCGCCAGTATGTCTTCAGCTCCGCTTTACCGCCGCAGAACAACAGCGTCTGCGCCGGCTCCAGTTTGCGGATGGCTTTGTAAACGGTAAGGGGCGCGGGGATGTAAAGATTGGTGAAATAAGCGTCTACGGCCTCGGCGGCCAGCTCCGTGCCTATATCCGCGGCCAGCAGCAGCGCCTTCATTTCCGAAGCGAAGTAGAGTTTGTCCCCGATCAGTGAATAAAAAAGAGGCTTGATCCCGAACTGGTCCCTGGCCAGCAGCAGCGCCGACTTCCTGGAATCCCAGATAGCGAAAGCGAACATGCCGCGCAGCCTGCGGGCGAGGTCCGCGCCGTACTCCTCGTACAGGTGGACCAGAACTTCGGTGTCGGTTCTGGTGCGGAAGCGGTGGCCCTTGCCCTCCAGCTCGGCGCGCAGCTCCCTGAAATTGTATATCTCGCCGTTGAAGACGACGGTTACCAGGCCGTCCTCGTTGGAAATAGGCTGGGCGCCGGTGGCCAGGTCTATTATCTTCAGGCGCCGCATCCCGAGCGAGATCTTCTCTCCGTCGGAAAAAAAGCCGTCGTCGTCAGGCCCGCGGTGAGCCAGCCTCGCGGCCATGCCTTTGAGCAGTTCGTCGTTCCGGTAATTAGCGAAGCCGCATATTCCGCACATCAGAGCGCCCCTCCGGAGGAATTGATCACCGATTCCAGGACCCCGATTATCGCCGCGGCCGACTTTTCAGGGGAATAAAGCGCCGCGCGGGCCAGCCCCTTTTTCCTAAGCTCCAGGCGCAGCGGGGGATCGCGCAGCACCGCCGCCACCGCGGCGGCTATCTCCCGCGGCTTGCGCGGGTCGAAATAGGCGCAGGCGTCTCCCAGCACCTCCGGCAGGCAGGAGGTGTTGGAACTGACCACCGGGGTTCCGCAAGCCATGGCCTCCAGCGCCGGAAGACCGAACCCCTCGTAAAAAGAAGGGGAAACGAGCAATTCCGCCCCGCTGTAAAGGAAAGGCAGATCTGCGTCGGGAACAGAGCCGATCGCCACGCCTGTACCGGGGCGCGGGGATCTGTAATCGCCCACCCCCGCCAGCACAAGCGAATACCTGTCCCTTAACTCCCCGTCAAGGAGGGACCAGGCCCCGAGCAGGCCGGCGAGGTTCTTATGCGGTCTCGAATTGCCGACATAAAGGACATACGGCTTCCCTATCCCGTATTTCCGGGTCACGAACGCGCAATCGTCCCGCCTGTAAAAACGCTTTCCATCCACCCCGGCGCCGCTGACGGATATCTTTTCCGGCGCCACCCCGAGGAGGCGGACGATATCGTTCTTCGAGTTGCCGGACAAGGTCAGCACCGCCGCCGCTTTCGCGGCGTAAAGACGCGCCAATTGCCGTTCCAGGAAAGCGCCTCTCCCGTAGCCGGGATATATCAGCCCGGTCAGGTCATGTATCGCTATAACCGACGGCACGGAAGAGAAAAGACATGTTTTATTATAAGGTGAAAAATAAATATCACATTTCAGGCGCTTCAGCGCCGCCGGAAGCAGGACTTGGTCCCAAATCTGCGTATTCACTTCATGGATATTTTCTATCTTTACGTTCTCCCCGAACCGGAACGGAACGCGGGTATGCTGCGAACCGAAAAGCACGAACTCCCAGCCGCGCCGCTCGCGCGAGGCGAAGGAGATAAAATCGCCGAGATAACGGCCTATGCCGGTGATCCTCCCTTCATGGAATTCCCTGCAGTCTATGGCCAATTTCACGCGCCCGGCCTCGCGGGCATTCCCGCCGCCCGCCCTAATTCCCATAATTTAAAGTAGGAGATAAGATAAACGAAAGACGAAATGGAGCAGACCATGAAACCTTGCGCCCCGTCAAGGAAGCCCAGCCTGTAAAAGTATTTGTAGATAAAAACAGCGGCCGGCTTGGCGAATAAATACCAAAGGGCATTGACGGGAGTTATCCTTAATCCTTTTATAAGCAGGTCCTGCGCGTTCAGCGTCGTATACCGGTCGACGCGCGTAATATGTTCGGACACCGTTTCGAAGCCATAGTGAATTAAATGCTCCTTCATAACCCCCGTCCTGCCCGCCGGGACGAAGTTGTCTATATATTTCAGCCGGGTGTCGTAAGAACCTTTCTTCCTGTTAAAAAGCCTTGTGTACTCCGGGTCGAACCAGCCGCAGCGCCTTATAGGCCTGCCCAGGTAGATGGTCAGCGCGCGGAAATTAAAGGCGGAATACCCGGCCGCGTCATTCGAAGATAATACCGCCCGTATTTCCTCCGCGGCCTCCGGAGGCACCAGCATATCGGCGTCCACCATGAACACCCAGTCGTTGGCGGCCTTGGAAATCAGGAACTGCCGCTCCTCGTTGAAGCTGCCGCTGAAAGGGCGTTGGAAGATCTTCTCCGTATACTCCCGGCATATTTCCACGGTCCTGTCCGTGCTGAAACCGTCCAAGATGATTATCTCCCCGGCCCATTTGAGGCTCTCCAGGCATTGCCGGATAAATTTTTCCTCGTTCTTCACTATCAGGGCGGCGGTAAGTTTTTCCATCTAGGCGGCCTTCCTGGCGGAGAGAATAAGGTGCTCGCCAAAAAGCAGTTCCGGGCTCTGCAGGCGCGGATTATGCGCTTTATTGAACAGCCCGCTGAACGCGCCGGCAAGCGAAGCCGCGCCGCGCGCCAGAAGGCCGAAACGCTCCTTCTCGGCAGCCAGCGTCTCCACCCGCAGGCCGTTGCGCTCCAGCGCCGCCTCGAGCCCGGGTACCCAGACGGGGTTGAGGTGCTGGGCCATCCACGCCTCCCCGGAGGAGCCGGCCCTGGAATCGAAATAACAGAAACTGCCGAACAGCAGGAACTTCAGGCGGGACAGCGCGCTGTTCGTATTCGGCGTGGTCAGCACCAGCAGGCCTCCCGGCTTCAGCACCCTGGCGAACTCGGCGACCGGGGCGGCCGTGCCGCGCAGATGCTCTATCCCCTCCACCGACAGGACATAATCGAACGAGGCGCCGCCGTAAGGCAGTTTCTCGTTCAGATCTCCCGCCGTAAAATCTATCCCCTCGGCCCGGAAACCCTCCCCATCCAGGTCCAGCGCGCTTACGCTGAAGCCGGCGTCCGCCAGTTTGCGCGAAAGATAACCGCGCCCGCAGGGCGCGTCCAGCAGCCGGCCGGGAGGCTCACCGGCCAGGAGGCGCAGCACCGCGGCCGGTACATCCAGCCTGGTCATCGATTCCGGGATCTGATTTTCTGTATTCATCCTATAAGCTCGGCATACACCTTCTCGACGCCGCTCACGTGGTTGGCCACGTTGAAGCGGCGCGCCTTTTTCAGGCCGTTGCGGCCCATCTCCGCCGCTCTCGCCGGGTCGGCCAGCAGCCTTAAAACCGCAGCTGCGTAGGCGTCGGCATCACGGCAGGGGACCAGAAAACCATCCACCCCGTTCTCTACTATTTCCGGCATCCCCCCCGCGTCTCCGGCGACCACCGGCTTGCCGCAGGCCATAGCCTCTATAAGAACACGGCCGAAAGCCTCCAGACCGTCCGAAGGCGCCGCCACAACGTCGCACAGGGAGATCAGGGCGGGGATATCCTCCCGGTGGCCGGTAAATATCACCCTGTCTTCCAGACCCAGCTGCGAGGAATATTCTTTCAGCTCCCGGGTATAAACTTCTTCACCGGCACCGACCACGAGAAAGACGCACCGGCCCGCCTTTTCGCCTATCTTTCCTGCCATGCGCAGAAAGGTCCTGTGCCCCTTGAGCTCCACAAGGCGGCCGATAGTCCCCACGACTCTGGCCCCGGGGGCTATGCCGAGTTCACCGCGCAGATCCCCGCTGCCGAGGCCGGGCGCGAATACGGCGGTGTCCACGGCGTTGTAAACTTTCCTAACTTTAGCGGGACTATGCGCGAACCGCCGCGCCACCGCGCCGCTTATCGCGATTATCCGGCCGCTGAGCCCGGCTATCACCCTGTCCTTCCACCCCGCCTGTTCCATTACGCGGACATGCCAGACAAAGGGCGTCCCCGAAAGCCTGGCGTTAAGCGCCGCCAGGAAAGTCAGCCGGGTGGTGGCGCTGTTGCAGTGGACCAGGTCGGGGGCCTGGGCGCGCAGCAGCGCCCTGACGGCCCGGTACGAGACGGCGACCTTGTGCAGCGCCAGGCCGGCGGCGCGCGCGTCGCGGCAGAAATCGCTTTCAGGGCCCTCCGGTACCGCTACTGACACCGCGTAGTCCGCCGCCGGCAGGCCGCGCATGAGCAGCAGCAGGCTCTTCTGCCCGCCGCCCTGCGTAGGAACCAGCGGAGAGTCTATAAAGAGGATCTTCTTCCTCATCGGGGCGCTATGATCTTTCATTTTCCTGCATTTCCCACAATTTCGCGTAAGTGACGAATATAACCAGCCCGGAGGAGAGCGAGATGAATAACCCGCGGAAACCGTCCATGAACCCCTTCCGGAACAGGTACTTGCGCAGGAACCAGAAGAGCGGCTTGATAAAAAAAAGCGTTATAAAGTTCCATGCCCCGACGCGGACGCCCTTTGCCCGCGCCTCTCCGGCCAGCCGGGCGGTGTACCTGTTGAACTTTTCGAAGTACTGCTCTAAAGATCTGTAGCTGTAATGAATAAGCGGGCTTTCCAGCCGGCCGGCCCGGCTTTCGTCAGCCAGCCGCGGCACATAGTGGATGTCCAGCGGCCATTGGGCCGCGCCCTTGCGAAACAGCCTTATGATATAGTCCGGAGCCCAGCCGCAACCGGTGATGCGCCGGCCGAGAAAATAATTATGCCTTGGGATATAGAACCCGTCCACGCCGCCGGTATCGGAGGCCAGCCGCGCACAGATCTCATCTCTTAACTCCGCGCTTACGACCTCGTCCGCGTCCAGGCTCAGCAGCCAGTCGCCGGCGGCGTTAGCCAGCCCCAGGTTCTTGTTCTTGTGAAAATTCCCGCCGGAGTCGGTAACTATCACCTTGCCGGCATATTCACGGCATATTGCCGCGGTCCCGTCGGAGCTGCAGTCGTCCACAATGACGATCTCGTCCGCCCATTTCACGGCCTCAAGGCAGGCGCGGATATTCTTTTCCTCGTTCTTTACCGCGATCACTACGGATATTTTCTGCATAATATTCAGTGCCGGGCCGCCTGGGAATTTTTATAACCGTTCTGTTCGAACAGTAAGACCTTTATCTCCCCGAACGCGTAATCTCCCGCTAATGCCGAGCTTTTAGATATTAGTTCCCGGTAAACTTCGCTTCTCCCCCAGTTATGCGCCAATACCAGCCAGATCCTATTATATCGCATATACTCTTGCGGTTTGAATTCCGGCGCTCCTTTCGGCAAGCCTTCCATTTTCCCTTTTCCCGTATAATAGAATTTGAACGGATATCTCATATGCCCGGCGTCAAACAATATCAGGTCTTTTTCCTTTTCGTTGCGCCCCACGAAAGCGGCCACTTCCCGCCAGTTTTCAGGATTATATTTCAAAGCCGAATATAGCGAGGCGAAATTCACCGCCAGAAGAGCCGACAGCAAAAATCCTCTTATTTTCACAGGAAAGGATTCAAGCCCTTTTATAAATATGTACGCGAACAGCGGATACTCCCAGGCTACGTATTTGGAGCTTAACAGCACTTTCGGTATTTTTAATGAAACCGCAAAAACAATTCCCAGGGAGATCAAGGCCAGCCAGACCGCCAGGCGCGCTCTCAGGTCCCCGTCCTTGTTCCGGGCGCCCCTCACAAGGACCGGGACGACCAAGGCGCATAAAAACAGAAAATAAACTATTTTTATCCCGCGGATTTCGTTGAACTTCAGGAGATATTCCGAATAAGCGAAGGCGTAGGGCAAATAGGCCAATATAGCTCCGCTCGGGATATTAATAAGTTTTTCAGAGGCGAATCCGCCGGTGACCGAGGGATTGAAAAAATAGACCAGGGGTAGAGAAAATAATATTATCGAACTAAAAGTGTACGCGTAAAATCTTGGTCTTGAAACCGACTCCTTCCTAAAAAGCAGATACACCGCGAAAAATGCGGCGACCAGCGCCCCGCAGGGATAAAAATTATAGAGCGCTAGAACGGAAAACAGGGCCAGAAGCGCAAAATCCGCGGCTTTTTCTCTCTCAAAAGTCCTTGCGAAATAATAACACGCCGCAGAGCTGAAGAAAAGACTAAAAGCGTGCATTCGCGCTATAGCTCCCTCGGAGATCAAATAAGCGCTGAACCCGAGCAGGAGCAAGGTCGTAACATTGGCATTGATAAACCGGGTAAGATAAAAAATGGACAGGAAGCTAAAGAGCGCGAATATCCACCTTATTCCGAGCTCAGTTTGGGAAGCCGTAAAGAACTTATGCGCAATATACGTCAGCGGGGGATGGATGTCCGCCTTCACTTCTTTGACCAGCCCCTCCATCGGCATCAGCCCGACCATGTTCGACCAGGCCTCGTCCAGGGTGACAGGGAAATTAACGGCAAAATAAACGCGGCAGAAAAAAGCCGCCGCCAGGATCGAGAAGAATAAAACGTGCTTTCTGTTCATTTCAAGAGCGAGGAGTAAACCGCATAGGTTTTCCGGGCCGCGTCGTCCCAGGTATATTTAGCGGCCCCGGCGAGATTGTGCCGCCCCATAGCGGTAAGATCGGACCGCAGGGCTTTCCTTAGGGATAAAAGCAAGCCCTCCTGATCGCCGGAGTCGTAGATAATACCCCCCTCAGGGTCCAATATCTCCTTGATATACCCCAGGGAGGGAGCTATTACGGGCTTGCCGAAGGAAAGCGCCAGCAGCAGCACCGCCGAGGTCGTTATTTCCAGATATGGCAGGACTACCGCGTCGCAAGCGTTCATGTATACCTGCACTTCCCGGTCCGGCACGAATTGCAAAAAAATCTTTATCCTCGCATCCCCTTTTACGACGTCCTCCAGGTCTCCTTTTATTTCTTCGTCATAAGGCCTCCCCGCAATCAGGAGCCTGACGTCCGCGCCTTCCGTTCTTTTAAAAGCCTCTACAAGTTCGAAGACTCCCTTGTAGCGCCTGATATTCCCGAAAAATAAAAAAACTTTCCCGTCTTTCCCGACACCGAGCCGCGCCCTGGCTTCCTCCCGGGAAACCAGGTTTTCATAAAGGGACACGTAGTTCCCCTGGTTGATCACGAAGATCTTAGAATCGTCCTTTAACCCGTAAAGGTCCCTGACATTTCTTTTATGGGCGGCGCTATGCGTTATCAGCGCGTCCGCTAATCGCGCGGTTATCCGGTTGAAGAACATCTCCAGGCGGTACTGGTATTTCTCGTGGTTGTATATATTGTGGATGGTCCAGACTATCTTGACCCCCCAGATCCGGCAGCACGCGAGTTGAAAAATGAAAAAAAGAGATTTAATAAGACTGACCGGAAGATTCCTGCCGAGCAGGTAGGGGTTCGTCCAGTGAAGATGCACGATATCGGGACGGTATTTGATCAAAGAACCGACTACGGGCAGAAATGCGGTCCCCGGACCGGGAACGACTTTGGCCGCCAGGGGCGCCAGCCTGTCCTTCAATATCTTCTGGTAGGGATTGTCCCCGTTATCGGGCAGAAAGACTATATCCATTTAAAAAGGCTCCACTTTAAAAGAGTAAGCTTGTTACTTATCTTTACCCCGCCGTTCTCCGCGTCGCGGCGGAACAGAAGTTTTAAAAGGATCGCTAAAACATAGAACGCGGACCAGAACGACAAGGCCGCCCGGAACAAGAGGGCTTTCAGGCTCCCGGAATGTTTTAAATGGTAGTAGTAAAGGCTTTTGTAGTAATCCACGCTTCTGACATTGCTTAGCCCGCTGCTTTTTCCCTTATAATGGATCACTTCGGCCTGGGGGAGAAAGTAAATTTTCCCGCCCGCGCCGGCTATCCTGCGGCACAGGTCGGCGTCCTCCGCGTACATGAAGATCTTTTCGTCGAATCCGCCGGCTTTTTCAAAGCTCTCCCTTCTTACGGCAAATGCGGCCCCCACGACCCAGTCGACCTCAGCCGGCTCTCTGAACACTTCCAGATCATAAAGCGAATGCAGATAGACCCCGTTCTTCGGAAAATAATAATGGAACTCAAAGACCTCCAATATTGAGAACAGCACGCCGAAGAACCTTCGGTAGGAATCCTGGTATGACCCGTCCGGCCACAAAAGCTTCGCCCCCGCCACGGCCACCTCCCTGCCGGATTCCAGGAAGGAGAGCAGATTATCAAGAGCTCCCTTCTTCAGTTCTGTGTCCGGGTTGAGGAAAAAGAAGTACCTGCCGCCGGCCTTTTCCGCTCCAAGATTGCAGCCCCTGGCGAACCCCAGGTTTTCCCGGCTTTCTATCAGCCTGACCGCCGGAAATCTGGTCTTTACCGCCTCGGCCGTACCGTCGGAAGAGGCATTGTCGACCACTATAATTTCATAATCGCCGCCGGCGGTCATTTTGCAAACCGAGTCAATGCAGCTCAGCAGGAGGTCGCGCACATTCCAGCTGACTATTATGACCGAAACGGCGCAGGCGGAACCGGCGGCCGCCGGCCGCACATTTTCCCCTTCCCGGGTGGATGTTTTTTTCATATTTTAAAATCGGGCCGCAGCCTCATTTCCGGCGCTTCTTTCACTGCTCTGCGCCTTTAAGAAAACAGCGTTCATCACGTACCCGGACACATCCCCTTCAACCACCCTTCTTTCATACCATTTGCCGGGAGGTGACTGGTGAAGTGGTAGTGGCTGACCACCGCCCTGGTCATAACCCAGCGTAAGGCGCTGTCCGTGACTTCAGATAAAGAACGGCCTTGCGCAGCATCTCCCGGTCATAGCCGTCAAGATATCCGCCCTTAATTATTCCCGCCAGATAAATCCCCGCGAAGGCCAGCCCTTCCATTGCCAGGATCCCAAAGCTGCCCGGCCTTCCAGCGCACATAAAGGCCGGCTTCAGCCAATAATGAAGGCCGGCTATAGCCAGCGCGGGGAGCAAAGCGGCACAGAGCGGCAATGAAACTATTTCCATTGCCATCTTCCTCGTGGACAGCCCCATTTGACGATGCAGTTTGAAGAAGAAGTAGCCCGTACTAAGGATGAAAGAAACGTCCGTGGCTACCGCCACTCCGAAGAAACCTATCGACAGGATCAGCGCCACGCTTAAAACGATATTTGAAACCGCGCTGATAATAGCCGCCCACATCTGGATCTCCGGTTTCCCAATGGCCGCGCTCACGGATGTTCCGACTCCGGAAAGGAGATTGGCCAGGTAGCCCGCCGCCAGGAGCTGAAGCACCAGCGCAGACCTTTCATAGCCCGGCCCGACCCAGGTCCGCATGACCAGCTGGGCCGCGGCCATTGTAAAGAATATCAGGGGAAAACTCGCCAGCACCAGGTACTTTGAACTTTTCAAGTACAGCATTTTCAGCCTGTCGTGTTCCAGTTTCGCGTTCAGGTCGGAAGCGGCGGGCAATATCGCCGAAACCAGCAGCAGCGGCACCGCCCTGACCTGGTAGGCGATCGAAGAGCCCAGCTGGTATACGCCCACCTCGCCGACGCCCAGGAAATGCCCGATCAGCAGCCTGTCCGTCTGGAACACGACCGCGTCCGCGACCTTCGAGAACTGCATTTTAAAACCAAAATTCAACAGCTTTCCGAACATCCCCCTGGTTACGAGACTGGGGCTTAGCCTCAATTCCGGGAATATCCGGAACCCCGCTATTACATTGGCGGCGCCGGTAGCCGCCAGAATGACGGCGTTATTGAGCATCAAGCCGCGCAGCCCGTATCCTGCCTCTAAAAAATATACTGTCCCGAGTATCATAGGCACCGACGCGCCTATCGATATTTTATTGGAAATATCCATTCTCTGCAAACCGCCCTGGACCGCCTGAAAAGCGCTGAGGATATTAGAAACGGCGAAGAGAACAATTCCGAGCCTGAACACAAAAAAAACTTCGCCGGCAAGCTCTTGCGGAACTTTAAAAAGAGCCAGCAGCTGGTGCATCGCCAGGAAGGCAACCAGGACCACGACTGCCGCAAAGACAGCATAAAAAGCCGCGCCGGTGCTGATCACCTGATTTATGCTTTTGTAATCTTTTTTAGCGTAATATTCAGAGATATACTTTACGAAAGACGTCCCCATCCCGAAATCCAAAAGGCTGAAATAGCCCGTGAGGACGCCCACTATCGCCCAGATCCCGTACCTCTCTATCCCGATATGTCCCAGTATGTACGGGGTAAGGAATATCGTTACCAATATCCCCCAAAAACGCCCTGCCGCGTTGAAGACGGTGTTCCTGATTATATTCTCCGATACGCTGTATGTCATTCCATGGGCCGCTGCCATTGACCAGGAGCCGCTCCCGCCGGCCGCTCTTTCTCTCCTATCCCGCGGTACAGAGCCGTTACAAGGGCCGCGATGAACCAGAACGGCTCCATTATCCGCACGATGATGAAAGTGTTGACGCCGAGCGACTGAAAAATAAGGCCTATCAGTGAAAGCATGAACCCTAATGACAAAGCCCGTATCAGCGGGTCGGTATACGCGGCAAAAACGGCCTTAGCCGTATAGAAAAGCCTGTATAGCATCCAGACAAAGAGTACGGCTCCCGCCAGCCCCAGTTCCCCGAGCACCAGGGCATACTGGGTGTCGCCCAGGCCCACGCCCGTAACGCCCCAGCCGATGATAGGATGCTGGGGCAGCTGTTCAAAAATGACGCGCTTTATTGAATACACCCTGGCGGCGGCCGATTCCTCCAGGCGAACCTGCCCGGCCGCGCCCGCCTGGAAACTCTGCGTGGCGTAAGCTCCGGAATATGTCATGGTTATCCGGTCCACGACTTTATGGGAGATGCCGGGCGTCATGGCCACCGCTATCATCCCGGCGGAAATAAAACCCAGGAACATCAGCCTTCGTTTTTTCGTGAAGAATAAAAGGGCGGGGACCATTACCGCCAAACCGATATATGAGGCTCTGGAAAAAGTGAGCAGGAAAGCTGGGAAGATAAAAATAAGGAGACCCGCGGCCAAAAGGAACAGGTACCCTCCGGCTTCGGTTACCAGCGCCATAAGGAACCCGAAGACCAGAAGATAATACCCTCCCAGCGATGCCGGCTCCGAATCCTTGGGGTTGCCTATCGGGGCCTCGAAGGGGGCGGAGGCCCGCGCGTCGGGGCCGGAACTGTAATAATAATAGTAGGCGTAAAACGTTACCAGCACCGCCACTATGAACCCGTACCGCAGATATTTCCTGACATCCTCCTTCGATTCCACGATATTGACGGTCATGAAATACAGAAGGAAGTATTCCACGTACTTCAGTACGTAAAAGAACGATCTTTGCGCGTCTATATCCCCGCGGATCACGCCGTAGGCCGTGGAGACCACGCAGAGGGAAGTATAGAGCAGCACCGGAGTCTGCGCCGGGGTCGAGGTAATAAAAGGCTTCTCTTTTAAAATTGCCGTGCGGGCGAACCAGGACAGGAATATTATGACCAGCAGGGCGTCATCGTAGCGCAGCACCAGAGTGCGGGCACCGCCCACGCTGCCAAACCCTAGTTCCGGCGAGAGCAGCATGGAGAACACCAGCAAGGCAAGGCTCAGCTTGGGGCGGAAGAAAGCTATCGCCCCGGCCAGCAGGGCGCCGACCATCATTATGAGCGCGTACTGGGCGCCGGAGGCGGCCATGAAGCCCAGCCAGCCCGCGGCGGCCAGCGCGATAAGGACTATTATTATCGGCATGTGGGAACTCAGCGCCGCGCGTACTTTTTATAATCGTAGTCGTAGTAGCCGTACTGCGGGCCCATTTCGGAGGCGCGCACGCCGTTCAAGACCACGCCCAGCATGCGGGCGTTCACGCCGCTTACCTGGTCTTTAGCGCGCTTGAGCGCCCCGCGGGCCATCTTGCCCGCCTTATAGACCAGCACCACCCCGTCCGAGGCGTGCTTGGCTATCACGGTGGCGTCCACGAAGAGCAGCACCGGCGGCGCGTCGAAAATTATCATGTCGAACTCGCTCTTGAGATCCTCCATCAACTCGAGCCAGTTGGCGGAATCCAGGATGTCTATGACGTTCCCGGGCTGCGTACCGCAGTTCAATATTTTAAGGTTCTCTATGCCCGGGAACCTCATCAACTGGTCGAAATCCAGGCCGCCCATTATAAAATCCGCGCTTTCCAGCGCGGCGTCGCGCCAGTCTTCCTTGCCGGCCAGCACGTCGCTCAGGCCCGGCTCCTTGCGGGTGCCGAAGATCTCGTTGATGGCCGGGCGCCGCAGGTCCGCGTCCACCAGCAGGGTCTTCAGCCCAGAGTGCGCGCTTGCCAGCGCGAAATTAACGGCGGTAAGGGTCTTGCCTTCGGCCGCGCCGGCGGAGCTTATCACCAGGGAAACGCTCTCCTTGGTATTGAGCTGCGACATTATATTGGTGCGCAGCGTGTGGTAAGACTCTATAACGCTGGAGGCGTACTTGCGGTTGACTATCAGCACGCTCCTGAACGCGTCCACGGTGTAGCGCTCTTTTTTAAAAATTCCCGTCAGCCAGTTATCCAGGTGCTTTTCGCTGAGGATGTTGGGAATAATGCCCAGCACCGGCAGCTTTATGAAATTTTCTATATCCTCGATGGTGGAAATGGAGACGTCCAGGTTCTCCAGCAGGAAAACCACCACCACGGCCAGGAACATTCCCAGCACGGCGCCCACCATCATGTTCAGGTTGCGGTTCGGGGAGATGGGCGCGCTTTCAGGCATGGGGCGGTTTACTACGCTTACGAAGGAGACCATCGACGACACGCCCAGCTTGGCCTCCTCGTACTGCTTGTTCAGCGTGGTGTAGAGCTCCTCCTGCATGCGCAGTTCGCGGCTTATGCGCGCCAGCGCCACTTCCTGGGCCGGGATCTCCTCCAGCTTTTCTTCCGCCACCTTTATGCGGTCCTCGAGATTGCGCAGCTCGGGGTGGTTGGGGGTGTATTTCTCCAGCAGTTCCCGCTTTTTAATTTCCAGGTCCGCCAGTTGGTTCGCCAGCGCCGAGCCCAGGCCGGTCTTGGGGTTGCGCTCTATAAAATTCTGCTTCTGGCGCTCCAGGGTACGCAGGCTGTCCTCTACCTCGGCTTTCCTGGAAGCGATGTCCTCCAGGGTCTTTCGCGCCTGCCGGCTTTTCTGCTCCAGGTCGAAGTCCCGGTAGGCTTCAATGACGGCGGAGGCGATGTCGGCAGCGCGCACGGGGTCGGAATTGTAGGCGTAAATAACTATAAGGTTGGAATCCTGCAGGCGGTCCACCTTGTAGGCCGCGGCTACCTCTCCGGAGGACTTCCGGCCAGGCGGCAGGCCGAGCTTGGCGGCGGCGCGCTCGGAGATCTCGGAGGAAGTGATAACCTTAAGTTCGGTGGCCACCGCGCTCCACGGGTCGAAATCCTCCGCGGCCGAGCCCGGGATCCTGGAATAGGAGGCCGGGGGCTTGATCTTTATGAGGGCCTGGCTGCGGTAAACCGTGGGCTGCAGGCGGGTATAGAAAAGGGTGGAGAAAACGGTGACGGCGAACACCATCAGCGCTATCCATTTGCGGCGGTTAACTATGCGCCAGTAATCGTAAAGGGTAAGCTCTGAGTTCATGGTTTTACTAGTTCTTCCTAGCCACGATGCTGGCCGTAATGGCGAAAGTGAACAACGTGGCCCACGGCACGAAGTTGTCCGTTATCCATTTGGCCGCGGTGGAATAGGGCTTGCGCGGGACGTAAACGATATCCCCGTTCATCAGCACAAGGTTCTTGTCCATTTTCCCGGCGAAGACGGCCTCCATATCGGCCTTCAGCACTTCCTCGGTGATCTTCCCGTCGGCGCCCGGCACGCGGCGGTAAATGCGCACTTTGGCCCCCCGCGCGTAATCCTGCGGGCCGGCGGCCTGGGCGATAAGGTCCAGCAGGCGCATGCCCTCGCGGTACTCGTAGTATCCGGGGGAGTTTATCTGCCCTATTACGGCCACCTTATTGGAGGAGAACTTGCGCACATTTACGGTGACGCCGGGGTTGGCCACGTATTTGGAGAATTTAGCGGTAAGCGTCTTCTCCAGGTCCTCGGATTTGAGGCCGCGGGCCCTTACCGGGCCTATAAGCGGGATATCCACGGTACCGTCGGGCTGCACGGTCACCTCCTTGGAGAACTCTTCCGCCGGAAAAACGTTGACGCTGATTATATCCCCGGACTCGATAAAATACTCTTTCTCCGGGACTTTAAGGTCCAGGCTGAAAACCGGCATTGAGCTGAGAAATGTAAGAATTGACAGCGCAAGGGATATTATCTTCATATGTCTAATGATTATATATATTTATAAGCCATTTATCTGTTCTGCTGCTCCACGGCGCGCGACAGCGTCTTTACCAGCACGCGCAGCTCCTCCACCTTATGCTCCAGCTCGCGCTCCCTGCCGGGGCCATTATCCTGATATGCCCCGCCGCCCCTGGAAGCCACCATGCCGCTCAGCGTTTCAACTTTCCGCGACAGCGCGTCCACGCGCTCGGCCAGGCCGGACCCCTCCGGGCCGCGCCGGCGCGAGGTCAGGTAGTGCCCGAAGAGCGCCAGCAGCATCATGAACGAGAACAGCATAAAGACCACGGACCCGATAAGGACCAGGTAGTCGAGGCCGGACAGTATGCCGCCCAGCACCGCTATCAGCGCCGCCAGCATCCCGAACAACATCGATTCTTTGTTCTCGCTCCAGGCCAGACTGCCGCCCGCCTGGGGGGGTAAGGATTCGCGCAGGGCCTCCGGCCGGTGCGGGCGCGTGAAGCGCTCCGCCTGGCGCGGCGCAGCCTGCGCCGGGGCGTCCGCGCGCGGAGCCGGGCGCTCCGGCCGGTGCGGCTCCGCCGGCAGCGGCCCCACCTCGTCCTTCAGCCTGTTCAAAAGGTTCTTAAGATCTTCTGTTCCGCTCATATGTCCTCGGTAAAAACGGGCTTTCCGTTCACTGTTTTTTTGGCTTCCCGCTCCGAAAGGGCTTTTTCCCTGGCTTCCAGGTCCGCGCGTATGCGGTCGAAGGTTTTTATAAGCTCTATTTTCCTGGCGTTAAAATCCTCTTCCAGCGCCTTCTCGCGCAGCTTGAACTGTTTCACCTTCGCGCCAAAATCGCTTTCGAGGGACTGCACTTTCGCGTCCAGCCCCTTATTCTTCTCCTCCCAGCGGGTCAGCATCTCAAGCTCCTTGCGGTTGACGCGGTCGTAAAGCTCCTGCATCTTGTCCACATATTTGGAATTAAGCTCGCTCCCGTCCTCCACGGTCTTGGATTTAAGGTCGGCGAGGGCGGCTTCCCTGGCGGAGAGCGAAGCCTTCAATTCGGCTATTCTTTTGAGCCCCTCCGCGTGCTCTTTCTCCACTTCGGAGAGGCGGCGGCTGAAATCCTCCGCTTCCTCTTTAAGGCGGCTTTCTTTCTGGACGTGCTCCCGCTCGTTGAAAGCCAGCCGGGCGGCATAGTCGGCCTCGTATTCCTTTACTATATGGCTCAGGGTTTTCAGGTCTGGCTCGAACTCCTCGAGCACGGCATTGAGATGCACGGCGGCCGGATTTTTGTCGGCCCAGAGGCGGTCCGCAAGGCTCTTAAGCCTTTCCAGCAGTTCCGGCGGCACGCAGAGGATGGCGCTTTCTTTTTCCATATATTTATTTCCAATACCTGTGTACGTGGACTACACTTTCAATGTCGCTACGGACACTATCTTGTGTCGCTTCGCTCAGGGCCTATGGCCATCAGACGACCTGCTTTTATAGTCCAGTATGGCCCGGGTCAGTTCGGCCTTCATTTTTTCGATCTCGGCGTTCCTGGCGGAGTATTCTTTCTCCAGCTTCAGCCTGTAGTCGTTCAGGGCGTTCTCTTTTTCCCCGAGGGCCTGCTTCTGCGCGAAAAGCTCCTCGTTGAACTTATTGACGCGCAGATTGAAGTCGGCGTGGGCCTTGTCCACCTCTGCCTGTTTTTTGCCCCAGAAGTCCTCTGAATCCTGTATGAGTTTTTCCTTGTTACTTACCAGTTCCTCCATGGCCTTTACCTTGGCCTCGTAGGAGGAGACCAGGTCGCCCATTTTCCGGCGCGCCTCGTTTTCCAGCTTTTCCTGCCTGGCCTTGTATTTCCCTTCCAGGGAGGCTATATGTTCGTCCTGGTCGGTGATCCTGGTGAGGAATTCGGCCGCGGAATTCTGGCGGCTCTTCACCAGTTCTTTTTCCATCTCCTGTATCTTGAAGTCCAGCACTTCGGAATAATTCCTGGCGTTCTCGAGCTCCGCGGTCATCTTTTCCTTGGTCTCCTCGAAGAACTTCTCCAGCGCGGCGACCTCTTTTTTATGACCAGCCCTTTCTTTATCGAGCCCAGCCTGGGCCATGACCAGTTTTTCTTCAAAGGCCCGCGCGGCGGCCGCCACAGCGGCGGAGACCTTGCCGCTGAGCTCCCCGGCGTGCTCTTCCTTCAGTTGGAACAGCTCTTCCTGGTGTTTCTTTGAGGCCAGCATCATCTCGTTGAAGACATCCGCGGCCCTGGCGCCGGCGGCTTCGGCCTGCGCGCGCAGCTGCTCTATGCCGGAGCGCAGCGCTCTGTTTTCGGCCTCTACCTGGGAGGTTTTGATTTCAAGCTGCCTGTTCGCTTCGTTCTCCCTGGCCTGATACGTGTTCTGCAGCTCCTCGCGCAAAGCCGCGAACCCGGCCTCGAGCTCCTGCTTTCTGGAAACATACAGCTGCTCCAATTCCCGGCGCTTGGCGGCCACGGCTTCCCCGCCGGCCGAACTGAGGCTTTCCTCGTAATTCCGGCGGGCCTCGGCCGCTTCGCCGCGCATGGCGCGTATCTCATTTTCTTTTTCTTCCAGCGCGGCCGCGAGCTCTTCCCGGCCGGTTCTGGACGCTTCGATATCTTCCACAAGATGCGCCGTCTGCACCGCCACGGCATCCTTTACCCGGTAATCCAGTTCCCTGTCGTAGGCGGCCTTGGCGGCCATCAGTTCGCGGTTGAACGCGGACTCGCGGGCGGCGCCGGTTTCGGCGGCCTTGCGCAGGCCGCTATTGAGATTCTCGATTTCTTTCTGGGCGGCGCGGAAGTGGCCGGAGGTCTCCTCCAGCGTGCTTTCGAAGCGGGCGCGCTCCGCCAGCCAGTTGCGGCGTTCGAATTCCATTTTGGCCGCGGCTTCGGCGTTCACCGCAGCGGCGCGCGCCGCCGCGTCGGCTTCCATCTTTTCCCTGCGCACCGCGTAATCGGCCTCCAGCGTCGCGGCCTTGGCGGAGATCCCGGCTTCCAGCTCGGAAATGCGGACCTCAAAATCAGCCTTCAGGGCTTTTTCAGAGTCGGCGCGGTCCTGCAGGGCTTTCTCCAGCAGGGTTTCTTTTTCCGCCAACAGTCCTTTGATCTCCTGCATGCGGCTTTCAGCCGCGGCTTCGAGCGAGGCCAGGCGGCGCTCGTAATCGGCACGCACGGCGGCCGCGCGTTCCTCCGTCCTGTTATGCGCCTCCACCGACGCTTTGGAAAGTTCGTCTACCAGCTTTTCGCGCTCCAGCGCCAGCACGCGGTCTTTCTCCGCAAGCTCGGCGCGCAGCACGCTTATGTCCGCGCCCAGTTCGGCCTCGCGGGCATTGGCGGCTTCTTCCGCCGCTTTCAGGGCGCGGTTCATCTCCGCGGAATATTCCCGCGACAGCGCCGCTTTTTCCTCCGTTGAGGAGCGGCGCAGCTCCGCTATGGCGGCGTCCAGCGCGGCGGCGCCGGCGTAAGCGCCCTCAAGCTGAGCCTCGCGCTCGGCCAGCGCCTCGTTAACGCGGGCTTTCTCGGACTCCAGGGCTTTGAGCCTGTCGCCATAGCGCGCCGCAAAATCCTTCTCCAGGTCCGCCTTGCGGGCCTCGTAATCGGCGCGGATCCCGGCGGTCCGCTCGATCAGCCCGGTTTCAAGCTCCGCGGCGCGGCGGTCGTATTCCGCCGCCAGTTCCTCTTTCTCCGCCATCCAGCCGGCCTTTTCCGACTCGAAATGAGCCTTGATGGCCTTTTCGGCGGCGGCGCGCTCCTGCGCGGCTTTTTCCAGCAGCGCCTCTTTTCCGGCCAGCTGCCCTTTAAGTTCCTGCGCGCGGCTTTCGGCCGCGGCACCAAGCGAGGCCAGGCGGCGCTCGTAATCGGCGCGCACGGCGGCGGCGCGTTCCTCCGTCCTGTTATGCGCCTCCACCGACGCTTTGGAAAGTTCGTCTACCAGCTTTTCGCGCTCCAGCGCCAGCACGCGGTCTTTCTCAGCAAGTTCCGCGCGCAGCACGCTTATGTCGGCGCCCAGTTCGGCCTCGCGGGCATTGGCGGCCTCTTCCGCCGCTTTCAGCGCGTGGTTCATCTCCGCGCTATATTCGCGTGACAGCGCCGCTTTTTCCTCGGTGGAAGCGCGCCGCAGCTCCGCTATCGCGCTGTCCAGTCCGGCCGCTTTGGCGTAAGCGCCCTCAAGCTGCCCCTCGCGCTCGGCGAGGGCCTCGTTCACGCGGGTCCGTTCGGCTTCAAGGGCCTTGAGCCTGTCGCCGTAGCGCGCCGCAAAATCTTTCTCCAGGTCAGCCTTGCGCGCCTCGTAGTCGGCGCGGATACCCGCGGTCCGCTCAAGCAGCCCGGTTTCAAGCTCAGCGGCGCGGCGGTCAAAATCAGCCGCCAGTTCTTCTTTTTCCTCCAACCACTTCAATTTTTCCAGTTCAAAACCGGCCTTTATGACTTTTTCGGCGGTAGCGCGGTCCTGCACGGATTTCTCCAGCAGGGTTTCTTTTTCGGCCAGCTGCCCTTTAAGATCCTGCATGCGGCTTTCAGCCGCGGATTCGAGCGAGGCCAGGCGGCGCTCATATTCGGCCTTTACGGCGGCGGCGCGCTCCTCCGTCCTGTTCTGCGCTTCCACGGAAGCTTTTGAAAGTTCGTCCACCAGCTTTTCGCGCTCCAGCGCCAGCACGCGGTCTTTCTCCGCAAGCTCGGCGCGCAGCACGCTTATGTCGGCACCCAGTTCGGCCTCGCGCGCATTGGCGGCCTCTTCCGCCGCTTTCAGCGCGTGGTTCATCTCCGCGCTATATTCGCGTGACAGCGCCGCTTTTTCCTCGGTGGAAGCGCGCCGCAGCTCCGCTATCGCGCTGTCCAGTTCGGCCGCTTTGGCGTAAGCGCCCTCAAGCTGCCCCTCGCGCTCGGCGAGGGCCTCGTTCACGCGGGTCCGTTCGGCTTCAAGGGCCTTGAGCCTGTCGCCGTAGCGCGCAGTAAAATCCTTCTCCAGGTCCGCCTTGCGGGCCTCGTAATCGGCGCGGATCGCGGCGGTGCGCTCCTCGGCCATTGCCTGCACCTCGGAGTAAACGCGGGAGATCTCCCCCTTGAAATTTTCTTTCTCCAGCGCTGAAGCCCTGGCGGCGTCTTCAAGCCTGGCGGAGAGTTCCGCCAGCTTGCCCTCATAGGCAAGGCGTTTTTCCTCAAAAGCCGCCTCGGTCCTGGCCATCATTTCGCCGTGTATGGCGATCTTGGCGTCGAATTCGGCCGCTATCTTTTTCTTTTCCTCTATAACGGCGGCGTCCTTGCGGCGCAGTTCGTCGGTAAGGTTATTCAATGATTCATTATAAGACCGTTTCTCGGCCTCGAAAGCGCCGAGTTTTTCCCGGAAAGAGAGTTCTCCGGCGCGTATGCGCTCCATCAGCTCTTTATGATGCTCCTCGCGGTTGGCCGCCAGCGCGGTTTCAAGTTCTTTGACCTTTTCCGCGTTCCTGGCCAGGGCCTCCTCGCGCAGCAGCTTTTCGGCCGTCAGGCGGGACTTTTCCTCTTCCATAGCGGCCCGTTCCATCGCCAGCCGGGCCTGGAACTCGCGGCTGAATTCCTCGCGGCCGGCGGCCAGCATATGTTCCAGTTCCTCTTTTTTGGAGGAATATTCGCGCTCCACTTCGGCCACCCGCTCGCGCATGGAGACGTCCATGCCGGCCAGCCTGCGGCCGAACTCGGCCTCGAGGCGGCCGCGCTCGGCTTCCCAGTCGGAGGCTTTCTTCTCGAGCCTGGAGACCAGCTCTTTTACGGTCTCTTCCTTCAGGGCTTTTTCTTTTTCCAGCTCCGCTACCTGGGCCCGGAACGCGTTCTCTTTTTCGCTGATTATCTTGAGTATCTCGGTATGGTGTTTCTCCTGCTGCGACGCCAGCGCATTCTCTATCTGCTGTATGCGGGCCTGGGCGGCGGTGAACTGGTCCTCGCGCACGCGCTGCTCTTCCAGGAGCCTGGCGCGCTCGGTCTGCCAGGAGCTCTCGAGGGAGCGGACCTGGGCGCCGTGGTCGGAGTCCATGGAGCGCAGTTTCTCGTCATGGCCGGCTTCCAGCATGCCCTTCAGCTTGCGGTAATTTTCCTCGGTTTCACGCTTTTTCGAAAGATATTCGGCTTCAAGCTCGCGGCGGCGGGCTTCTACTTTTTCCTCCGAGAGGCGTACGCTGCCCTCCAGGGAATTTATCCTGCCGGCCAGCTCGGCCTCGCGGGCCTTGAAAGACGCCTGCAGGGAGGTCATGCGCCCCTGGTAGCCGCTTTCCAGCTCCGCGCGCAGGCCGTCGTACTTCTGCTGGGCCTCCGCCAGGCGCCCGGCGTACTGGCTTTCCACTTC
>DMXM01000023.1:45899-47269 GCA_003482905.1 Elusimicrobiota bacterium
CTGTGCCGCAGGCTGTCCAGCTTGGCCTCTTTCTTGAGGAGCTGCTGTATGTCCAGCTTCCCCTCGCCCAACAGCGACATGGTGGCTTCCAGTTTGTTGTAGAAATCTTCTTTCTCCTCCAGGGTCTTGGAGCGGGAGGAGTAGGCGTCGGTCAGCGAGGCCTCTTTGACCTGGAGGCGCTTCGAGGTTTCCTCGGCGAGGGTCAGGTTCTTCTTGAGGTCCGCCTTCTCTTTTTCAATGGTGTTGAGCCTTTCCAGCGCCCAGCGCAGGGTCATGCGGGCCGTGTCCAGGCTGGTCACGTCATTGACAAGTTGTTCGAGTTCGCCGTATTCTTTAGCCATAGTTTTGCCTTTTTAAACCTATATAACAAGTCTAGTACACACCCCCCCGCAAGTCAATAAAAGGAATGTTAAATGATTGTTAACAGGTTGTTGCGTGATCGGAGGGGGCCGGACGGCCTGGCGGTTAAGAACCGGGGCAACCGAGTTCCAGAGCGCTCGAAGAACGCTTTCTTGCGGCTCAAATTTTATAAAATTAAGGACCGATGCTTAGAAAACTTTTTATCTGGTCGCTGCTGGTCCTGGCCGCCTTAGCCGCCTGGCGGTTCGGTTATCCCGTCGCCCTTAGATATTTCTTCCGGGCGTCCGGAACGGTGAGCCTGGCCGCCGGCCTCACGGCCTCCCTTCCCGGCCCCAACAGCATGCTTTTTTTGGTGGCCCGCAATGACGGCGGCGTTCCCGTAGCCGTTAAAAAAATAATTAATCCGGTTTTTCCGGTAAAATTTGAAATGACCTCCGCCAACCTGATCATGCCGGACCTGCTTACCCGGAAGCTTTACCTGGAAGCCCTGCTGAATACCCACGGCCAGCTCGGCGCCGTACGCCGCGGCGACCTGAAAGGCGATCTCCCGGTCCGTGTTTCGATAATGAGCAAAGGCCTGGACATAATTCTGGACACGGCGGCAAATTAGCGCCGTCGGCGAGTCGGTGGATTTTTAGGAATAGAATGCGCTCTTCCGCCAACCGCGTACGTTCACTTACCAGCCGCGGGTTCTTGAAACGCCCATATAGATAAGCACGCCGCCCATGAGGAGCAGCAGAAAGCCCCAGTTCTTCCTGTGCAGCGCCACATAGGAGTCGTTGAGGAAAGTTTCCTTGATCAGCCGGTTAAGACGCTCTATCGCGTCCGGCCTGTATATATAACCCAGGCCGAGCAGGATGAACACCAGCCCGAAGAATATCTTAATGTACGGGTTTATCGTCGTCATTGTTATAGCGGTTCATGGCCGTTTCCATGCCGTTCCCGATCGCCGCTTTAAGCGCGTCGCAGGCCCGGCCCAGAAACTCAGGCAGCCGCTCCCCCTCTTCTTT
>DMXM01000042.1 GCA_003482905.1 Elusimicrobiota bacterium
CAGTTTTCGTTAGCGCCCAGGCCCGACCCTCTATCTTGATGACATGCGGGGCATAATTGCACGCTTAAAGGGCGCAGATGTAGCATTCCGAATGACAACAAATGGACATTTTGCCGAAAGCAAGGAGGCCGCGATAAAGGTCCTCTCTTCCATCCCAGAGCTGTCAGTTGTGAATCTTTCATGTGACCGGCAGCATGAAAAATTCCTTCCAGAGGCGAACATAGCCCACCTTTTTGCCGCCTGCCGGGAGCTGGGAATAGTCTTCAGGGTTGTTTTGGCGCTCTCGTCACCCATGGATCTTGTCCTTTTAAAGAAACTGAAGGCGATAGGTAAGTTTCCCGTAATGCCGCAAAAAATGCTTCCTATGGGCGCCGCGAAGAAGAATAGTCTTGGCTATAAGCATCCTAGCTTCGACGAAGGGGTTCTTTCTAAAGCCTGTCCGAACAGGGACGTTTTGATCTATATGTGTGGGCAAGGCTTTACTGTGTGCTGTGCATCCATGGCTTTTTATTCTAAATCTGAAAGGATAGTGCACGCTACAATAGAGGAACATCTGCGCAGTGAATTCTATAGCCTGATTGCTAGGCATACGTTAGGAGAAATTGTTCAAAAACTCGGTTTATCTGGAATAAAAATGCTGCCAGAGGATTCCTCTCCCTGCGTCTTATGCGAAAAAATATTTAGAAAGAAATATGGTGAGGGGCTTTAGCGCAAAAGTGGCCACGCATGCATTTTTTGAAAATGACCTGTAAATTACATAGCAGAAAACACAAACTGATAGCCTTATCCGCTTTTATTCTTGCACAGTCTTTATTTTGTGGCTGCCAGCCGCTCTCCTCTGGCTCAGATGTTTGGGGTGTAATTTTTACCTCTCTCCCTAGCCATGTCTCTGCTGAAAATATCGAGGATCCCGCTGTTGCCTATATATTCAGGCAGACTCATGAACCGCTATTCCGGCAGGAAGACGGGGAGAACTTTCGTTCCAAGGTGTTGCTGAACTGGGCGCGGAACATAAAGTACACTGAGTATAAATTCTGGCCTGACTCCGATCTGAGATTTAACGATAAAATTGGTTTTTCTGCGGGCTATCTGTATTCTTTCGCAGAAAAGATTACAAGGAAATATGGGGCGCCATTTGAGGCTTCTCTGGAGAAAGATCATGTGGTTGTAAAATTTAGAACCAGCCAGCCTGGCTACCTCCTTTTTTTAACGCAGTATAAAAATGCCCCTTCCGTAATCAACGGCCCCACCGAGGACGGATTGGGTGAGTTTGCGGTAAAGAATATTTCCAAGGCCCGCATAGGCCTAGAAAGGAAGCGTTCGGTGCGTAACGGGTATAATCGGATAGTGTTGTCTCAGTATGGCGGCCCAACCGACCCTAACCTGCAAAGCCGCCTAATAGCGGACTTTAACAAGATTTCTTCCTTTCAATGGCCGAGCTGGATAAAAACCGAATATACAGGTTTCGACAATATAGAGCTCCGGTCGGTAGGGCTAGCGATAAACCATCCGGATGCGCAGGTGCGGAACACGCTTTATAACTGCATAGATGTCGACGAGTTCCGCCGGGCGGCCATACCGGCCCGGAAGGATTTTTATGACATACAAACGGTGCTGCCTGTAGGCGTGCCGGGGGCCAGCGGCGGCCGGCCAGTCCAGGCCTGCATCGTTCCTAAGCGGATTCGGGGAATGGCAATAGTGCTCGCAAATCCCAGGTCTGACAACCAGAAGGAGCTGGCTACGTTTTCCGATAAATTTAACAAAAACACCGGTCTCCACTTGGTAATAAAACAATACCAGCCGAAGGAGATGAACCCAATGCTGTTTGATAGGAATTATGCACGCCCGTATAATCTGGTAATAGTGGTGGCAGAAAATTTCAATCGCGAGCAAGACGACTTCTTCGATTCTTATGTTGGGGAGGACCGCGCTATTAATGATGTGCCGGCATCAATTAGAAAAAACTTCAGTCTTATGCGCGGAGAGGGGTTTCCGGGGAAAAAAAGAATCATGGCCGAGAAGTTGGCTGAGCAACTTAGCAGCGCGGGTCTCGCCCTGCCGCTGTATCAAACGATTGTCAAGCTGTATTACCCCAAAAGAATTAAGAATTTGTCTGTAGGGCGCGGCTTTATTGAAAACCCCGATGTGGCGGACCTGAGATGGTAAAACTTTTTACGCGTGTTTTGGCCTATAACTGGATATACTACACTCTAGCTGTAGCGGTGTTTGTTACTTTTTGGCAGATATTTTCTGTGTTCTCGGCGGTGCGGGTGGCGGACGATAAGCTGCTTACCGCCATGCGGCAGAACGCGGCTTATTTTGAAAAAGCCTTCCTTGAGGGCGACGTCTTCGAGACACAGCGCATAATGTGGCGCATTAAGAATGACAATATCAAGCGCATCACCTTCCATCCGGTAGAATTCGAAGGAACGAAGTGGATATTTAAAGAGGCCATAGTCGGCAATCTTTACGACCGGCCCCGGGCACAGGTCGATCACAATGTGCCCTTCATTTCCAACGGCGCGGAGCTGGGGCGGCTGGAGTATGTGATAGACCTGGTGGATGTGAACGCGGCGGTGTTCGGGCAGAACTACGTGCTGTTCATAACCGTGGTGGTCTTCTTTATCGGCCTGCTGGCTCTTTCCAATGTGGGGGCCATAAAAACTATTTTCAGCATAGAACACTGCGTGGACGAGACCAACGCCCTGGTGGCCGCCGGCGAGCATTCTAAAATACAGGATTCCATACAGCGCAACATCGAGTCCCTGCCGCAAAGTCTGAGGAACACGCCTTTTGCGGTGCTTATAAGCCGCCTCGCCGAGGTGCTTCAAAAAGCTTCCAGACTGGAAAGCGAGCTGGCGGTTTCAAAGGCCACGGCGGACCTGGCCGCGCAGGTGGCGCACGATATACGATCGCCATTGGCGGCCTTGGGGGCGGCGGCCAAAGGGCTTGATCTGCCGGAAGAGCAACGCAAGCTTATTGAGGGCGCCGTGGGGCGCATGCAGGGCATAGCCGATGACCTGCTCAACCGCTACCGCGCGCCTTCAGCCGCGCAAGCCAGGGCCAAGCCCGCGCCGCATGATTTGAGCGGCCTTATAGAACAGGTATTGGCCGAGAAACGGCTGCAGCACAAAGATAAAACCGGCGTTAATATAGAATTCAACAACGACGCCGGGCAATTAAAAGCCCTGGTGGAACCGAAAGAACTGCAGCGCCTGCTGTCCAACCTGGTAAACAACTCGGTTGAGGCTTTTGAAAACAACGGCACGGTGACCGTCGGCCTGTCTTCTACTGATGGCAAGGTTTTAATAGAAGTTAAGGACAACGGCAAAGGCATCTTGCCGGAAATACTCGCGAAGCTCGGCCAAAAAGGCGAGACGCACGGAAAAGCCGGCGGTAACGGGCTTGGCCTTTATCACGCGGTCACCGCGGTTGAGAGCTGGGGCGGCAATTTAAGGCTGGAGTCAGTATTAGGCAGCGGCACTACCGTAACCATAGAGCTGCCGCGCGTAAAAGCCGCAGGGTCGGTAGGGCCTACAGTGCTGCTGGACGACGATATGCTGGTGCATATGAACTGGAAGATGGCCGCCAATGCGTCGGGGGCGGAATTTAAGGCCTATAAGACCCCGCAAGACTTTGCCGCGGGCATTTCTGATCTGTCCAAAGACGCGGCCATTTATATAGATTCGGAACTCGGCAACGATATTAAAGGCGAGGACATCGCCAAAGACCTGCACGAAAAAGGATTTTCCAATATAACCATGGCCACCGGCCACAGCCCAGAGCAATTCGCCCACCTCCCCTGGCTTAAAGTAACCGGCAAAGAACCCCCCTGGGCATAGCGGCCAGGCTTGCGAATAAGACGCGGGTATGGGGTTGTAAACACATCGCCTTTCTTTTCATTTGAGAATAAATATTCTCAAATGAAAATGTTTTATCCCGATTTCCTGACCATATTCCCTTAACAATGCGAGTTTTGGCCTGTTTTAGGCTTGGCATAAGTATTGCTCTGTAGGGGGTGCAGGCAGTAAAAAAATAACCTGGAGGGGAATTATGAAGATAAAACTGATAAAAGATGTGGAGCGGCGCGGGATATTCTACGGGTCAAGGAATTTCTGCACTGGATTCTGTAATCTTAAGCTCTAAATGGGCGCGGCTGGCAGATCCATGCCGGGAGCTGTGAGGCCCGGCATGGATCAAAAAATGGACAATATGAAAAACCTAAAACCTTCCGTATACAATGAAACTATAAATGAGGGCGACAAAACTTACCTCTATAACTTTTACAGCGGCGCTATTGTGGAAATGGAGGGTGGCGCGCAGTTGGAGGCAGCCGGAGTTTCCATGCAAGACGCAGCTTTGCTGAAAGAGAAAGGGTTCCTGGTGGATAAAAATATTGACGAACTGAAGAGGTTGGAATTCTCGTATTTGTCCGGCAAGTTCAATAAAAGTTCTTTAGGGCTAACTCTTTGCACCACGCTCGAGTGCAATTTCAGCTGTCCTTATTGCTATGAAGGGAAGAGCCGGACCGGCTCGGCCATGAGCCCCGAAGTCATAACCAAGATTTTAGAATTCGTCCGGATGAAGCTGAAGGACAACAACATAAACACACTGTACGTGAATTTCCTGGGCGGGGAAGCCCTGCTCAGGCTGGACGTACTCAGCGCGGTCCTGGCGGGCCTGAAAGCGGAGGCCGCGAGAAAGAACGTGGTGCTAGTTGCCGGGCTGGTAACCAACGGCTACTTGCTGGACGAGGCCATGAAAGTTATAGACATGCCGGGGGACATACAGAGTGTACAGGTGACGTTCGACGGTTTTGGCGTCAGTCATGACAAGATGCGGCGGCTTGCAGGCGGTATAGGCAGCTTTGAACGGATATTCGCCAACATGGTACTTGCGCTGGAAAAAGGCGTGCGCGTCGCCGCCAGGTATAACCTGACCGGAGACAATGCCACCGACGCGACGCTGCTTATAGACAAGCTGGCCGGGCTTGAAAAAAAGCCGTTGCTCTACTTTGGGCATGTCAGCGCGGTCGGGAGTGCGGACACCTGCAAGTCCGTTTCCTGCATGAGCCGCATGGACTATTCTAAGGCGGACCTAAAGCTGGCCCGGTATGCGGCGTCAAAAGGCGTAAAGACTGACTTCATGCCCGTCGGCAAGGGGAACTACTGCACTGCGGACGCGGTGAACGGGTTTACCATAGACCCGGAGGGGGACATCTATAAATGCTGGAGTTCCGTAGGCAGAAAAGAATTAGCCTGCGGCAGCGTGCTGGTGGCCGCACCGGAAGAATGCATAACCGACGAGAGCCGCTACTACATGTACACCATGGACAATCCTTTCCAGGATACCTGCGCGTCCTGCAAGCTGCTGCCTATCTGCATGGGCGGCTGCCCGGTAGAAAGACAGGCCGGTGGCAGGCAGTGCTCGAAATTTAAATTCCAGGACATGGAATTTATAAAATTATACACGGAAGGGGTTTTAAGATGAGAAACTTTTACTTTCTTTTTTTCGCACAGATGGTATCCCTCAGCGGTAGCGTGTTAAACTCGGTGGTTTCGATGTTCTGGGTTTACAGCATAACAGGCTCACTGTCTGGTTCTATACTCTCTGGCTTCTTTCCGGTAGCGGTGTACTTCCTGATCTCCACTTTCGCGGCCGCCATGGTGGAGCGGGGGAGTAAAAAGAATTACGTGCTCCTGGGCGAGGCCGCGCAGGCTTTGGTTTTCCTGGCGTTCTTTGTAATGGCCAAGTACGGGATAAAAAATATTTACGCTGTGTACGCCCTGCAGGGGATAGTCGGCCTGGCGAGCGCTTTCTTCTCCCCGGCTATGGCGGCCTGGGAAATGGAATATATAAGGGATGTGTATCGCAAGATGGCCGGGAAGATTCACGCAGCCATGGCCGTACTAAACCTTTTATTCACGCTTGCCGGAGGCCTTCTGGCCGCCCGCGTGCCGTTCCATTACATCTTCCTCTACAACGCTGCTTCCTTCGGCGCGGCGTTCTTGATAGAGGTTTTTATCCGGGAGCCGGCGCGGGGTGCGCCTAAAGCGGAGGTGGCGGGCCGGACCCGCCTGCTTTCCGAAATGGCCGAGGGGTTTAGGTATGTAATCGCGGAAAAACCCGCGGTATTTTCCAGCATTCTGATGCTTTCAATGATAAATATGTTCTTCGCGCCGTTGGCCAACGTCATGCCGGTGTTTGTCAAGGCCGGGCTAAATCTCGGCCCAGACGCTTTCAGTTATGCCATGATTGCCAGCATGGCCGGGTCCATGGCCGCAGGGTTCTCTGTGAATAAGGTTGGCCGATTGAACATTTCCATGCTCCTGCTTTTCTGCGTAGTGGACGCGGGATTGTGCTTTCTTATGTACTTCCTTACCGGCCTTGGCGCCCTATTGCTGGTCATGATGGTGGTGGGATTCATCGTCAGCCTCATGACCATAGCGGTAAAGATAGAGGTCAGCACCGTAAAGCCCGAATATTACTGTAAGGTTCAGGCTCTCAGCGAGAACATTTCCGGTCTGCTGGTGCCGGTGGGAATAGTGATAATGTCGGTGCTGGCCGGTGCTGGCGGGGTGAGGACGCCATTCTTGTTCTCGGGCATCGCCCTGCTAGCGGTAGCGGGGCTGGTCAGGCTTCTGATATTCTCCGGCAGGTTCGGGAGGATCCTTGCCGCGCAAGGTTCCACGGCCTCGGGAGGGATATGAATATTATAGCGTCGCTGCTGCAGATCCTGGGAGGAAATTGCATGGCCGCTGAAACTAAAGGCTGGGAATTCAAAGCGTCGGGGGACTCGGAGATACGGGTGGGGACCGAGGTCGGCGGGGTGGTATTCCCGGCCGCAGGGAGGGCGGTGGAAGCGGAACTGACGGGGGAATAATTATCCGCCGGATTGGAGGAAGGTATATGGGGTATTTAGGGATCATAATGATATTTCTGGGAGGAAATTGTATGGCTACGAAAAACACTAATAATTGGGAATTCAAGGCGGCGGATGTGGCGGTTATTCAGGTAGAGACCGATTCCGGCGAGGTGGTCCTGGAAGCGGCGGAGGGAGAGGTTATAAAGGTGGAAGTAACCGGAGAATATGATGCTGACAAATGCGAGGTTTCAGCTGCGCTCAGCGGCTCAAAACTTATGGCGTCGGCAAAGGGTAAAAAGAAATGGTTCTGGAACAGCGCCAACTGCAAAGCGGGTTTCAGGATCACCGCGCCAGCGGGAAAGAAACTGATAGTGAGATCCGGCGCCGGCAAGGCCGGGCTTGCCGGGTTTGCGGCGGGAGCGGATGTGTTTTCGGGCGCCGGAAGCATAGAATTCAAGGGTGTTTCCGGTCCGATAAGCGTCAAAAGCGGCGCGGGCACCATAAAAGGCGATATCTACTCTGAAGAATTCAGCGCCAGTGTCGGGGCTGGGGCCATCGATCTTTCCTGGAATAAGGCGCCTGAAAAAGGCAGGGCGGATATAAAAACCGGCGCCGGGGGAGTAACTCTGGCCTTCCCGGCCGATAGCAGAATAAACGTAAATTACAAGGCGGGCGTCGGGAATCTGAGCAATGAGCTTGGGAGTGATCCCTCGGCCGGGTTTAATGTGGATGTTAAAAGCGGCGCGGGCAGCCTTAGCATAAAGAAACGGTAGTTATTGCTGAGACGGAGCATCAAAGAGGCGAACTGGAAGGAACCAGCTCGCCTCTTTCTTTTCATTTGAGAATAAATATTCTCAAATGAAAATGTTTTGGACCGCGTTTAAACGTATTTCCCAATAAAATCAGCGGTTTCGCCGATAAAAGGCTGGTTTGGGCCGCGGCTTTATGTTGGCATAATAATTGCTCTGTAGCGGGTGTAAGCGAAACCGACTAAAGGATAAAAAAATGAAAACCAAGACGATAATGGCGGCGGTAATAACCGGGATGGCGGTATTGATGATAGCCGGCATGGCGAATATGCCGTCCCAAAGCAGCCTAGCGGCGGGATCTGACGGTTCAAAAAGAATATCCCAGCGGTCGGGCGGCGCGGCCGGGGCCAGCCTGGCAATGGTTTATTACGCCGAAAAATAAAGTACGCGGTGCAATAAAACTATTTTGCGAATAATGCGGGCGGGCTGTTGCGGCAAGCGGGGGTAGGACGGCCCGCCCCATAGATCTAAAGACAATGGAGATAACATGAAGGATAGGATGAGAGCTGCGGGCGGGGTGATATTGGCGGCGGCGGTTATTTTTGGCGCCGCCGCGGCGCGGGCTGAAATTGCCGTGGATATGCGCGGTGGCGGCCACATGCGGCTGGCTGCAGATGGTGGCGCGGCGCGCCGCGCCGCCCTGCTGGAAAATATTTCAGGCGCGGTGGACCGCCTGGCCGCCGCCGGGGATATGGCTGAAAAAGAAGTGCTGCTGGCCGGTTTATACGCCGGTTCCACGCCGGCCGGGGCCGCCCCGGCGGTTAACGTAGAGGCCGTCCGCCTTCCGGCCGCAAGCGCGGCCAAGGCCGCGCCCGCCTCCGGGGCAAGGTCGGCCGTTGGGGAATTGGGTGCCGAAGCGCCGTCCGGCGCGGACGGTGAGGCGCCCGAGGTCTCTGGCGGGGAGCCCGAGGAGGATGAGGAGACGGAGGCAGGTTATGCCTTCTCCGGATACCATGGCGCCGACGACGCCGATAAGCCGACCTTCGGCAGCATGCTGCTGGCCGCCGCCATAGGCCTGCTGGTGGTGGCTTTCTTCGTGCTGATACTGATCTAAGGGCTCGTCAAGAAATAACTGACACAATTTGAAGGCCCGTCTTTGGCCGATTCCTTCGTTGCTCCTCACTCACAGACCGCCGGTATGCTCGTTCGTCGCGCCTCGGACTCGGCTCAAATCCAGACCCCCAAATCGCGCCATTTATTTCTTGACGAGCCCTAAGCGGTTTTGCCCAGCGCCTGGACGGTCTTCGCTATCTCGTCGGCGGCCGCGGTCATAAGGGCCAGCATCTCTTTTTTTTCTCCGGCGGAGCAGTCCTTGTAAAGGTCCGCGGCGCTTTTGAGGCTGGCGCATTTGGATTTAAGGTCGTGCAGAAGTTTTGTGAGATCAGCGGTCATTTCTTGTCCCCCGGCAGGGCTATTCCCAGTCTTTTAATGGTGGCGTAAAGCAGCCTGGTGGATATCTTCAGGTCCTCCAGGGTTTTTGTTTTCTTGCCGCCGTTCTCCCGCAGGTTCCTGGCTATTATCTCGCCAGAGATCTTTTCCAGGGCGGCTTCCAGGCCGCGTTTCAGCGCGTCGGTATAGACGGCATCCGGCCCGCCGGCCGCCTCCGGCGCGCGGCGGGGCGCGCCCTGGCCGCCCTTCAGATGCTTCTGCACGGTATCAAGGCCCACGCGGCCGCCCTCGCCGCTGGACAGCAGGTCTATGAATTTCTTAAGTTCGCGCACATTGCCGGGCCAGGCGTAATCTTCCATCCAGGCGCGGGCCTCGGCGGTGAAAGACAGGCGCTTGCCGCCCTTGGTGAAATGCTGCGCCAGCAGGAACACGTCGGTTTTTCTGTCGGCCAGCGGTTTAAGGTTTATGGTGTAGCCGTGTACGCGCTGGAACAGGTCGAAGCGCATTTTCCCTTTGGCTATCAGGTCCTGCGGGTCTTCCAGCGTGGCGCTGATGACGCGGAACTCCGAGTGCTCCGGTTTCTCCGAACCCAGCGGGTAGAAAGAGCGCTCCTCTATGGCCTTGAGCAGTTTAGACTGCATGCCCAGGCTCATGGCTCCTATCTCGTCCAGAAAAAGCGTGCCCTTATGGGCCTCCAGCAGGCGGCCCTTGCGGCTGTCCGCGGCCCCGGTGAAAGCGCCCTTCCTGTAGCCGAAGAGCTCGGCTTCCAGCAGGTCCTCGCCGTAGGCGGAGCAGTTTATGGCCACAAAGGCGCCCTCGCGGCCGGAATGTTCGTGCAGCACTTTCGCCAGGGAGGTCTTGCCGGTGCCCGACGGGCCAAGTATAAGGATGGGTAGTTCGGTGGGGGCGTATTTCAGGGCCTCGCCGGCGGCCGCCTTGGTTTCCGGGTCTCCGGTGATGAAGGCGGAGGTGAAAATATCCGTCGCGGCCGCGGCTTTCCTGTTCTGGAGGAACTTGCGCAGGATGTCCGCCACGTTGGATTCCTCGTTGCCCTTAGAGTAGAAATCCCCGGCGCCCAGTTCGTACGCGCGGTCTATGATCTCGTCGGAATCGGAGCTGGAGACCACCACCGCGTAGACGTTCCTGGCCGCGGCGGCGGCTATGGCCCGCAGGCCCGAGTAATCGTCGTCAGGGCCCAGCATCAGGTCGAAGAATCCGAGGTCGTAGCGGTTGGCCTCTATCTTCTTCAGGGCGGTTTTTAGGTCCCCGGCCAGGTCCACGTTGTGGGCGGCCAGGCGGGAGGCCATTATCTTCTGCGCCAGTTTGTCGTCTTCAAGCACCAGTATGTTAAGTTTTTGCATTATATTCTCTTTTGAGAAAGATTATTTTCATTTGAAAATATTTACCCCGGCTACTATTATACAGAAATTGGGCCGGGCCTCGCTTTCATTGGCGGGTGGTCCGCGGCGCCGGGGTTGGCATAATAATTGCTCTATAAAAGGTTATAATGGTATCAACGTGCGGTTGCGAGGTAACTATATGAAATTTAAATTGAACGCGGCTGGCAGAACAAGGACTTCAACGGCGCTGATGGGCGCGCTTAAAATGGCGCATATGGCGGAAATGCCGGAGGAGGAGTTCGAGAAGGTTTTAAAGGAGCTGGAGGCCAGCCGGTTCTTTGCGCTGCTCAAGGCCTCGGGCGTAATAAACCTGGCCGAGTTCCCGGCCGCGCGTTACGCCGCCCGGAATTACGCCGGTTACGGCCTGAAGCTTTCCGGCGGCGACCTGCCGGAATTGGCCGACGGTAAAGGCGACCTGGTGGAAATAATACGGGGCATAGGGCAGGAAAAATTCGAGGCGTGCTTCCTGAGGGACGCGGTTATGAGCGACGTGGAGCGGGCGGAAGAATGCGACATTACGGTGGCCGACGCCGGGCGCCTGAGGGATTTTGTGAACCGGGCCTATATACAGGCGGAATTCGAGGGCGCGCCCGAGGCCCCGGCCGCGCAGGTGTACAGCGCGGTGGCCGGCATAGAGATAGAGGACGGCGCCCCGGTGCTGGCTTTCTTTCACCGCGAGATCTGGAAAGGCCGCTACAAGGTGGACGAGGAGAAACTGGCGCGGCTAACCGGGGATCTGCCACCGGCCCAGCGTCAGGGGGTGGAGAAACTCCTTAAGCGCGTGGAGTTCGCCGACAAGCGCAAAACCACGCTTTACCGCGCGCTGGAGATACTGCTCAATATACAGACGGAATACCTGACTACCGGGGAGCCGGGCCGGCGCCGGCCGCTTTCGCAGAAAACGCTGGCGAAAAACCTGGAGGTGGACGCCAGCGTGCTCAACCGCCTGGTCTCGAATAAATCGGTGCAATTGCCCTGGGGAACCGAGGCGCCCATGAGCGTGCTGCTCCCCAGCGCCAAGCAGGTTAACCTGGAACGGCTTTATGCTATAGCCTCGGAGAATCCGGAACTGAGCGACGAAAAGCTGAAGGTGGAGCTGAAGGTGCGCCACGGGGTGGCGCTGTCCAGGCGGTCGGTGGCGCAGTACCGCAAGGATATGTCGCTGGCGGCCGGCGGTTCCAGGCGGCCCTAAAGTATTTGAACGTGGGTTTTAAAATTGCTAGAATGGTTATTCGGTCGGCAATGCCAGATTTACGGGCCCGTAGCTCAGTTGGTTAGAGCAAACGACTCATAATCGTTGGGTCGAAGGTTCAAGTCCTTCCGGGCCCAGTATTTAAAAGGCCGTCCCTGCTAAAGGGACGGCCTTTTTTTCATGGATAGGGACGCCGAGTTATTTTTTTATCGCCTTATCTTCCTTAAAAGAGTATTCGGCCTTGAGCGGGCCGCCTTCCTCGTAGACGCGCAACAATTTAAGAACCGATTTTTCAAAGACGAACTCTTTGCTCAGTTTTCCTTCCTTGGAATAAACCTTTATCGCGCCGTCGGGGATCTTGCCTTCCTGGCTTATAATGTTGAAGTCCTTGTCCAGGTGCGCTTTTCCTATATATTTTCCGTTGAGCTGGAAGGCGAAGCGCTCGCCGCGCGCCAGGGACATGGTCTTTACCGTTACCAGGGATTCCTGTTCCTTGGCGGGTTCAGGTGCGGTCTGCGCTTTAGGCGGTTCGGCCACGTGGTCGTCAATGTAATAGGTTTCGGATTTAATCAGGCCGCCGGCGTCGAATTCTTTTTTCCAGCCGTTGAGCCTATCGTTCTTGTAGGTGGCTTCCATCAGGGGCTTGCCGTCATCGGCGTAATAATTGAAAGGGCCGTCCTTAGCGCCGGCCAGGTAATAGGCCTCTATCTGCACCTTCCCCGAGGGGTAGTAGGCCTTCAGTGTGCCGCTGGTTTTGCCGTTGGCCATGGTCTTTACCGTCTTGAGGGCGCCGGTGTCATAATATTCGGTGTAAGTCCCGTCTTTTATGGCGCCCTCAATTCCGGCGGGAGCGCCGGCGGCGTCAAATGTTTCGGTGGCTATGGCTACGCCGTTTTCGGAGTAGACCAGCAGGCGCGTGGAGGTGCTGGGCAGAATGGTGGTGAAGGTGAGTTTGAGGGGGGGCTGTTCCGGGGCCGGCAGCGCGGCGTGGACTTGCGCCGCTGGCGCGGTGGAGGCTGCGGCTTCAGGCGCGGTTGGGGGCTGCGCAGCTGCCGGCTGTACGGCCGCCGCCTCTGGCTGGCGTTCCTGAACATCGGATCTGTTTATGGTGAGCGAGCCGTATTTGGTCTTAACCAGCAGGGCGTCGTCAGTTTCTCCGGTTACTTCGCCGTCCAGTTTGGCCCCGTCCTTCATTATGAACGTGTCGGCATGGCAGAAGCCGGGTACTAATAAAAGGGCTGCGTAAATTAACGATTTCATATAACCTCCGATGGTCTTATTCTACAAAAGAAAACCGGGGGAGGCGAGGAGACCCCCGGTCGTGCGCGCCCGGGCCCCGGAAAAGAGGCCTTGACATAATGATACCGGAGTGGTATCATATAACACAAGATGAAACTATTGAACAGGGATGTTGATTATGCGGCCAGGGCGCTGGTTTTTATGGCCAGGGCGAATAAACCTACCGTTTCAGTGACCCAGATGCAGGAAACGGTGGGCGTCAGCCGGCCTTTTCTGCGCAAAACCATGCAGAAGCTGCACAAAGCCGGCATACTGCAGTCCGTTAAAGGCAAGGGCGGGGGTTTCGCGCTGGCGCGCCGCCCCGAAACCATAACCTTGGCCGCCCTGGTGGCGGCGCTTCAGGGCCCGCTGAAGCTGAACGACTGCGTCTTCCGTAAAAAGATCTGCCGGAACCACGGCGCCTGCCTCCTGCGCCACAAAATAGCGGCCATAGAAACCCGCATGATATCGGAAATAGAGGGAATAACGATCAGAGACCTTATATGAAAACCAAAAGACAGATAATCAAGATAGACGAGCGGTTATGCGACGGCTGCGGCAATTGCGTGACCGGCTGCCATGAGGGCGCGCTGCAGGTGATAGACGGAAAGGCCCGCCTGATCAGCGACCTGCTCTGCGACGGCCTGGGCGCCTGCATAGGCGAATGCCCCCGCGGCGCTATAAAAATAGAGGAGCGCCAGGCCGAGCCCTACGACGAGGTTAAAGTGATGGAGGGCATGGTAAAACACGGGGCCAACACCATAAAGGCCCACCTTAAACATCTTAAAGACCACGCGCAGAAAACGTTTTTAAATCAGGCCTTTGATTACCTGAAACAGCATAACATTCCCAATCCAATGGAGGAAGAAAAAGACATGTCAAAAGATAAAGAGAGCAAACACAAGCACGGCGGCCACGAACCCTGCGGCTGCCCCGGCGGGCGGACCATGGACCTGCGCGAAACCTGCGGCTGCGAAGAAGGGACCGGCGATCCCGCCGCCAAGTCCCAACTGCGCCAGTGGCCGGTGCAGCTGCATCTGGCCTCCCCCATGGCGCCCTACTTCGAAAAGGCCGATGTGGTAATAGCCGCGGACTGCACGGCTTACGCCTACGGCAACTTTCACAACGATTTCATAAAAGGAAAAGCCATAGTTATCGCCTGCCCCAAACTTGACGACGGCCAGGAGATCTACGCCGAAAAGATCCAGGCGCTGATCGAGGACGCCAAGGTGAACACGCTCACCGTGGTCACCATGGAAGTGCCCTGCTGCAACGGCCTGCTGGCCATGGTAAAGACCGCCGCCGCGGCTGCCGGCCGCAAAGTGCCCATAAAGCACGTGGTCATAGGCATACAGGGCGGCATAAAGAGCGAGGCTTGGGCGTAAAGAGACGCCGCAAGGTCAGGGATAAAGGCCTTTCCAGTCCCTGGCGGGGCGGCATTTAATTGAGAAAGCGGCTGGATTTTTGATAAGATATTTTTACGGTGCGGTGGCCAAGTGGTAAGGCGAGAGTCTGCAAAACTCTTATTCGTGGGTTCGATTCCCACCCGCACCTTAAAAATTTTCGGTGAAGTGCCCGCTTTCACCTATGAACCTCAGCAGACTTGCCCTCTCCCTCGGCCAATCGGCCACCCTTAAGTTGAACGAATTAGCCAACAACCTTAAAGCCGAGGGCAAGCCCGTCATCCACCTGGGCGGCGGCGAACCCGAGGAAAAAATACCCAGCGGAGCTTTCGAGGAAAGCCGCAAAATGCTGGACGGCGGGTTTGTGCGCTACACTCCCGTCTCCGGCACGGCCCCCCTTAAAAAAGAGATAGCCGCCTACACCGAGGCTTATTACGGCGTAAAACCCGGCCCAAAGAACATAGTGGTGGCCTCCGGGGCCAAGCAGGCCATTTACAATTTTTTAATTTCAGTGGTGGACCCGGGCGACCAGGTGATCTTCCCCGCGCCTTACTGGGTGAGCTACCCGGAAATGGTGCGCCTGGCCTACGGCCTGCCGGTTATAGTGCGCCCGCCCAAAGGCGAGCTGCTGGTTTCAGCCGCCGACATCGAGGCCCATCTTACCAGCCGCACCAAAGCCATACTGCTCAACAGTCCCAATAACCCTTCCGGCCAGGTATATAGCGAAGACTTCGTGCGCGAAATGGTGGAGATCTGCGAACACCGCAATATCTACCTGCTCATGGACGACATCTACAACCGCCTGGTGTTCGACGGCCAGAAAGCCCCGTCGGCCTTTAATTTCTCCAAGCGGCCCCTGAACGAGTCCATTATCGTCTCAATAAACGGCGTGTCCAAGACTTTCTCCATGACCGGCTACCGCATAGGCTGGAGCGTGGCCAACGAGGCCCTGACCCAGGCCATGGTAAAAGTGCAGGCGCAGGTCTCTTCCTGCCCGTCGGCGCTCAGCCAGGCCGCCGCGGCCGGGGCGCTGCGCGAAGGGAACGGCTTTGTGGAAGCCCTGCGCGCGGGGCTCGAGAAAAAGCGCGACGTGATGGTGGCCGAGCTCTCCAAATTTAAAAAGGTGAAACTTAACGCGCCGCAGGGGACTTTCTACAGTTTTCCGGATTTCAGCGCCTACGAGCCCGACTCGACCAGGCTTTCTAATATGCTGCTGGAAAAAGCCATGGTGGTGACGGTGCCGGGCGTGGAGTTCGGCCTGGAAGGCCACCTGCGCCTGAGCTACTGCGGCTCGGAAGCCGACATAGTGGAAGGCGTTTCCCGTATCCGTAAAATACTGGACTGACCCGGACAGGAGGCCTGAATGCCCGCCAGCCTTAAACTTAAATCTGAAGCCAAAAGAGGAAGCACCATGGAAACCAATACGCCGGCCGCGGGCGCGGAATTGACCACTACGAAGACGATGTTCAGGAACCTGTCTGCCCCCGCCCTTTACGAACACGCCGTCGCCAAAAAAGAGGCCGAGATAGTGAAAGGCGGAGCGCTGGCCGCCCGCACCGGCAAGCATACGGCCCGCTCAGCGCAGGATAAATTTATAGTAAAAGAGCCCGGGAGCGAAAAGAATATCTGGTGGGGCGACCAGAACACCGCGATAGACGGCGAAAAATTCGACGGCCTGCTGCGCAAGGTGCAGGGCTACCTGGCCGGGCGCGACGTGTATCAGCGCGACTGCTATGCCGGTTCCGACCCGAAGAACCGCCTGAATGTGCGCGTTTATACCGAGCTGGCCTGGCACAGCCTGTTCGCCGGGCATATGTTCATCGATCCGCCGGCGGAGGAGCTGGCCGGTTTCAGGCCGGATTTTACCGTAATAAACGCGCCGGGTTTTACCGCCCTGCCGGCCGTGGATGGTACGCGGGGCGGCGCTTTCATATTGCTTAATTTCAAGCGCAAGATCATCCTTATTGGCGGCACCGCTTACGCGGGCGAGATAAAGAAATCCATATTCAGCGTGATGAACTACCTGCTGCCGCTCAAGGGCGTGATGCCCATGCACTGCTCGGCCAACGTGGGCAAGAACGACGACACGGCCATCTTCTTCGGCCTGTCCGGCACCGGCAAGACCACGCTGTCCTCGGACCCGCTCAGGCGTCTGATAGGAGACGACGAACACGGCTGGAGCGACAACGGCATTTTCAACTTTGAAGGCGGCTGCTACGCCAAGGTCATCAACCTGTCGGCCGAGGCCGAGCCGCAGATCTACGCGGCTACCGGGCGCTTCGGCACCATCCTCGAGAACGTGGCGTACGACAAAGATACCCGCGCGCTGGACCTCAACGACGGAACCCTGACCGAGAACACGCGCGCCGCCTACCCGCTGGACTACATAGACAACGCCATCAAGGGCGCCGCCTTCCCGCACCCGAAGAACATAGTGATGCTGACCTACGACGCTTTCGGCGTGCTGCCGCCCATTGCCAGGCTGTCCTACGAGCAAGCCATGTACCACTTCATCAGCGGCTATACCGCCAAGGTGGCCAACACGGAAATGGGCATTAAAGAGCCCAAGGCCACCTTCAGCACCTGTTTCGGGGCGCCGTTCATGAGCCACCACCCCTCGGTTTACGCCGAGCTGCTCGAAAAGAAAATGCGCGGGCACAAAGCGGACTGCTGGCTGATAAACACGGGCTTGTGCGGCGGGCCTTACGGGGTGGGCAAGCGCATGAGCATACAGCACACCCGCGCGCTGCTCAATTCCGCGCTGGACGGGAAGCTGGCCAAGGTGAAATTTACCAAAGACCAGGTTTTCGGGTTCGAGATCCCGACGAAGTGCCCCGGCGTGCCGGCCGATGTGCTTAACCCGCGCGAAGCCTGGGCCGACAAGGCGCTGTATGACGCCAAATGCAAAGAACTGGCCGGCCTTTTCGCCGCCAACTTCAAAAAGTTCAACGTGACCAGCAAAGCCATAAGCGGCGCTGGGCCTAAGATCTGAAAACCCGCCCCGGGGGAGTCCTATTGACACTCTCGGGGAAAAATAGGTTATATGTAGTGGTAATTTGAAGTGAGACCTTAAGGAGGAAGTACAATGCCCGCAGCAAAAGCAAACTCGAAGTTCATGGCCCCCGTTAACCCTAACGACACTCTTGGCGCGATAGTCGGCACGAAGCCGCTCCCCCGCACGGAGATAGTTAAGAAACTCTGGGTCTACATAAAGAAGAACAACCTTCAGGATAAGAAGAACAAGCGCAACATCAACGCCGATGCCAAGCTTCTTCCTCTTTTCGCCAACAAGAAGCAGGTTACCATGTTCGACCTGGCCACCATCATCAGCAAGAACATAAAGAAATAAGCCGGTTGTTTATCTCTTGACGCCGTCCGTGTTAAAAGCGGGCGGCGTTTTTAATTGTCGGGGGAGAAGGTCAGTCGGTGCGGCGGTCTATGATGTAATGGCTCTTGGGGGCGGCTTTGGCGCCTTTCTTGAGCTCGGTGCCGATATTGCTCACCTGCGCGAAGGAATGCAGGGCGCGGGTCTTGTTCTGCACTATGCCGATGGAGATGGAGAGGAAGGGGAATTTCTTTATATCGCCCTGGCGGTCGGTGGAGATTATGTGCCCGCGGTCGCGGTCGGCCTTATTGTAGAAAGAGGGGGCGATCTCGTCGAAAGCCGCGGCTATAAGCCTGGCCAGGTCTTCGGCCCGGTCGAAAGCCGTGACCACTATGAAGTCGTCGCCGCCTATATGGCCGATGAAGTCTTCCGAGTGCTCGTTCTGGATGGTCAGCTTTACCAGCAGGTTGGCGGTGGCCTTCAGCACCCGGTCTCCGGCCTCGAAGCCATAGGTATCGTTGTAGGCCTTGAAGTTGTTGAGGTCCAGGTAAAGCACCGCGAAGGCATTTCCCATCTGGATCTCGCGTTCCACGCGGGCCTGTATGGAAGGGTTTCCCGGCAGTTTTGAAAGAGGGTTGGTGTCCAGCACCTGCTTGTTGCGCTTCAGGATCATGCGGATGCGCGCTATCAGTTCGTCCGTGTCCACGGGCTTTATCAGGTAATCGTCTATGCCCATGCCCAGGCCTTTGAGTTTGGTGCGCTTTTCGCCCGCGCCGGTCACTATTATTATCGGGATATGGGCGAAGATGGGGTTGTTCTTAAGGTCCTGCGCCACTTCAAGGCCGTCCTTGCGCGGCATGTTATTGTCCAGCACTATGATGTCCGGGCTGGTCTCAAAAACCTCTTTCAGGGCCTCCACTCCGTCGTGGGCTGTGAAGACCTCAAAGCCGGCGGCTTCCACCATTTCCTTCATCAAAATCAGCAGTTCGGTCTGATCGTCAGCCAGCAGCACGCGCGGGCGGACGGGTTTGGGCGGCTCGCCCGGCAGGGAACGGCGCGCCTGAGCGGTCTGCTCTTCTATAAGTTTTAAAAGCAGGTCGCCCGGGATCTCCCTTGCAACTATCTCCGGCAGGCCGGTGAGGACCCCGTGCTCCTGGTAGTTCCCCAGGCGCAGCCCGCTCAGGATTATTATGGGAATGCCGGAGGTGTCGGCGGAGTCCTGCATCTCCTCCATGATGGCGAAACCGTCTTTCTTAGGCATCATGATGTCGAGCAGCAGCGCCTCCGGCTTGTCGGAGCGGAGGCGGTCCATTACGGACGACGCGTCGCCTACCATTATGGCGCGGTAGTCGTTGGCTTCCAGGAACATTTTAACCAGGTCTGAGAATTCAGGGTCGTCGTCCGCCACCATAACGGCGGGCTGCACGCCGGGGACCCGCTCCGGCAGGATGCCGCGCAGGGAGGCTTTAAGGGCCTCGAAATCCACCGGCTTGGTGAGGTAGCCGCGCACTTTGGGGGCGGGGCCGGTGACGATATCCATTTTTGGGGTCTGGGAAAAGATTATTATTTTCTGGTTTTCCGTGAAGGGATTCTTCTTGATTTCGGCGATGAAATCCAGGGGGTTGAAGCCCTGCATGAGGATGTTCAGTATCACCAGGTCCGGCTTCCAGTTCTGTACGGCCGTGAGGGCCTGCTGGTGATCGGCCACCATCTGCGCGAGGTAGCCGTGGTCCGTCAGAAATGTGATGAGAGAGCGCGCCGAGTCCGCGTCGTTCTCCACAATGAGTATCTTTTTCCCTCCGGCGTCCATGCCATGATTTTACCATTTTATTTTTATACGGTTACACCGGGGGCGCCCCGGCGCCCGAAAAATGTAGAATAGCGGTATGACCGGACAGACAGAGGAATACTGGAAGTACGCGCAAATAGGGCTGGAGCTGGCCGCGGCCGTGCTGCTGGGTTTCTGGGCCGGGTACCAGCTGGATAAAAAAGCCGGCACGGCGCCCTGGCTTATGCTCGGCGGCGCCGCGGGCGGTATGGGCGCCGGGTTCTACCTGGTAGTCCGCGAACTGTTCTCCGGTGAAAAAAAGGGGGGGAAGTGATAAATTCAACCCCCGCCGCCGTTCTTTACGGAGCCGCGCTGGGCGCCATGGTCGGGTGGGCTACGCGGCTGGCTCTGGGCCGCGGGCTGAAGGCGCCGGAGGCCGTGTTCTATTCGGTTTTCGTGGGCGGAATTTTTATCCGTCTTTTCGTCCTGGTGGCGGCCGTTTGTCTGCTGCGCCATGAAAAATATATAATTATAATCGCTTTCGCGGTCTCACAGATCCTGGTCCAGACTATTTTTGAAGCGTTTCCGCTGAAATATAATGGGATTAAAAGAAATTCTTGAACACCATATAGTGGACCATGTCTGGTCCAGGGCCGTTCTCGGCCCGCTCAGCGTCCCTTTTTCCAAACACCTGCTGATGATGGTCATAGCTTCCGCCATCCTGCTGGTGGTGTTCCCCCTGATCATCCGCAGCAAGTCCCGCGTCCTCGCCCCGTTCAGGGCCATCATAGAGATAATAGTGCTGTTCCTGCGCGACGAAGTGGTGGTGCCCAACCTCGGCCACAAGGGCGCGGCGTATATGGGATACTTCTCCACGCTGTTCTTCTTCATTCTCCTGCTGAACCTCCTGGGCCTGGTGCCCTTCGGCGCCACCGCCACCGGCAACCTGGCCGTTACCGCGGGGCTCGCGCTTACCACCTTTGTGCTGATAAACTTCGCCGGCATAAAGGAGCAGGGGCTGTTCAAATACCTGTCGCATATCGTGCCCAAGGGCGTGCCGGGGTGGCTGTACCCGCTGCTGTTCCCCATAGAGCTGATCGGCCTGGTGACCAAGGCTTTCGCCCTCTGTATCCGTCTGTTCGCCAACATGATAGCCGGGCACATAGTGATCCTGGCCTTCATCAGTTTTATTTTTATATTCGGCTCGCTCAACGTGTTCGTCGGTTTCGCGGTGGCGCCCGTGTCGGTCGGGCTGGTGCTGTTCACGCTGCTGCTGGAGCTTTTTGTGGCTTTCCTGCAGGCGTACGTTTTTGTTTTCCTGACGGCGATCTTTACCGGCTCGGCCATGCACCCGCACTGATTTTTGGTTCGATATTTTAACGGAGGTAGTACACATGAACGACTTAACATTCCTCGGTCTCGGCTATATAGGCGCCGGCCTCGGCGCCGGCCTTACCCTGATAGGCGCGGGTCTCGGCATCGGCAAGCTGGCCGCCGGCGCCCTCGACGGCACCGCCCGCCAGCCGGAAGCCGGCCCGGCCCTGCGCACCACCATGATCATCGCGGCCGCCCTTATAGAGGGCCTCGCGTTCTTCGCGCTGGTCATCTGCCTGCTGGCCGTGATGAACTTCGCCATGCCCAAGGGCGAAGCCGCCCCGGCCGCCGCGCAGACCACCTCGGCGCAGCACTAAGCGGGTCGGGGTCGAGGGTCGGGAGTCAAAGCGGAGGCGAAAGAACTTCTCCTTGCGTTGACCTCCGGTCCCGGCTCCAGGCTAGGAGTTAATATGGAAGCATTGATCAGGCCCGAATTCGGCCTTACGTTCTGGACGATAACCTGCTTTGTCCTGCTGGTGTTCGTGCTGTCGAAAACCGCGTGGAAGCCGCTGATGCAGGCCGTGGAGGAGCGCGAGCGCTCCATAAAGCACGACCTCCACTCGGCCGAAACGGCCCGCGCCGCGGCCGAAAAGCTTAAAGGCGAGCTGGCCGCCCAGCTGGCCGCCCTGAAGGCGGAGATACAGCGCCGGCTGGAAGAGGCGCGCCTGACCGCCGAGAAAGAGACGGACCTGCTTATAGAAGAGGCCCGCCGCAGCGCCGGCGTTATAGTGGAGTCGGCGCGCAAGGAGATAGAGGCGCAAAAAACCGAGGCCGCCCGCGAACTCAGGAACAAGGTGGCCGACCTGGCCGTACTGGCCGCCGAGCGCATACTCCTCAAGCAGCTGGACCACCGGGCCAACACGGACCTCGCGGCCAGGTATCTGGCCGAACTCGAGAAAGAAAGGCCGGACCTGAAGCTGGGGACCAACTAAATGGATTCAAACGCCAAGATCCTTGCCAAGCGCTACGCCAGGGCCTATATGGGCCTGGACGGCAAGGTTTTCGGCAACGCCCTGGAGGTCGCCTCCATGGAAAAGCTCAACGGGCTGCGCCGGGTTTTTGAGGCGGCGCGGCCCTATCTGAAGACCCTGACCCACCCCGTGGTCAACAGCGCCGTCAGACTTGAGGCGCTGGAAAAGATACTTGGGGAAAAAAACGCGGGCTCGGCGGCGTCCTTCACGGCGCTGCTGGTCAAGCGCGGGCGGTTCAGCCTGCTCGAAGAGATAATGCAGGAGTGCCTGCGCCTGCACGACAATTTTTGCGGCCTGCTGCGCGCCGAAGTGTTCAGCCGCTATACGCTTTCGGAGGGCGAGCTGAAAAGGATAGAGGCCCTGCTGGCGGGGATCTCGAGAAAGCGCGTCGGCCTGCGCAACATAATCACCGAACGCGTGATAGGCGGTTTCGAGATAAAGATAGGGGACACCCTTATAGACGCCACGGTACGCGGGCGGCTCGAGGCTATGAAAAGGATCTTATGATACGACCTGAAGAAATCACCGAAATTATAAAGGGCAGGATAGAGAAATTCATCCCCGAAGCCGAGCTGTCCGAGACCGGGCAGGTGCTGCAGGTGGGCGACGGCATCTCGCGCGTCTACGGCCTCAACAGCGCCGTGGTGGGGGAACTGATAGAGTTCGAGGGCGGAGTGGCCGGCATGGTGCTCAACATAGAGCGCGAGAACGTCGGCGCGGTGGTCATGGGTTCCGACACCCTGATCAAGGAAGGCGATCGCGTAAAGCGCACCGGCCGCGTGCTGGAGGTGCCGGTGGGGCCGGAGCTGATCGGCCGCGTGGTGGACGCGCTGGGCAACCCCATCGACGGGAAAGGCCCGCTGCATGCCAAAAAAAAGCGCCCGGTCGAGGTGATAGCCCCCGGCGTGGTGGAGCGCCAGCCGGTGAAAGAGCCCCTGCAGACCGGGCTTAAGGCCATAGATGCCATGATCCCCATAGGCCGCGGCCAGCGCGAGCTGATCATCGGCGACCGCCAGACCGGCAAGACCGCCGTGGCGCTGGACGCCATCATCAACCAGAAGAACGAGCCGGCCGACAAGCGCCCCATCTGCATCTACGTGGCCATCGGGCAGAAGGAATCCACCGTGGCCCGCGTGGCCAAGATCCTGGAAGACAACGGCGCCATGGAATACTCCATAATAGTTTCCGCCTCCGCCTCCCAGCCGGCCTCCATGCTGTACCTGGCGCCCTATACCGGCTGCGCCATAGGCGAGGAGTTCATGTGGCAGGGGCGCCACGCTCTTGTGATCTACGACGACCTTTCCAAGCACGCCCAGGCCTACCGCCAGATGTCGCTGCTGCTGCGGCGCCCGCCCGGCCGCGAGGCCTACCCCGGCGACGTGTTCTATCTCCACTCCAGGCTGCTCGAGCGCGCCTGCAAAATGTGCGACAAGAACGGCGGCGGCTCCCTGACCGCGCTGCCCATTATCGAGACCCAGGCCAGCGACGTCACGGCTTATATCCCCACCAACGTCATCTCCATCACCGACGGCCAGATCTACCTTGAGTCCAACCTTTTCCACTCTGGTATCAGGCCGGCGGTCAACGTGGGTATCTCGGTGTCGCGCGTGGGCGGCTCGGCCCAGGTGAAGGCCATGCGCCAGGTGGCCGGCAAGCTCCGCCTGGACCTGGCCCAGTACAACGAACTCGCCGCTTTCGCCCAGTTCGGTTCCGACCTGGATAAAGCCAGCACGGACATGCTCAACCGCGGCCAGCGCATGGTGGAGCTGCTCAAGCAGGACCAGTACAGCCCGATGCCCGCCCACGAGCAGGTGGCGGTGCTGTTCGCCGGCACCCGCGGTTATATCGACGACGTGGCGCTTGAAAAAGTGCGCTCTTTCGAATCCGGCCTGGTGAAGTTCCTGCGCGACAGCTACGCCAACCTCCTGGCGGACATCGCGGAGAAGAAGCAGCTGGACACGGACCTGGAAAAACGCCTGGTCGACGCGATAATGGACTATAAAAAAAGATTCTGAGGACTGGTGAGGCTGGCTAAATGAAAAAATACCTCGTAACCGGCGGCGCCGGATTCATCGGTTCCAATCTCGCCTTTACGCTCTGCGAAGAGCGCAAGGCGAAAGTGACGGTGCTGGATAATTTCTCCTCCGGCAACTACAAGACCCTTCTGGGTTTTACTGGGGATATCATAGCCGACGACATCCTGAGCCGGGCCTGGTTCGACAAGGCCGGCCCGGTGGACGCCATTTTTCACGAGGCGGCCATAACCGACACCACCGTGCACGACCAGCGCAGGATGATGGAGGTGAACGTTGACGGTTTCCGCAACGTGCTCGACTTCGCGCTTAAGTCCGGCGTGAAGCGCGTGGTCTACGCCTCTTCCGCCGCGGTTTACGGCAACGGCGCCACCCCCATGCGCGAGGAGCAGCCGCCTACGCCGGAGAACGTCTACGGTTTTTCAAAGGCCATCATGGATAACACGGCGCGGGAGTTCGCGGCCGCTCACCCGGACATGACGCTGGTGGGGCTGCGCTATTTTAACGTCTACGGCCCCCGGGAATATTACAAGGGCAATCCCGCCAGCATGATGTTCCATCTTTATAACCAGATGAAGGCCGGCAAGCCGCCGCGCATTTTTAAGTTCGGCGAGCAGGTAAGGGATTTCGTTTACGTAAAGGACATCGTACGCGGCAACCTCAACGCGCTCGACGCCCAAAAGTCCTGCGTCTGCAACCTGGGCAGCGGCAAGCCCGGTAACTTTAACGAGGTTGTGGAGGCGCTGAACAAGGCCATGGGCCTGGACCTGGCCCCGGAATATTTCGATAACCCATACGCCTTCTACCAGAACAAGACCCAGGCCGACCTGCGCCAGGCCAAAGCCCTGCTCAATTACAGGCCAGAATGGAACCTTTCCGACGGGATAGCGGACTACGTCAAAGCGCTGGAGCATACTAAAATATAACGCTTAACTATGGCATCTTTAAGGGACATCAGAAAACACATTTCGTCTGTTAAGAGCATCAAACAGATAACCTACGCCATGAAGATGGTAGCCGCGGCGCGCATAAAGCGCGCGCAGAGCGCCATACTTGCCTCCCGGCCTTTCGCCAGCCAGATGGACCGCCTGATAGAGGACCTTTACGGCGAACTGGAAGAAGGGGATTTCTCCGCTTCCGCCGCCAAGGCGCTTTTCGACGAGCGCCACCCTGGCGGCATTATGTGCCTGGTGCTGGTCACGGCGGACAAAGGGCTTTGCGGTTCTTTCAACACCAACCTGCTGAAAGCCGCGGCCTCCTGGCTGCGTGAGAACCGCGGCCGCAAGGTGCGCGTGGTGGCGGTGGGCCGCAAAGGGCGCGACTTCCTGAGGCGCCTCAAGGGCCTGGATATGGAGATAAGCCACGAAATGGTCGGGGTCTTCCCCAAGGCCGGCTACGTGCACGCCCAGCTCCTGTGCGACGCGATATTGAAGCTTTACCTCGAGAGCCCGGTGGAGAGCGTCACGCTTATCTACAACGAGTTCAAGTCGATGCTGGCGCAGCGCATAGTGACGGACCGGCTGCTGCCGCTGAAGCGCCATATCCTGGAGAAGAACGCCTGCGTCCGCCGCGCCGGGGAGTTCTCTTTCGAACCCGGCAAGAGCGACCTGCTCGGGGCGCTGCTGCCGCGCCATATCGGGGCGCAGCTTTACAGGGCGCTGCTGGAGTCGCAGGCGGCGGAACTGGCCGCGCGCATGAGCGCGATGGAGTCCGCCTCCAAGAACGCCTCTGAACTGATAGACGGCCTCACTTTGAAGATGAATAAGACGCGCCAGGCGATGATAACCACCGAGCTCAACGAAATAGTCAGCGGCTCGGAAGCGCTGGGCAGCTAGGAGCTACCATGAATATCGGACATATCGTGCAGATAGTCGGGCCGGTGCTGGACGTGGAATTCCCGCAGGGCCAGCTGCCCAGGATACTTAACGCCCTTAAAATAAAATACCACGAGGAAGGGCACGAAAAGACGCTGGTGGCTGAAGTGGCACAGCACCTGGGGGATAACACCGTGCGCGCCATCACGCTGGGCCCCACCACGGGCCTGGGCAAGGGCCTGGAGGTAAAAGACACGGGCGCGCCCCTTAAGGTGCCGGTGGGCGACGCCTGCCTCGGCCGCCTGATGGACGTGCTGGGCGAGCCCAAAGATTACCGCGGCCCGATAGAGACTAAGGAACATCATCCCATCCACCGCGACCCGCCCCCCCTGACCGAGCAGAAAACCACGCCCGAGATCTTCGAGACCGGCATCAAGGTCATAGACCTGCTGGCCCCGTTCATGAAAGGCGGCAAGGTGGGCCTGTTCGGCGGCGCCGGCGTGGGCAAGACCGTCGTTATCATGGAGCTCATCAACAACGTGGCCCGCGAGCATAAGGGCTGTTCCGTGTTCGGCGGCATCGGCGAGCGGTCGCGCGAGGGTAACGACCTCTGGCTGGAAATGCAGGAGTCCAAGCTTTCCGACGGTTCCACCGTGCTTTCCAAGACCGCGCTGGTGTACGGCCAGATGAACGAACCCCCTGGCGCCCGCGCCCGCGTGGGTCTGACCGCGCTGACCCAGGCCGAATATTTCCGCGACGTCAAAGGGCAGGACGTGCTGCTGTTCCTCGACAACGTATTCCGCTATGTGCTGGCCAACGCCGAGGTGTCGGCGCTGCTGGGCCGCATGCCGTCGGCCGTCGGCTACCAGCCCACGCTGACCACGGAGATAGGCGCGCTGGAAGAGCGCATCACCTCCACCAAGAAGGGCTCCATCACCTCTATCCAGGCCGTCTACGTGCCGGCCGACGACCTGACGGACCCCGGCGTGGCCAACGTGTTCACCCACCTGGACGCCACCGTGGTGCTGTCCCGCTCCATAGCGGAACTGGGCATCTACCCGGCCGTGGACCCGCTGGACTCCACCTCGCGCATCCTCGCCCCGCGCGTGATCGGCAACGAGCATTACCAGACCGCCCGCGGCGTGCAGAAGATCCTGCAGCGCTACAAGGAGCTCCAGGATATCATAGCCATCCTCGGCATGGACGAACTTTCCGACGAGGACAAGAAGACCGTGACCCGCGCGCGCAAGATCCAGAAATTCATGTCGCAGCCGTTCTCGGTGGCCGAAAAGTTCACCGGCCGCGGCGGTAAGTACGTGCAACTCAAGGAAACGATACGCAGCTTTCAGGAGATCCTGAGCGGCCGCCTCGACGACATCCCGGAACAGGCGTTCTGGATGGCCGGCGGCATAGAAGAGGTCATAGAGCGCGGCAGACAGCAGGCCGCCTGAGCGGGCCAGTCAACATGGAAAAAAAGCATTTACTCCTTACCATAGTCACCCCCGAGCATACCGTCCTGTCGGATAAGCCGGTGGACCTGGTCACAATACCGGCCGTCGGGGGGGAAATGGGGATACTGCCCGGCCACGCCTCGTTCGTGGTGCAGCTTAAGGAAGGGGTGATGCACTATAAGGAAGGCGTCCATAAGGAAGTCTTCTCCGTGCTTAACGGTTTCGCCGAGATCCATAAGGACAAGGTGCTGATAATGGCCGAGGCCGCCGAACTGGCCAAAGAGGTCAACGAGGAGCGCGCCCGCCAGGCCTACCAGAAAGCCAGGGAGACCCTGGCGATGCACGGCGCCGATATAGACCTGGACGCCGCCCAGGCCGCGCTGAAGCGCGCCGCCGTGCGCATTAAGTTGGCCGAGATCCGCCGCAAGCATAAACAGTAATATTCCGGGAAACGGAGAAAAGGGGACAGGCTACTTTTTTATAAAAAAAGTAGCCTGTCCCCTTTTTTTACCCGTTTTTTGCTCTGCACGGCTTCTATATTGTTTTTTTAAAATAGTTTTGCTAATCTGACCTTGGGGGATCAACTAACACAGAGCGTTGTCACAAAACAGCCGGCCTTAGCCGGATTTTACGTGTTTTTTGCTTTATGCGTGAAATCATAGCCGCGATATTGTCCGCCGAGGATGAAGCTGAACGCATGGTAGCCGAAGCCGCCGCGCGCGGCCGCGCCGTGATTTTGGAAGCCAGGAATAAGGCGTTGGAGATCTCGGAGACCTCGTCAGCGCAAGCGCGGCAGGCGGCCGGGCTGGCGTTAGACGCGGCGCTGGCGGCGGCAGCCCGCGAAAAAGAAGCGCTCCTGGCCGCCTCCGCAGCGGAGATAGAAAAAAACGCGTGTCTATCGGTGGCCGAAAGGCTTGCCGCGGTGGATCTTGTGGTGAAAGAAGTTCTCCGGGGGGGAAATGCTGGCGGTTAAGGACCTGGACAACCTGGCGGCGCGGCTTCACGGGCGAAGGGGCCGTATGGCCGAGGGGGCCCGGCTTTACGGATTTTGCGGCCTGGCCACACCGGCTTCGCTGGGGGCGGCGCTTTTCCCCGGTGTCGGTATCACGTTGTCTTCGCAGATACAGCGGCGGCTGGAGGAAGATCTTTTTAACGAGATCAGGGAGATCTCGGCTTCGCTGGGGGGGGCGCGGGCGGCGTTCATGGACTGGCTGGCGGCGCGCCTCCAGCTTGAAAATATCAAGGTAGCCCTCCGGCGTATTTCAGCCGGCGCCTCCGGAGAGGAAGCGAGCCGGCACTTTTCCGGCCCGGGGCCGTACGGCTCAGGACTGGCGGCCGCCAAAAATAGTTCAGAGCTTTTGGCGGCGCTGCCGGGCGGGCCCTTGCGCGCCGCCGTGGAGCAGGCATACGCCGTGTACGGCGGCGACGGCAGTTTATTCTTCCTGGAGGCCGCGGTGGAGAGGGGGTATTTGGCGGAACTGCTCACCAGGGCCGCCGTGCTGCCGTCGCCGGGCAGAAATGCGGCCCGCTCCCTGGCGGCGCAGGAGGCGGATATCTTTCACCTGGCGCTGGTATCGCGCGGAAGATTCTTTCACGGTCTAGAAACAGAAGATCTGCTGGCGTTGCATATTCCTGGCGCGGTAATAAGCCGCCGCAGGTTCCTGCGGATGCTGCTGGCGCCGGAACCGGAGGCGGCACTGGGCCTGGCGGCAGGGTTGGCGTTCGACAGGAAGGATGGGCCGGCGGGCGGCCCCGAGAAGGCAGGATGGAGACGCTACGCGCGCCTGGCCGGTAAAGCGTTCCGCGGCTCCAATATTGATTTTGGGATAGCCGCCGGTTACGCCGCGCTGAAGCGCCTGGAGGCGGCCAACCTTATAACGGTGGCGGAAGGCCTGCGCCTGGGCGCGTCCGCCTCCGAATTACGCGGCAGGGTCATTAACAGCCGGGAGGGAGAAGGTGTTTAGTCCCGTAAAAATGGAACGGCTAAGCGCTGCCCTGCTCGGCTCCGACGCCCGGGCCGTCCTGCGCCGCCTGGGCGGATCGGGAGCCATGGAACTCATCCGGTTAAAAGAGGGGCCGGACACCGCGCCGCTGCCGCCGCCCGACAACGCCGGCGCGCGGGAATTTTGCCGGAGCCTGGCCTCAAGGGTGGAAGAACTGCGGCGGGCTCTGGGCCCCGGCGCCCTGAGCGCCTCAGCGCCGGGGGTTTTAACACCTGATGAGGCCGCGGCCTCTTTGTCCGCCCTGGAGTCGGAGGCAAAAATTATAATAAAGCGGCGTAGTTTGGCCGGTGAGGAAATGAAGGCCGCCGCCGCGGCCAGGGAAAAGATCTCCCCTTACGCGGCCCTGCCGCTGCCTTCCGACAGGCTCGCCGCGTTCTCATTTATACGCTGTTTCACCGGCACACTGCCCGTGGAAAACTTTAAGGCGCTGGCCGGGGCCCGCGCCGGAAAAAGCCTGCTCCTGCCCCTGGCTGAAAAGGACGGGCGATTTGTCGTACTGGGGTTAGCGGAGCGCGATAGCGCCGCGGCGCTGGCTTCGGACCTGAAGGCCGCCGGCTTCAGGCCGGAGGAGCCGCCGGCCCTGCCGGGGCTGACGCTGGAGGAGGCGGCGGCGCGCTTCGCTTCGGATGAAAAAACATCTGGCCGGGCGCTGCTCAGGGCCGAACAGGACCTGGCGGAAATGGCGGGCCGGATCTCGGGAACGCTGGCGGCCGTAGAAAACGCGGCGCTCGTAGAGGAGCGGCTGCTAGAGGCCGAGCGGTGCATGCCCGGGACAGGCTCCGCGGTACTGCTTTCCGGCTGGGTCCCCGTTCAAGAAACGGCGGCGCTGCGCTTTGAAATGTCCTCCGCCTCCTCCGGGCGCTGCGTGATAGAAGCCGGCGCGGAGGAAGGCGGCGCGCCGGTGCTGCTGCGCCCGCCGGCGTGGTTAAGGCCTTTTTTGGAAATGACAAAAGCTTACGGCCTGCCCGGGTACGGCGAGGTGGACCCGACCGCCTTCGCGGCTATAGTTTACGTTCTGCTGTTCGGGGCCATGTTCGGGGACGCCGGGCACGGGGCGATGGTCTGCGCCGGCGGGCTCTGGCTGGCCGCAAAGGGCCGTCCCTCCGCGCGCGCCGCTGGGCGCATAACTGCTTATTGCGGCCTGTCCGGAATAGTTTTTGGGCTGGCATACGGGAGTTATTTTGGATTGGAAAGTTTTAAAAAATACGCCCTTTGGCGCGACCCTCTGGAAGGGGATCCTCTCGCGATGGTACTGGCGGCGGTGGCCGCGGGCGCGGTCGTCATCAGTCTGGGCGTGGTTCTCAACATCATAAACCGCGCCGGTTCCGGAGACAGGCTGGGCGCCGTCCTGGGCAGGTTCGGCGGGGCCGGGCTGTTGTTCTACTGGTGCGCCATACTTATGCTGACGGGAAAGCTGGGGACCGGCTTCGGGCTCCCGGTCCTTGGCGCGGCCCTCGCCTGCTGGGCATTAAAGGAACCGCTCACATACCTGGCCGGGCGCGGGGAGGGCGGTAAAAATGAAGGAGGACTTGAGGCCTTGGCGGAGGGTTTTGTCGGGGCTTTCGAGGGCGTACTGCTGTACCTGGCCAATACGGTGAGCTTCGCCCGTCTCGCCGCTTACGCGATGAGCCATGCGGCGCTGCTGGCCTCCTCCTATACGCTGGCGGCCGCAGCGGACAAGGCCTGGGGCCCCGGCAGCCTGGCCGGCCTGCTGGCAATTATCGCCGGGAACGCGGCGGCCATACTGCTGGAGGGGACAGTGGCGGCGGTACAGGCGCTGCGTCTGGAATATTATGAATTTTTCGGGAAATTCTTCGAGGGGGGAGGACGGCCGTTCAGGCCGTTCGTCCTGGAGGGTATAAAATGAGAAACAAGAACGCGAAGTTATTGATGGGGCCGTTACCGGTAGTTATGGCGCTGTGTACAAGCGCTTCCGCCGCTTTACCCGGGGCCGGAGAGGCAGTAAGCGCCGCCGGGGGGAACGCGGTGGGACTCGGTTTCGCCGCCGCGCTGACCATGGCCTTGTGCGTGATGGGCTCGGCCTACGCCATTGGGCGCATCGGTTCCGCGGCCATGGGCGCCGCCGCGGAGAAGCCCGAACTGCTGATACGCAGCTTATTGTTCGTAGCCCTGGCCGAAGGCCTCGCCGTGCTCGGCTTCGTTATTTCCATGATGATGATCCAGAAGATCTGAAATATGAAGTTCTATTGCATAGGCGACGAGGAAACCGCGCGCGGCTTGCGCCTGGCCGGGGTGGAGGCCAGAGTTGTAAGCGACGCGCGCGGGGCCGCCGAGGCCCTCTCCCTGGCGGCAGGGCGCAAGGATTGCGGTGTGATCATAATGACGGCGGCGGCCGCGGCGCTGGTGAGGACGCAAGTGGACGAGATAAAACTGGAGCGCGCCGGACCGCTGATAGTGGAGATATAATGGAAATCCTTGGAAGCGCCGAGTCCCTTAAAAGGGCGATATTGGAGAAAGCCGGGAGCGAGAGCTCCGCCGTCATGGCGGCCGCTTTATCCGAGGCTGAATCCATTCTTGCCTCGGCGAGGGAGAGAGCGTCCAAGGATAGGGCGGCGCGCCTGGAAGCGGCGCTGGCGGAGGGCGCGCGCCGGCGGGAAATGATGATGGCCTCCGTTCCGCTGGAAGCCGGGCGCTTGCGCGCCCTCCGCCTGGAAGCCCTGCTCGACGCTATAAAGGAGGAGGCTTTGGCCAGGCTGAAGGCCGAAGCCGGCGGGGCGGGCGGGTCCGCCGTGGCCGCGGGGCTGGCCGCGCAGGCGGTAAGGGTCATGGAAGGGAACGAATTTGTGATCACGCTGGGCGCCGGTGATGTTCCGAAGGCGGCGGGGCTCGCCGCGGAAATAGAGCGGCTGGCGGGGCGCGGGCCGCTGGCTGTTTCCTTCGAAGAGGATCCGGGTCTTGACGGCGGGGTCAGGGTGCGGGATGGCGGGGGGCGTCAATACTGGGACAACAGTTTCAGGGCCAGGCTTGAAAGATCATGGCCGGTCCTGCGCGGGCGCCTGCTGCCCGACGGCGCCGGCGTGAACCGGAGGAAAGCATGAACGCCGCGCAAGAAGGGGACAAGCCCCGGGTAACGCGGGTGAGCGGACCGGTGGTCACGGTGAAGGGCATGGGTGAAGCGCTCATGTACGAAGTGGTGCGGGTGGGCGAACTGGGCCTTGTGGGAGAGGTGGTAAGACAAGCCGGCGACCTGGCCACGGTGCAGGTCTACGAGGACACCTCCATGCTCAAGCCAGGAGCTATAGTGGAGCGTACCGGGGAACCGCTGTCTTTGTGGCTGGGGCCCGGGCTAATCGGGAATATTTACGACGGGATACAACGGCCGCTGCCCGCCCTGCGCGCGCTTGCCGGCGTCTGGATACGGCGCGGCGACAAAGCGGACCCGCTGGACGCGAACAGGCGCTGGGAGTTCAAGCCGCTGCTGCGGCCCGGGCAAAAGGTCGCCGCCGGCCAGGCCGCCGGTCTGGTGATGGAGACGCCGCTGGTGGAGCATAAAATAATGATCCCGCCGGGGGTGGAGGGGACGGTGCGGTCGGCCGCCGGGCCGGGCAGCTACACTATAAACGAGACCCTGGCCGTTATAGACACGCCCTCGGGCCAGGCCGAAGTTACGATGCTGCAGAAATGGCCGGTGCGCCGGCCGCGCCCTGCGCGCGAGCGCCGCCGCGTGGAAGAGCCCCTGGTGACCGGCCAGCGCGTGATAGACACGTTCTTCCCGCTGGGTAAAGGCGGGGCCGCCTGCATTCCCGGCGGCTTCGGCACCGGCAAAACAATTACCCAGCACCAGCTGGCTAAGTGGTCCGACGCCGGGATAATAATATTCATAGGCTGCGGAGAGCGCGGCAACGAGATGACCGAAGTGCTGCGCGAGTTCCCGGAGCTTAAGGACCCGCGCACAGGCCGGCCGCTGATGGAGAGGACCATCCTTATAGCCAATACCTCCAACATGCCGGTGGCGGCGCGCGAAATTTCCATCTACACGGGCATCACCCTGGCCGAGTATTACCGTGACATGGGCTACGACGTGGCGGTCTTCGCCGACTCCACCAGCCGCTGGGCGGAAGCCCTGCGCGAAATGGCGGCACGGCTGGAAGAAATGCCGGCGGAGGAGGGGTTTCCGGCCAGCCTCCCGTCGCGCCTCGCCCAGTTCTACGAGCGCGGCGGCGCGGTAACCACGCTGGGTGGTGACAGAGGCTCGGTAAGCATAGTGGGGGCGGTAAGCCCCCCGGGCGGGGATTTCTCGGAGCCGGTCACGCAGCATACCCGGCGCTTCACCCGTGTTTTCTGGTCGTTGGATACGGAACTCGCCAACGCCAGGCATTACCCGGCCATAAACTGGCTGCGTTCCTATTCCGACTACCTCGACGAGGTAGGGGGGAGCTGGGAGCGGGCGGCTCCCGGCTGGCGGGCGCTGCGCGACGAGGCCATGGAGGTGATGCAGCGCGAGGAGCATTACCGCCAGATAGCCAGGCTGGTGGGGCCGGATTCCCTGCCGGACAGCCAGCGGCTGTTCCTTTTTATAGGCGGCGTGATGCGCGACGGCTTCCTGTCGCAGAACGCCTTTGAGCCGGAGGACGCCTACTGCCCGCTGGAAAAACAGGCGGCGCTGCTCGGCGTGATCATGGCCCTTTACCGCGGCGGGCGGGACCTGATAAAGGCGGGGACGGCGCTGGCGGCCCTGACGGCCCTGCCGTGCGTGCCGGAGATCCTGCGCGCGAAAACCGACTACGCGGGCGGCGACCTCGAAGGTCTGGCGCGGCTGGCGGCGCGCGTGGCCGGCGAGCTGGAAGGATTAAACAAGCGGACCGCCGGCGGGGAGGCCTCATGAACTACGAAGCGGACCGCGGGCTGGAATACAAAGGAGCCTCGCGCATAGAGGGGCCGCTGGTGGTGGTGGAGCGCGTGCGCGACGCCGGCTACGACGAACTGGTGGAAATAAGGGGCCCGGGCGGGCAGCCCCGCCTCGGGCGCGTGCTGGAGATCTCGGAGAACCATGCGCTGGTGCAGGTGCTCGAGGGCACCGACGGGCTGTCGGGCGGCACCGTGCGCGCCCGCTTCCTCGGGGAAAGCCTGCGGCTGCCGGTTTCGCGGAGCATGCTGGGGCGTGTTTTCGACGGCCTGGGCCGGCCCGCCGACGGCGGGCCGCCGCCTCTCTCCGGCGACAGGCGCGACGTGAACGGCGCGCCCATAAACCCCGTGGCCCGGCGCTACCCGAGAGAATTCATACAGACCGGGATCTCCGCCATAGACGGCATGAACGCCCTGGTGCGCGGCCAGAAGCTGCCGATCTTCTCCGGCAACGGCCTCCCGCACGACCGCGTCTGCGCGCAGCTGGTGAGGCAGGCGAAGCTGCCGGGTGAAAGCACGGAGTTCTCCATAGTCTTCGCCGCCATGGGGGTCAAGCGGGATGTGGCCGATTTTTTTATGCGGGACTTCGCCGGCTCGGGGGCGCTGGGCCGCGTGGCGATGTTCCTGTCCCTGGCCGACGCGCCCGGCGTAGAGCGCCTGCTTACGCCGCGCGCCGCGCTGACGCTGGCGGAGCACCTGGCCTTCGACTGCGGGCAGCACGTGCTTGTGGTGCTGACCGACATGACCAATTACTGCGAAAGCCTGCGCGAGGTGGGCACGGCCAGGGGGGAGATCCCCGGCCGCAAGGGCTATCCCGGCTACCTGTACTCCGACCTGGCCGCCATCTACGAACGGGCCGGCCGCGTCGAGGGCTCGCCAGGCTCCATCACCCAGACCGCCATATTGACCATGCCTTCCGACGATATAAGCCACCCGGTGCCGGACCTGACGGGTTATATCACCGAAGGGCAGATAGTGCTGGACCGCGACCTATTCCAGCGGGGCGTCTACCCGCCCATAGCCGGGCTGCCGAGCCTGTCGAGGCTGATGAAGGACGGGATCGGCAAGGGCTATACCCGGGAAGACCACCCCGCTCTGGCGAGCCAGTTGTTCGCCTGTTACGCCTATGTTAAACGCGTGCGCGCGCTGGCCGATATTATCGGCGAGGAGGAATTGAGCGCGGGGGATAAGGTGTATATGAAGTTCGGGGAGGCTTTTGAAAAACGCTTTCTCACGCAGGGAGAGCGGGAGGACAGGCCGATAGCCGGGACGCTGGACCTGGGCTGGGAGATCTTGTCGCTGCTGCCGCGCGAGGAACTTCACCGGGTAAGCGCGGCCCTGCTCGATGAGCGCCATGGGAAAGGATTAAAAACCAAGGGCTAAAGGAGGGGATATGGCTTTATTGAATATGCCGGCCACGAAGTCCGCCGTCCTGGAACTTCGCCGTCAGCTGGTTTTCGCGGAGGAAGGCTTCTCCCTGCTGGACCAAAAAAAAGAATTGCTGCTGGCGGAGCTGGCGGAACGCTCCGGGCGCGCCGCGCGGGAGAGGACGCTGGCGCAAAAGGCTCTCGGGAAGGCGTTCGCCGATCTGCGCGAGGCCGAACTGGACGCCGGGTCGGAGGCCGTGGCCAGGGCGGCGCTCGGGGCGAGGCCGGCCTATAGAATGGAGATCAGGGAGCGCCGGCTGATGGGGATAAAATTGCCGGAAGCCCTGGCGGCGGCGGAGACGCCCGCCGCCGCGTTCGGCCCGGGCGGCACTCCGGCCGCGGCGGCGGCCGCGGCCCGCTCGTTCACGGCCGCTCTGACGTTTTTGGCCGCGTTAGCGGGGAGCGAGACCTCCGCGCTGCGCCTGGCCCGCGAGCTGAAAAAGACGCAGCGCCGCTGCAACGCCCTTTCGAAGAAGATCATCCCGGACTGCCGGGAGACCATGGCTTATCTGGGCGGTTCCCTGGAGGAGCGCGAAAGAGAATCTTTTGTGATACTGAAGATGATCAGGAACAGGCTGAGGCTGGAGGGAAACCGGGCGGATCAGCGGCGCGCCGTGTGAACGGCCACCGCTCCAGGGCAGAGGATATTCGCCGAAACGTCGCGGAACCCGGCTTCGCAAAGCAAGGCGGAGAACTGGGCGGCGGAATAAAAATTCAATATCGTATTCCTAAGGAAGGAATACGAGGCGCGGCTTTTGGGGGAGAGCAGGTTGAGCAGGGCTATGACGGCTATCACATAGGCCCGCATTAAAAACCAGAGCGCCGGATTCTCCGGCCGGGTGGTTTCCAGGTTAAGAAAAAAACCGCCCGGTTTAAGCACCCGGCCGAACTCGCGCAGGGCGGCCAGCATTTTTTCCCGGTCTATGTTGAGATTGCGCGTGGCGAAGGAGATCGTGACCAGGTCGAAAACGGCGTCCGGGAAGGGGAGTTCCTTGGCCTCGGCCCGCAGAAAGGTTGTTTCCGGGTGTTTGGTCCTGGCGGAGGAGAGCATGGCGGGGCTGAGGTCGGCGCCGCAGATCTCCGCGCCCGGAGCGAGGCATTTTTTCAGGGCCGCGGAAAAATCACCGGTGCCGCAGCAGACGTCCAGGGCTTTTGCCCGCCCGGGGGCCAGCCGGCCGGCCGCGGCGGCGGCCCGGGCGCGCCAGTAACGGTCCAGGCCGAAGGTCAACAGGGAATTGGCCGCTCCGTAAAAAAGGTAAATGCCGTCATAAAACCCGGCTATCGCCAGTTCTGTTTTTGACGGCATTTAACGTGCGGACCGAAGGAAAAAACTATTTTTTCTCTTCTTTGTTGTCGTTTTCGGCCACGAACTTCTTGATCTCTTCAAAACCCTCTATGATGAGGCGGGCTTTGGAGAGGCCGAAAGAGAACGGGTATTTGTCGTTCTCGTTCCTCTTGAGTATGAGGACGGGCTGGCCTTTGTATTCTGTTCTTTCAACTATCATAATTTGCTCCCTCCACGCGCTTAAGCGTTCAAGTCCTTATGCTAGCATAAAAATATCGCGCGATTCAATAATAATAAATATTAAGGCCGGGCCTCGCGGCGAGGCCCGGCCTTTTCCCACTCCCGTTTGTGCGGGACCCGGGGCCGGAGGGCGAGATTTTCTTTTTTATCTATTGACCTGTAATAGTTATTTAATATAATTGTTCTATAACTAAGTTGTGGAGTTAAATTAAGCGCGGTTCGGGATGGCGCGGAGGGCTTTTAAAACTTAATGCTTTCAAATCTGGCGAAAATGATGTTCCCGCCCAAAGAGGTGCTGGGGATCGACATCGGGAATTGCGCCGTCAAGATAGTTTTTTTTGCCGAAGAGAAAAAAGTGCTGAGACTCAAGGACTGGGGCTACATCCCGCTGGCCATAAAAGCGGATACCCCGCCCGAAGAGAAAAAGGCGATAATCTCCCAGGAAATTAAGAGCTATCTCAGGAAGAAGGGCATTCAGGCCCGCTACGCCGCCGCCTCCATTTCCGGCAACGCCGTGATAGTGCGCTACGTCAAACTCCCCAAACTTTCAAAAAAAGAGCTGGCCCTGACCATAAACGTGGAAGCCGAGCCTTTTATTCCCTTCGACATCAAAGACGTGAATCTGACCTACTATATACTCAACGAAACCTCCGATAGCGGCGAGCCCAAAATGGATACGGTCCTGGTGGCCGCCAAGAGGGAGGCCGTGCAGGACAAAATAGACATAATTTCCGGGGCCGGACTCGACCCGCTTATCATAGACGTGGATTCTTTCGCGCTGGAAACCCTTTACGGCGCGCTGGCGCCCGGGGAGGCCAGTTCGGTGCTTCTTCTCAACATCGGGCAGAAGGTCACCAACCTTTCCATCGTGTCGCAGGGCGTCACCCGCGTGGTCAGGGACATCTTCATCGCCGGCGCCACCTTTGACAAGGCCATCTCCAAGATCCTCAAGACCGACGCCGCCGCCGCGGAAGCGGCCAAGCGCGTCAAGTCCGTGATCGTGTCCGACGAGGACAAGGCCGCGGCCATCGAGGCTTTCGACCGGGACGGCATAGCCGTTTCAAAAGCCGCCGCCGGAGTACTGAGGGACCTGTATACGGAGGTTTCCCGCTCCATAGACTTCTACCTCTCCCAGGGCGTGGACCATTCCATCTCGAAAATAATACTTTCCGGCGGTATGGCCAACCTCGGGAATATCTCAAAATTCCTGGCCGCGGAATTTAAGGTGCCGGTGGAAATAATGAACCCGCTTGCGTTCCTGACCGAGACCCCCAAGAACATACCGGCGGACGTGCTGCCCTCGCTGGCGGTAGCGTCCGGCCTGGCCCTGCGCAAGCTGAAGGACTGGGAAGAATGATCAGGATCAACCTCATTCCCCCCGAATACATCGAACGGATAAACCGCAAGGCCGTCATTGCCAAGGCCGTGCTCGCCGGCGTGGTGGTGGTGGTCAGCCTGGTGGTGGCGTCGCTTTGGCACATAACCCGCGCCAAGGCCATTGGCTCAACCCTGGCCCAGCGCGAGATAGAATTGAAGACGCTGCAGAAAGACGTGGACCAGGTGAAAGCCATTGAGGCGCAGATAGACGAGGTGCAGCGCTACCTGAATTCCATCGCCAGGATAAATAAGGGGCGCTTCACCTACACGCATTTCCTGCAGGACCTCACCAGCGACCTGCCTTCAACTATCTGGTTCACGGGGGTGAACACGTCGGTCAGCGGCGATCTGCTCAAAGTGGACCTGGCGGTGAACTCAAATTCCGCCTATGATCTGGCCTATTGGATAAATTCCCTGGAGACGTCCGGGCAGTACTCCGACGTGGGGGTCGGCGGCATCTCCATTTCCGACACGCCGGAGGGGAGGCGCTTCACCGCGCCGATCAACCTCAAGTACACCTACAGGTAGAACCATGGATAAGATAAAACTGACAAAGGAACAGCTGGGCCAGATCTTCGCGGGCCTGCTTTTCAGCGGCCTGTTCATTTACGGTTACCTGTTCTATTTCTGGCTGCCTACGGCCAAGAAGATAGAGGAGAATACCAAAAAGGTAGCCTCCATCGAGGCAGATATCAACAAGGCTAAAATGCAGAAGGCCAAGTATAAAGATCTCGAGTCCAAACTGGCCAGCCTGCGCGAAGAGAAAGAGGCGGCCCAGAAGAAACTGCCCCGCGAGCGCAAACTGCCGGACCTGTTGCGCACCATAACGGCCCTGAGCCGCAAATACAAGGTGGATGTAAAGTCTATAACTCCCTCCGGCAGCGCGCCGGTGGAGTATTTCACCCGGGTGTCCTATGGCATAAGCCTGACCGGCAACTATCACGACGTGGGCCGGTTTCTCACGGCCCTGGGACTGGAGGAGAGGATAATGACGGCGGAGAATCTCAGCCTGTCCGCCACCGCCGGCCAGGAAACCTCCGTGAGCGCCCAATTCACGCTGGTGGCTTATCAATATAATGGTTAAAAACTCGTTATTTTCTATGCTCGTCCTGCTGGCGGCGGCAGCCGCGCCCGCCGGCGCCCAAGTCCAGGTTTCCTCTCCGGCGGTCACCGTGGACCAGGCCTACAGGCCGGTAAACCCGCGGGATCCGCTCGTGCCCGCGACCATCTTCGGCGACCAGAAGGGCGCCCCCGGCGCCGCGAGGGCCGCCGCCCCGGGCGTAGCGAAGGGCTCTTTTACCGTTTATGGGCTTACGCTGACCGGCGTACTTGAAGATTCGCGCGGACGCCAGGCGCTGCTGCGGGACCAGGCCACCGGGCTGCTTTACACCCTTAAGGCCGGCCGCCTGGTGGATCCGAATAAGAAAACAGTGCCGGGCATTTCCGGCGTAATAAAAGGCAAGCAGGTTATCCTCCTGACCGAAGACAAGAAGGTGCATCAGATCAACCTGCGCGAGAAGGAATGAATTTTTACGGGAGCGGCGGCGCGTAATCAGCGCGCGGCGGCCAACGTCGCGTCGCGCGTAATGCGTTAGGAGAGACCAAAAATGAAAAAAATAATAACTTTGGCCGTTACGGCCGTTTTCTTCGCCCAAAACACCCCGGTCCTTTACGCCGCGGAAATGGCTACGGTCCGCTCGGTGCGGGTTTCGGCCGACAGCGTTTATATCGCCACCGACCGTCCGGTGCAATATAAGGCGTTCACTATGGAGAACCCTTCCAAGCTTGTGCTGGAGCTTATGGATTCAAGGATGAAAACGCTCCAGGAGATCCCCGTCAACGGCCAGGTCCTGCGCGGAGTGCGCACCGGCCAGTTCAAGAGCGGTCCGGCCAGCGTCTCCCGCGTGGTAATGGACCTGACGCAGAAGACCGCCTATGAAATAACCCGCAAGGGAACCGAACTTATCGTCATGCTCGGCGCCCGCCCCGTCACGCGGCCGGCGGTGAAGGACGCCCCCGCGGCGCCGCCCGCCGGGGTAACCGTTATCCCCCCGGCCTCCGGGCAGGCGCAGGATAAGCCCATGGAAATGACGCTTGAGGCATCCCCGGTTAAACCGGCGGACCTCGTACGCGAAACCGTCCAGCCGGTATCCGGAAGCAAAACCTACGCCCCCTCCCAGGCGCGCGGCATAATGGACAACCTCTCGCGCGAACCGATAACTTTAGACTACAACGAAGCCGACGTCCGTGAGGTCCTGAGTATGCTGGCCGCCAAGGCCGGCATCAATATCATTTACAGCGACGACGTGAGCGGCACTATCACGATAAGCCTGTCCAAGGTGCCCTTTGACGAGGCGTTTAGGACCATCCTTAACGTGAAGGCCCTCGCCGCGCAGCAGGCCGGGGACAATATCCTGCGTATCGCCTCCCCCGCCAGTTTCCTGGCGGAGCAGAAAAAAGCCATGCAGCAGACGCGCGTGTTCTTTCTCAGCTACTCTAAAGCGGCGGAGGTGAAGGCGCAGGTGGACGCGGTGGCCAATGCGGAAGGCCGTACTAAAGCCAGCTGCAACGCCGACGACAATAACAACGCCCTCATCGTGACGGATTCTCCGATGGGAATAGAGGTCACTTCCCGGCTTATAAAGAACCTGGACCGCCGGCCCCGGCAGGTGGTCATAGAAGCCAAGTTCGTGGAAATGTCCCTCCAGGACGACTACCACCTGGGCATCCAGTGGTTCGCCAACAGCGTTAAAAATAACGGCGTCTATTCCCAGGCCTCGATACCCATACCGTTCGCCGAAACCATCTACGGCGCTTTCACTATGGGTAGGATGAACGCAAATTCTAATCTCGAAGCGACCATCATGGCAGCGGCCCAGAAAGGCAAGGCCAAGGTTCTTTCCGATCCCAAGATAACGACGCTGAACAACAAAGAAGCCAATATAGACATCACGCAGCAAACCCCGTACACAACCGAGGAATGGTCCGCCACCACCCCGCCCGTCAGGACCATTAAGTCGGTTTATGTGACCACCGGCATCATGCTTAAGGTCACCCCCGTTATCAATTCCGACGGCAGGATACTCATGAAGGTAAAGCCCTCCGTGAGCCAGGTGGCCAAGGCCACCATCCTTGGCGGGGCGCCGGGCATAGACACGAGGCAGGCCGACACAAACGTTATAGTGCGCAACGGCGAAACTATAGTGATAGGCGGCCTGATAACGGATACGCAATCCAACACCGTCTATAAAGTGCCGCTGCTGGGGGATATCCCTCTCATCGGCTGGCTGTTCAGGAAGAAGAGCGTGCTAAGAAGCAGGATGGAGCTTCTTATATTCGTAACGCCCAGGATAATGGAAGAATAGGACGCGGCAGTCTGAATTTAATTAAGCGCGCTTGTCCGCCCGCCGGGTACCGACCCGCGGGCGGATCTCTTTGTCGGACGGGCTCCTAGGGGGCTTTCCAGCCCGGCGGGGCCTTTTCGGAATGAATAAGGATGAAATCTCCGGACTGCGCCCCCGGCCTGTTCACAAAGGGCTTGGTTCTGTCCACGGGTTTAGGCGCCACGCCCGCGCCTGATCTGGAGAAAAAATAGGAAATGGAGAAATGGTGGGTTATGCCAAGGTTTCCGTAGGGGACGAAGGCGTAGTCCAGCGCCCAGGACCTTTCCCTGACGCCGCCGCCCAGCGTGAAATTATATCCCTGCGTTCTCAACCGGGTGCTATAGCCTGCCCTGAACATGATGGGCGCGGCGGCCGGGTTTTGCGGTAAAATATATTCCGCGCCGCCGGAGAGCCAGGCGCCGTCACGCGAACTGTTCACGTCCAGCGCCAGGGTAACCGCGTTCAGCGCCGCCTGCGCGCCTATTTTGAGGGTTTGGGGCAGATCCTCCGAGCGGCCGTTAAATTTGATTCCGCCGCCGCTATTTTTCAGGGCGGCGCCCAGGGTTATGCGGGAAAAACGCGCGATCATTCCCGCGTCCGCCGCGTAAGCCGAGGCCCTGCCGCCCAGTTTCATGGAAAGATTTTTGGCGGCGACGCCGAACGCCAGGGTCTTGCCTGCCTTAAAGCCCCAGGCCGCCGAGACCACCCTGTCCGAGGGATTTAAATCCCCGTCCACCGAACCGGTCTTGTCCAGGGAATCCATGGAACCGTAATCGAGGTACTGCCAGCCGGCCGCGAAAACACCCAGGCCCGCCGGGCAGGCCGCCGAGACCGCGCTATAGGCCACTTCCTCGAACCATCTGCTGTGGCCGGTGAAAACCGAGCACCGGTCTACAAAGCCGAGGCCGGCCGGATTCCAGAACAAGGCCGAGGAGTCGCCGCTATAGGCCGCCCCCGTATCTCCGAGAGCGGCGTAGCGGGCCCCGGCGCCGAGCTTCAGTATCTGCCCGGCCGCATTACCCGCCGACGCCGCGGAGGCGTGCGCCGGCGGAACTAACAGCCCGGCGGCCAGGAAAAGAATAGTCGTTGTTTTCATCTTTCTATCACTATCTTTAAAGTCTGCGCGGCGGAACTGGAGGCGTCCTTTATGTGCGCGAAATAAACCCCGCTGGCCGCGTTTTTGCCTGCGGAGTTCTTCCCGTCCCAGATCTTCTTGTTCAGGTCCGTGGGGGTGACTTTCAGCTCCCGCACCAATTCCCCTAAAAGGGTGTAGATCCTTATGGTAGCGTTGGCCGGCGCCGCCGAGAAAGTGATTCCGGCCGCGTCATGGGTTCCGCCCGAGCCCGGCGTCCAGGGCCTGGGATAGGCGAGCATGGACAGCGAAGGCGGGGCGGTATCGTTCAGGCTGAAGGTCATGGGGTTACTGCTCGCGGAAATACTCCACAATAACAGGTCAAGGTCCAGGGAATGATAGCTTTTGCTGTTCGGGGTCGTGGAGTCGCCGAAACTGGTGTTATTGCCCAGGCGGAAGTAATCGGCGTCATCGCCGGAATTCGCGTTCAGTTCCAGGTCCTGCAGTCCGTCGGCCTGCTTAAGCCCCACCAGGTAATGTGTCTGGTCGTTGTTGTCGGCTACGGATTCGTCGACGTGCCAGATCAGCATGCCGCGCAGCGGCCCGGGGAGGCCGGCGTCAAAACCGTAGCCCTGCCTGTTTTCAGCCAGAAAATATTCGGCGGAGGAAAAAGCCCCGCTCTGAAAAAGATATAAAGCGTTGGCGTTGGTCTCTATCTGGGCCAGGGAATAAGCGCCGGCCGCCGACAGCCGGGTGGCGGTGGCCCAGCCCAGCTCCTTCTTGCACCAGGCGCTCGGATGGGAGGGGGAGGTGCCGTTGTTGCCGTTCCAGGAGCCTTCCGCCATCAGGCAGAATTTCCCGGCGCCGGCACTGTCCCCGCCGTAGTCGTAAAGGTCCGGCAGGCCGAGGAAATGGCCGTTTTCGTGGCAGATAACGCCTACGCGCGCGATGCCGGTTGAGGACGTCACCGAATCCCAGCCCCGCACTTCGGGCTCGGTATGGTACATCTGCATGGCCACGCCGTTCTTGGTCACGGGCGCGGCGAGCGACCATTGATGGGACCAGATATAGTCCGGATTGTTGCCCGCCGACTCTTCGCCCAGGCCGGAGTGGATGATAGTGAGCCCGTCCACCAGCCCGTCGCCGTTGCCGTCGGCGGCGCTGAAATTGAAGCCGGTCGCGGCCAGCGCGTTTATGGCGTCCGAGATCATTTGCTGCGGGTGGGAATCCTGCCCGGCCAGGTCGTTGCCCCCGTAATAAGCGAAGGGCTGCGGAAGGGCCACCCACTCGGTCACCGTGGACTGGACTATAAGGCCGTTATATGAAACCTGGAGGTAATAATCTTTTACCGAGCCGGTAGCTCCGTCCACCGTGTAGCCGATATCGTTAAAAAGGCCGTCGAACTGGGCCCGGCTGTAGGTGGTGGTCTGGTCGGAGAACCTGGCCAGGATGACCAGGTTCTTCATGGTGCCGCTGAGTATGGGCGCCTTGGCCCGCCGCGCGGGCGCCCGGCGGCCGGCGGCCGCCGCGCGGTAAACGGGGTTTGTGTTCTTCAAATGTCTGCCGACGCCCATTTTTTCCGGATCGATCGAGCCGACTTTGTGGCTGCCGGCCTTCAGCGAGCCGTCGGCGTCGCGTTCAGCGTAAAACCAATCCCCGGCGGGAGCGGTTTTAAGAATGGTGTAGCCTTTGTCGTCCTCGTTCCACTTGGAATATTCGTCTCCCCTCAGAAAGATCCGTATGCCGGAGCCGTCCGATTGCCTGACTTCGGCCCCGGCGGGGTTGGCCGGGACGGCCCGGGAGACGCCGGGAAGGAGCAGGCCCGGCAAAAGCAGGAATACGACGGGCGCCAAACCCTTTATAAAGTCGGTTCTAACAGATGTCGTTGATTTTTTCACCGCCAGCCCTCTTTGCGCCCGTTGGCGGACACAAAAATCCATGTCCGCTTTTCCCGCTTATTTGTATATTATATATCATAGTTATAGCATAGCCCCAAAAGCAGATTTGATTTTTCGGACTTTTTACAGAGAATGCTGGCCTATACCTTTTTCGCCGTACTGGCGCTGTCACCCCTGCTGCAGGCGGTCTTCGACCTGCCGCTGCAGCTGGCTTTTCAGCGGGCCGTCCTTTTCTCCTGCCTGGCCTGGCTGCTGCTGGGCTTAAAGGGGCGCGGCCTGCCCGCAAGCCTGGCCGAAAAAAGATTTTATCCCCTCTGGGGCGCCGCGGCTTTGACCCTGGCGGCGCTTATTTACAGCCCGTTGCGCGGCCATATCTTTAACGAGTGGGGGAACTATGCGGCGGGCCTGCTGATCTTCGTGTTCGCCTCTTTCCTTAATAGAGAAGAGCGCGCCCTGACGGACCGGGCGGTCATAGCCGGCGCCTGGCTGGTCTTCGGCTTTTCCCTCCTGCAGGCCTTCGTCCTGAAAAATTTCGCGGGCCACCCGCCGCTCACGAACCTTAACGCGCTGGCCCTGTACGCCGTGATGGTCATACCGCTGGCCCTCGGGCGGCGGCTGTGGGCGCTGGCCGGGGCGATGCTCATACTTATCGTCTGGACCCAGTCGCTGGGCGCGGCGCTGGCGGGGCTCGCCGCGGCCGGTTTTTACGCGGCGCACAGGCTTAAGGGCGGTGAACTTAAAGATAACGCCTGGCCCCTGGCGGCGCTGGCGGTTCTGGCCGTAGGCGTGCTTTACCTCCTGCAGGCCGACTCGGTGGCGGGGCGCCTGGCCTGGTGGAAAAGCGCCTGGGAGATGTTCCTGGCCCGGCCGCTGTCAGGTTTCGGATACGCGTCGTTCACCTGGGTCCAGGCCGCTTTCCAGGGCGAAGGGACCTTCAGGGAACACGCCATCTACGCGCACAACTATTACATCGAGTTCCTCGCCGAGAACGGCCTGCCGGCGGCTATCCTCTGGTTCTGGCTGCTGCTGCGCGCCGTCCGGGCTAAAACCGGCCTTGTAAGGTACTCTGTAATAGCCGCCCTCACCCACTCACTGGTGGACTTCGGCCTTTCGGTGCCCGCTAATTTCTGGCTTTTCTGTTATCTGCTCAGCTCCGAGGCCTCCGCCAAAGAGGCCGTCAGGCCGGCCCGCCGCCTGGCGGCGCCGGGTTTTGTGCTGGCGGCGCTGCTGGCGGCGGCGCTGCTGAACCTGGACTACCGCAGCCTGGCTTTTGAAAAGGCGCGCGGCCGCGCGCTGACCGCGGCGGTTCGCGGCGACGGCGCCGCTGCGGAGACGGAACTGCGGCCAGCCCTGGAGGGCAAACTTTTCAGAGCCCCCGCCCTTGAATTCCTGGGCCGGCTTAACCTGACGGCCCGCGACGCGGGCTTGAGTTCGGCGGTCTATTTCGAGATGGCTCTGATAGAGAACCGCTACAGCGCGGCCTCCTGGAGAGCGCTGAAGCGTATTTATTCGCTCCCGGGCCGCGAGGCGGCCGCCGCAGGTTTGGAGCGGCGCCGGGCGGAGGTGTTCAGGTGATAAGCCGGTTCTTCTCGCCCTTAGCCAGGCCGTACCCGCAGGGGGTTTTCCTGGCGCTGGCCGTGGCGGCGGGGGGGCTGCGTTCGGAGGCCGCCTGGCTGGTCTTCGGCGCGCTTTTCCTGGTCTGGTTCTCTCTTTACGCGCGCGACCTCGGTTCGGCCGGACTGCGCGCGCCGGGATTGTTCTTCGCCTGGGTCCTGACCGCCGCGATTTTTTCACCCGACCCGGCGGCGTCGGCCGGGGTTTTTGCCGGGTACGCCGTTCTGGGACTGGTTTTCTTTTTGGCTTCGGCGCATGAGGAGGGGGGGCGCGGCTGGCTGTCGTTCGTGCTGGGCATCGGCGCCGCGGCCGCGGCCGTGCTGCTGGCGCAGAAGGCCCTGGGGGCCGGGGTCACCGGGCTTATCGGCGGCAACCCCAACTATTCGGCCGCTTTTTGCGCAGCGGCCTTCCCGGCGGCGCTGCTGGCCGCTTTATCCGGCGAGGTGAAGAAAAAAAAGATCCTTAACGCGGCTCTTACCCTTCTGTTGGGGGCCGGCATAGCGGCTTCCGGCTCGCGCGGGGCGCTGTTGGCCGCCTTCCTGGCGACCACCGTCGGGCTTTATTCTTCCGGATACCGGCGGGCGCTGGCGGCCGTGCTGGCCGGCGCGGCCGGCCTGGCGCTGCTGTCCCCGGCGGCCCTGGAGGGGTTTCTGAAGTTTTCAGATCCGCGCGCTTTCGCGCGGCCGCGCCTGTGGGGCGCCGCGCTTGAGGCCGCCGCCGCAAGCCCGCTGCTGGGCTGGGGACCGGGATTGTTCGAGCGGGCTTTCGAAATATTTAAGTTCCCATATTTCGACGGCGCTTCCTATTACGGCCACGGCACCCTGCACGCGCACGGCGAGCTGTTCAACCTGGCGGCGGAGGCCGGCTTCCCGGCGGCGCTGTTCTTTCTGCTGGCCGCCGCCGGCGGCGTGCTGCGCGGCGGCGCCGAAAAGCTGCCGCTCAGGCTGGCGGCCCTGGCGGTCTTTTTACAGGGCGTCACGGACATAACATTTTATTCCGGGGCCGTGGGCCTGTTGTTCTGGGGCTCGCTGGGCTTTGCCGGCTCCGGCGGCGAGGTTTTTGTCTTGGATCAAAAGCGCAGGGTCGCCATAGCGGCGCTGCTGCTGGCCGGCCTGGCCCTGGCCCCGGCGGCGGGTCTGCCAGGCGGCCGGCGGGCTTTCCTTGCCCATTCCTACGAGGAAGCCCGCTCGGGCGGGAACCCCGCATTGACGCTGGCCCTGCTGCGGATCTCCGCCCTGGATAAGCCCAAGGACCCTTTTACGCCGGGGGCGGAGGGGCGGGCGCTGGCCGCGGCCGGTAATTTCGAGGGAGCGGCGGCGAGATTCAGAGCGGCGCTGGAACTGGAGCCGTTTTACGCCGGAGCGCGTCTCGGCCTGGCCGGTGCGCTTGGCGCCGCGGGCCGCGCCGGGGAGTGTTCGGCCGAACTGCGCGCGCTGGAGACCCTGCCGACGGTTCCGCCGCGCGACGAATACCGGCGGGCGCTGCTGGACTATGACCGCGCCGGTTTTGTAAAACTAAGAAAAGAAATATGCGTGAAAAAGAAAACTGGCGGCGCTACTGCGCCCGGCCGGAAAGCGCGGTAGCCGGCAACGGAGCGGAGCTGCTGCCCGGCGGCGAGGCGGCCTTCTCCGCCATGCTGGCCGCCATAGGCGGCGCCCGGGACTTCGTCCTGCTGGAATTTTACGCCTTTTCCGACGATTCCATCGGCCGGGCCTTCGCCGACCTGCTTAAGGAAAAAGCGCGCGAAGGCGTGGCCGTGCACCTCATCTACGACTCGGTGGGGTCCATATTGACGGACAGGGAATTCTTCCTTGACCTTGCGGCGTGCGGGGTGAAAGTGGCCGAATTCCGCCCCGTAATTTTCTGGAAGCCTTATTGGAACTGGATAAAACGCGACCACCGCAAAACCGTCTGCGTAGACGGCCGCGCGGCCTTTGTCGGCGGGTTCAATATCACCGAGTACGACGCGCCCAAGTCCCTGGGCGGCCGCGGCTGGAAGGATACGCAGGCGCTGCTGCGGGGGCCGGCCGTGGCCGAGCTGGAGAGGATCTTCTGGGAAGCCTGGACGGCCTCCACCCCGGTGGCCGGAGAGCGTACGCCCGCGCTGCCCGTCTCAACCCCCGGCCCGGCCGGTGACACGCCGGTTTCCGTGCTATCGGCCGGCGGCATACGCAACGTGCGTTCCATACGGCGCAGCTACCGTTACGCCATAGACAAGGCCGTCGAGTATATATACATCACCAACGCCTATTTCCTGCCGGACCGCCTGGTTTACCGCCGCCTGGTCAAAGCCGCCCGCCGGGGCGTGGACGTGCGCGTTATCGCACCCAGGGACACGGACCACCCTTATGTGCGCTGGGCTTCCTGGGCCATGTACGCTCACATGATAAAGAACGGCGTGAAGATCTACGAGTGGCAGGGCCCCATACTGCATTCCAAGACCGCCGTGATAGACGGTGTCTGGTCTTCCGTGGGCAGCCATAACCTTGACCACCGCAGCCTGCATTATAACCTTGAGGTGAACCTCAACGTGTACGACCCGGTTTTCGGCAAGGCGCTGTGCGGGGCATTCAGGGATGACCTGAAATTGTCCAGGCTGGTTAACCTGGACGATATAAAAAAAAGGCCGTTCACTTCCAAGGCCGCCTCCGCGCTGCTCTATCTCTTCCGTTCCCTGCTTTAGGGTGCTCCAGAATGAGACCTGTATTTTCCATCCTGCTGCTCGCCGTCCTCCTGCCCGGCTCAGCTCTGTGTTTTGAGCCGGAGATAGTCCCGGTCAGCGCGCGGAGCGGTGAGCTTTCGGCGGTGAAGGACAGGCTGGCGACCAGCCTGTCCTTGCGCGGTGAGCTGGCCGACCGGATAATGGACGCCGGGCTGGCGGGGGAACTGGTGGCACTGGACGGCCTGGAGACCAACGCCGAGGTCAGGAGCGCCCTGCTCGGCTGGATAAACAAGAACGCGGAGCAGGCGGCCGGGCTATATCTGCGGCTGCGCGGCGGCGGGGCCCCCGCCGCGGCCCTGGAGTCCTACAAGACCACCTACGAATTAAATCCGGTATTTCTCTCGCTTATAAAAGATCTTAACGCGGCCGCCGGAGGCCGCGCCGTCAGCGACGAGGCCCTGGAGCTGGCGGCCAGGCGGCTGTACGAAGGGCCCCAGGCCGGGCCCGGGGGCGCCGTGGTGACGGCCGGTGGCGGCCCGAAAGGCAACTCTTTCTTCTCCGTCGACTACGCCGACCGCCGGCTGAACAGGGCTGGGCTTGAGCGCGAGCTGTCCGCGGCCGGCGCCTGGCTTGGGGCCGCGCGCGGAGCGTCGGGCAGGGGGCCGGCGGGACTGGAAAAAGAATACGGCGCCGCCCTGGCGGATTACGGTTCTTTCATCGCCGCCGCGGCGGCGGTCAAAGGCCGCGGCGTTATTACCCCGGGTGAGGCGCGGGGGCTTGAAGCCGGCCGAGCCGCGCTGCGTGTGAACATGGCCGTGCTTGCCTTGCGCTCGCGCGCTGCGGACCTTGCCGCAATTTCCGCCCTGCTGGCAAGTTACGGTCCCGCGCCTGGCGGCCCGGAGCTCCAGGCTGATATTTCCGGCATGCGCAACCGTCTGGAGGAGGCCGCCGGGAGAGCAAGGTCGGGCGCGACGCCTTTAAGCGGTCTTGGGCGGCTTACCCGCGCCGCCGAAGCGGAATTCTCCGCCCTGTACCTGCGGTATTCCGCTTACAACGGGCTGCTCGCCCTTAAAAAACGTGTCGCGGCCTCCGGTTTTTCGTGTTTTTACGATTACGCCATTTACCGTTACCTGGCGGCTTTTTTTCCGGCTTCCCCCTACCCGTCGGCCAGGGCCGAACTGATGGCGGCCCGGCCGGCGCTGGACGCGGCTCTCGCCGCGGCCGGGGCCGGTAACGTGCCGGCCGCTCTTCTCGGTTTAGGGGAAAGGGTGGCTTCGGTGAAGGAGGCGCAGCGTTTCGTCAGCCGCGCCTCATCGTTTAACCGCGGCGCGCAGTTCTTCTTGTGGGGGCTGCTGTTCAGGCCGGTGGAGTACAGGGTCTCAGCCGACGGCGGCCGCCCCGTTTTTACTTTTACGGAAATAATGCGGAGCCGGCGGTAAGTTTCAGGAAAAAACGGTCACTTCAGTTTTTTGAGCAGGGCCAGCATGGCCAGGTCGCTCTGGTAAACAAGCTCTTTCCCGGCGTCTTCCAGGGAGCACCACTTCATATCCAGTATCTCGTCCGGCGTTTTGGGCCGGCCGTCGCCGCCCGTGCGCCGCATGAGGAACCAGCGTACGTCCTTGTCCACCGGGCGCCCGTCCCGCGTGAAAGAGTATTCCGCTGTATAAAAATCGGACTTGATCTCGCAGTCCCAGCCGGTTTCTTCGGTTACTTCGCGCAGCGCCGCCGCCTCCGCCGTTTCACCCGCTTCAACATGGCCTTTGGGAAAGGTCCAGACATCCTCCCCCTTGAGGTTGCGCATCATTATCAGCAGGACTTTGCCGTCCTCCAATATTATGCCGCCGGCGGAATGCTCGTTCTTTTGTTTTGACATTTTATCGGGTTGTGCGGTTCTCGTCCCGGCCGGCTAGATCGGCTGCAGCGGGGCGTATTTTAGCATGAAAGTCTGGCGCACGCCGCTGTCGAATACCACGGTAACCTTGGCTAGCTCTCCCGCGCCTATCTGGTCTACCACGCGGCCCGGCCCGTGCACCGGGTGCATTATGCGCCGGCCTTTGCCGATGCGCGGCATGGCCGGCGGCGGCTGGTAGGAGGAGATCACCTGCACGTCCTCCTCTCCGGCGCGGACCGCGGTCTCGCGGGCCACCTTGCTCTCGAAAATAAAGCGCGAGGCCAGGTTGGGGTAGGTGGTGCCGAAGATGCGGCGCGTGCCGGCCCAGGTGAGGAATAAGCGCTCCCGGGCGCGGGTCATGCCCACGTAGGCCAGGCGGCGTTCCTCCTCCATTTCCTCCTCGGAGGAATTGCCGGCGTTGATGGGGAAAAGGTTCTCCTCCAGCCCGGTCAGGAACACGGCCGGGAATTCCAGACCCTTGGCCAGGTGCACGGTCATCAGCGTTACGGCGTGGGTGTCGGTGTTGAGCTTGTCCACCTGGGAGGACAGCATCACTTCCTCGAGATATTTATGCATGGTGGGGGCGGCGCCTTCTTTCACGCAGTGTTCCTCGAATTCCTTCACGGCGTTCACCAGTTCCTGCAGATTTCCCAGGCGCGCCAGGGATTCCTGCGGTTCTTTTTCCGCCAGCTCTTCGGTCATTTTCCAGTAGCCGGACCTTTCCAGGATATTGGCCAGCATGGAGGACGGCGTGGCGGAGAAAAGGTCGGTCTTGACGCCCTCCAGCAGGTCCAGGAATTCTTTTATGCCGCGCCGCGCCGTGTTGGTTATGTCGGGCACCTGTTCGCTGCTCAGCAGCGCGTCGTAAAGCGGCATTTCCTTCTGGCGCGCGTAGGCCATTACGTGGTCCAGGGCGGTCTTGCCCACCCCGCGCGCCGGGAGGTTCACCACGCGCAGCAGGCTTATGGTGTCGGCCGGGTTCACCAGCAGCTTCAGGTAGGCCAGCACGTCCTTTACTTCCTTGCGGTCGTAGAAGCGCACCGAGCCTATCAGCCTGTAAGGTATGCGCGAACGGCGGCAGGATTCCTCGAAGGAGCGGCTCTGCGCGTTGGTCCGGTAAAAAACGGCGATGTCGTTATAGGTGAGGCCGCCGCGCCCGGTGAGGCGTTTTATCTCGTCCGTTATACCGCGCGCCTCGTCGGTTTCGTTGGCGTATTCCAGCACCACGGGCGCCTCGCCCTGGTCGGCCTTGGTCCAGAGATTCTTGGGGCGGCGGTTCTTGTTATGCTTTATCACCTCGTTGGCCGCGTGCAGGATGCGCGCCGTGGAGCGGTAGTTCTGTTCCAGCACCACGGTGAAAGCGTCGTTGAAATCCTTCTCGAAATCCATGATATTGCGGATATCCGCGCCCCGCCACCCGTACACGGAATTGTGGACGACTATCCCGCCGGAGGCGAAATTTCTTCCGCCGGGAACGGAGAGGTCGAAGACGGGGCCGTTATAGCGCCGGCTCTTTATGCCGGTGACGGCGTCCTCGATTATCTTGCCGCTTTCGAGGACCGGGAGCTTCATTCCAGGCTGGATATGAGAGGCGGGCATGAAATGAAAAGGTTTCCCATCGGTCAATTTGGCCCTGGAGATCACGGCCAGGCCGTCCAAGTCCGAGATATCAGATGCCAGCTTGAGGGCTTCGTCGTAATCCTTGCGGGAGGTCTCTATGCGCCACGTGGTTTTTTTATCCGGGCGGACATTGAATTTCTCGCCGGCTTTATTCCGAAGCTCTTCTCCGGAGGTAACAAGCTGAACCCTGTGGTAATGGCTTTTGTCCGAGAGTTTTTCCCTGCAGTCGCCGAAAACTGTGAACCATACGTATTTCCTATTAAACCCGCCGCGCGTAACCGCGTATGGCCTGTGATGGGGGAAATCCGGGCTAAGGCCGAAATCTTCCATTATTTTTTCCGCTGCTTTTCCGGTGTTTATCTCCCGGTAGAGGCGGTCGATGAGATCCTGGCCTACGGCCATGCGGCGGCCCCGCACATGGAAAACCATGGTTGGCAGTCCGTATGTCACTGAAAGGAAGTGTTCGTAATACCGGGCTTCGGCGGCGCTGGCGCAGGTTTTAATTATCCACATCGCGTCGGCTACTTCCTGGTTTGTGCGCACCATCAGGCCGTTTAAATGGGCATTGTCTTTTGAGGAGCGGGAGCCTGAGGTGACTCCCAGGCGGTAGCCTTTGTCGCGGCGGTGCATAAGGTAAACATAATGGGCTCCGGCGAACGGATCCAGCCTGGCAAAACAGATGTGGTTGGGCGTGCAGACCAGCTTTCTGCCGCCTTTGGTCTTAATCTCTATCAGCTCGCCGGAATAAGTCCGTTTTGTAACTTTATTCACTTTCCCGGGGGCGGCCTTGCCCCAGCCGGAGGCGGAAATAACCGTATCGCCCTCGCGTATGCTCTCTACGCGCTTTTCTCCCGCTTCGGTCCTTATTTTTGATCCGGGCGGGAGGCACTGGTCAGGATCTCCGACGACGCAGAGGTTGCGGTGTTTGGCGGAAAGGGTTTTAATGAGCACGTATTGGGCGTGGTTGGTGTCCTGGTATTCGTCCACCAGGATGTACTGGAAATTTTCCTGGAAATACTCGCGGATCTCCTCTTTTTCCTTGAGCAGTTCCACCATGCGCACTATCAGGTCGCCGAAGTCCAGCGCGCCGGCCTCCGTTAATTTCTTTTGGTAGCGGTGGTAGATCTGCGCGGCCTTCAGCCGGGCCGGGTCGTTGACGGCCTGGGCGTTGATCAGGTAGGACTGGGAATCCAGCAGGTCGTCCTTTGCGCGGGAGATGATGCTTAAGTACAGCGCCGCTTTGTTCTTCTCGGCCTCCAACCCCAATTCGTCCATGGCCAGGCCGATAAGCTTTTTCTGGTCGTCGGCGTCGTAGATGACGAAATCCGGTTTTACTCCGATGAGGCGGCCGTGAGCGCGCAGGACGCGCGCGCCCAGCGCGTGAAAGGTGTGGATCCACATGCCGCCGGAGTAGGGCACCAGTTTGCCCACCCGTTGCACCATCTCCTGCGCGGCCTTGTTGGTGAAGGTGATGGCCAGGATCTGCGTCGGGGAGACGCCGGAGGCGATCAGCAGCGCTATTTTGGAGGTGAGCGTTTTTGTTTTGCCGGTGCCGGCGCCGGCGAGGATCAGCAGCGGCCCGGCGAAGTACTGCACCGCCTCCATCTGCTTGGGGTTCAGACCGAGCTGCGGCAGCAGGGTGGGGTTCAAGTTAAGTTCCAGGCTCACAAGGAATGATTTTATAATTTTAAGAGGGCTTTGTTGCCGTTCATCTGTTTTTACTTCGGAAAACCGGGCGCCGGCCGCCCTCCGTGTTCCGGGAAATCTGGAAACGGGGGGATTTTTTAGTATTATATATGGCGTAGTACGCTGGCGGAGGCCGGCGGTTGTAGGGGTAAATCTAAAATATAACGGAGCGGCATCATGATCAAAAGAACGGTATTGTGGATAGAGCCTGGTTTCCAGAAACGGATGATCTTATTCTGGATGCTGCAGGCCCTGGTGGTGACGGCGGCGACTTACCTGATAACGATTGGCTGGACCATCTACCACACCAATCCCACGCTGGCGGGTTACGTGAATTATTTTGTGAAGCCTGCGCTTCTGATCTCGGCCGCGGTGGGGTTCGTTATTTCCTGCCTGGCCGGGTTGGTCTACTCCCACCGGATTGCCGGCCCGATCTACCGCTTTAAGGCCACCATAGACGCCGTTCTCGAGGGAAAAAACCCCGGAGCAATCACCCTGCGCCAGCATGACGAAATGAAGGACCTGGCCGAGTCGCTCAACAAGCTTCTGGAACATTACCGGCGGGTTCCCGGCAAAACCGCCTAAAATCCGGTAAACCGCGCGCACTGAAAAAGAAGAAGGCCCGTTTGAGCGGGCCTTCTTCTTTTGCGCGGCGCTGGTCTAGTTCTTGTCGAACAGGTCTTTGCAGGTAAGAACGGATATGGTGTGTATCTCTGTGGCGTCGGCAACGCGTTCTTTGAACTCGGCGCCGGTGAGCTTCCGGGCCGAAAGGAGGTTCTCGTAGCGGACTATGTCGCCGTCGCGCGCGGCGCCGGCCTGCGCCAGGCAGGACTCGAACGTTTCCTTCTCCGAACCCTGGGCGGCGGCTTCCTGCGCCGGAACCTGGGGAACTATTTCCCAGCCCGCGCTTCCGGCGTCCGGCTGCTCCTGCCCGTATACGCTGTTGGGGGCGTCCCGGAGGTCGGCGGGTACCGTCGGTGTATTGGAGCGTGTAAAGGTGTAAGCGCCGGCGGCGACCAGCGCCGCACTGATGATCCAGAATTTTTTATTCATAAGTACCCCACATTAAAAGATTTTCTCTACTTTCATTATTATATCCAAAAAAGGCCGCGGTTCGCAATAAAAAACGCGCGCCTTCAGCTCCCGGCTCTTATCCGTTCATGGCCAATCCGCGGGTGCGTGTTGATATGCAGGCACGTTATAATATATTATTTGTACGATAATATAATTAGGATGGAGCTATCATAATGCCGATGGGGAAATTAAGATTATCCGTAGTGGCGCTGTTGAGCGTTCTATTCTTTCCGGCGGTCCGCTCCCTGGCCAAGGACGCGCCTCCCTCCCGCGACGCGAAAGCCTGGAAGGCGATGCAGCGGCGCGCCCAGGACGACATGTCCGGCGAAGCGAACATAAAAATGCTCGGGAATTTTATCCGCGCTTACCCGCAAAGCGCGTTCATTCCGGACGCCCGGTTCGTCATCGCGGAAATGCTTTTCGCCAAAAAGAAATACAGGGAAGCGTGGCCCCAGTACGGCCTGCTCGCCAAGCAGAAAGGTTCGGCGTACAGGGACGACGCCACGCTGCGCCTTGGGGAGATCCACTACAATAACGGCGACATCCCGGCGGCGAGGGGCTACTGGAAGGAGATAAGCGATAAGGTCCTGGGACGGTCCGTGCTTTCCGCCGAGGCGATGTACGGCCTTATTCTTTGCGACCTGCGCGAGAACGATTACCTGTCGGCAAGCCAGAAACTAGAGCGCCTGACGCGGCAGTTCCCCGCTTACGCCAGCCTGGCCAAGGTCAGGGAGCTCACCGCCATCGTCCGCTACCAGGAAAAAAATTACAACAAGGCCATGGAGGCTATTGAGGATATCGACACGCCGACCGCGGCCTTCTACCGCGGGCTGAGCTATTTTCATTTGAAGCAGTATCTTGAGGCGGCCCAGGCCTTCGAAAAGCTTTCCACGCTGGCCGGAGGGACCTATGCGGAGATAGGCGGCTATTTTAAAGGCGAAAGCTTCCGCATGTCCGGGAACAACCCGCTGGCGGCGCGGGCCTATTCCGCTTTCATCCGCAGGTACCCCGCCAGCCGGCTGGTCCCTTACGCGCAGATCCAGTTCGCCAACTCGCTCTTTCACCTGAAGTACGCTAAAAAAGCCATGGAAGTTATCGCCGTGGTGAAGGCGACGCCGGGACTGTCCGGTGAGATAGCGGCTTACGCGCGCTATATTGAAGCCTCCATCTTTTCATCCGAAGGCGACCAGAAGGCGGCCGTGGCTTCGCTTGATTCGGCAGTCAGGCTGGTGAATAAAGCCGAAAGCCCGGACGTTTACAGCAGCCTGTACGTGGCCAAGGGTTATTACCTGCTTAAGCAGGGGGACCTTAAGGGCGCCTCCGACGTGCTCAACCGCCTGCTTCAGGAGATGCCCTACCATCCGCTCGGGCCCGCGGCCTGCATGATATTGGGCAACTCGGCCTACCTGCGGGGGGACTGGAACGCCGCCATGGCCTCGTATGAGACGGCCCTGCTCAAATACAAGTACACGGAGCTTTCCGACGTCGCCCTGGCCATGCTGCTCAAGACCTATTACAAGGCGGGCAGGCAACAGGAGCTTGTCACCAATGCGAACCGCATTATGAAGGTGGTGGTGTCGGAATTCCCGGCCCAGAACGCCCCCTGGCGCACCTACGCCTATTTCCTGCTGGCCGAGGCCTATTACAAGATCAAGCAGTACCCGGAAGCCTCCCTTTACTACCAGCGGGCCATGAAGAACTCCAAGTGGCTATCCGCCGCTCAATTCTCGCTTGCCTGGTCGCGCTATCACGAGGAGAACTATACCGAATCCATCGCCCTGGCCCAGAAGGTGATGGTTTCCTACGAGAACTCACCCGAAGAGAAATCAAGCGCGGCATTCCTTATAGGCGCCAGCCTGTTCAATCAGAAGCAGTACGAGGAGGCCATCGAGGCGTTCCGTCAGCTGCGCAAGAAATTCCCCGGGGACAAGAACGTGCCGGAGAGCTATTTCCAGGAAGGCATGGCCCTGAAGCAGTCCCGTTATTTCAAGGACGCCCTTATCGCCTGGTCCAGGCTGATAACCCTGTACCCGGACAATATCCTGGCGCAGGAGGCCATGCTGCAGATGGGCAGGCTTTATTTCCAGGGCCGGACCTACGACAAGGCCGTCAGGGTCTTCGCCGCTTTCGCCGAGAAATGGCCCTCCTCCGAGTTTTCAGCCGAGGCCGCCTGGCTGCTGGCCCAGTCCCATTACAACGGCAAGAAATACGCCGAGGCCATTGCGGCGTATGACGGCTTTCTCAAAAAGTTCCCCAAGGACTACCGCGTAGAGGACGGCAAGACCCAGCTGATGCAGTCCTACTACAACCGCGCCATGCTGAGCAGGGAACCCGGGCTGCTGGCCCAGTTCGTCAAAATGTATCCCAAATCCGAGCTTGCCGCAGAAGCGCAGTACCAGCTGGGCTACGGGCTCTACGCGGCAAAAGACTGGCTTTCGGCGGCCAAAGAGCTGCGCGCGCTGCTGCTGAACTACCCCGGTACGCCCCAGGCCCCCATGGCCCTGCTGGCGGTGGGCCACGCCGAGGAATACCTGAAAAGGCTGGACGCCGCGGTGCAGGAATACGAGAGCCTCCTGTCCCTTTTCCCGGCCACCCAGTACGCGATAGACGCCGCGCTGCGGCTTGGCGCCATTTACTTCAGCCAGGAAAAATATAAGGAAGCCTCCAATAAGTTCAAGTTCCTGGTGGACCACTCCCATGTCCCCGAGGTCCGCGCGGACGCCATCTACAACATGGCCGTCTGCTATAAGCGTTCGCAGAATTCCGTGGACGCGCTCTCCGCCTACGAGCTTTTCGTGAAGGATTACCCGGGCGACGAAAGGCAGCTGGACGCCCTGCTGGAGATGGCGGACATCCACGCGTCCTCCGACGAACATCAGAAGACCATAGACAGCTATACCCGCGTCCTCGCCAGCAAAAGCAAGAAGCTTACCCCCATGATCAGCATGGACATATACGCGAAGATAGGCGACATCTTCATGAAAGCCCTTAATAATAAGGATAGGGCCGTGGTGGCTTACAGCCAGCTTATCCCTATGAAGCCTGAGAAATACGATTCCAGGCTGGTGGGGCTGGCTCAGCTGGCCGCGATCTACGAAGAGCGGGCGGACTGGAAAAAATCCCTCTCCATCTACGGCTACATCAGCAGGAGCGGCGGACGCAAGGATTGGGTGGCCAGCGCCGCGGGGCGGTCCAAGGAAATTCAGGAGTATCTCCGCGCCAACAGGGCCAGGGAGCAGCAGCTGGCCGCACAGGAAGAGCAGAAGGCCGCGGCGGCGGTCCCGACCGCCGTCACCAACGGAGACAAATCTTCGGGCGTGGTTCTGGCGGGCGAAGCCCCCGGGAAAATATAGTTCTGGAGAGAATCTAAGGAGGAGTTAACAATGGAAATAGGGATCAAGAGCGCGGCGTTCAGTAATTTTCACTCGTCATTCATTCTGGTGGTTTTGCTGATAGCCTCCATGGTGTGCCTGGCTTTCATTATAGAGAGATGGCGCTATTTTAAGAAGATAGACGTTAACCACGAGAAGATACTCGCCAAGCTGCGCGGCAGCATCGCCAACGGCAGAAAAGAGGAATCGCTCGCCCTCCTCGGCGAGGTGGAAGGCAACCCGGTGCTGTCCCTGATTCAGGTGGCCCTGCTCAACGAACATCTTCCCAAAGAGCACCTCTCCGAGATCCTGAGGGCCTTTCAGCTGCGCCAGCGCGCGCTGATAGAAAAATCCATCGGCATCCTGGGAACGCTCGGCAATACCGCCCCGTTCGTCGGCCTGCTAGGTACGGTGATGGGCATCATTCAGGCCTTCCGCGACCTGGCCGGGCCCCAGGCGCAGGCTAACGGGGCCAGCGTGGTGGCGACCGGTATAGCCGAGGCCCTTATAGCCACGGCCGCCGGCCTTTTTGTGGCCATACCCGCCGTCATCTTTTATAATTATTTCCTTAAAAGGGTCAAGCATTTCGTCACCGAGATGGAAGCCGTCGGCATTGAGATGCTGGTGCTTTTATCCATGAAGAGGCAGGGTAATGCAGTCTAATTCCTCTTCGGACGAGCCTATAGTTTCCATAAACGTCACGCCCCTGGTGGACGTGGGGCTGGTGCTTGTGATCATTTTTATGATCACAATGCCCTTCCTGGTGGAAAAGAGCATGAAAATAAAGCCGTCCGACGCCAAGGTGGTGCAGGTCAGTTCGGCCGCCGACCCGATACTGGTGGAACTTTCCGAAAAGGGCCTGCTGGTGGACGGGCGGAAGGTGGAGATGGCGGACCTGGCCGGGGCCCTTAAGAAGACCATGGCCGACAGGAACGTGTCGGCGGTTTCTATTTCCGCCGGAAAAAATATGCCTCACGGAGAGGTCATAAACGTCCTGGACGCGGTTACGGCGGCCGGCACCAAGGAATTGAACCTCATGGACCCCGAGGAGGGAAAAAGTGTCAGTCTCTGATATTCCCGAAGACAATATTATTTCCGAGATCAATATGACGCCGCTGGTGGACATCTCGCTGGTGCTCGTCATTATTTTCATGGTGATAGCTCCTTTCTTCTCGCATTTGCTCAAGCAGATCACCCTGCCGACCGCAAGTACGGCTTCCCTTAACGACCAGAACTCCATTAAAATATCCGTTTTTGAGGACGGCACCCTGGCGGTCAACACCACGGTGGTGAAGGAGAACGAGATGGGCGGCGCCATCCTTGCTGAAATAGGCCGGGTGCGGTCCCCCTGGCTGATAATGCGGGCCGACGGCAAGGTCCGGCACGGCCGCGTGATGGAAATAGTCCGGCTGGCCAAAAAATCCGGCGTGGAGCGCGTCGCCTTCGCCGTTACGCCCAAGATAGAAGGGGGAGCGCAATGAACGCCGAGGCACAGGCTTATGTTTTTCCGTTCCCCAAGGCGTCGAACCCCTTAGGAAGGCCTTTTGCGGTGTCGGCGGCGGCCCACCTTCTGCTGCTGCTGTTTTTTGTTTTCATGGCCAGCCAGCTGGCCGATCAGCCGCTGCCGCAGATAAAGGTGATGGAGATAAACGTGATAGGCAAAGAGGACCTGGCGCTGAAGGGCACCGGTTCGGATTTCGCCCGCGGCCCCCTGCCGGACAAGGAATTGCTGGCCCAGCCGGCCAAGGGGTCCGGCAACGTCGTCAGGGGCAATACCGCCAAGCTTTCAAAATCGATGCATACCGAGGCGGCCCCGATCCCGGCGGAAATACCGGTATTGAAATCCCGGGGGCCGCTGTTCGCGGCGCGGGGCAGCATCGCCTCGGCCGGGGTAGGGCGCGAGAAGATCTATGTGTCCGCCAAAACCATGAAGGCCAGCTATCAAAGCGAGAGCAAGGGCGGGGAAGGCGAAGGCCTGGTGGGCGTTTCGGGGGCGGCCATCGACCTAAGCGCCAAGAGAGGGTCCGGCGGCTCCGGCGGCACGGGGAATTACCTGAGCGGCGGGGAGGGTTCGGTCAACGGCGGCAATACGCTTTCGCGCCGGGGCGCGCCGATACTTTCCGGCTACGGCGTCAGCAACGACCAGGTGCTCCAGGCCTCAAAGAGAAGGCCGGCGGAACTGTCCGCCCCTTCGGATGACTTTTTCTCTATCTCCGGCCCATTGCGCGGCCGCAAGATAATAAAGATGAGCCTGCCCCGGTATCCGCGCTGGGCGGAGGAGCAGGGCCTGGAGGCCCAGGTATCCGTGCGCATAACCGTGACCGCGGCCGGAAAGGTGAAGCCGAACATGCTTATAGAGCAGACCTCCGGCTTCCCGGAATTCGACAAGGTGGTCATGGAGGCGGTGAGCCGGATGGTGTTCGTCCCGCTTCCCTACGAGGCCGGCAACCGCGAAGAGTGGGGTGTGACCAGTTTTAATTTCAAGCTGAAAAAAAGGAGCGCCTAGCCCTATGGGGAATATCCTTAAAAGTCCCGGTCCGCGCCGTATTATAGCCGCGGCCGCCTGCTTGTTCCTGGCGCCGGCCATTCTGCCGGCCGCCGCCCCCGGCCCTGGCCAGTCCGGGGATCTCCGCAACGTGGTGATAGAAGGCGTGCCGCGCATACAGATGCGCGGTGACAAGATCTCTAGCGTGGCCGACATGGACCCCAAACAGTGCGTGGAGGATTTTCTTGCCGCGTACATGTCCGAGAATAATCCCCCGGACAAGCTGGCCATAACCCTGCCTTTATACCTGCCTTCCAGCCTGGCCTCGGACATAGTCCTGTCCCCCTGGCGCGGCCGCCTTATAGAGGGGCAGGTGCTGTCCCTTTCCATAAAAAGCCCGCCCAGGGTGAAGGTAGCGCAGTGGCGGCTTGTGGTGACCGACGACCGCGGAAAAGTCTTTCGCACCATTAAGGGCAACGAGTCCATACCGGATACCATAATCTGGGACGGCCTGAGCGATTCCGGAGGCGGTATAAAGGTGGGCCATCCTTACGCTTATTCGCTGTCCGTGCTGGACGATGTGGACGTTCCCACTTATCTTTTCGGAAAAAGCGTGACGGTCAACGGTTTTGTGCGCCGCCGTCACGGCCAGCTCGCTCTTTATATTAATACCGAAAGCCTGTTCATGAAGGGCCCAGCTTTTTCCCCGCAGGGCCAGGCGTACATAAGGGAAGCCCAGGACCTGCTGCGCAAAGCGGTGGACTGGAAAATAACCGCCACCGTATACGGCGACGACCAGGACCTGGCCCAGAGGGAGGCGGACATCATAAAGGAATTCCTCGAAGAGAGCCTTCACCTGCCCAAAGGCACCATAGCGGCCAAGGGCCAGCCGTCTGACAAGGATTTTTACCAGCGAACGGAGATAGTAGCCGTTAAATCATGATGAAAAAAATAATTCCTTTAGTTTATGCTTCGCTTTCTTTGGGTTGCTTCGCGGTTTCGGCACGCGCCGCCGCCCCCAATAGCTTCTCAATAACACCGGCAGCGCAGGGAGATTTCGGCGGCTGGCCGCAGAACGGGGCGCATCCTTATACGCTGTTGACCGGAAACTGCTACAACCTTACGGTGGAAGCCCTTAAGGCCGACGGCACCAGGGAAACTTCTTATACCGGCCCGGTTCTGCTGGAGCAGTTTGCCCTGAATTCGGCCGGCAGCGCCGCCACGCCGGTGGTGGGTATTTCGCAGGCCGGCAATATCGGAACCTCCAATATGCTGGGGCTGTCTTCGGTGACGGTCACCCTGACCGACGGCGTTTATACCTTCGGTGCGGGAGACCAGCTGGGTACACAGATCTGTTTTTACGCGGCTTCGCGGGCGCCGAACGACTATGAAAGTATCGCTACCGTAGGCGATTTTAAATTAAAAGCCAGTACGCCTACCGCCACCATACCCGGTGTAAGCTCGGGCTATATCGTTTGGCATAACAGCGCGCAGCAGATGCTGATGATTCCGCCCATACAGGGCCATGTTCCGGCCTCGGTATCCGGCTCCACAGGCACCGTTTCTCCGCAGGTCCTGGGCTCGCCTTTCCGCCTGACCGCCAAACTTACCGACGCATATTGGAACCGCATACTCAAAGACAGCCGCACCAGCGATACCCTCCGCTTTACCGCCTCCAACTCCTATGTGGGTTTGAACCCGGTACAGGTAGCCATGACGGACGGCATGGTGGATACCGTAGCCACCGTTACGGACAAGAGCGTTTGTAACTCCACCATAACCCTTACCGTCGAGGATATCACCGCCAATACAAATAACGGCTTTATCCGCTCCGATACCGTGGATGTTTATATTGCCACCTGTACGGATTCCGGCGGCGTGGTAATACCGCCCCAGAACGAGGGGTACTTTCAAATTGCCAATTATCCGACCAGTATAATAGCGGGCTCCAATTTTACAATGGACGTTGTGGCAAAGAACGTTACCATAGGCGACACGTCCGGAGACGTTCAGTATAAAGGGCAGCTGGTTCCGCTTACGGCGATAGCGCCGGGGATATATGATTTCGCGCCCGGCACGCTTGGAGTTTCGGTTTTCGATTTTAACGCCACGGACCACGCCGTAGATCCCAGCGACTTCACCCAGACCATAGCCAACCAGACTTATAATAAGACCGGGATCATCTGGCTTGAGCTGCTGGCCGCTAAGCCGGATGCTTTGTCCGGCGCCAGCGCGCTGGCCGGGCCCATACAGGTTTTCCCCGGGGCGGCCTCCGCCATTTCAGCTTCAGCCTCGCCAGCCGTTATAGGCCCGCTGTCGGCCTCCGTTATTACGGTGGCTGAGGTGGACGCTTTCGGCAACGGTATCCCCGGCAAAACGCTTTACTTGCAGATGGTGGAGGGTACGCAAAGCCGTCTCAGCCTGAACGGCGTGCAGGACACTTTTTTCCGCGTGCTTACCGACGCTTCCGGCAGGGCGGTGTTGAACCTGAACAGCGGTCAGATATCGGAAAAAGTCAGGCTGAGGGTCTATGCTCCGGCGGCCGACGCCCTTTCAGAGGTTTACCTGGACCTGACGGTCTCGCTGCTGGGCAATGCCAGCCTGGCCGCCTACCCGAGCCCCGTGCGGATAACCAGGCAGCCCCTTAATATGGAATACAGGCTGGACGAGAACAGCGAGGTGCGGCTGACCATAACTGACGCTTTCGGGCATGAGGTTTACAGCAAGACTTACCCCGCCGGCGCCGCCGGCGGCCTGGCCGGGTTCAATGTTGTGCAGTGGGACGGTAAAGCCGGTTCCGGCGAAAAAGCCGCCGCTGGGGTTTACGGACTGCACCTGGAAATATTGGCCAGAGGCCAGACCAGGAAACTTAAAACAAGGTTCGGGATAAGTAAATGACGGGCCCCGGGCAGACCGGCAGAACGGAAGTTCTTAATAAAATATTCCAGAAGGCGGGGAGAATGAAAACCAGATCCATTGCGCGAGCGTTAGTCATATCTTTGCTTTCATCGCCGTTCTTGTGCCCGGGCGCCGGGGCAGTAACGCCGGACGCCGGTTTGCCCGGGGCTTACCTGGGTTTTGCCGGCGGGGCCCGCTCTGCCGCCATGGGGCGCGCTTTTGTGGCCGTGGCCGACGGCGCTGATTCCGTTATCTGGAACCCGGCCGGGCTTGGCTATCTGCGGCCCAACACGTTCAGCCTTACGCACGTGGGCACGGTGGAGCAGACCAGCCTGGACACTATTCTTTACGCGCAGCCTTTCATGCGTTGGGGCGGCTTCGGCCTCGGCTACGTGCGTATGGATTCCGGGTCCCTGCCTCTGACGGACGAACTGAACCGCAAGGTGGGCTCTTTCAGCGACCTGCAGCAGACCTACATGCTCTCCTACGGTATGCCGGTCTACTCGGCCCATTCTTCCAAGAAACTCTTTCAGGCGGTTTCTGCCGGCGCCACTTTTAAGTATTCCAAGCAGGACCTTTATAATATCGGCGCCAGCGGCTGGGGCATGGATTTCGGCGCGCTGGCCAGGTTCCGCCACAATATCACCGCCGGCATAAAGCTGCATAACGCGGTGGCGCCCAGTCTTAAATATGATACGGCCACCGACACCTTCCCGCGCCTGATCACGCTGGGAGGCGCCGTCAGTCTGCTTAAAAACAATCTTACGCTGGCCACCGACATAGAGAAGACCATAGGGGTGGAGCAGCAGTTCAGGTGGAGCCTGGGGGCCGAGGGGGTGCTCTGGAAGATGCTGAAACTGCGCGGCGGCTTCGACATGAAGAACAAGGAATTTACTCTGGGCCTGGGCTATGTTTTCGGCCGTCACGAGGTGAGCTACGCCGCCAATTCCAACGACGTCGGCATCAGCAATAATATCGGTCTCGCCTATTCTTTCGGCGGCTTCCCGGTGACCATCCAGGCCAGTCCCGAGTCCTTCTCGCCCGTCGGGCTCAGGAAAAGCACGACCTTCAGGATAGAGGTGAAGCATCCGCAGCGTCTGTACGGCTGGATAGTGGACATTAAGAACCAGGACGGCGCGGTGGTCAGGACTTACCGCGGCAGCGGCACCCCTCCCCCGGAGCTAAACTGGGACGGCTCCACCCAGAAAGGCATGATGGTGGCCGCCGGAAATTATATTTATACCCTGCGGGTGACCGACGCCGAAGGCAAGAAAGCGGAGACCGAACCGCAGGTGGTGCGCGTGGAATACGGCACTCCCCTCGATATGCTGGAGATGCGGACGCAGTAAACCCCGGAAATACAGGTAGAAATGAAAGAAAGTCATTTAAGGCGATCTCGTTCGTCCGTCTTCGTCCTGTCAGCCGCTTTAATGCTCTGCGGCGGTTCCCTGCTGTCCGCCGGGCGCATCGAGCGCGGCATCTCTCAATTAAGATCCGGCAACGAACCCAAGGCCCTCGACCTTTTTACGGAGGCCTGGGTCTCCGGCGAGGGCGAAGAGCGCCAACTGGCCATGTTCTACCTCAACCTGGTCGCCGAGGGAAACAAGGGCAATATCCCGCCGGTGGAAGAGGCCCGGGCCGCGCTGAGGGTTAAGCATGAAAGCGCGCGTCTGGAGCGCGTTGAACGCTCGTCCCGCGCGGTCCGCGCGGACCGTTCCTCCGCGCAGGATGGATCTCCTTCAGGCGTAAAATCCGCTGCCGTCATATTCCATACCCCGCAGGCCAGGCGCGCGTACGAAAGCGCGTACGGCGGGGATGACGAAGGGGAAGAGCCCGCCCGGGAGCCGGGCCGCGGGTACGGCGCCGCCCGGCCGCGGGCAAAACCCCTCGCCAATTATAAAAAAACCGCCGCCTACACCCCTAAATATGACGGAAGCGTTCCGGCCCGGAGGCCCGTAGCGCCCCGCGTACGGCCGCAACAACGGGCGGAGGGAACATATGTGACCGCCTCCGTTCCGCCCGAGGCAGCCGCGGCCAGCTATAGGCCAAAAACCGGCGCCGCCAGGCCCTCCTCCGCCCAGCCGCGCGCCAGGGCTCAAAAACAGGCCGAAGAAGAGGATATTCCGGCTGAGACCGCCGACGCGGAGCCCCGGAAGGACGGGGAAGACGATATTGCAGCCCCCGCTTCCGCGCCATATAGGGAAACGGTTGTGGCCGACGCCGCCGCGGGCGACGATGTGATAGGTGTCGGGGAAACGTCCGTACCCGGCCGCGAAGTGAAAAAGGCCGAAGAAGCGCCCTCTTTCGAGGCTTCTTCCCCCTACAGGGAGACCGTGGTGGTCGGTGGCAGCGCCGGTTCCGGTACCAAAGTGGTGGCGCTCGCTTCAAAGGCCGTCAGAAAAGAGACCCCGGCCGGATTAAGGCCGGCGGATGGTTCATTTAAAAAACCGGCGGACACATCGGGGATAAAGGTGCAGGCCTCCGACGGGGAAACCTCCGCCCCGATAGCCGGCTATTACGGCGTGCAGTCCTCCAGCGTGGACGTAGTGGCCACCCGCTCCGGTGAGGATACCGCGGGGGCTGATATCAAGATGGCCAGGCTTAAAGGGAAGAAAAAAGGGTTCGTTATAGAGGACGCCTACGAAGTTGAGGACGAGGCGCAGGACGAATTTGTGTCGGAAGTGCGCTTCAAGGCCGACGAACTGGAGCTGGCCGGGGACGCTATGTCCGCGGTGGAGGCGGCCGCGAAGAAGATCTCCAAGGGCGGAACGCTGACGGTGCGCGGTCTCTCCTCGCCCTCGGAAAAGAACGCCGAAAATCTCTCCAAGATCAGGGCCAAACTTGTAGAGCGTCTCTTGAAGAAAAAATACGATATCCCTTCCGGAAAGATGACCGTGGAATGGGGCATCGGCGTGAACCGCGACGATCAGAAGGTCCTGCTTATCGTAAGGGCGTAAAACCCAATCCGCACGGCGCTACTTTTTAAGCCCGAACCTGGTTTTTATGTTCTTGGTCTGGCCGGCGGACTCCATCAGTACATGTAGTCCGTACACTCCCACGGCGGACATTACTCCAGCTCCATTCCTGCCGTTCCACTGCACAACGTTAAATCCATTCCTGCCGCCGTTAGTCCCGGGCGGGTAGGATCTTTTCCACACCTCGTGGCCCATCAGATCGGTTATCGTGACGGTAACGTCGCTGTCGCGGTACAGCCTGTATTCTATCGTCAGCGGTCGTTCGGTGATCTTGACCGGGCTCGGGTAGGCCGCGATCTGCTTGTCTCCTAACAATGATACTAGTATGGTTCCGTTTATCGAAGGTATGCCTGGCAGCGTGGGTGGATAAGCAAGGAAGGTGTTGGTTTCCGATATTGGCCCGCTGAGGAAGTCGAATATGGACTGTCCAGCGCTATTGGTCACCAGCGTTTGGGTCAGCAGATTTCCGTCGGCACCAAGTCCACCGCTGCCTGCCGTGAGGTTCAGCGTTATATCTACATAGGGGATGCCGTTGCCGTAGGCGTCCGTCAGGGTCACTATTACGTTGGCATTGGTCTCGGCCGCTATAGTCTCCGGATCGGTGGTGAAGGTCAGGGTTTGCGCCGCGCCCGGGTATATGGTGATAGGACCAGCCAGCGCCGTGGCGCCGTTCAAATCCTCCGGGTTATCGCCGGACAAGCGCAGCCATATGGTCTGGGCTTTTCTGTATGCCTGGTTCGGTATGGTGTAAGTGAATGTACTGTGGGTGTTCTCCGGCATTGTAAACGAGAATATTGGGAAGGCGAATGTTCCCAGGGCCGTGCTGAAATGCACAGAGTCGGTCTGCACCAGTGGGGTGAGCCTGCCGGAGAATATAGTGTCTCCTGCTCCGCTGGGAGTATTGGGGTTCATTACTACTATGCCCACGGCAAAAACCTGGTCGGCCGTGGTGGAGGAGGGTGCCACCAGATCAAAGAAGCGGGCGACTCCGCAGGAGGCTATGCGTATCGGCACCGCGGTGGAGGTTATCAGCGAGGAGCTTAGATCGTCGGCGCCGAACGATACCACCCCGGCGCAGGCTTTTACCGTTACCGAGGAGGCCAGCGCGCCGTTTACTAGGTTCCCGATGAAAGGATTGAAGCTGGTGTATGTTGGGGAAGAGGCGGAGAATCCCACGGAGTCCGTGCCGCCGGTCACCGGGTTCCAGTAGCGGTCGGTTAGATGGGCGGTCAGGGTAAAAGGAACGCCCTGCGCCTGGTCGCCGAGAGCTCCGTTTACGCCCGTTGGGGTGGCCGGTGACAGCTGCTGGCCCGGGGCGGCGATAGCCAGCCTGTTCGGCTGGCCGCGCCAGGAAATATAATCGCTGATCCCGGAAATGCCGGGGTCGGCCTTTATAATGGCTTGCAAGCGCAGGTCGCCCGGATAACCGGACCTAAAAACGGCAGGCTCCCGGCTGGCCCTGTAGAAGCAGAGGCGTTTATTTGTGTCGCTTTCAGAGCCCAGAAACACGTAGCCGTTCACCATGGTAAAGTCCATGGAGGATACACCTAATTGATATGCGGTAGTGCTTATGCCGGGGACCAGCGTAGTTATTGCCCCGTTGGCGTCCAGAGAATATTGGGCCAGATTTATTATCCCGTCGTAGCTGTAGTGCTGGTTGAGGTTGTTCATCGCCTCTATGGTCGCGGCATAGCATTCGCCAGCGTTGACGATATAAGGGGAGCTGCCGGTTTTAAACCCTGGTCCGGGCTGCGAAACCCCGCCGTTGAGGAAAGTTAATTTAAGGTGGTCCAGGGTTCCGACTACAGCTATCGCCGGAGTTGTAAAGTTGCCGGTATATGATACGGTGTTGCCTAAGGCGTCGTGGGAAACAGCCTGAAAAAAATACTGGGTATCAGGGGTCAGGCCGGTCATTACCGCTATGTGCTGAAGCACCCTTGGGTTGGTGTCTTTGAGCTGGGTTGCCCGGTCGTAAGTGACTGTAAGGCCGTATCTCACCTGGGTGTCTGCCGCCTCGGTCGTTTGCCAGGTTACGGTAGCCGTGGTGAACCCGTAGTCCACGGTCACGTTATTTATGGTCGGAGGCGTTTGGTCATTAATGGTTCCAACTCCGATAGGGAAAGAGACCGAGGTGTTGCCTGAGGCGTCGTATGAAACGGCTGTTATGGTGTGCGTGCCGTTTAACACTAAATTGGTATCCCAGGTGGTGGCATAAGGGGAGGTCGTATCCATGGCGCCGACGTCCACTCCGTCTACTTGGAACTTCACCCCGGTCAGACAGGCGTTGTTCTGGGCATAGGCCGAAATCTGTACCGTTCCGGAGAGAATATTCCCCTGTGTCGGCGCAGTCAGCGATATGGCTGGCGGTATGGCGAAGAGCGCCTGCTCCAGGGCTGGCACATCGTTGGCCACGGTGAAGCTGCCGCCTCCGTTAGACGCGATGGTCTGCAGTGCCGCCAGGGCCTGGACCGATTCGGCTGCGTCGACCGAAAAACCTATGGTGTTGATGGTCAGGTTCTGAATGCCGGTATGTGTGGAGTGGTCAGTGGTATATTCGGTGATTGCCTGGGTTCTGGGGTCCAGAGTGCCGTTCCACATGCCATCGCTGATTATAAACACCGAATTTGACTGGCACTGTGATTGTATTGGGGTGGTGCCTAAAGTGGCGCCAGCCAATGTGCCGGCATAGTATTTGCCGCCGTCGCGCAGCTGCTCTCCCAGGGGCGTCATGCCGGAGGGGGAGATGGCGTTTACTGCCGTCGCCATGGTAGTGGTGGATGTGCCGATAGGACTAACCAGCAGGCCACCGTTTGTCGTAAACTTCATTACTCCAAACTTCGAATCGGTGACGCCGCCCAGAAGGTTGCTTATGACCCGCTTGGCTATGGATATTTTAGTTTGTGAAGAACTGCACGTGGTGCAGCCCTGATAGTTCATATAATTGCCGGTAAAAAGCTTGAGCGGCGTCAGGCCTATGGTGCCGAACCAGAAACCGTTCTGTGTAAGGGCGGACATGGCCGCTGGCAACGCCACATCTGCTATGGTGTTGGCGTAAGCCGTGTACGAGCCGTCCGAGTTTTTTTGATACACTACGGCTGCAGTGTAGCCGTGGGCCACATATGTGGTGGCGGGGACATACGCGTTTAGCGCCGTTATAGAGTTCCCCATGCTCCCAGAAGAGTCCAGTAGCAGCATTACGTTGGATTTGTATGCCGCGGCTTCGCAAGGAGAAGATGTTATCGTTAAAGCGCAACAAAACGTTAAGAAGATTTTTGCAATTCTATTCATTAATGCCCACCCTTTATTTGCAGCGCAGCTTGCGCGAATGCGCTTTTACACGTTGAACTTGAAGAAGCAGATGTCCCCGTCCTTCATCACGTATTCCTTGCCTTCGGAGCGGATGAGGCCCTTTTCTTTAAGGGTCTTCTCGTCCTTGTACTTCATGATGTCGTCGAAGGAGTAGACCTCAGCGCGGATGAAGCCCTTTTCGAAATCCGTGTGGATGCGGCCCGCGGCCTGCGGGGCCTTGAGGCCGCGCTTCAGGCTCCAGGCGCGCACTTCGTCCTCGGAGCCGGCGGTGAAGAAAGAGATCTGGTCCAAAAGCTTGTAGCCGGCCAGCGCCATCTTCTCCAGGCCCGTATAATCCTCGCCCAGATCCTTCAGGAACACGGCCTTCTCCTCGTCGGGCAGCTCGATGATCTCGGACTCTATCTTGGCGGAGATCTCCACCAGAATGGCGCCGCGGGCCTTTATAAAGTCGCGGAGTTTCCCCAACACCGCCTGGTCGGGCTGTTCCGAGGTGTTGGCTACAAAGAAAACTGGCTTTACGGTGAGCAGGTTGAAGTCGCGCACTTCGTCTATGGTGTAACCGGCCTCGCGGGCGGGCTTGCCGGCGGCCAGCAGACTCTTTATGGCCTCAAGCCTGACCTTCTTTTCCTCGGCGTCCTTGGTGCGGGCCTTCATGTCGCGCTGGTTTTTCTCTATCGCCTTGTCGACGCTTTCCATATCCGCCAGCAGCAGTTCCGTCTCTATCACCTCTATGTCGCGGATAGGATCCACCTCGCCCAGCACGTGCACCACGTCGGGGTCCTTGAACACGCGCACCACCTGCACTATGGCGTCCACCTCGCGGATATTGGCCAGGAACTTGTTGCCCAGGCCCTCGCCCTTGGAGGCGCCCTTCATAAGGCCGGCGATGTCTACGAACTTTATATAGGAGGCCACTTTCTTGGGAGGCTTGAAAAGGTCGAACAGCGCGTCCAGCCGCTTGTCCGGCACCGGCACCACGCCCACGTTGGGGTCGATTGTCGTGAAAGGGTAATTAGAGGAGGCCGCCCCCGCCCGCGTGAGGGCGTTAAACAGCGTAGATTTCCCTACATTAGGCAGGCCTACAATGCCGATTTCCATGTTGTGTCCTTATTCGGAGGTTCAACCTCCGTTGGAGGTTGAACCTCCGAATGGCGCGAGGGCGCCAAAAACCTTAGGAATTATATCAATTTTAATGGTGGCCATATGTTTTATGGCCACTATCAAAAAAGGTAAAATAGGCCACATATGGAAAAAGACGCCTCCCTGGAAAAACCCGCCGAAAAAACGGCCCTGCCGGCCAATTATCTGCCAGCCGCGGTAGAGCCTGCCCTGTGCGAAAAATGGGAGAGCGGCAAGCTCTACCATTACGACCCTTCCAGGCCGCGCAAGGACACCTTTGTGGTGGACACCCCGCCGCCCACCGTCTCGGGCGAGCTTCACGTGGGCCACGTTTTCAGCTATGTGCAGACCGACATCATGGTGCGTTTCCAGCGCATGCAGGGCAAGAACGTCTTTTATCCCATGGGCTGGGACGACAACGGCCTTCCGACGGAGCGCCGCGTGCAGAATATTTTCGGCGTGAGGTGCGACCCCGCGCTGCCCTACAAGCCGGATTACAAGCCGGCCGGCCCCAAGAAGGAACTGAAGGATTACGAGCATATCTCCCGCCGCAACTTTCTGGAACTCTGCGAGCTGCAGACCGCCGTGGACGAGAAGAAATACGAGGCGCTGTGGCGCCGCTTCGGCCTGTCAGTGGACTGGCGGCAGACCTATTCCACCGTGGGAGAGCATTGCCGCAAAACCTCCCAGCTCTCTTTCCTGGACCTGTTCAAGAAAGGCCACGTCTACAGCGCCGAAACCCCCACGCTGTGGGACACTACTTTTAAAACAGCCGTGGCCCAGGCCGAGACCGAGGACCGCGAGGCCTCCGGCTTCTTCCACGACGTGAAGTTCGGCGTGGAGGAGGGCGGAGATTTCGTCATCTCCACCACCCGCCCCGAACTGCTGGCGGCCTGCATAGCCGTGGTGGCCCACCCGGACGACGAGCGCTTCAGACCGCTGTTCGGCAAAAAGGCCGTGACCCCGCTGTTCAGCGCGCGCGTGCCCATAATGCCCTCCTACCACGCTAACCCGGAAAAGGGCACCGGCATAATGATGATCTGTACATTCGGCGACATTGCCGACGTGGAATTCTGGCGCAAAGAAAGACTGCCCATGCGCCAGCTTATAGGCCGCGACGGCCGCCTGGTGCCGGTAGAGTTCGGCGGCCCGCTCTTCGACAGCGCCGCCCCTGCCGCGGCCAACGCCGTCTACGCCCAGCTCTCCGGCCTTTACGCCAAGCAGGCCCGCACCAAGGTGGTGGCCCTGCTGAAAGAAGCCGGCGCGCTGGTAGGCGACCCCAAGCCCACCCAGCAGGCCGTGAAGTTCTACGAGAAAGGCGACATGCCGCTGGAGTTCGTGCCGGCCCGCCAGTGGTACATAAAGATACTAGGCAACAAACCGGCCCTGCTGGAGCAGGGCAAAAAAGTAGCCTGGCACCCGGACTATATGTTCAAGCGCTACGAGCAGTGGGTGGAAGGCCTTAACCAAGACTGGTGCATAAGCCGTCAGCGCTACTTCGGCGTGCCTTTCCCCGTGTGGTACCCGGTGGCCACCGACGGCAACACAGAATTCTCCAAACCCATACTTGCGGCGCCGGAGCGCCTGCCGCTGGACCCGGCTACAGATTGTCCCCCCGGCTACACCGAGGCCCAGCGCGGCAAACCGGGCGGTTTCATCGGCGACGCCGACGTAATGGACACCTGGGCCACCTCCTCGCTGACCCCCATGATCTCCAGCCGCTGGGCGGACGATAAAGAGCGCCACGCTAAACTTTTCCCCGCCGATATGCGCCCGCAGGCGCACGAGATTATCCGCACCTGGGCCTTCTACACCATCACCAAGGCCTGGATGCACGAAAATTCCGTGCCGTGGCACAACGCCGCCATAAGCGGCTGGGTGGTGAGCCCGGACAAAGGCAAGATGAGCAAGTCCAAGGGCAAGACCGTTACCCCGGACGATCTGCTCAAGACCTATTCAGCGGACTCCCTGCGCTACTGGGCCGGCAAGGCCAAGCTGGGCCAGGACACGGTTTACGACGAGAGCGTCTTCAAGGTGGGCATGCGCCTGGCCACCAAGCTCTTCAACGCCTCCAAGTTCACCATAATGCAGATGAACGGCCCCGCCATGGCTGGCGCCCCCGCGCTGACCCCCGCCGACATCACCGAGCCGCTGGACCGCGCCTGGGTGGAACGCATGAAGGCGCTGGCGGAAGCCTCCCAAAAGGATTTCGCCGCTTACGATTACGCCGCCATGCTGCTCTACACGGAGTCGGCTTTCTGGGATTTCTGCGACAATTACCTGGAGCTGGTGAAGAACCGCGCCTATTCCGGCAGCCCGGCGGCGGCCCGCTCCGCCTGCGCGGCGCTGGAATGGACGCTCTCTGTGTTCCTGCGCCTGTTCGCGCCTTTCATGCCTTTCATAACGGAAGAGGTCTGGGGCTGGTCTTACGCCGTGGCGCTTAAACAGCCCTCGGTGCACAAGGCCTCCTGGCCCGCCGCCGCCGAGATGGCCGCCGTCGCCGGCGACCAGCGGGTGCTGGACGCGGCACGCAAGGTGCTGGAGGCCGTCCGCACCAGGAAGGCCGCCGAAAAGCGCAGCGTTAAATGGCCGGTGACCAAACTGACGGTGGACTGCGGCCCCGCGCAGGCCGCCGCCCTTAAGCTTGCCCTGGAAGACGTGCTGCTGGCCGGCTGCGTGGACAAGGCCGGCTTTACCCTTACGACTCACGGCGCCGACGACAAGGACCCCGTGGTAGGCGTGGAACTGGGCGCCGCGTAAAACCCCGTCAACTTATACGGTGTCCTACAGCACCAAAACCCATTCCCATTATATAGGCGAGTATTATGTGTTGCCATAGATGTATATCAGGGCTGTGTTGAAAATAAAATGGGCGGTTATGGGAGCGATGATGTTCCCGGTACGCAACATTATAAATCCCAGCAATAGTCCGAGCGGAAGGGTTAAGACAACCGCAAGAGGATTTAAGTGAACCAGCGAGAACAGAAGGGAGCTCCAGAAGACGGCTTTAAACGATGAAGTATGCTTTGCCAGGTACTTCAACAGGAAGCCGCGGAAGAGAAATTCTTCGGCTATGGATAACAGAAGAAGCGTGTATATGAGTATGGCGTGTCTGGCCACCAGCCGGACTCCGTCATAGTTGAGGATGGTTTTACAGAGGCTATCGTTAAGATCCCATTTCTTCAGGAAAGGGAATACTGTCTCGAGACCTAAAGAGTAGGGCTTAAGCAGTGCCAACCAGAGCCCGGCCCCGATGCAAGCATAGGCTATAATTTTTGGCAACTGGCTTTTTGTGGGCAGGGTGATGCCTGCGTCGCTGTAAGACATGACCGCCTTTTTCAGGAAATTCTCCGTTAGTCCGACACAGAACAGCAGCATTATCCCCGGCATAAGGAGCGTCCTCAAAAGGAAAGGATACTGGTTCGCTGTCCCCACAGCGGAGGCTATAGCCTCCACGCATAATGTGAGAAAAACCATGCCGAAGATTAAAGATATTCTCATGATTCCCTTGTTGTGAGTGTAATTTATCAGCTCAATCCGGGGTATTGAGCAGCGGGTCGCCGGTATGGTCTTGAACGTGCGTAACATACCATTCAGTGGCATCAGAGACGGCGTCGCCGACGTCATCCCAGCAGTCATTGTTATACGCGCAGCCAATTATAATTCCGATGCCCCCATAGTTTTTGTTGAGTCCGTTAGTATCGCTATATTGCGGTATAGCGGCACGCAACGCTTTCACCGCAACTATCAGTTTCGCATCGTTGATTACCAGCAGCATTCTGCCGTTGGCGATGTAAACCTTCTTGTTATCATACAAGATTTTAGTTTTTACATCGGAGACGAAAGCCGTGATCTCAGGAGTGAAGTTGTATTCAGCTGAGCGGGCGATAACCGCTTTCTTCAGATCTCCCTGAAGTATGTAATACATGGCGAGCTGCCTTTTCTGTTCAACCGACATCTCCCTGAAGGAACGCCCGGGGATTTCAGCCGCAACAATGAGTTTTACAGGAGCTGCATCGACAACGCAGCCCAGCCAGGCCGGACCGGAGGCCACGGGCATGCAATAATTGTTGTTGCCGGACTGGATGTACTGGTATATAGAATTCCAGTCGTCAGGCCCTGGCTGGAAAGGTTCGCACCGGCAATCGTCCGTAAGCTGACCAATACACATCATGGCGCAGGCTGAGCCGTAGAGATTAAATTTCGCCTCTGCCGGAGCCGGTGTGGGAATGGGAGTGCGCTGGAGTGAGTCCGTGAAAATATCATGCATTGTCTGGGGCTTAAACTTCCCGTCAAAGTCCATATTGGGCTCTACCGCTTTGGCGGAGGAGGCCGCTGAGATCATCACCGCGACCGCCGCTATCAGTATGTTGCTCTTTTTCATAATTCTTCTCCCTACCCTTTCAGATTTTGTACTGCTATGCCCAATACAGCGCAATTTATGTGCCAATTTAGTATGTGGGGGGATTATGGCTTCGCCGCTAACGAGATTT
>DMXM01000035.1:0-12511 GCA_003482905.1 Elusimicrobiota bacterium
AGGCGGTGGGATTCGAACCCACGAGACTCTTGCGAGTCGCAGGTTAGCAACCTGCTGCCCGACCTCTAGGCGACACCTCCAATGAGGAGATTATACAGGCAAAAGGTTATGGGAGCGGGAGGAGTGGGATTCGAACCCACGGTGCGGATTAACCGCACACCGGTTTTCAAGACCGGCGCCTTAAACCGCTCGGCCATCCTTCCCTGCCGGGCCTTACAGCGCCATGAACAGAATGATATAATATAAAATTATATTATCCGCTTTCAAAGCAGGACAACGATTAATGGGAAAATTGTTCGGAACAGACGGCATACGCGGCATCACCTGGGATTACCCTTTTACCCCCGATTTCATCCGCCGGATAGGCTACGCGGCCTCGCTGGTGCTGCCCAGGTATAAGAAGAAGGGCCACACCGGCAAGCCGGTAGTGCTCATAGGCATGGATTCGCGCGCCTCCGGCCGCTTGATAAAGAAATACCTGGTGGAAGGCCTGGGGGCCAGCAAGTTCAAGGTGGTGGACCTCGGCATCATCCCCACGCCGGCCGTGTCCTACCTGGTCAAGCGCGAGAACGCGGACTTCGGCATAGTCATTTCCGCCAGCCACAACCCGCCGGAGTTCAACGGTATAAAGTTCTTCTCGAGCGAAGGCCTCAAACTCAACGACGCTATAGAGAACAAGATAGAGGCGCTGCTGCTGGGCAAAAAGCCGCTGAAGTTCCGCCCCACCCACCCCGGCCTGCATAAGAAAGATTTTACGCGCGACTATGAGGACTTCCTCAAATGCACCCTGCCGCCCGGCTTCAACCTGAAGGGCCTGAAGATCCTGCTGGACTGCGCCAACGGCGCCGCCTACAAGATAGCGCCGCGCATCTTCCGCGACCTGGGCGCCAAGGTGAAGGTCATAGGTGACAAACCCAACGGCAAGAACATCAATATGGGCTGCGGCGCCCTCCACACTGAGAAGATGGCCGCGGCCGCCGCTAAATGGGGCGCTTTCTGCGGCATCAGCTTCGACGGGGACGCCGACCGCTGCATGTTCGCCGACGAGAAGGGTTTCCAGCTGGACGGCGACGACGTGATAGCCATGGCCGCCCCGTACATGAAAGCCCGCGGCCGCCTCACCAACAGCGGCGTGTCGCTCACCTTCATGTCCAATTACGGCCTGCTGAAGTATCTCAGGGGGCAGGGGATCAGCGTGGCCCAGGTGCCGGTGGGGGACAAGAACGTCACCGACGCCATGGAGAAAGGCGACCTGAAGCTCGGCGGCGAGACCAGCGGCCATATCATTTTCCGCGAGTTCGCCCCCACGGGCGACGGCATCCTCACCGCCCTGCAGACGCTGGCCGCGGTGCGCGACATGGGCCGGCCTTTCAGCTGGTTCCGCCGGCACTGGAGCCGCTACCCGCAGGTGGTGGAGAAGGTGAAGGTGACCAGCAAGCCGGCCTTCAAGGCGGTGCCCGGCTTCGCCGACAAACTTTCCAGGCTCGAGAGCGGCCTGAAGGGCAACGGCCGCATCTTCATCCGCTACTCCGGCACCGAGCCGCTGCTGCGCCTGCTGGTGGAAGGCGAGAGCAAGGCTAAAATAAAGGCCATCGCCGACGACCTGCTGGAGCATTACCGCCGGCACTCCGGCGCGCTGGCCGCCAAATAATTTCAGGTTTTATCTTCAGGGAGGCATTTGCTTATGAGACACGTTAAACTCGGCGTTAACATAGACCACGTAGCCACGCTGCGCCAGGCGCGCGGCGAGAAGAACCCCGACACCGTCGAGGCCGCGCGGGTGGTTTACAGCTCCGGCGGCGACATGGTGGTGATGCACCTGCGCCAGGACCGGCGCCACATCCAGGATTCCGACATAGAGCGGGTGCGCCACGAAGTGAAGGGCCTGATCCACCTGGAAATGGCCGCCACCGCCGAGATGGAGAAGCTGGCGCTGAAGCTGCGCCCCGACTCGGTCTGCCTGGTGCCCGAGGGGCCCCGCGAGCTGACCACGCAGGGCGGCATGAAGCTCGAGGGCAAGAACTCCGGGCTCGAGAAGATCATAAAGAACCTGTCCGGCTCCGGCATAGAGGTCAGCGTGTTCGCCGACCCCGAACCGGGCGCCATCCGCGCCGCCCACAACATGGGCGCCGACGCCATTGAACTCTGTACCAAAGAGTACGCCGCGGCCTGGGGCAAGAAGCTGCAGGTGAAGGAACTGGAGAAACTGCAGCTGGCCGGCTTCCTGGTTAAGGAGCTCAAGATGGAGCTGCACGCCGGGCACGGCCTGGACTACTACAACGTAGCGCCGGTGGCCCGTATAGAGGGCATGGACTGCCTTAACATCGGCTTCTCCATAGTTTCGCGCGCCATGTTCGTGGGGCTCAAGACGGCCGTGGCCGAGATGAAGCGGCTGATACAGTAATTTTTCCGACGGGGCGCGGGCGGCGTGAAGGCGGCTTAAATACCGCCGGAAGGCCGTCCGCGGCATAAAAGGACACGAGGAACAATATGTGCGGAATAACCGGTTATATCGGGGACCATAAGACCACCGACGTGCTGATAGACGGCCTGCGCCGCCTGGAATACCGCGGGTACGACTCCTGCGGCGTAGCCGTGGTGGACGCGAAGAACGAACTTTACCTGCGCCGCGTGAGCGGCCGCGTGGACGCCCTGGACGAACTGGTGGCGCAGGACCCCGCCAAGGGTGCCAACGTGGGCGTGGGCCACACCCGCTGGGCCACCCACGGGGCCCCTTCCGAAGACAACGCCCATCCCCACACCGACTGCTCCGGCCGCGTGGTGGTGGTGCACAACGGCATCATCGAGAATTACCTGGACCTCAAGGAAAAGCTGCTCGCCTCCGGCCATAAGTTCAAGTCCGAGACCGACACCGAGGTCATCGCCCACCTGATGGAGGAGAAGCTCAAGGCCCTGCACGTGCAGGAGAAGGCCATGCGCGCCGACATGCTGGAGCCGGTGTTCTTCGAGGCTTTCCGCAAGACCGTGGGGGACCTGAAAGGGTCTTTCGCCCTGTCCATGGTGTGGGCGAGCTGTCCCGCCATGGTGCTGACCGCCCGCATGCACAGCCCGCTCGTGGTGGGCCTGGGCAAGGGGGAGAACTTCATAGCTTCCGACGTGTCCGCCTTTCTCAAGTACACCAAGCGCGTGATCTTCCTCAACGACGGGGAGATGGCGGCCGTGAAGAAGGACGGCATAGATTTCTACACCTTCCAGGGCAAGAAGGTCTCCAAGGAAGCCGTGACCATACAGTGGGACTCCACCATGGCCGAGAAGGGCGGCTACAAGCATTTCATGCTCAAGGAGATCCACGAGCAGTCCGAGGCCGTGGAGAACACCCTGCGCGGCCGGCTGCTGCCGCTGGGCGGCGACGTGCTCAAGGCCGAGACCGGCCTTGCGGCCGCCGCCATGAAAGGTTTCTCCAACATCCAGTTCATAGCCTGCGGCACCGCTTACCACGCCGGGCTGGTGGGCCGGGGGCTGTTCGAGAACTTCGGCCTGCGCGCCTCCGCCGATATCGCCAGCGAGTTCACCGACCGCGCCAAGCTGATGGCGAAAGACACCCTGGTGATAGCCATTTCACAGTCCGGCGAGACCGCCGACACCCTCTTCGCCGTGCGCGAAGCGCGCTCCGCCGGCGCCAAGGTGCTGGCCATCACCAATACCGTGGGCTCCACGCTCACCCGCGAGGCCGATTACGTGCTGCAGACCCATTGCGGCCCCGAGATAGGCGTGGCCTCCACCAAGGCTTTCCTCGGCCAGCTCGCCGCCATTTACCTGGTGGCCGGCCATTTCGCGGCCGCGCGCGGCGTCCTGTCCGCCACGGACGCCCGCCGCTACGCCGAGGACCTGCTGAAAATGCCGCGCCTGATAGAGGAGACGCTGGAGCTGGAGAAGGACATAGCCAAAGTGGCCGAGGCCTTCTCCCACAGCGAGCATTTCCTCTTCATCTCCAGGCACATCAATTTCCCGATAGCGCTGGAAGGCGCCCTGAAGATCAAGGAGATCTCCTACGTGCACGCCGAGGGCTACGCCGCCGGCGAGATGAAGCACGGCCCCATTGCCATCATCTACAAGGGCATGCCGCTGCTGGCGGTGGCCCCCTCGGGCCGGGCGCTGGAGCTGATGGCCGGCAACATAGAAGAGGCCAAGGCGCGCGGCGCCGACGTGGTGGCCATAGTGGACGCCGTCTCCCGCAAGACCGTGAAGGCTTCCCGCTACATCACGCTGCCGCAGGCCGGGGAGCTGTTCACGCCCATGCTCACCGTGATCCCGCTGCAGATCTTCGCCTACTACGTGGCCCTGGCCAAGAAGTGCGACATAGACAAGCCGCGCAACCTCGCCAAGAGCGTGACGGTGCGCTGAGCTTATGCCCGCAAAAGTTCCTCCGGGTGCGGTGACCGGGCTGGGCGTGGACCTGGCCGAGGTGGCCAGGGTCCGCCGCCTGGCGGCGAACCCGCGCTTCCTGAAAAAAGTTTTTACGCCGGTGGAACTGGCCTACGCCGGCAAGAGCGCCAACAGGTTCGAACGCCTGGCCGCCCGCTTCGCCGTAAAAGAGGCGGTCATCAAGGCGCTGGACGCCAAAAGCCTGCCGCTCAACAGTATAGAGGTGGAGAACACGGACAGCGGCCGGCCGCAGGTGCGGGTAAAGGGGCGGCCGCGCGCGCGGCTGCTGGTCTCTATCTCGCATACCGCCGACTATACCGTGGCCGCCGTAATAGCTTTCGCCTGAGCCAAGCCATGAAAATCCCGGGCATTACAAAAGCCTACGTTAAACCTCTCCTGCCGCCGCGCCCCCGCGCCTCCCACAAGGGGGATTACGGCCGCGTGCTGGTAGCGGTCGGTTCGCGCGGCCTGGCCGGCGCCGCAATACTGGCCGCCCGCGCGGCCCTGAAGGCCGGCGCCGGGCTGGTCACCGTGGCCTGCCCGGAGAGCGAACGGAAAATTATCGCCTGCGCGGTTCCCGAAGCCATGACCTTCGGCGCCTCCTGTTCGGGCGGGGCTTTCACCGCCGCTGCCGCCGCCGAAGTCGCCGCTTTCGCGAAGAAGAAAAAAATTGACGTGCTGCTGATAGGCCCCGGCCTCGGCGATAAGCCCGGCGCGCGCGCCTTCGCCCTTAAGCTGCTGGCCGCCCTGGATATTCCGGCGGTGATAGACGCCGACGCGCTCAACGCGCTGGCCGCCGGTCCCCGGCCTTTCAAGGTCAAATCTCCCGCGGCCGTCTTTACGCCCCACCCCGGCGAGGCCGCGCGGCTGCTCGGAAGGAAAGTCACGGACCGCCCCGCGGCGGCCGCGGCGCTGGCCGCGCTGACCGGGGGCGTGGCAGTGCTCAAGGGGCAGGGCACGCTGCTCTGCTCCGGAAGAAAAATTTTGAAGAACTCCACCGGCGGCCCCGAGCTGGCCAAAGGCGGGTCCGGCGACGTGCTGGCCGGGCTCTGCGCCGGTTTCCTGGCCCAGAACGGCCTGGCCCGCGGCTTTTCCTCCGGGACCGCTTTCGGCAGCGCGGCGCTGGCGGTCTACCTGCACGGCCTCTGCGGAGAGCTCGCCGCCGAAGAACTCACCGGCCGCTGCGTGCTGGCCGGCGAACTCCTGGATTTTCTGCCGCCGGCGATAAGGAGCCTGGAACGATGAAAGCGAAAAAAGGCGCCGAGGCCAGGCTGATAGAGCATATAGAAAAGACCTTCCGGTTCCCCGGCGACAGACGGCTGCTGCTGGGGCCCGGCGACGACTGCGCGGTGCTCCGGCACGGCGCCGGCCGCGACCTGGTGATCACCACCGATGAGATAGTGGAAGGCACCCATTACCTGGCCCGCTTCGCCACCCCGGAGGACCTCGCCCGCAAGCTGACGCGCATAAACCTGAGCGACCTCGCCTCCATGGGCGACGTGCGGCCGGTTTCCTGCGTGGTGGGCTCCGGGCTGAAAAAGGACACGCCGCCGGATTTCACCCGCCGGTTCATGCGCGAGCTCAAGAAAGAGGCGCTGCGCTTCGGCATTTCCGTGGCCGGCGGCAACCTGGCCGGCGCGCGGGAGAACCATTTTTACATGACGGTCTGGGGGGAGACGGGCGGCACGCAGCCGGTGACGCGCTACGGCGCTAAGCCCGGCGACCTGCTGTTCAACGTCGGGCCCCTGGGCCTGGCCGCGGCCGGGCTCGAGATCCTGATGGGCGGCAAGGCGGCGCTTTGCAAAAAATTCCCGGGCCTGGTGAAGGCCTTCTGGCGGCCCGAACCGCAGCTGGCGGCCGGCGCCCTGCTGGGCCGGAAAGAACTGGCCTCGGCCATGCTGGACAATTCCGACGGCCTGGCCCGCAGCGCCGCCATCCTGGCCGAACTTTCCCGCTGCCGGGTGATAGTCAGCCCCGGCGAAGGCGCCTGCGCCCGCGAGCTGCGGGCTTACTGCGCGGCGGCGGGCCGGCCGTGGCGCTACTACGCCATAGGCGGCGGCGAGGATTACGGCCTGATATTCACGGCCAGTCCCGCCGGGCTGGCGAAAATAAAGAGGCTGCTGCCGGCGGCCGTGGTGGTGGGCCGCGTGGAAAAAGGCCGCGGGGCGGAGATAGAGAACTTCGATGGCAAGATCAAAAGTTTCGAACATTTTTAAATTCAAAAGCTCCGGCCCGGAAGAGACCGCGCGCCTGGCCGGCCTTTTCGCCGGGGAGCTTAAAGGCGGGTCCGCGCTTTTCCTGGAGGGCCCCATAGGTTCCGGTAAAACTTTCTTCGTGCGGGCGCTGGCCGCCGCGCTGGGCGCAAAAAACCTGCCGGTCAGCGCCAGCTTCAACCTTATGCGCGCCTACCGCGGCCGCCTGCGGCTTTATCACTTCGACCTTTTCCGGGCCAACGAGGCCGACATGGAAAATATAGGGCTGGACGAGTACCTGGGCCGCCCCGACGGCATAACCGCCGTGGAATGGCCTGGCGCCGCCGGGGAAATGTCCGCCGGCGCCGAACCCATAAGGCTGGTTTTCGGCCTGGCGGGAGGCGACTGCAGGACCATAAAAGCGGCGGCCGCCGGTGACAGGCGCGCGCTGGAGGCTATAGAGGCTAAATGGCTGAAATAACTATCGGGCTTTGCACATCGGGTTCACGGCTTAAGGTAGCCGCCTGCGCCGGCGGCAGGGTCTTTCAGGCGCAGAAAAAAGTATATAACCAGGAACGCGTCCTTTTCACCCTTTTAAAAAGGGAGCTGAAAAAGGCCGGTACGGAGCTGCGGGCCGTTAACGTGGTCTGCGCAGCGCGCGGCCCCGGCCGGTTTACCGGCATACGCATATCGCTTACGCTGGCCGGCGCGCTGAAGGCCCTGGCCGGGGCCAAAGTGTACACCGCGACCCTTTTTGAAATAATGGCGCTGCAGGCTTTTGAGACCGCGCAATTCCGCGCCTGGGCGGCAAAAAACCCGGCCGGCCGCCTGGCCGTGCTGCTGCACGCCTTCAAGGACGAATACTTCTGCCAGTTCTTCAAAGCCCGGGGCCGTATCCCACGCCCCGAAGGGGAGCCGGTCTGGCTGAAAGAGGGAGAGATAAAGGAACTGCTGGCCGGCGCAGGCGTTATTTACGCCGCTGGCGACAGCGAGGAAGCGCCGGAGATCTACTCGCTTGTTCCGCAGGGAACCGCAGTTGCCCCGCGCGCTGTTTCAAAAATAATCCCGGCCTATATCATAAAGGCGGCCAGGGCTTACGGCAGCAGAACCCTGAAACCGCTTTATTTGAAGCCGGCCAAGTATGAAATGGAGAATAAGAAGTAAGCCTCCCTTATGCTGATACGCCGCGCCAGGAAAGAGGATTACCCGTATTTCGCCGCCATAGAGGTGGAGCATCCCGGCTACCCGGCCTGGGGCGTGAAAGGTTTCGAGGCCGAGGAAAACAACAGGAATGCGGTTACGCTGACCGCCGAAGAAGAGGGGCGGCCTGCCGGGTTCATAAATTTCTGGATATTGCGGCCGCAGGTGCAGCTGAACACCCTGGCGGTGGGGCGGGATTTCCTCCGGCGCGGCGCGGCTTCGGCCCTTATCGGCAAGATGCTGGAATACGCAGCCAAGAACCTTTGCCTTGAAATAGACCTGGAGGTCAACGAGCATAACGCCGCGGCCATAGCCCTTTACGCGGCGCGCGGCTTCGCGGTGGTGGGCAAAAGGCCTAAATTCTATAATAACACGGACGCGGCCCTGCTGATGCGCCGGACGCTCCCGGCCAAGGACCTATGATGAAGAAGATAATACCGGCGGCTCTCGCCCTGTGCTTTATTTCCGCGGCCGCCTCGGCGGCGGCTGACAAGGAGGCCTACCTGCACTTCATGAACGGCATGGTGCTGGAGCGCCGCGGCAATTACGATTCCGCCCTGCAGGAATACCGGAGCACGCTGCTGCTGGACCCGCAATCGGTTTTTGTGTATAAGCAGGCTTTGAACCTGGCCCTGCACATAGGCAAGGTGGACGATGCCGAGAACTGGGCGGAGTTCGTAGTAAAAGCGGACTCGGCCGCGGCCGACAACTGGGTGCTTTACGGCAACGTCAAGTGGGCCAAAGGCGAACTGGAGGCCGCCGCCTCAGCCTACGAGAAGGCCCGCGTTCTCGACGCCGCCAATCACGAGGCGTTGTACCAGCTGGCCAGCCTCTGGAGTTCCAAGAACCCGGATAAAGCGGTGGACTATCTCAAGAAATTCCTCGCGCTGCGGCCCGAAGACGCGGCGGAGACCTACTACCAGATGGCCGTGCTGTACAACGCGAAGGGCCGGTACGCGGAAATGAAAGACAGCCTTATAAAGTCCAAAGAGGCGGACACCCTTTACCTGCAGCCGCGCTACATGCTGGCCAATTATTACGAAACCAAGAACGACACGGCCGCGGCCCTGGGCGAGTATACCGGGCTGCTGGCCTTCGAGACTAAGAACATAGAGCTCTATAACCATGTGGGAGAGCTTTACGCCTCCCCCGCGGGCGGGAACCTGCCGGAGGCCGAAAAATACTTCCTTAAGGCCTGGGCGCTGCAAAAGACGGACCCCACGGCCTGTTTCTGGCTCTCGGTGGTAAACGAGCAACGCCGCGACTTCGCCGCGGCGGCTTCCTACCTGGAGGGCTCGGCCGCGCTAAAAGAAGACGCCGGCCTGGCGCTGCGCCTGGCCTATTATTACACGCAGAGCGGCCGTTATGAAAAGGCCATAACCATGCTTGAGGGGGCGGCTAAAAAATGGCCGGACAACGGCGAGATAGCCTATTTTCTGGCGCTGGGCTACGACGATATGGGCAAGAGCGACAGGGCGCGGGAAATGCTTAAAGCCGTGCTGGCAAAAAGCCCGGACAACGGAGACGCCCGCATGCAGTACGCCGTTATCAGCGAGCGGGAGGGAGATATGGCCGCGGCCGAGGAGGCTTTCCGGTACCTGATCTCGAAGAACCCGGCCAACGCCAATGTGCTCAATTACCTCGGTTACGCCCTGGCGGACCGCGGGCTGAAGCTGGAGGAAGCCGAAGTGCTGATCTCCAGCGCCGTCGCCCTGGAACCGGCCAACGGCGCCTACCTGGATTCCCTCGCCTGGGTGAAGTTCAAACGGGGAAACATCCCCGAGGCCCTGGCCGGCATAAAAAAAGCGGTCAAGGCGGTTTACGACGACGCCGTGATCTGGGCGCACGCGGGCGATATTTACGCGGCCGCCGGCGACCAGCGGACGGCCTGGCAGGCCTGGAAAAATTCCAGGCTGCTCGAGAAACCGGCCAAACGTTCCGCGGCGGAGGCTAAAATAAAGGCCCTGCAGAATAAGATACCGGGGGCCGAAGCGGAAGGGCTTGAGCGCGCCTACCTGAAAAAGATCAGTCCGGCGGGGATCGAATTCTCCTCTTTCGCCAAGGTCGAGGCCAGGCTGCGCGGCCGCACCGTAAAGTTAGACGCGATACTGCACTTCGCCCCGCCGGCGGACTTCAGCCTGACCGTGATGGGACCGTTGATGGCCCCGCTCTGGAAAGCCAGGGCGAGCGGCGACGTGCTGGATATGGACGCCATAGCCCTTGCGGGCATAGACTCAGCCACGTTCAGTTACTGGGCTTCCCTTATGACCACGGAGCTTAGGGACTGGTTTTCCGGCAAAACCATCGCCGGCGGTAAATTTGACGACGGCTGGGACTCCGTATGTTTTAACGGCGACGGCAAGGAGGTCTGCCTTGACGGTGACCGCGTACCGGGGGAGATCCGCCCCGAGGTTGAGAAAAAACTTATGTTCAAACCTTCCCATTATTTTATGCACAACCTCTACCTGTTCCCCAACGTTATGGAATTCAAACTGCCGGCGGTGTCCGTGCGCATTACGCTGGACAATACCCAGATGAATTTCAACGGCGTTAATGCGCTTGGGCTGCCGGAGTAAGTTATGATAAAGATAGAAGCGCGGGCCAAGATAAACCTGTTCCTGGAGGTCACCCGCAAGCGCGCGGACGGCTACCACGACCTGGAGACTCTGTTTGCCCGCATAGGCGTGGCCGACACGCTGTCGTTCAGGAAAACCAAAGAGCCCGGGATCAGGCTCAGGGTGAAGAATGGCCCTCCCGGCCTTAAGCAGGAGGACAATATAGTCCACAAGGCCGCGGTAAAGTTCTTCGGCGTTTTCGGCGTGAACCCGGCCGTTGAGATAACCCTTAAAAAGAATATCCCCGTTGGCGCCGGGCTGGGCGGCGGTTCTTCCGACGCCGCGGCCGCGCTGATAGGCCTGGCTAAACTTTATATGCTTCCCAAGTCCGCAGCCGGCGGGCTTATGAAAATAGCCGCCGGCCTGGGTTCCGACGTGCCGTTCTTCATGCTGGAGGCCGGCGCCGCGCAAGGTTACGGCCGCGGAGAAAAATTAAAGAAAATTGAATTGGCCGGCCGCCTGCCTTCCATAGTGCTGGTGTATCCCGGTGTGCCGGTTTACACAAAAGAGGTTTACGGCAGCCTTAAATTGGGCAACCCGGCCGATATCCGGGCGCGGCGGGCGGATTTCCTGGAATTATCCGGCCTGCTCAGGCGCGGGAAATTCACCAGGGAGAGGGCGGGCCTGCTGTTCAACCGGCTTGAGGAGCCGGTGCTGCCCGGGCATAAGGCCGTAAGGCTGGTCAAGCAGCGGCTTGTCCAACTTGGGGCGGACGCCGTTATGATGTCCGGTTCGGGGGCCTCGGTGTTTGCCCTCTGCTGGGATAAGGCCAAAGCCAGGCGGATGGCGGCGGAGGCGGGGCGTATACGGGGTTACAGGGTTTTTTTGACGAAATTTTGCTAGAATTTCTGGGAAGTAGAATCATGTAACGCTGCCTTGCAGGAGTATGCCGGTAAAAGTGGTGTTCTGTCGGGGGGCGGTAATAGGGGGGAGTATGGAAATCACCGAAGTGAGGATACATCTCAGGAATGAGGCGCGGCTAAAAGCGTTCGCGACAGTGACGTTTAACAACGCTTTTGTCGTGCACAACATGAAAGTAGTGAATGGCAACAACGGCCTTATAGTGTGCATGCCTTCCAGGAAGATCAAGGACGGCACCTACAAGGACATAGCCCATCCTATAAATAACGAGTTCCGCGGGAAACTTGAACAGCTCATTCTCAAAGAGTACGAGAAAGAGGTGGCCAAGGCCGGGCCGATGCCGGAGCCCACGCAAACCGAAGGCTTCGCCGAAGGTTACTAACCTTCAGTTCCAATCGGTTGAAAGACAGGGGATCGGGGGGGTAAGGGTGTTAAGCCCTTAACTCTTGTCCTTTGTCATGTTTATTTTATTCCCGGGTGGTGTAACGGTAGCACAACCGCCTTTGACGCGGTTAGACATGGTTCAAATCCATGCCCGGGAGATAAAAAGGGGACAGGCTACTTTTTTATTAAAAAAGTAGCCTGTCCCCATTACCCTATGAAGAAAGTTCACGCGCCGATATCTTCACACTGGATCGTTTATATGGTCCGTTGCGCCAATGGTTCCTTATATACGGGGATAACCAATAACCTGGCGGCGCGCATAGCCGACCATAACGCGGGCAAAGGCGCCAAGTACACCGCCGCCTTCGGGCCGGTGGAACTGGTGTGGAAGAAACGCAAAAAAGACCGCTCCGCCGCGTCCGTACTCGAGGCCGCCATCAAAAAACTCACCCGCAAAGAAAAAGACGCGCTCATTGGAAAAAGGGGGACAGGCTACTTTTTAATTTAAAAAGTAGCCTGTCCCCTTTTTTTTGTAGAATTTATATGTAGCCCTTCCGTTTCCATATTTTTTCGGTTTTCTTTAATTTATATGTCTAAAAACAACAGTTTCGCGGCGGTGGTACTGGCGGCCGGCCTGGGCACCAGGATGAAATCCGACCTGCCCAAAGTACTCCATTACCTCGGCGATATGTCACTAGCCGAACGCGTCATCCGCAAAATAGCCGCCCTCGGGCCCGAAAAAATAATAGTCATAACCGGCCACCGCGCCGAAATGGTGGAAGCCGAGCTCACCAAACGCCTCGGCGGTATAGCCGAAAAACTCGTCTTCGTCCGGCAGAAACTCCTTAAAGGCAGCGGCCGCGCCGTGCAGGA
>DMXM01000035.1:12739-13704 GCA_003482905.1 Elusimicrobiota bacterium
CCCGACTGCGTAATAATGACCGCCGAGCTCGCCGAGCCCGGCTCCTACGGCCGCATCAAGCGCGACCACGCGGGCAACGTAGCCGCCATAGTAGAAGCCGCCGACGCCGACGCCTGGGAGAAAGCCATAAAAGAAGTAAATTCCGGCACCTATTTCTTCCGCGTCAAAGCACTGGCCGACGCCGTACGCAACCTTAAAAAGAAAGGCTCCAAAGGCGAGTTCTACCTGACAGACGCCGTGGAGAACATCATAGCCGCCGGCGGCAAAGCGGCCGCCTTCAAGCTCAGCGACCCCACCGAAATGACCGGCATAAACTCGCGCGCGGACCTGGCCGCCGCCTACGCCATGCTCAACCGCCGCAAAGCCGCCGACCTGATGGCCGCCGGCGTTACCGTGGTGGACCCCGCCAACACCTACATAGAAGAAAGCGCCGTCATCGGCCGCGATACCGTCATCTACCCCGGGGTCTTCATAAAAGGCGTCACCGTCATAGGCCGCGGCTGCAAAATAGGGCCCTGCGGCGTAATAGAGGACTGCCGTATAGACGACGGCGCGGTAATAAAATATTCCTGCGCGCTGGAAGCCAGCCGCGTGCGCGCCGGCGCCATAGTAGGCCCCTTCGCCCGCCTGCGCCCCCTGTCCGACATCGGCCCGGCCGCCGAAATAGGTAATTTCGCCGAGGTGAAGAAATCCCGCATAGGGCGCGGCTCCAAAATGCACCACCACAGCTACGTCGGCGACACCGAGATGGGCGAAAAGGTGAACATCGGCGCGGGCACCATCACCTGCAATTACGATGGGGTGAATAAGAACAGGACCATAATAGGGGCCGGCGCATTCATCGGCTCCAACACCAATCTGGTGGCCCCGGTCGCCATTGGGGCGGGGGCTTACACGGCCGCCGGTTCTACCATAACGGAAAACGTCCCGGGCGGCGCGCTGGCCATAGCGCGCGCACGGCAGGT
>DMXM01000035.1:13991-15933 GCA_003482905.1 Elusimicrobiota bacterium
CCGCCGGTCAACGACAATTTGATGGAACTGCTGATAATGCTGGACGCCCTGCGTCGCGCCTCGGCCGGCCGCATAACCGCCGTGATCCCCTATTACGGCTACGCCCGGGCCGACCGCAAACCGGCCCCCCGCGTGGCCATCACGGCCAAGCTGGTGGCCAACCTGATAACCGAAGCCGGCGCCAACCGCGTTATCACCATAGACCTGCACGCCGCGCAGATCCAGGGTTTCTTCGACATCCCGCTGGACCATCTTTACGCGCGGCCCGTGGTGCTGGACTATATAAAGGGCCGCAATTTCGAGAACACCGTGGTGGTCTCTCCCGACGTGGGCAGCGTGGAGCGCGCGCGCTCTTTCGCCAAGCGCCTGGACATGGGCCTGGTTATCATAGACAAGCGCCGCCCGCGCCCCAACGAGGCCGTGGTCTACAATATCATAGGCGACGTGAAGGGCAAGACCTGCTTCATATTCGACGACCTTGTGGACACCGCCGGCACGCTGGCCCAGGTGGCGCATTCCATAAAGGAGCACGGGGCGGCCAAGATAATAGCCGCCGCCACCCACGGCGTGCTTTCCAGGGACGCCGTCGACAAAATCGACAAATCCCCTATAGAAGAGCTCATTTTAACGGATACTATTCCCGTAAATGCCTCAAAAAGTGCTAAAATTAAGGTAGTATCCGTGGCCGCGCTCCTTGCGGAGGCCATCAAACGCAATCACATGGGCGAGTCCATAAGCGAACTTTTCAAGTGATTCGAGGAATTCAGTAGGAGGAACAGCGATGCAACAGACAATGATTTCAGCGGAAATGCGGGACAAAGCCGGCGTGCGCGCCGCGCTCACCGCTTTCAGGGCCGGCGGCAGGATCCCCGCCGTCATTTACGGCCTGGACAAGAAGCCCGTGAGCGTCACCGTCGACGAGAAGGGTATGCTCTCCATACTCAAGACGGACCCCAACGCCATCATCACCATCAAATACACCGGCGGCGAGGACACCGTCATTATAAAGGCCATACAGCGCCACCCGGTCAGCGGCAAATGCACGCATTTCGACTTCTACCGCATCTCCCTCACCGAGAAGATCAAGGTGAAGGTGCACGTGAAGATCATCGGCGAGTGCTACGGCGTCAAGCTGCAGGGCGGCCTGGTGGAGCACACCATGCGCGAACTGAACGTCTCCTGTCTGCCCACCGAGATCCCGCACGAGATCGTGCTGGACATCACGGACCTGCATATCAACAGTTCCCTGCGCGTTAAAGATATAAAGGCCGGCAAGGCCGAGCTGCTCGACGCTCCCGAACAGATAGTCGTCAGCGTGACCGCGCCGAAGGAAGAGAAGGTTGAGGAACCCGCGGCCGGAGCCGCCGCAGCGGGCGCCCAGCCCGAGGTTATAGCCAAGGGCAAGAAGGAAGAGGGTGAGGAAGGCGCCGCCGGTAAGGACGGAGCCAAGCCCGCCGCTGCGGGCGCCAAGCCTGCCGCCGGCAAGCCCGAGGAAAAGAAGCCGGCCCCCAAGAAGTAAAGGGGACCCGCCGCAACGGAGCAGAAGTTGGACCTTAACATGTTCGGCTTCTGCTCCTTGCTTTTATGGGGTGTTATAAGTGAAAGACCAGATACAGATGGCGGTATTGCTGGGCAATCCGGGCCGCGAGTACGAGCTGACCCGGCATAATATCGGCTTTATGGTGGCCGACCTGGCGGCTTCGCGCCTGGCGCCGGGGGAGCGCTGGCGCGACTGGAAGGGGCTAGGGCTTTATCTGGAGCTGGAGATCTCCGGCCGCAGGGTTTTCCTGCTTAAGCCGCAGACATATATGAACCTGTCCGGCCAGGCCGCGCAAAGCCTGGCCTCTTTCTATAAAATACCGGCTCCCGGCGTGCTGGCCGTCTACGACGACCTGGCGCTGCCTTACGGCAAGCTGCGCCTGCGCAAGGACGGCTCGGCCGG
>DMXM01000038.1:0-2607 GCA_003482905.1 Elusimicrobiota bacterium
GCCGCCCTTAAGCTCCTCTCGCCGGAACTGTTCAGCCTGAAGGCGTATTTAACCGGGGTGCTCCGGGCCCAGGCGGCCGCCTACGTCTGGCTGTATGAAGCCGCCGCTTACGCCGTCAATACTGCTAAAATATACATACAGTCATGAAACTCTTCAGGCAGATAATGGCCAGGATAATATTCCTGCCGATAATACTGGCCGTGGGCATAGCCGCCACCGCGCTGGTGACGGTGCGCGTCATGTTCACGCCCGCGGACCTGGAGTCGGTGGTGACCAACCAGTTCCAGGAGATACTTAAACGCCCCGTCCGTATAGAATGGGCGCGCCTTTCCGCCACCGGGGAAATAAAGATAAAAGGACTGCAGGCGACCGAGCCGGGGCCGGAAGCCGTAGATTTCCTGCGCGCCGATTATATTTACGCCACCTACAGGCTGCTGCCGCTTCTGCGCCGCAGGATAGAGATAGACAGCGTGGTGCTGATTTCCCCCAAGATACAGCTGATCAAGCACCCTGACGGGACCTGGAACATCGGAGATATTTTCGCGGCTTACCGCGCGGGCAGCGGCCGCAACAGGCTCAACAAGATCGCCGACGCGGAAATTAAGGACGGGGAACTGACCATAACCGACCTGAAGGCCAAAACCAGCTACTCTTTCGAAAGTTTCAACGCCACCCTGAAGGACTTCAAGCCGGACGCCGACTGTCCGTTCTACGCCTCGGTCTTTTTTAAAAGCGACGCTTTCAAACGGCCCGTGACCGGCAGGCTCTACGCCGAGGGGCTGGTGAATTTTGCCGGCTTCGACTGGCCGCGCGCCGGTATCAAGGACCTGCGGGCCGACCTGACCCTGCTGGATAAAACCGCCAGGTTCACCGGGGCGATAAAGAACCTGCGCCGGCCGGAACTGGCCCTGAAAGCGGAAACGGCCGAGTTCAAGAGTTCAGAGATGGCCTACCTTTTCACCTCGCCCTGGGAATTTACGGCGCCGCGTTCCTTCTGGGAGATAAACACGGTATTCCCCTCCACCAAGACGGTGGAAATCCGGCTTGTTTCGAGACCGCTGAACATCAAGGCCGAAGGGACCTTCGACCTTTCCGTTTCCACACCGCAGTACAGTTTGACCGTCTGGGCCCCGCCGTTCGATATGGCCAACGCCAAACGCTACGGGGCCAAGCTGCCGGTGACCGACGCGTCGGGCAAGGTGCAGGTGCGCCTGAAGGTGTCGTCGAAGAACGGCAAGCCGATGGTCTCGCGCATATTCCTCAACACGGCCGCGGCCGGCTTCCGCTACCGGACCCTTACGGCGGCGGACCTGGATATGTCCGCGCTGCTGTCCGAAAATTTCTCCAACAGCTATGTTACAGCTTCAGGCGGCAGGCTGACCCTGGGGGGAGACAAACTGACCGATATAAAGACCCGCACCCAGATCTCCAAGGATGAACTTTCACTTACCTATTCCGGCCGCCTCAACGGCGAGCCGGTAAAGGGGCGGACCGCCATACAGCGGCCCTTCACCGGGGCCAAGACGGTGGATTTCATCGGTTATTCCAGGAACCTGGTCTATGCCGAGGCGAAGAACCTCATACTGGGCGTGCGGGACCTGCGGGGCGGTCCCAGGAAACTGCGCCGCTACGAGTCGGAACTGGCCTGGATAAGGACGCTGAAGAACTCTATCCCCGCCGGCTACGCCGATTTCAGGCTGCTCTACAAGGCGGACCGCTTCAAGCACGAGTACATCGAAGCCCGCGATTTCTGCGTCTCGGCCGCTCTCAAGAACATAACCGGCGACATAACCAAGATGCGCGGCGACGTGTCGATAAAATCCGGCAGCGGGACCTTCTACCAGGTGCAGAAGACCTCCGAGAAGGACCGCGTCTACTACATCGTTTCAATGCCGCTGATCCTGATCCACAAAATGAACCGTATCGGCGCCCTGAAGTTCGGCTACAAGGTCAACGACGTCTCTTTCAACGCCATCGGCGGCGACTACACCCTTAACGACGGGAAGGTGGAAGTGAGGAATTTCTACATGGACGGCAAGGAATTCTCCGCCTACGCCACGGGCCAGATAGACTTTACCGATGATACCATGAAGTTAAAAATTTATACAATATCAGGTAAGTATTATTCGATGGGGAGCCTGCCGGAGGCCATGACGGACGCGAGCGGCAAACCGGCCCTGGCCTTCACCATAGAAGGCAAGATGGCCAAGCCTGACTTCAAGATGATAAGCCCGACGGAGAGCGGGAAGATCATCAAAGAGGCCGCGCAGAAGAGCGCGGCCATAGATTTCGCTAGAATAAACCGTTTCTTAGGAGGAAAGCAATAATGTCCAAACTGGGAAAATTCGACGTGGTGGGGCTCCTTCAGGAGCACGGCGCTATCCTCAACGGCCACTTTCAGATCCCGTCCGGGTTCCACACCCAGACCTACATCCAGCCCTCGCTGGTGCTGCAATACCCGCACCTGGCCCAGAAAGTGGCCAAGGAGATGGCCGCCAAGTTCCCCCAGGAGGTGAACGTGGTCATCTCCCCCTCCGTCGGCTCGATGGCCATCGGGCAGGAAGTGGCGCGCGTGAAGAAGGCCCGCTCCATCTTCACCGAGAAGAT
>DMXM01000038.1:2848-15393 GCA_003482905.1 Elusimicrobiota bacterium
GACCTGACGCTCAACGTCCCCGTGCGCGGCCTGATCTCGTATCCCCTGCAGCTCTACCCCCCGGACAATTGCCCTCTCTGCCGGCAGAAACTGCCGCTCACTATCCCCGGCTCTACGGCGCACCACCTGCACGGCCAGGAATAGATCCGGGGCGCCTTGCGCGGCCCGTGCCTTTATCCGCGCCGCCCGCCATCGGGCAGTTCGTTGTACGCAAGACCGCATTCTCCCATTTCGCGTTATGAAAACAAAATGCATCGCCCTGCTCTCCGATTTCGGCACGTACGACCCTTTTGTCGGCGCGATGAAGGGCGTTCTCCTTTCCAAGGCGCCGGGGCTGTCCATAATCGACATCACCCACCAGATCCCGCCGCAGGACATACAGACGGCGGCTTTCTATCTGATGGCGGCCATGCCCTATATGCCGAAGCACACGCTGTTCATGGCGGTGGTGGACCCCACGGTGGGCACGGGGCGCGGCATTCTCTGGGCGAAAACGGAGAACTACCAGTTCATCGCCCCGGATAACGGCCTGATAAGCTGGGTGGAGCAGAAGGAAAAGATCAAGGAAGCGCGCTTTATCAACAACTCAGCCCTTTTCATGAAGAATATCAGTTCCACTTTCCACGGGCGGGACATCATGGCGCCGGTGGCCGCGGCCATAGCAAAAGGCCTGCCCGAAAAAAAGATCGGGCCGCTCTTCACGGAGTACCGCCGCTTTCCCTTCCCCCAGCCGGAGAAGGCCGGCAACCGCGTGACGGGCCAGGTAGTGGCCATCGACCACTTCGGCAACGTGATAACCAACATAGGGCGCGACTATTTGAGCGCCAAGGCCGTCCTTAACATTTCCGACCGCATGCTTAAGGACCTTAAGCTGACCTACGCTTCCGTGCCCGAAGGCGAGCCGCTGGCCCTGATCGGCTCTTTCGGCTTCCTGGAGTTCTCCGTCCGGAACGGGAATTTCGCCAGGATGTTCGAAGTAAAGATCGGCGCGCCCGTGGAAGCCATCGTGTCGCTCGACGAATAATTTAAAATGAATAACTTAAAAAACCTCAAACTCCGCGCCGGCGCCGAAAAGCGCCGGGCCCATGGCCACCTATGGGTTTTCTCGAACGAACTGGAGGTAGTTGATACCTCCATTCCCCCCGGCACGATAGCCAACCTGCTTTACCCCAGCGGTAAACCGGCCGGGGTCGGCTTCTTCAACCCGAAGAGCCTGATAGCCATGCGCCTGCTGGTCCAGAACACTCTGGACCTGCCTAGCGATTTTGTCAAAGACCGCCTGGCCGCCGCGCTGCAATACCGCGAAGCGCTGGGCGTAGAACGCTTCTGCCGCATCTGCTTCGGAGAGTCCGACGGCCTGCCAGGCCTGGTGGTGGACCGCTACGGCGACGCCGTAGTGGTGGAGATACTTTCGGCCGGCATGGAACTTCTTAAGGACGAAGTCACGGCCGCCCTCACCGATCTGCTGCGGCCCCGCGGCATTTTCTACAAGAACACCCACCAGTTCCGCGAACTGGAAGGCATCAAATCCTACGAGGAGACGGCTTTCGGGGCCATGCCGGAGAAGGCGAAAATAACCGAGAACGGGCTCGACTACTGGGTGCCCATGGCCGGCGGCCAGAAAACCGGCTGGTACTTCGACCAGCGCGAGAACCGCGCGGCGCTAGCGCCCTTTTTCAAGGGCCGCAAAGTGCTGGACCTCCACACCTACCTTGGCGCTTTCGCCATAACGGCCGCCAAAGCCGGCGCCGAGGCCGTATGGGCGGTGGACTCTTCGGAAAAAGCCATAGAGCTGGCGGAGGAGAACGCCGCCCTCAACAAGGTGGATGGCAAGATAATCTTCAGGAAGGAAAAAGCGGAGCGCATCCTGGAGGCGCTGGAGGCCGGGCAGCTGCCGGAAGCCCCGGACTTTATCCTCCTTGACCCGCCGAACATAGTGCGCAACAAGAAGCATTTGCCGCAGGCGCTGAAGATGCTATCGCGTATGGCGGGCGCGGCCTTCAAAGCCCTGCCGAAGGGCGGCTACCTGGCGGTATCCACCTGCTCGCATCACATCTCGCGCGGCATGTTCGTGGAGACCCTCTCGGGAGCGGCGGCCAAAGCCGGTAAAAAGGCCATGCTGGTAGAGCTGCGCGGCCAGGCCAAGGACCACCCGATACTGATAAGCATGCCGGAAACCGAATACCTGCACTTCGCGCTGCTGCGCCTGGTGTAAAGCCAAAAAGGGGACAGGCTACTTTTTTTTAAAAAGTAGCCTGTCCCCTTTTTTATCTAGTAAAGGATGCTTTTAATTACCTTAAGGATCTCGGCTTTGCTGGAGGGCTTGGTAATGTAGGTGCTGGCCCCGTAGCTTACGGCCTGCTGGATCTCGTTTATGCTGCCTTCCACAGTCAGCATCACCACGGGGACGCCCTTGGTGACCTTGTCGGACTTGATTGCCTTGCAGGCCTTCAGCCCGTCCATTACCGGCATGTGGATATCCAGCATCACCAGCGCCGGCAGCTCCTTGCGCGCCAGCTCCACGGCTTCCTTGCCGTTCTCGGCCTTCACCACCGCATAGCCTTCCCCCTCCAGCATGTTGCTGAGGGTCTCGAGCATTTCCGCGTCGTCATCGGCGATCAGGATCTTATTGTGCATAGGAACAAGGGGGAAAGAATTTGCCGCGGGTTGGGATCGAACCAACGACACCTGGTTTTTCAGACCAGTGCTCTACCACTGAGCTACCGCGGCAAAATGTGGTAAGTACTGCTTTTCAATAGTAGCATTTTTTAAAAAGCATGTTAAAGCGTTAACTTCCGCGCCCCTGCGCGACGTTCCAGGGGCGACGGTCAGGTTTTGATACAATATCCACATGACAATGCCCGCGGAAACCTGCGACATCCTGCTCGAGTCCATAGAGCACGCTTGCGAGACTTTCTTTGTGACCGATCCCGAGGGCGTCATTCTCTACGTAAACCCGGCCTTTGAAAGACTCACCGGCTACAGCCGGGAAGATGTCGTGGGAGGGAAACCCAGCATACTCAAAAGCGGCGAGCATTCCGCGGATTTTTACCGCGGGCTATGGGGCGCCATAAAGGCAGGCGGGCACTGGGCCGGACGCATCATAAACCGCCGCAAAGACGGCGCCCTGTACACCGACGAGGTCCGCATCTGTCCCATAATGGCGCCCGACGGCAGAATTAAATATTTCCTGGCGCTGCGCCACGACATAGGCCGCGAAATACAATTGGAGTCCCAGTTGGTCCAGAGCCAGAAGATGGAGTCCATGGGCCTGCTGGCCGGCGAGATCGCCCACGATTTTAACAACCTGCTGACCATCATCATCGGTTCCATGGAGCTTATCAGCGAAGACCTGAAACCCGGCAGCTTCGGGCATAAGATGGCCGCCGAGATACTGCGCTCCTCCAAAGAATCCACCAACCTTATCAAGCAGCTGCTGGTCTTCGCCCGCAGACAGGAATCCAACCCGGTAAGCACCGTCCTCGACGAGCCGCTAAAGGAACTTAAGGTGCTATTGGACGGCCTGCTGGGGAAGGGCGTAACGGTGGCCTATACCCTGGCCGATAACCTTTGCCCGGTGAAAATAGAACCCGCTCATTTCAAACAGGCCGTGATGAACCTGGCGGTGAACGCCAGGGACGCGATGAACGGCGCCGGCGGCATAATGATACGCACGTTCAACGCCGGCCCGGACGGGCTGCCTCCCACCCTGCCGGCCGGGCGCTACTCGGCGTTCAAGATCTCGGACACCGGCCCCGGCATCCCCAAAGAGGCGCTGCCGCGCATATTCGAACCCTTTTTTACCACCAAGCCCAAGGGCAAGGGCACGGGCCTCGGCCTGTCCACCGTATACGGCATAGTCCGCCAGAACAACGGACAGATCTTCGCCGACAACCGGCCCGGCGGCGGCGCCGTATTCACTATTTACTTTCCCTCACTGCAGCCGTAAATGTCCAGACAACCCCATGCGCCCTTGACAACCCATATCCATATTGGTATTCTTATACCAGATTGCCACAAGGACTAAGAATAACATGCAAACCATACTAAGAATATCGGACGCGGCCGCCATAGCGCTGCACACCGCCGACTACCTGGCGGACCAGACCAGGCCGCTTAGCCCGGCCGGAGACATAGCCAAAGCCCTCGGTGTCTCCTACAATCACCTTTCAAAGGTACTGCAGTCCCTCACCAAAGCCGGCCTGGTGCTGCCGGCGCGCGGCCCCAAAGGCGGCTTCGCCCTTTCCCCCTCCGGGAAAAAGGCCAAAGTCAGGGATCTTATCGCCGCCATAGACGGCCCCCCGGCCACGAAGACCTGCCTGCTTAAACACAAGGTATGCAAGCACCGGAGCTGCCTGCTCGGGAATTTTTTAAGCGAGACCAACCGGCGCTTCGAAGCGGTACTCGATGGGAAGATTTCGGAGTTTTCTAAACGGAAATAAAGAGGTATAGTGCGGAGTAAGGGTCAGGGTTAAAATCAAACGATATAGGAGAATAAAATGAGCGAAAACATGTTCTGTTACCAATGCGAGCAGGCGGCGAAAGGCACAGCCTGCACCGTGCAGGGAGTATGCGGCAAGGACCCGGAAACGGCCAAAATGCAGGACCTCCTGCTCTGGCAGGCCAAGGGCATCAGCATGTACGCGCGCAGGGCCGCGCTGGCGGGCAAGCAGGACAGGGAAGTCGACGTGTTCGTGACAGAGGCGCTGTTCACCACCGTCACCAACGTCAACTTCGACCCCGCTAATATAGAGAAGATAATAAGGAAGGGGCAGACCATTAAGGACAAGGCCCGCCTAATGTACGAAAGCGCCGTAAAGAACGCGGAAAAGCTCGGCGGACCAGCCGCCTGGGTTCCGGCAGCCGATCATACAGGACTGCTGAACGAAGCGGCCGATAAAGGCATAGAAGTCCGCAAGAAAGGCCTTGGCGACGACGCCGCCGGCCTGCAGGAACTGCTGACCTACGGCCTGAAAGGCATGGCCGCCTACGCCGACCACGCGCTGATTCTGGGCCAGGAAGATAAGGCGGTCTACGCCTTTATCCATGAAGCGCTGGATTTCCTGACCAAGCCCAACCCCGCCGTTGACGAGCTGGTCGGCTACAACATGCGCTGCGGCGAGGTGAACCTGCGCGTGATGGAACTGCTCGACAAAGCCAACACCGGCGCTTACGGCCACCCGGTGCCTACCCCTGTGCGGATAAACCCGCTTAAGGGCAAGGCCCTGCTGGTTTCCGGCCACGACCTGAAAGACCTTGAGAATATCCTTAAAGCCACCGAGGGCAAAGGCCTGAACGTCTACACCCACGGCGAAATGCTGCCCGCCCATGGCTACCCGGGTCTCAACAAGTACAAACATTTGGCCGGCAATTACGGCGGCGCCTGGCAGGACCAGCAGAAAGAGTTCGACGCTTTCCCCGGCGCCATAGTGATGACCACCAACTGCATACAGAAGCCGCTTAACGGCTACCAGAGCCGCATATTCACCACCGGGCTTGTGGAGTGGCCGGGAGTGACGCACCTGGCCAATGGGGATTTCGCCCCTGCTGTGGAAGCCGCGCTGAAGGCCGACGGGTTCACGGCCGACGGAGACCCTAAAACCATTTTGGTGGGCTTCGGCCATAACACCGTAATGGGCGTGGCTGGCAAAGTGATAGACGCGGTGAAAGCCGGCCAGATAAAACACTTCTTCCTGGTGGGCGGCTGCGACGGCGCCAAGCCCGGCCGCAACTACTACACCGAGTTCGCCGAAAAAGCCCCCAAGGACACCGTCATCCTGACGCTGGCCTGCGGCAAGTTCCGCTTCAACAAGCTGGAATTCGGCGACATCGGCGGCATCCCCAGGCTGCTGGACATGGGCCAGTGCAACGACGCCTACTCGGCCATACAGGTGGCGGTAGCGCTGTCCAAGGCCTTCAACGTGGGCGTCAACGAACTGCCGCTCTCGATGATACTGAGCTGGTACGAGCAGAAAGCCGTCTGCATACTGCTGACGTTGCTGTTCCTGGGCATAAAGAACATCCGCCTGGGCCCCACGCTGCCGGCCTTCGTAACGCCGGCCGTGCTTAACGTACTGGTGGAGAAGTTCAATATCATGCCGGTGACCACTGCTGAAAAGGACCTGGAAGCGATATTAGGTGCTAAAGTATAAGCCTGGCCAGTTACTGGAAATGCCTCCCCCGCGCGCTGGCACGGGGGAGGTATTTTATCTACAATAGGTATAAAGGCGGGGAATATGCCAATAAAACCTAGGTCTTCTTTTTCTATTTTCGGCGTCACCAAACTGCGCGACAAATTAATTATCCTGCTGTCTGTTTTTGTCGGGATCTCACTGCTCGGCCTTCTGGTCAGCGTGCGCGTGACGTTCAGCCTGAAAGGGGTCTCTTCGTCCGTGGGCGCGGCAGGCAGGCAAAGCGTACTGGCGCAAAGAATGGTCAGCCTGGCTTTCATGACAAGCCATAACCACGGTCACTCCGACACCGAAGCTCTGAAAACGCTTGCAGAATTCGAAGGGACCTTGTCCGCTCTCAGGAACGGCGGAAAAGCGGCCGGGGCGCAGCTTCCCCCCTCGCCGCGCAAAATACGCCCCTATCTGAAAAACATCGAGGCGCAATGGCTGGTTTTCAAAGCGGATTATAAATGGCTGATCGAGAACCATAACAAGCGCGGCTCAGCCGCGTTCAAACTGCGGCTGGAGAGTCTTGAAGCTGGTTCTATACCGCTGCTGTCCGCCGCACAGGAAACCGAGAGCCGGCTGCGCGCGCACGCAACTGGGCTGATAAACACCGCCCTTAAGCTCATGCTGGGGCTCACCGCCGCCGTTATAGCCATTTTCATAATGGCTTTCCGCGCCATGCGCGGCGGCCTGCTCGGCCCGCTGGAGGAACTGACCGCGGCCTCGGAAAAGATAGCCGGCGGAGATTTTTCAACGACTTTAACTTATAACGAAAATGATGAGTTAGGTGACATGCAGCGTTCTTTCACCAGAATGTGCGGTACGGTGACCAAAGACAGGAACGCGCGCAAGGTCACCGCCGACATACTGGCCCTGGCCATACAGAACGACACCCTGGACGCTTTTCTCGAAAACGCGCTCAGCGCCATACTCTCCGTACCGTGGTTCATGATCCAGCCGAAAGGCGCTATTTTCCTGGCGGACAATTCCTCAAAAACCCTGATCATGAGAACCCAGCGCGGACTGCATGTGTCCCTGCTAAAGACCTGCGCGGCGGTACCTTTTGGCCGCTGCCTCTGCGGCAGGGCCGCCGAGAACGGGACCGTGGTCTTCGCGCAGGATGTCGACGAACGCCATGAGAATTCTTATGACGATATAAAGCCTCACGGTCATTATTGCGTGCCCATGAGATCGGGAGACGCGCTAATTGGGGTTTTAACCCTTTACCTGGAGGCCGGCCACACGAACGACCCGGACGAAATAGACCAGATCAAAAGCGTCGCCGCCCTGCTGGCCCAGACTATAGAAAAGAAACGCGCCCATGGCGAGCTCCGGAAAATGGCCGAAATAATACAGCAGGCCTCTGAGGCGGTGTTCATAACCGGCACCGACGGCAAGATTACCTACGCCAACAGGGCCTTTGAAAAGGTGACCGGCTTTACAATGCAGGAGACCCTGGGGAAAACCCCGAACCTGATAAAGAGCGGCGAGCACCCTCCCGAATATTACGCTGAAATGTGGACGAGCATGCAGAAAGGGATTCCCTGGACTGGGAGAATAATCAACAAAAGAAAAGACGGGGTCTTCTACACCGTTCAGGCCAATATCTTCCCCATTAAGAACTCGGCCGGTGAACCTACCGCTTATGTTACCATCCAGGAGGATGTCTCCGCCCTGACCGACGTTGAGGAACAACTCAGGCAGTCGCAGAAAATGGAAGCCGTGGGCAGGCTGGCCGGCGGCGTAGCCCATGACTTCAACAATATACTTATGGCCATAGACGGCTATGCCAAATTCATAGCGCCAGCTCTGAACGGCAACGCTCAGGCCGAAGAGGACCTGGCGGAAATAGGCAAAGCCGTAACCAGAGCCGCGTCTCTTACACGGCAGTTGCTGGCTTTCAGCCGGAAACAGAAGGCGGCGTTCCAGCCGCTGGACCTTGGGGCTGCGGCCCTGGCAAGCGAAAAGATGCTGAAACGGCTGGTCGGGGAGGGCTTGCGCCTGGACATCTCCGCCGCCGCCGACGTTAAACCGGTAAAGGCCGACCCCGGCCAGATAGACCAGACCCTGATGAACCTGGTGGTGAACGCGAACGACGCCATGCCCCAGGGAGGCAGGATAGAGATAAAGATCCGTTCACATAAGCTGACACGGCCGGTTTCCACCCCATTGGGAACCATGTCCCCGGGCGAGTACTCCATCATGTCCGTGCATGATACAGGTACAGGCATGAACAAGGAAACCATTTCCAGAATATTCGACCCGTTCTTCACCACCAAACCGAAGGGCAAGGGTACAGGGCTCGGCCTGTCCATAGTGTACGGAATAATAAAACATCACGGCGCGTATATGACCGTGGAAAGCCAGCCTGGTAAAGGCTCCACCTTCACGGCATATTTCCCTGTTTTAACGGAGGCCATCCCGGAACCAGCCCATGTTTCAAAGAAAATGGAGGCCTCCATCCCGCCCGGCATCACGGTGTTCCTGGCTGAAGACGATCCCACGGTAATGGCGGCCGTAACGAGGAACCTCAGCAATCTCGGCGTGAACGTAAAATCTTTTTCGGAGCCGGATAAAATGATCGAATTCGCGGCCAATTACACTGGCGATATAGATCTGCTGATAACGGACATCGTTATGCCGGGCATGGACGGCTTCGCGCTGGCTGAACGAATAGCAAAAAAAAGACCGGGGACGGCCGTGATCTATATGTCGGGCTATACGGACCCGGACGTCTTCAAGGGCCACCTTGAGGAACCCGGGATAATATTCCTGCAAAAGCCGTTCCCGCCGGAACGCCTTGCCGAGGCCGTAGCGCAGGCATTGGCCTCAAGACCGGCCTTATGAGTTCCTCCCCTTCTATGATCCTGGTGGACGACGATGAGGGGATATCCCGGCTTTTCGCGCGGACTCTCTCCGGCCAATACCCGCTTACGCTGTTCGCCAGCGCCGAGGCGTTCCTGGCAAAGGCCGAACTGAAGGACTGCGACATAGTCTTCGCCGACGTGAACCTGCCGGGGATGAGCGGGCTGGAACTTACCCGCCGGCTGAAGACCGCCGCCCTGCATTGCGACGTAATAATAATAACCGGAGAGCCTACGCTGGATACGGCGATAGCCGCGCTAAAAACCGGGGCCTACGACTTCCTGACGAAACCGTTCCCGGCGGACCAGCTTCTGGCGGTTACGCAGCGCTGCCTGGAAAAGCGCCGCCTTTCCACCGAACTGGCGGCGGTGAAATTAATGCAGGAGGAACTTCTGGCGGCCTATTCCCAATTAAAGAGCGCCGAACGCATGAAGGAAGCTTTCCTTTCCGTTATTGGCCATGAACTTAGGACGCCATTGGCGAAGATCTTGACCGGGGTTTCATTGATAGACGCAGACGCGGCGGCCCCCCCGGCACCGACCATTATCTCGGCCATAAAAACCGGCGCCGGGGAACTTCATGCCACAATAGAGGATTTGATATTATACGCCGATTCGCAAAAAGAACCGCAACCGAAGGATTGCGCCGGAATAGACCTCAACAAGGTGACAAGGCAGGCCTGCGCCGAGCTTTCGTCCAAAGCAGAGGCGGCCGGCGTATCGCTTTCAGCTTTATATTCCCCAGACGAAGCCCTGGTAACCGGCTCACATAACAATATCGCAAAAGCCGTGAAACATCTTATAATCAATGCCATAGCCTTCAACCGGCAGGGCGGGACGGTACAGGTAGAAACCGCCCGTACGATGAGCGGGGTCACCGTAACGGTGAGGGATACCGGCATAGGCATCCCCAAAGATCTTATCTCCGGGCTTGGCAACCCTTTCTACCAGGTAGCCGACTATATGACCAGAAAGACCGGCGGGCTGGGTCTGGGTCTCGCCATAGTAAAACAGGTAGTGGAAGCCCACAAAGGGTCCCTGACCATAAAAAGCGTCCCTGGAGAGGGGACCACGTTCACATTAGCTTTCCAGAGCATAAACCCGTGCCTGCAGGACGCGAAGCGATGATCTAAATAGGAGACAGCGTATGAAGAACGGACTAAAAACAGTACTGATATTATCATTGATCATTACCGCCGTAGAAACGGCAATAATGGTCGTACTTGGCAGTTTTGACACCGGTTCGCTCCTGCTGAACGCGGCAACCGACGGTCTGCTCTTGACCATTATCCTCGCGCCAGTTCTTTATGCACTGGTAAGCAACCAGATAACCGACCTTATAAAAGATCAGGAATCCCTGGCGAATATCGGCAAAAAAAACAGCCTGGTACTCGAGGCGTTGGGCGCGGGAATATACGGTGTCGGCCTTGATGGGGAAGTGATATTTATAAACAAGGAAGCCGAAAGGATGTTGGGACATTCTTTTAGCGAGCTACAGGGCAAAAACTCCCATAGTATCCTCCATCACACCAAACCCGGCGGCGCCCACTATGCCAGTACCGACTGCAAAATATACGAGACCTCCAGGGACGGCCTTGTCCGGCGCGTATCCAACGAAGTATTCTGGAAAAAGGACGGCGGCGCCGTACCGGTGGAATATATCGCCACGCCGATAAGGAGCGAAGGCAAGCTGGCCGGCGCGGTAGTGGCATTCTCGGATATAACCGAACGCCTGCGCGCCGAGAAGGAACTTGAAGCAGCCAAGGAGGCGGCCGAGGCGGCGAACAAAGCCAAAAGCGAATTTCTGGCCACCATGAGCCATGAGATACGCACCCCCATGAACGCCATCATAGGCATGGGAGAACTGCTGGAGGAGACACACTTAGACAAGGAACAGGCGCAATATGTGCGCGTCTTCAAATCGGCCGGCGAGAGCCTGCTGGACCTGATAAACGATATCCTGGATTTCTCCAAAATCGAATCGGGCAGGATAGACCTGGAGGAAACGGATTTTAACCTGGAGGAACTGGTGGACAGGACCTGCGAATTCATGGCCCTGCGCGCGCATAAAAAAGGCATAGAACTGAACTATATGATAGACGAAGACGTCCCCTGCGCGGTCAACGGCGACCCGGCGCGGCTGCGCCAGGTGATGATAAACCTGATGGGCAACTCCATAAAATTCGTCGAGCAAGGCGAGATCTTCCTCCATATCGGCCGGCAACAGGGGCCCGAAGGCGAAGTAGCCCTTGTTTTTTCGGTAAAGGACACCGGCATAGGCATACCGGCCGACAAGATAAATTCCATATTCGACAGGTTCACCCAGGCCGATTCCTCCACCACCCGGAAATACGGCGGCACCGGCCTGGGGCTGAGCATTTCGAGGAAGCTGGCCAACCTCATGGGCGGGGATATCCGCGTAGAGAGCGAACTTGGGAAAGGCAGTACTTTTTATTTCACCGCGAAGCTGAAGGAATCGCTGGAAAAGAAAGTCTGCTACGAGCCGGTCGCCACCGGAGAATTAAATAACCTTAACGCCCTTATAGTGGACGATAATTCAACCAACAGGATGATATTAAAAGAACTCCTTCAGAAATGGGGCCTCCGGGTTTCCGAAGCCGAAAGCGGACAGGCCGGGCTGGAGGCGATAAAAATGGGCCACGACGCAGGCACCCCTTTTGATCTGGTCCTGCTGGATTATTTCATGCCGGGCATGGACGGCATAGAGGTAGCCGGCCATTTAAAGGAAACCCCGTCTATTTTTGCCGGCATAATACTAATGCTGACCTCGGACAGCCGCGGCAGCGACGTCACCCGCGCCAAGAAAATGGGGATTTCCGAATATCTTGTTAAGCCGGTTAAAAAACAGGAGCTTAAAGACGCCATTTTAATATCGATCGGCAAAAGCGCGCCCAAGATCCCAGGCAAACCCGTCGTGACGGGCGGGACATACTCCGCGGACAAACTCCCGCCGGCGCGCCTGCTGCTGGTGGACGACTCCCAGGACAACAGGACCATCATCAAGGCCTTCCTTAAAGCCGCACCCATAACCATTGAAACGGCGGAAAACGGGCAGGAAGCGGCGGACAAGTTTATGGCAGGCCGGCACGACCTTATACTTATGGATATGCAGATGCCTGTCATGGACGGCTACGAGGCCACAAAAAAGATCCGGACCTGGGAAGAGGAAAAAGGGCTGCCAAAAGCGCATATTGTCGCGTTCACAGCGTCAGTACTGAAGGAGGATATAGATAAAGCGATGGCCGCCGGCTGCACTTCATACCTCACAAAGCCGGTTAAAAAAGCCTCCCTTTTCAAAACACTGGCAGAAATACTTGCTAAACATTAAATTAATGAGCCCAAACCGCGAACACTTCGAAAAGACCTACCGCCAAATGAACAGGCTGGAGTTCATCCACCCGGACCCGCTGGAATTCGTCTGGCGCTACCAAAGCCGCGCCGACCGGGAAATTGCAGGCCTGATAGCCGCCTGCCTGGCTTACGG
>DMXM01000014.1 GCA_003482905.1 Elusimicrobiota bacterium
TGGCGCCCCCTAGGGGATTCGAACCCCTGATCTCTGCCTTGAAAGGGCAGCGTCCTAACCGCTAGACGAAGGGGGCGCATTGTGAACCTTTTACATAAAAAAAGACGGCTTTGAGACCGGCTTTTATTTAGTAGAATACCAGTCTACCAATTGCGGCGATAAATGTCAATTAAAGGCCTTTTACGTCATGACGGAAGAAAATAACAGCCCTGAAACCAACCCTCCGCCGACGGAGGCGCAGCTGCGCGCCGAACTAGAGAGCGCGCGCAGCGGCAATAAGCTCCTGAGGATAGCGGCCATAGTGCTGGCGTCGCTTTTTCTGCTGTTGGCCGGCACGGCATTCTATATTTACAACAGAATCGAGCGGACAAAGGCCGCTTTCGAGGAGGCCTTTCAGGGGGGGGCTTTCCCGTTCCCCGGCCATGCCTCGCAAACCACGATGCCGCCGGCAGGGGGTTCCCTGCCCGGTTCCGCTTCCATGCCGGCTTCAACCCTGGGGTTGTTATCCGGTTCCATTTCCGGCCCCTCGCCAATGCCCCTCAACGTCCAGCAGGGGGAGGAAGTTTATGCCGCCCTGGCTAAATATGAGAACAGGCCCATTGTAAAAGAGTTTATCGCCGACCTGAAAAAGGACCCGGATATGGCGCGCGCTTTCGGCGAGAAAGATAAGGGCGGCAGCCCGCTTAAAGTGATGGCTTATATCCAGAGCGCGAAAGGGATGGAGAAACTGGTGGCAAAGTACGCCATGCGCCCCGACTTTATGAAGCTGATGATGGACGTAATGAAGGATCCCGCGCTCAGGCCCCTGCTGAAGAACGTCCCCGGGGGGCTGCCCCAGCCCGGGGCCGGCGGGCCGCCGCCCACCCGCGCGCAGCCCTCGCCCGGGCCTCAAGCGGAGCCGGCCGGGGAAGACGGCGGCGTCAGCCTTACGCTGGACCCTTCCGCCATAAGCGGGACTCCCGCGGCCAAGCCGGCCCCCGCGCGCGCAAGAAAGGTCCCTCCGCCGATTGACAACCAATAATATAATTAAGTCTAATAATATACTATGTGGCTGAGAACACTAGAGCGCTTCTTTAAGAGCGCGGCAAAACCCGTAAGTATATTCGTCATACCGCACAACGGCATGCCTTCCCTGCGTTTTAACCTGCCGGTGGTGTTCCTGATGCTGTTCGGCGTTTCCTGGACCATACTTACCGTCTGGTCAGGTTATATAGCCGGCCGCCACTTTGACTATTACGTCACCAAGGCGGATAACAAGATACTCCGCACCAAAATGGCCTACGTCTCCGAGCAGGTAGAAAAAGGGATGACCTACCTGGAGATGACCAAGCGCACCGACACCCAGCTGCGCAAGGTTCTTGGCATGGACGCCTCTTCCCTCGGCGGTGAGGAAGGGCTTGGCGGCCCGCAGGACACCGACCTGGCGGATTTCCGCCGCCTGCTCAACGCCAAGGCCTCCGAGATCAGGGAGACCACCCTGAACAATTCCATACAGAAGATGCAGGAGGAGTCCCGCAAACGGCTTTCCAGCTATACGGAGATGACGCTTTATCTGGCCGACCGCCACAATAGCGTCCGCGCCACGCCTTCCATCTGGCCCACCGAGGGAAGGATAACCTCTCCTTTCGGATACCGTTTTCACCCGCTCCACCTTGCCACCGAGTATCACAGCGGCATGGATATCGCTAATGAAGCCGGCACGCCCATCTACGCGGCGGCCGACGGCGTGGTGCGCCACTCGGGCTGGGCGCACGGCTACGGCATGTGCGCCGTGGTGGACCACGGTTTCGGTTATTCCACGCTTTACGGCCATATGAGCGAGATCTTGGGTAAAGAGGGCGCGCAGGTAAGGCGCGGGCAGATCATAGGCCGGATGGGCTCTACCGGCACGTCCACCGGCAACCACCTCCATTACGAGGTCTGGACCGGCGGCCTGCCCAAGGACCCCATGAAGTTCTTGCAGGTGGGCGGCAAGCATTCCGGCAATTTCGCGGGGTTATTCGACGGCATGTTCGGCGGGCTGTAGGCTGACGGAGGAATATGGCGCTTTTTAAAAACACCAATATAAGTTTTGAAACCAAGAACGGCGATACGGTAATCGGCAACGAGGCTTACTTCCAGGGCACGCTTACGGCCAAGGGGTCGCTGCGTATCGACGGGCGGGTGGACGGCTCGATAGTCGACGCTAAGATCGTCACAGTGGGAAAATCCGGTAAGGTAAAAGGCGACATCTCCTGCGAGGTCTGCTACGTCTGCGGCGAAGTGAAAGGCAATATCACCGCGCTAGACCACATAGAGGCGCTTGCCGGCGCGCGCGTGGACGGCGATATGCGCGCCCCGCGCATAATGCTGGAAGAGGGCGCCACGTTCAACGGGAACTGCGCCATGGAGCCGGTCAAGAAGGCGGGGCGGGGCGAGCCCCATCCGGCTGTAAATCCCAAAACCGAGGCTAAACAACCATGATCTCATTCTTCAACAAGTACAAAAGGGTAGTCTTCACCGTAGTGGTGGTCATTTTTGTCGGTTCCATCTTCTTCGTAAGCGGCCAGGTGTTCACCACCTCCATGGATGCCGTAGCCGACGTGGGCGGCACCAAGATCCCCTATCAGCGCTTCCTTTCCCAGGTAAACCGCGTGATCAGCAGCTTCAAGGATTCCAGCACCGAAGTGAACGAGGCCATGATCAAGGGCGTGAAGCAGGAAGTTTTCCGCGAAATGATCATAGAAGAACTGCTCAGCCAGCAGGGCGCCAAGCTCGGCATGCGCGTGCCGGACTTCGAGGTTGCGGTGGAAGTGCAGAACACCCCGCAGTTCCAGGAGAACGGGGCTTTCAGCCCGCGCGCCTATTTCCAGGCCGTCTACAACGAGTTCCACTTCTCCCCGTCCGAGTACGAGACCTGGCGCAAAAAGGCCAGGCTGGCGTCCAAGTTCAAGCAGTTCATCTACACCAGCGTAAAGGTGACCCCGGCCGAGGCGAAGGCCTATTACCAGGCCAAGAACAAGGACCTGAAGAATTTTGAGAAAGAGCGCCCCAAGTACACCGACGAGCTGGCCCGCGAAAAGTTCGCCAACCTCGCCAATTACCTGCTCCGGCAGCTTACCACCCGCCAGGAGATAAAGAGTTACCTGGAACAGCGCGAACAGGGCCGTTAAGTATGGAAATGGGGACAGGCTACTTTTCCCACGGGGGAAAGTAGCCTGTCCCCGTTATTATTTATGGAAAAGATACTCCTCCTGTGTTTTTCCTTGGCAGCGTTCGCAGGGCCTTGTCTGGCCGCCAATCCCTACGCCGGCAAGTTCTTCGCCTCGGGTGACCCCCAAAAAATGGAATTCGCCTTAACCTTCGACGACGGGCCGGGCTATATAACCGAAGACCTGCTGAAACTGCTGGAGCGGCACGGGGCCAAGGCCACGTTCTTTATGCCGGGCTCTTCCGCACGGGCTTACCCGGAGCTGGCAAAAAAGGTGCAGGCCGCCGGGCATTTGGTGGCCAACCATACGGATACGCATAAAAACTGGTTCAAGACCGGCAATGCCCCCGACCACAAGGCGGTTCTCTCGAGAGAGGTGGAGAAAGCCGGAGCGGCCCTAGAAAAGGCCACCGGGGTACGCCCAACTATTTTGCGCATGCCCAACGGCTACGACAGGCCCTGGGTGCGCCAGGCGGCCGCCCGGCTGGGCTACACCCTGGTGAACTGGACCTACGGCAGCGACTGGACCAGGATCCCGGAAGAGAAGATGACCGCGGAGTACCTGACGGCGCTCAAGCCCGGCGCCATCCTCCTGCTGCACGACGGCGGCGGGAAGGTTAAAGAGAAAAATCTGCGCATAGTGGAGGCGGTGCTGGCCGAGGCGAAAAAAAAGGGCCTCCGTCCGGTCCGTCTGGACGATCTGCTGGGCATCAGGCAAGCGGCCGGCAGGTAGGGCGGCCGGGGAAAATTGCCCGGGCAAAATGTTGTAGAATTAATACTGGTTTTGACGGGCAAGTGGCGGAACTGGTAGACGCGCAGGTCTCAAAAACCTGTGATCTCACGGTCGTGAGGGTTCGATTCCCTCCTTGCCCACCACTTTATGACAGTCAGACCCGGGGGATGACCATGGATAAAATACGCGTACTGGTGGTGGATGATAATACTAACTTTCTGCAGCTGGCCCAGCTGGGCCTGGGCCCGGAGAAATACGAGGTCTTCACTTCCGCCGACGGGCAGGACGGCTTTGACCAGGCCAAAAAGGTAAAGCCCGACGTTATCCTGCTGGACGTGATGATGCCGCACGTTTCCGGCCTTGAGCTGCTGCGCATGCTGCTTTCCGACGAGGACGTGCGCGCTATTCCCGTAATCGTAATAACGGCCAGCCACTTTGACTCCGCCATGGAAACGGTCTTTAAACAGGAGGGCAACGTTAAAAGCTTTATTCAAAAGCCCTGCCCCGTAAATATCCTGCGCGACAAGATAACCGAGGCGGTAAAGAAAGCGGATTAAAGCCCCCCGGTGGATAAAAAAAGAGAGGCGCTGTCCGGCGCCTCTCTTTTTTGTCTCCCCGGCCGCGGGGTCAGGTGTACGGAATGCTGATTCTCGTCGGTTCCGGCTTGGGCTTCCAGCGGAATTCGGTTTCCTGCAGCTCCACGGCTATCTGCACTATCTCTTTTATGATGCAGGTCACCGGGATAGAGAAGATCACTCCCCAGATACCGCCTATCTCGGCGCCGGCCATCAGCGCCAGCAGTATTATGGCGGGGTTAAGCTTTACGGCCTTCTTCATGATATAGGGCTGCAGGAACCAGTCGTCGAAGAAGCGGATGCCTGTGAAGAAAGCCAGGATCTTGATTATGGGCATCAGAGTGCCGAACTGCAGGTACGCCACTATGGAGGACAGCACTGCTCCGACGATGGCGCCCAGGTACGGCACCAGGCTGGAGACGCCGATCAGAATGGCTATGGCGGCCGCGTAGTCCAGGTCCATTACCAGCAGGCCGGTAAAGGCGATGAGGAAGATAACGAAAGCTTCGGTAAGGATGCCGCGCAGATAATTGCCCAGGGAGGCGTCTATGCGCGACGCTATGTGCAGGATCAGTTCGGCGTGGCGCGACGGCAGGTGGTCTATGAGGTAATCTATAATGCCGGCGCCGCCGATCAGCATAAAGAACGTTATGAACGGCACTATGAACAGCAGGGAAAGCGCCGGCAGCACCCCCAGCAGAAGCTGCGGCGCCGCCTCAAGGAGGTGGTCCAGTTTCGCTTCCAGCCGCAGGGAGGCTATAAAAGGGTAGTTCTTCACCAGTTTGGCGTTGAGATTCACCACAAACTGCTGCATCCGCCCGGCGTATTCCGGCCAGGACTGCTGCAGCGACTCTATCTCGAACGAAAGGAAGTGGAACAGCAGGTAGACCACCATGAACAGCAGCGCCCCGGCGCCCAGGTAGAGGCCCGCCACGGCGAAGGCGCGTTTTATGCCGCGCACCTCGAAATATTTTATTACGGGGCTCAATATGTAGGCCAGCGCCGCGCTCAGGATAAAGGGGAAAATGGCGGCTTTGGCCAGCACCACAAAGTAGACCAGGGCCAGCCCGATAAAAGCCGGCAGCAGGAATTGTGTGTAGTTCTTCTTCTGTTGTATTTCAGCGGCCATATGCCCCTTACGGCTTCTCTATCATGGCGCGCAGGCGCGCGGACATTATCTTGGCCAGCTGGGCGGCCAGGGTTACGCCTATGGCGGGCCGCGCGAACAGCAGGGATTCCATTTTTATCTTGAACAGCATGAAGACCTTGGTGTCCTCCAGCGCGTAGGCCGTGGCGGTGCGCGGCATTTCCTCCAGCAGCGCCATCTCGCCGAAGAATTCGCCTGGGTGCACCTCGGCGATGATCTCGCTCTTCTGCGTGGCCTGGTCCGTCCGGGCCAGGGCTATTTTGCCGGCGAAGACGATGAACAGCGCGCGGCCTATATCTCCCTGCGTAAAGATGGTCTCGCCTTTGAGATAGGTGCGCTCCTGCAGGCATTCCAGCACGTGGATGAGCTGGCGCTTCCTGATGCCGCCGAAGAGCCTGATGCCCTTAAGGAAGTCCAGCTTGCGTATTATTTCCTCGTCGTAGAGGCGGTTGAAGAGGTCTAGAAATTTCATCTATTTCCCCGTGAAAAGCCCGTAGACGGTCTGCGCCAGTTTAAACCAGCCCGAGGCGACCGCGCCGGAAACCTGTTTCACCGCGCCTATCACCGGGTCCAGGTCCGTCAGCTTGCCGTCGGCGTTCAAGGCCAGGAATTCCACCGCTTTGGCCGTGTGCCGCACCTGCCGCAGGGTCAGTATGGCCTGCACCGACAGCGCCACAAAGGTCACCGTCACTATGACCGCGCAAACAATAAGTATGGTTTCCATTTTAGTTCCTCCGGGTCTTCCCGATTTTAGCCGTGTATTATTTTCTTCGCCGCCGCCACAATGTCCTGCACGGGTATGGCTTTGCTCAGGAACAGTTTAACGTTCCTCTCCTGCCTGAACAGGTCCGGCACGCCCTTGTCTGCGTGGCTGCCGGTAAGCACTATCAGCGGAATATCCTTCGTCTCGTCTTCCGCCTGCAGCGTTCTCGCCATTTCTATGCCGGAGACGTTCGGCATCATCACGTCCAGCAATATCAGGGCCGGGCGCAGCTCCCCGGCCAGTCTTACGCCTTCGCGGCCGTCGGCGGCCGTGGCCACTTCAAAGTCGTCCTCTAGCGCGCATTGCAGCAACTGGCTGAAATTAGCGTTGTCGTCTACTACCAGCACCTTCTTCTTTTCCATCTTTCCCCCTGAGGCCGCGTAAGTTCATCGTCACTAATCCTACAAAATCGGAAGGCGCTGCGCGTGGGCGCTTCTCAGCGCGCGAAAGCCAGCGCCGCGGCCGCTACGCCCGCAGCAAGCGCCGCGTAGGCTACCAGCAGCGCCTGCCCGCGGGAGGCGTGCAGCTTCTTTATTTCCGCGGCGTTGCCTTCGCTCCTGCTTTTTTCCTGCAGCAGGTTCCTGATGAAGCTTTCATACTTTGAATTCTTCTCCTCCAGGATGCTCTCGAGCATGGCCAGCTTGTTAACGCAGAAATTTACGTCCTTTTCCAGGCTGCGCGCCTGGGCGGCGGCGTTGGCCGCCGGGGCCGGCGGCATGTCCCTCATCCAGGCCGCGCCCATCACTTCCTGGCGGGCGTCGTCTTTCAGGATTATCATGGGGCGCGGTTGGGCGGGCGGCCCCCCGGAGGCCCCGGAAAAAGAGTGGATGGTGGAGATGATATCCGCCACGGGGGCGCCTTTCTGTATGATGGCGTCGGCTTCCGAACAATAGAACTGAAGCTTCTCCTTCTCCACGTCCATCGAGGTGTAGAGGATTATCCTGGGCCTGTTCTTTATGTTCTTTACTATTTTTTCCGAGACCTTGTAGCCGTTCAGCCCGGGCATGTCGGCGTCTAGTATGATCAGGTCAAAATGCCCCATCGCCAGCACCTTGAAGACCTCGTCGCCGTCCCTGGCGAATTCCACCACGTGCCCTTCCTCGGTAAGGGTGTGCCAGAGAAGCTCGCGTATCTGCGAACTGTCGTCGGTTATTAAAATTCTAAGCTTGTCCATGTACTCTTCGGGCGGCTCCGCCGCCGCCGGCTATTGGTTTTTGTCAAGTATGCGCCTTCCCAGGGCTTTTATCCTGGCCAGCAGCACCTCGTTGTCGAAGGGCTTTGTCAGGTAGTCGTCGGCGCCGCTGTCGTAGCCGGCCACCTGGTCGTCGGCGAAACCCCTGATGGTCAGCATCAGGACGGGCATGGCTTTGTGCCTGTCCGAGCCGCGGATCTTCGCCAGCAGCTGGAACCCGTCCATCTCCGGCATGTTTACGTCCAGCACGGCCATGTCGGCGCCTTCGGCCTCCAGCCGGTTCCAGGCCAGCAGGCCGTTCTCTTCGGCCAGGGGGGTATGCCCGGCGCCGGTGAGCACCTCTGTTATCAGCTGCCTGAAGATGTCGTTGTCTTCCGCTATCAATATTCTCATAACTGGCTCCGTTGCCGGTTTAATTCCGCCCGGCGCCGCTTTCACGTCAGCCGCACTTAAGAACATATCCGGTACCGTAGACGGTCTGTATCTGCCTGCCGAAAGGGCCCAATTTCTTCCTCAGGGATTCCACGTGCTTGTCCACGGTCTCGGAATTCACGGCGTCGGATTTGTCGCCCCAGATCTGGGTCAGCACCAGTTCCCTGCTTACTATCTGCTCTTCCAGCGAGAGCAGCAGGTAGAGGATCTCGAATTCTTTCGGGGTCAGCGAATTAAACTCCTTCTCTTTGCCGTTGGCCGAACCGATGTAAACCATGCGTTTCGTTTTATCTATGCGGACTTCGCCGTTCCGGGATTTAATTTCCGTGCAGGCGTAGCTGGGCGACGGCATCACGCGGCGCAGGTAAGCCTTGATCTTGGACCTTAAAACCCGCTCGTCTATGTTCTTGGGGATAAAATCGTCCGCGGAGTGCTCTATGAGCTTGGCCACCTGCGCGGGGGGGATCTTCGCCGGGTCGCCAAAAACCACGGTGATAAGGCCGGGAAGGCCGGCCAGCTGGCTAAGGTATTTTTCCGGGTTCGCGGCGTCTTCGGGGGATATCTCTACAATAGCCAAAGCGCCGCCCCCCGCGTATTTGCGGCGGAACATTTCGGGGGTTTCGCAGGACCGGACCGTCCAGGCTTCTCTCCTGAACATGCGTTCCCAAACCCTGTAATGCGGTACATCACGGCTGATGACCCAGAATGTAAAGTCGGACATGCAGTAGTTGTCTATTATATATATCGCGGCGGAGGCTGGTCAACTTAAATGTTCCTGCCTGGTATTTTGCCCCATAAATACGGCCTTTCCGCCATTTCGTCTTTTCTTCGGGATTTCGTCCGCGCGTTCCCATATACTATAATACGCTATTATGAAAACGCCAAGGCATGTCCCTATCGTTATCGCCGGCTTCGCCGCCTGGGGCTTACTATTCTGTCAGCCGCTGCCTCTCTTTGCCCTGGTTTCCGGCGGGGCTTATCAGCTTGAACGGTCGGCGGGCGCCACCTCCGGCGGCGGGCTCTCTTACGGCGGCGAGTATGCCGTGAAGGGCGGCCTGGGGCAGAATATAATGCCGCCCAACCTCGGGGTAGTCAATGGCGGCGCCTACGTAAGCCGCTCCGGTTTTTATAATCCTCCGCATTTCACCTACCAGAAAGGGCTGGCCTCAAGCCTGGTTTTTCCCGGCGGCAACGCCCGCCTCACCCTGCCGCCCGGCGCGGTGGACAAGGAAGTTTTCGACATAATGCTCAACAAGAACGCCTCCATAGCCCCGCTGACGGTGGATCAGGGCATAATCGACAGGGCGAACGCGAAAATAGCCCTTAACGAGGGCGCCTGGGCGTCGCCGCTTACCGGCAACCTTACCGAAATGTCCCTTTTTGACGAACAAAGCCTCTGGGACAAGCCGTTCAACAAGAGCGGCCTGCTCTCGCTCGCCTACCGCGACGATAACGGCGACGGGATAGTGGACGGTTCCAACCCGCCCATCCGCGTGGAGACCATGCGCGCCTGGGAACTGGACCAGGACCTGGAACTGTGGGTAAAGCTCAACGCCTCCGCGCTGGACAGCGCCTCGCGCAGCGTTACCGTCCCGTTCATGTCCCCCGGGCTTTACGCCCTGCTCGGCACCATGGACGAGTCCGTCAAGAACGCCTACGCCTTCCCCGCGCCCTTCAGGCCCAACGGGCCGCAGGCCGGCCTTGGCGCCGGGCAGACCGGGACCGTCTCCGAGGGCATAACTTTTGCCAACGTGCCGCAGCTAGGAAATATAGAGATATATACTATTGATGGAGCGCTGGTGCGCAAGCTGGCTATCCCGGCCAACCTTATAATCCCCAAGGTTAAATGGGACGTAAAGAATTCTTCGGGTGAAAAAGTCGCCAGCGGCGTTTATATCTGGCGCGTGGTTTCAGGCTCTAACGTGAAAACCGGGAAGTTGATGGTAATTTGGTGATACAACAAGGAGGAAGTATGAACATTAATAAAATAGTAACCGGCCTGCTGGCGGCTTTAATGCTGGCGTGGGTCCCCGCGGCTTACGCCGTGGACAACAATACCGAGTTCGGTATAGAGGACGACCTGACCGTGATAGGCAACCAGGGCACCATGATGGACCCCGACGTGGAACTGAGAGGATTCACGTTGTTGGGCTCCACCGGCGCCGCGCAGACGGTGTACATTCCGCAAACCCCCGGCAACATGTATGTCAGCGGCTATGTGCAGGTGTCCAGCGGTATGTATGTGGCCGGCAGTTCAACATTCACATCCGGCGCTTACTTCACCGGCATAAGCAGTTTCAATAATGTCAATAATATCCACATAGGCGGTGGTACCGGCGGTCAGGTGCTTGTAAAAGTAGCCGGCGGCGGACTGGACTGGGGGACCGTCTCCTCCATGGTCAGTGGGGATAACCTGGGCAGCCATATCGCCACCATGACGCTGCAGATGGGTAACTTCGGCATAGTCAATGTGGCCAGCATCACCGCCAACGGGTACATCACCACGTATTCGTCCATGTCGGTGGGCACCGAACTAATCGTTGCCGGCACTTCCGCCCTCAACGGCGATGTGGACATGAACGCAAAGCTTAATGTGGACCAGGATGCCACATTTATATCCAGCGTGACGGCGTTAGGCAACGTCCAGTTGGGCGACGCCACCGGCACCGACAAGGTCACTGTGAATATGCCCGCGGCGGACCCCCGCGCTGACGCTGCCCTGACCGTGGCCGGCATAGCGACCTCCGGGGTTTATGCCGCCAAGTTCTATTCAGGCGCCGATCTGGCCGCCTGGATAAAGAAGAAGTAACGCAGCGGTTTAGCTTCCTCCTTGTTGTCCCGCCGGGAATTCCCCCGGCGGTATGGGAGGAGTACATAGCCAGGTAGATATATGAAAAAGGTCGAGACAGGCAAAACTACGCTGAATAGGCTCTTAAACGGGCTTGGCCGCGCTTTATCCCTGTCCGCGCTTCTGCTTGCGGCCTATAACTTACGGCCTGTAGCCTTATCCGCCGAAGTCCCTGTCAAGTTCACCTACCAGGGCAATATCCGTCAGAATGGTTTCCTGGTCACCGGCCAGCGCAAGATGGTCTTCCGCATATACGACTCTTCCGCCCCGGCCACCGCCGTTCAACTCTGGGAAAGTTCCGAATACGACGTTGGCGTTTCTACCGGTGTTTTTAAGGTGGACCTTGAGCCCACCACCATAAGCGACTGGCAGACCGGCGGCTTGTGGCTGCAGCTTGTAATAGAGGGGACGCCCATGTTCCCCTGGGAGGAGCTGACCTCCGCCCCGTACGCGGTAAACAGCCTTCTGCATTCCGGCAAGCGTTACACTACCGCGGCATCAAGTCCCACTGCAATTGCTTCCGGAGACCTGTGGTACGATTCTACCTCTAAGGTGGTTAAGTTCTGGAACGGGGCCGTTTGGACGCCCACTTCCGGCGCCGGGGTCCCCGGCATTCACGCCACTACTCATGAGGGTGGCGGCACCGATCCTATAGTTCTGCTCGGCACGCACTCTGTGGCGGGCTATATTACAGTTTCTTCGTCCGTGACCGCCGGCTGGTTTATGGGCGATGGTTCCGGGCTGGATAACCTTAACGCTTCAAAAATAAATTCCGGTTCTCTCAATGGCGACAGGATAGGTAATGTTCTGGTTTCCAGCCATATTGTGGATGGCTCCATTCAGACCCAGGATATCGCCGACGCTTCCGTGACCAAAGAAAAACTCAGCCCCGCCGGCTGCGCCGCCGGCTCTATTCTGCAATTGGTCGGCGCCCAGTGGGCCTGCGTTGTCACCGGGGGCGGCGGCCCCGAATTCGACCCGCTCTCGATCTG
>DMXM01000039.1 GCA_003482905.1 Elusimicrobiota bacterium
CTTGTGCGGGCCCCCGTCAATTCCTTTGAGTTTTAACCTTGCGGCCGTACTCCCCAGGCGGTAGACTTAATGCGTTAGCGTCGGCACGGAAGGGGTCGATACCTCCCACACCTGGTCTACATCGTTTACGGCGAGGACTACCAGGGTATCTAATCCTGTTTGCTCCCCTCGCTTTCGCGTCTCAGCGTCAATTGCGGCCCAGTAACCTGCCTTCGCCTTTGGCGTTCTTCCAGATATCTACGCATTTCACCGCTACACCTGGAATTCCAGTTACCTCTACCGAATTCAAGAAGGCCAGTATTCGCCGGCATTTCATAGTTGAGCTATGAGATTTAACAGCGAACTTAACCTCCCGCCTACACGCGCTTTACGCCTAGTAATTCCGAGTAACGCTCGCCACCTACGTATTACCGCGGCTGCTGGCACGTAGTTAGCCGTGGCTTATTCGCAGAGTACCGTCAAATGCTTGCGCATATTCGTCCCCTGCAAAAGAAGTTTACGATCCGAAAACCTTCGTCCTTCACGCGGCGTCGCTGGATCAGACTTTCGTCCATTGTCCAAAATTCCCCACTGCTGCCTCCCGTAGGAGTAGGGCCCGTGTCTCAGTGCCCTTGTGGCCGGTCATCCTTTTAGATCGGCTACCCGTCATAGCCTTGGTGGTCTGTTACACCGCCAACTAGCTGATAGGCCGCAAACTCCTCCTCGAACGACCCTTGCGGGCCTTTCATCCCCTTAAGATGCCTTAAGGAGATTGTATGGGGTATTAGCCTAAATTTCTCTAGGTTGTCTCCCATTCGAGGGCAGATTGTTTACGTGTTACTCACCCGTCTGCCGCTAAGAGCCCGATATTCTGGTACTCTTCGCTCGACTTGCATGTGTTAGGCACGCCGCCAGCGTTAACTCTGAGCCAGGATCAAACTCTCCAAAAAATCCGTAATTACTAATAGCAAACATCGCTATTAACAATTAGCATTTACGGAGAAGTTCTAATTAGCTCTATTACTATTGTTCTAACCAACTTGGTTATCACACCTTAGGTAATTGCTTTTGTGTTTATTACACCATCAACATGTTACGCAGGATAGATCAACAGTTCAGTAAGGTTTTAAGGCCCTACCTCTTTTGACATCCCCTGTTTCGCACGTTCAGGGTGCCCATTCATACATAATTTTTTAGAGAGCAAACTCTATCCAGTTTTGTGGAATCCACTCCACTGGTACGAGTCGTTTGTTACAGTCTCGGCTTGTGTACGAGACCGTAAAGAAATATTATCACAAAACTGCGAACCTTGTCAACTATTATTTTTCTCGTCGGAGAAAACGGTTTTTGAAGTGTTGCGCTTCAAAACTTTGTTTGTGCCGCATCAAGAACTATGTTCTTCAAGCGGCCAAAACTTTTCGGTTTTATCGCACTGATGTTTTAACTTTTAAAGAGCTCAAGGTTGCGGTTTCATTTCCCTTTCGGGCGCTGCATGTTTCCGACAACATGTTTAGTATAGCACAAATAAAAAAATCCTGTCAACAATTATTTTTCACGTCGGAGAACCTCCCGCTTTACGACGGGCCAATTATTTTTCCCCAAAACCGACAAACTCTCCCCCCTCCGCCCCCTGCCCAATTTCGGAGGTTCAACCTCCGTTGGAGGTTGAACCTCCAAAATTGGGATTTTTTAGGTATATATAAATATATTTATAATTATATATTAATAAAGAATGGCTGGTTGGGGCACGGGGCGGGAGGCGACTTGCCTGAAAAGGCTTTAAGATGCTTTAATTAGCAGCATGAAAATCTGCCTGATAACGGCCTTAATAAGCCTGCTGCTGGCGGCAAAACCGGGCGCGCTGCCGGCCGCGCAGCCGGCGCCTGATTTCCGCGACGAGACCATTTATCTGGTAATGACGGACAGGTTCGTGGACGGGGACCCGGCGAACAATAATATTTACGGCGACGAATATGTGCCCGGCAACCTGCGCTATTACCAGGGCGGGGATTTCAAAGGCCTAATAGACAACCTGGACCATATAAAGAACATGGGCTTCTCCGCCGTGTGGATAACCCCGCCGGTGATGCAGCCGCCGGGCAGGTACGTGAACTCAGCCGGCAGTTACGACGCGGCCGGCTACCACGGCTACTGGGCGTGGGACTTCTCCAAAATTGACCCGCATCTGGAGTCGCCCGGGGCCTCCTACAAGGACCTGATAGACGCGGCGCACACGCGCGGTCTTAAAATAATACAGGACATTGTGCTTAACCACGGCCACGGCGGCGACGTTTCCCCGACGGTAAAGTGGTACGCCCGGCGCGGCCAGCTTTCCGGGCTTGGCAAAACCTTCGATTATTACGACGACAAAGAAAACTGGTTCAACCACAAGGGCCCGGCGCTGGCGGACCTGCTGGACCTCAATGACGACAACCCCGAAACGCTGAAATGGTTCACGGAGATCTACCGCGGCTACCAGGCCCTGGGGGTGGACGCTTTCAGGCTGGACACCGTGGGCTGGATGAAGCCGGGCTTCTGGCGCAAGTTCACCGCCGCCATGCGCAAGGATAAACATGATCTCTTCATCTTCGGTGAGATCTGGACCAACGACGACTATAAGCTGCTGGGGAGCTACACCAAACTGGGGCGCGGCGGCCCCATGCGCGCCGGCATGGGCGTGGTGGATATGCCCGGCTCGTCGATGGGCGGCTGGGGGCGGCTGGAAAAGGTTTTTAAGGGCGGGGATTACGCCGGCGTGGACGAGGTGCTGGCGCACGACGGGGCCTACCGCGACCCCACCTGGCTGGTGACGTACCTCGACAACCACGACAAGCCCCGCTTTAACGGCGAGGGCGCCGGCGGCAGCCCGGCCGCGGCGGAGCAGTATTTTGACGCGCTGAATTATTACTTCACGGCGCGCGGCATCCCCTGCGTCTACTACGGCACGGAAACCATGATGCCCGGCGGCGACGACCCGGACAACAGGCGCATGCTGGGCGCCGACGGCATAAAGAAAGCGGCTGACAGCCCGGTTTACGCCCACCTGCGCAAGCTCAACGCCATGCGGCGCGCCAGCCCGGCCCTGCAAAAAGGGAAGCAGAAAAGACTTTATACGGCCAGGGACCAGTACGCCTTCCGGCGGGTTTACAAAGAGAGCGGCGCTTTTGTCTTTCTGAACAAGGCCGACTCCCCCGCGCTGATCAAAACCGCGGGAGTGCCGGACGGAAATTACACCGAGCTCTATACCGGCCGGGCCGTGACCGTGAAAGGCGGGGCCGCCGTGGAAGTGCCGGCCCACGGCCTGCGCGTGCTGGCCGGGGGAAAAGGCCCGGCCCCGGGGAATTGAGGCCGGGCCTTATTATATAATTCAGTAATCTTTAGTTTAGGAGCAGGCATGAGCATTCACCATAACCAGCCGAAGGGACTTTTTCTTTTATTCTTTGTGGAAATGTGGGAGCGCTTCTCTTATTACGGCATGAGGGCGCTCCTGGTGCTTTACATGGTGAAGTACCTGATGTTCTCCACGGAGAAATCCGGGCAGATCTACGGCTGGTACACCGGCATGGTCTATTTTACGCCGCTGCTTGGCGGCTATATAGCGGACCGCTACCTGGGCCAGCGCAAATCCATAATTGTGGGCGGCACGCTTATGGCGCTGGGGCACTTCGCCATGGCTTTCCCCCCGCTGCCTTTCTTTTTTTCGGCGCTGATACTGCTTATAATGGGCAACGGCTTCTTCAAGCCCAATATCTCCACCGTGGTGGGCCAGCTCTACGAAGAGAACGACCCGCGCCGCGACGCCGGCTTTACCATCTTCTACATGGGCATCAACCTGGGCGCTTTCTTCTCGCCGCTGGTCTGCGGCACGCTGGGCGAGAAAGTGGGCTGGCACTGGGGCTTTGGCGCCGCCGGCGTTGGCATGGTGCTGGGCCTGGTGATGTACCTGTGGGGGCAGAAAGCCCTGCTTGGCGACAAAGGCATGAAGCCGGCCGACCCGAGCGATAAAATATATGTCCCGTTCGTCCTTATAGGCATAGTGCTGGTCTTCCTTATAGCCAGCGCCTTCCAGTTCAGCGGCTACGACGTGAAAGGGATGATACCCAATTATATATACGCGCTGCTGGGCGTAGCTATTCTGGCCGCGCTGGCTTACTCTTACGCCGCCAAAACCGACGGCCCCTCCCTTACGCACGTTGAGAAACAGCGCGTGGCCGTTATATTCATAATGGTATTCTTCAGCATATTCTTCTGGTCGGCTTTCGAGCAGGCCGGCAGCTCCCTGACGCTTTTCGCGGACAGGGAAACCAACCGCGTGATAAGCCTGTTCGGCTGGAGCTGGGAAATGCCGGCCAGCTATTTCCAGTCCATCAACCCGCTGCTCATATTCATATTCGCCCCGTTCTTCTCCAAGATGTGGGTGAGCCTGGGCGAGACCGGGAAGGAACCTTCCAGCCCGGTAAAGTTCGTTATCGCCCTGGGGCTGCTGGCCATCGGCTTTGTGGTGATGATAGCCGCGGCCGCCATGTACCAGCAGAGCGGCCCGGTAAGCGTGATGTGGCTCATCGGCGCTTATTTCTTCCACACCCTGGGCGAGCTGTGCCTGTCCCCCGTCGGCCTGTCGCTGGTGACCAAGCTGGCCCCGGTGCAGTTCGGTTCGCTGATGATGGGCGTCTGGCTGTTGTCGTCGTTCGCGGCCAACTTCGTGGGCGGCTTCTTCGCCGGCAACTACGACGCCATGAACCACACGCTGTTCTACATGATCCCCACCGGCACCGCCGTGGGGGCCGCCGCCATACTGCTGGCAATCACCCCCAAGCTGCGCAAGTGGATGCACGGCACGCATTAAACCAAACACACTCAAATAAAAAACCTCCGGGCTCTGCACCCGGAGGTTTTTTATTTGAGAACTACTACGTCAGTTCAGAACGAAGTTGTCGGCGGTGGTAGTGGCTTCTTTCTTCTGCGTGAGTATCTCAGGCGCGAGCAGCACGTCTATGTTGCGCCCCTGGAACAGGTTGGAACCGACCACCAGCTCCAGATTGAAACTTCCCAGCTCGAGAAAGGAATCAGCGGGTGCGTCAGGGTTAAAGGTCGTGCCCATGATCTTCCCCTCGTTGGAAACGAGCAGTTTGCGTGAGGAAACTGTAGAGCCATCCTCATACGTGGTAGTTATTAAATAATCCGCCTTGCCCGGCCCGCTCGGATACAGTTCCGTAGTAATCGGGTTGATCGTGGCGGAATAATCGGGATCCGACGGGTAAGGACCGCCCCAGAGGCCCGCGTTATCCGTGATATTGGTGCCGCCGTCGGCAACATTCACGGCATCAGCCGGGTCCAGGGTGGTTTTTTCAAGAACACCTAATACACCTAATCCGTCAACAACTTTCTGTGTAAAGGTGAACTGGCCGGCGCTATAATCCTGCGTCTGCTGGAACTGTATGCGCTCATCGGAAGCGAGGCCGCCTGTTCCGGCATTAGCAGCCAAGGCCACGCCCGGGCCGGAAAGTATCTGTTTATAGTCGATAGACCCGGGATAATAGCGTGAACCAACGCCGGCGCCGTAACCGGAGAAGTCTATCAGCGTGGGAGCGGCAAAGTCTATCGTCTCTTTGATGCTGTCGACGGTATTGGTCAGATACACCTCAAAATACTTCATCCAGTTAGCGGGGGCTGTGGCTGACATGTACATACCGTCTATTATGCCGCCCACCTGGCTGATGTCGTCGGGGATCTTGGAGTTGAAGCGCTCTATCAGGTGGCCCCAGTCCAGGCGGTTCTCCTCGGCGCGGTGGGTCAGGAAAAGCAGTTTAAATTCGCTGTCCGTGGGCCGCAGGAGATATTCCTCAAGGCGCACGCGCTTACCGAAAGCGTCTATTGAATCTTTACCCAGCTGGGCCTCGTTGGCCTTAAGCTCTCGGTTGCGGAGCTCCTCCAGCATGGTGCGGGTGCGTTCGCGCGCCGTCTCCTGGCGCACGGCCATAGGCCGCGCGGCGCCGCCGGCCCGCTCGTCCTTAAGGGATATCCCCTCGGGCTTGGACATGCCGTCCATGCCTATCTTTATGCGCTCCTCGGAGGAAACCACGGCCATCTTGCCCTTGGAGTCGTTAACCTCTACAAGGCCCTCGGAAACGTTCATCTCCGTTTCGCCCTTCTCCCCCACCTCTATATCGAACTGGGTACCGCGCACGGCGCAGACCGCGGCCGGGGTGCGCACCTCGAACCGGCTGGCGAAATAACCCGCCACCACGGCCCGGAGCTTGCCCAATTTAAGCTTGAAGCCCGCCGTTTTTTTGCTGGTATCCTCCACCGCGAAGAGCGTATTGTTGCCAAGCTGAAAACGCGAACCGTCGGGGAACACCACCCCGGCCTTGGAATCCTTGGCGGTGCGTATTTCCGCGCCGGCTTTTATTTTAACTCCGGAAGTCACGTTGACCCACGCTGAAGCCTGGGAAGCGCGGGCCTCCACCGTGCCCTCGGGGATCATAATGATGTCCTGCGTCATGGCGGCGCAGGGGCCCGCCGCAATTAACAGCACGGTCAACGCGTTAATATATTTCATGGTTAAAATCTCCATTCCAGCCCGGCGAAGTACATCGAGCTGTTATAGCTATAGCGGTACACCTGCTCGTACCGGTTGTTGGAACGGGAGGCCGACCAGTTGCCCTGCAGTTTGGCGTCCAGGGAAGCCGCTATAGGGTAGGAGGCTTCCGCGTTGAAGCTGTTGGAATACTGAGCCAGCTTCTTCGAGGTATAGGCCCCGTCGGATTTCTGGGCGAGCCTGTCCGAGTAGCCGCGCACGGCGAACTCGTAAGTGGTGCGCAGCACCAGGCCCGGTGAGATGAACGTGAACTGGGCGCTGGGTGCCAGGCGCGCCTCGGTGTAGTCGTAAAAGGCCCGCACGTACTTAAGGTGCTTGGGGTCCGTGTCCAGGTGGTTCTGGTTGGACATCAGGTTGGCCAGGCCCAGGCTTACGCCAAGCACCGGGCGGATACGGCCAAGCGCGTCTATATCGTTATAGCGTTTGGAAACCCCCAGGTTGAGCGCCTGGTAGGAATCCGACCGCTTGGAGGAAAGATATTTGCCGTCCGAGTTTATAACCTTCTGGTCCTGGTAGCCGATCAGCGATACGGCGGCGAACAGGTCCGCCTTGACGAAATTTGGCAGATCGAATTCGCTGGCATAGGCCAGCTGGTTGGTAACAGTGTCGAGTATCCTGGTGCCGGGGTTGGGCGCCGAGAGCTCGGCCCCGTACTCGCTGGCCAGCGACTTGAACCGCGTATAACGGGTGTAATACACGTCCCAGGAGAGCTGGTATATCCACGGCGTGGAAAGGCCCAGGCGGGTCTTGCGCTCCAGCGTCAGGCCGGCTTCGTAGCGCATAAAATCGTACAGGCCCTGGCTCCACTTTTCGTCCTTGGTCTCGCGGAAAAGCTGGTTCTTTACGCCCAGGCGGGGCTTCAGCGAATAGCCGCCCTCGTAACGTTTTATCCACTTGGCGCCGAGGGTGTTGTCCAGGCTCTGCTGAAAAAGAGTACCGCCGCCGGACAGTTCGTTCACCTGCTTGAAGCCGGTGTAGACCGACCGCAGGCTGGCGTAAAAACCCGAGCTGGCGGAGTAGCTTTTGGCCAGCTGGGCGTCCAGCACGCCGTAGCCGTTAACGGCCCCTGACTGGCCTTCAAAGAAATACTGGCCCCCGAAAAGGTCCAGCTTTCCCATTAATTCGAAACCTTTAGCGCCGGCCGAAGCCGGCGCCAAAAGCAGTACCGCTGCTATTATTTTTTTCAAGAGAAGCTCCCGGTGTTTGTGTTAAGCCGTCTGAAGGGCATAGCCCCCGTTACGGCACAGACAAAGTCTAGAAATTAAATCCCAGCGTCATCCTGTGCGTGTCGCCCAGGTCGCCGAAAGGCACGTAGGCGTAATCCAGGGCGAAGCGGTCGAACTTAAGCCCCAGGCCGGCCCCGAAGCCGGTCAGACCGCCGAGTTTGTCGGCGGAGCGGCCCAGCTGGTAGCCGGCCCGGAAAGCCAGGCCGCCCTTCAGCGCGTATTCGGCGCCGAGGTCCAGGTAGAAGCGTTCGTCGTTGGCCAGCCAGTCCGCGTCCGCGGCCACGGCCAGTTTGTCGCCGAAGAACCTGGTGGCCGCGCCGCACTTTAATATGAGCGGCAGTTTATCCGGGCCGATGTTGCCGCCCAGGTTCTGCACCACGAAAGCCGCGGTCCAGGCGGAGCTGATCTTATAGGTGGAGCCCAGGTCCAGCGCTATAGCTTTGTCGGTCTGGGTGTCCAGTTTCTGCGATATGTACTTGAGGTTGACGCCCAGCGCCAGGTTGGGGCGCACTTCGGCCCTGGCGTAAGAGAGGCTCACCGCCATATTGTTGTTGCTGAACTTGGAGTCGGCGTTGTCGGTGTCCCCGGCGCGCTTCTCTATGTCGGCGACGGTCAGGTAATTGACGCCCGCCCCTATCACCCCCGCGCCGTTCTCGAGCGGCGCGGCGTAGCCCAGGTAGCCCTGTGATTCGTCTATGAACAGCATGTTGTAGCTGGCGCTCAGGGATCTCTGCTTCAGCCCGGCCAGTTTGCCGGGGTTCCAGTTGGCGGCGTTGGCGCCCTCGGTGAGGACGCTGGCCGCCGAGCCCAAGGCCAGTTCCCTGGCCCCGACCCCTACTTTAAGGAAGCTGGCGCCGGTAGTGCCGACGCCGGCCGCCTGAAGTCCGCAAGTTCCCAGCATTAAAGCCGCTGAAAGCCATATTTTATGTTTCATAGTCTCTCCTCAGTTTTAATCCGGTCTACTTTATTACGGCCATCTTGAAGGTGGCGTCCTTAAGGTCGGGCGCCTTGCCCGACAGTTCGACGACGCCGTAATAAACGCCGTTGGCCACTTCCTGGCCGCCCTTGTTGTGGCCGTTCCACTCGAAGTAGTTGTACTTGCCGCCCACGCAGGTGTTGCTCAGGTCGTTGACCAGCTCTCCGGCCAGCGTGTAGATGCGGATGCGGCAGGGACCGCCGTTGGCCGCGGGCACTTCCACATGTATGAACGTGCCGTTGGTGGTCAGCGAGGCCAGGTTGCCAGCGTCATGGTTGTGGGCGGTCACGGTCTTCAGCTTCAGGCTGAAGGGGTTCGGGTAGTTGAAGACCTTCATCTTGGAACCGGCGAAGGCGTCGCCGGCCACTGAAGGCCGCACCACCGCGAAAGTGCCGGAGGTGCTGCTGCTGGTGGCCTGCGGGCGCACCACGTACTGGCGCCCGTCGAACACGCCCATGGGGGCGGTACCGGCCTGTTTCACTGAAAGTACCGAGGCCAGTTTCTTAAGCTTCACCTTCACCGTGCCTTTCACGGGGTTGATGGTGGCCACGCCGGGCACTTCCTCCCACTTGCTGGTGGTGGTGTTGTACTGAGACACCGCCAGGTCATTAAGGTTGGCCGTGGTCTTGTCGTAGGCCAGGGTAAGTTCGAAGTCCTTGTTCTCGTTGGTGGCTATACTGGACATGGACACCGTGTAGAGGTTGCCGGCGAAGGCGTCGGAGCCCAGCGCGTTGACCTTGTCCGCCACGGAAGCGTCGTCCTTGCCGGTGCCGGTGAACGTGCACGAGGGAATGGCGCCCGTAGATACCGGCTGCAGCACCCCTGGCGGGAAGGATAGCGCCGAGAAATCGCCGCCGCTCTTGTCTATGGGGGCCTCGTTGCTCTTGCGGCCGAAGCCGTCGTCGGAGTCGTCGCCGATTATAGCGTTGTCTATGTTCTGGTTGGCGTTGCCTTTATAACCCTTGCCGAACAGTATCTCGCGGACCACGCTCTTACCGGAATAAGACAAGGCCGCGCCCTGCAGCACATAGGTCTTTGTCGGATTGAGAAGGCCGAGCGGGATCTCGCCGTGCAGTTCACCGCTGTTAAGCTTGGTCATGGTGACGGTGGAAACGTGCGCGGGATCGAAAGGGGATTCGCCCCAGTTGATGAAGCCTGTCTTAAAGTCCTGCGGGTTCAGCACGGTGAACTCGTAGACGTCCTTCTCGGTGTTCATCCTGGCGAAAACCTCTATATCCAGAGGTTTCGGCAGCATAGTAAAGTCCACGCCGGTAACCACGCCCGCCGTGGCCGTAACCGCCTGGTTAAGCGTATACTTGCCCGGCACTTTAAGGAACACTTTATACACATGACCGGTAACAAGACCGTTTATGGTATAGGTACCATCCGAACCGGTGACGGCCTTAAGCAGCGGCAGCGGCGCGGTAGGGTTAGTGCCGTTGTATGTATCGTCGTAAGCGTAGAGAAGCGCGCCCGGCTGCACCTTGGCGAAAGGCAGCTTCTGTGAGTAGACGGTGCCGTTAATGGAACCCGGGGCCGGGAACAGGAAGAAGGCCTGCTGGTAGATATTGCTGCCGGTCAGGTCCAGTTCAGCGGTGGCGGGAGCGTAACCGTCGGCCGTAACCTTTATCTTCACAGTGCCGGCGGACAGACCCTCGAAGCGGAAAGCCCCGGTGGAAGTGGTAACCGCCGTGCGGGGCTCTACACCCTCGCCCGCTATCTCCACGGTAGCTGTAGCCAGCGCTACAGAAGGCGTGGCGCTGCTCTTTACCAGGCCCAGAATGGTGGCGCCCGCGCCTACCAGTGTATCCATGTCTATATTAAGCGTGACCGTGGACTTGTTGACGCCGGTGCAGATACGCGTCTGGTAATGCGGGTAATTAGGCGTGGTAAGCACCGCCGTATAGCATTTGGAAGGCCTCAGGCCGCGGATTTCGTAACCGAAGCCGTTGGCGGAATCCAGCAGGTTCTTGAACGCCGTATAGCCCTGCGCGAAAGCCAGGTTGAAGTCCTGGTCGTGAACGGCGATGAAGGCGGGGGACGGCACAACTATGCCGGCCGCGCTGAACTTGCTGTTCTCGTCGTAGAGAGTAAGGAGCGGCAGGTATTCCATGAACCTGTCAAAGTCGCCTCCGAGCGATTCAAAATCCGCCTGCCTGAAGAAGTTATTCGCCGTTACGGCGCCTTTTGCCGTGGCATTGCCCCAGTCGGACATATCCACGGAAGGCGTCATGTTGACGACCACGCCGCTGGACACACCGCCGCCGTAAGGCAAGGCGACCAGCCCGTTCGCGTGGACACTGTCCACAATAACGTTCTTGCTCGAGGAGATCATGACGAAATGCGGATAAGGCGCGTTGGGAATGGGCGTACCTTCCATCTTGCCGAAGTCGCCGGAACGCATCAGGTAGAGGTCGTAGACTACCGGCGAGGGCACCGCGTCGCCGCAGAAACCGCCTGGCCAGCCCTGGCCGCAAGGTCCCTCGGTGCCGGGATCTGTAGGGGGGGAGAAATTGAACCGCACCGAATCTCCGGAGTCGCCGCCCTTTGAGAGCATTTTCTGTATGGCGGCCCCGTTCAGCACGGTACCGGCCGAAACAGGGAGCACTTTAAAGCCGATCATGGCGTCCGAACCGCTCATTACAACGCTGCTGTCCGGGGTTTTAGCGGAGTTGAACTGTATGCCGACGCGCGTGGCATTAACTAGGTTAAGATTGACCGTGGCCGTGCTGCCGGCTATAACGTTGACCGTGGGGGCAGGCAGGCCCAGGGCGTAATCGAAGGTCACGCCCCCCACGCTGCCGCCGCTGGATCCGACCCTGAACCGGTTTATACCGGGCAGCACGTCGCTCATGACAAAAGTGCCGTCTTTCTGCAGCTGGCTATTGGACCAGCCGGCATTATTGTCCGCGCCTATCCAGATATACTGGTTGTTGGCCGGGGTGAATACCGTGCCGTCCGGTTTATAGAGCGTACCGGAAACTATGCCGGCCGGGGCGAATTCCATATTTACCACGGCAGTCCCCGTGGACTCCAGGTGTATGGTGTTGTCGCCGCCGCCCTTGTTGATGCGGCCCCACTTCGTAGCGCTCACATTCATATAATAAGCCGCGCCGCTGGCCACGTTGACGGAGTAAGTGTAAGAAGCGGCTCCGTTGCCATCTATGGGCGCGAAGTTGCCGCCGCCCTGGCAAGAGAAGGTGCTGTTGCACTGGGAGTACAGCGTTACCATTATAGGCGTTTCACGCAGGTCCACGATGCCGGGGAACTTGATAGTGCCGGTCACCAGGCCAGTATGGTTGGTTCCCGTAGGTATTATATAGGTAATGGAGGAAAGCTGCACGCCGGCCCCGTCAAGCACAGGCGCCCCGGAGCTGTCATACACATGCAACATCTGGCCGTCGTTGGTGGCGGGGTCTGTGTCCACGGTAACGCGGTAGTCGTCCACGCCGGTACCGTAGCAGTGGGCCTGCATCCAGTTGCCGCCGCTCATGTTCATTCCCCACGCCGGCGACTGGCCGTCAACGCCGCTATTGAAGCCGGCGTTCGAATTGCCGCCGTTGGAGAAAGGGGTCCAGACGTTTATAGTGTAATTGCCGCTGGGCAGGCCGTCCACCAGCGCATAGCCGGTGGTGGCGTTGAAGTTAGCGTTGGCAAAGCCGGGAGTGGAAACGTAGTCGGAGTAGTTGTTGCTCTGGCAGCTGGTCGGTGTCTTGGGCCAGGGGGAACCGTCGGGATTGATGTTGACTGTAGAGTTAGGGATAGCGGAACCGTTGCTGGCCTTAACATACACGCTTATATTGCCGGCGCTCCTTGGCATCCGCGCGAGCTGCAAAGTGACATACGTCACATCGGCCGAACTGATATACAGGAAATCGTTGGCCCCGGGAGCCGGGGGCGGAGGATTGGACAGGCACAGGTCCTGCGTAAGGCCGGGGTTGCGGGAAGGCGCGAAGCAGCCCACCGGCCCGGAATTCTGGCGCCAGGAACAGCCGCCCATCACTTCGGCGTAATAGGTAACGCCGGGGATCAGGCCAAAGAGCTGGAAGCGGCCATTATCGTCGCTGTTGGCCCAGATGGTGGAATTGCCGTAGCTGGGATTGCAATAGTGGAAATTAATGCCCATGTGGGGCAGGGTGTTGGTGGAGTAGCCCACTTCCTGTATAACGCCTTCTACGCCGTCTGTCGCCCTGGCACCGGAGTTCTGGCTAACGTTATTCTCCACGCGGGTCGGGGGCACGGAGTTGTCAAAATCGGCGGAGGTGAAAATTATGGGCGAAGTGCCTGACCCCAGCGCCGTCATAACATTCCTGTTTATGCCGCGGTTCTTTTCGGGGTCGTAAATGCCTATATTGTAGGTATTTGCCTCGGCGTAAGGCACATTGTCCACGGTAAGCGTGCCGACTCCGGTGTCGTTGGACTGGGTTATGCCGAAAAAGCCGGGCTCCTGCAACCCCATAACGTTAACGCCGCCAAAAAGGACTTTACTAAAGGTAGCATGAGTGAACGGCAACCTGATCTGTCCCACATTAACCTGGTCGTTCATTACGGTAACCGTGGAAGAAAGCGGCATCCCCGGCATGGTCCAGAAATAGCGCTGCACCGACGGGTCTGGGTTATTGAACTGGTCGCGCATGGTCGGAGAATAGCCATGCTTGTTAACGTATAGGTTATAACTCAGACCGGTACTGACAGTAAATGTATAAACGCCGGTGGCGTCCGTCACCGCGGCAGTAGAATTTGACGTGGGACCGTTCATGCCGTAATTTACCAGCATGACGTCGGCCCCGCTTACGGGAGTGTGGTTGGCGATCTCAACGCGAACCCGGATAGTGGTGGTTGTCCCTACGGCCCAGGCGAGGCCCGAGGAAACCGCCGCGAGAGTTGCCGCCAGGATTATTTTATTGAACAAGCGCATAGTCCCTCCGTAATAAGCGCGCCCGCCTGCGGGCGGCGCGGTACAAATTAAAAAACATTTTAGTGGGCAATCCCACCCCATGATGAATCACGCAACCTGGCAAAGATATAACAATTGGTTGACATCTGTCAACGATATTTTAGCGAGCTGAATACCCCCCTTCCTCATTTCATATTGTAGACCGCCGAACTTAGAAAAAACTCAGGCCGGGTTCAGGTTTTCCTCAAAAAATCCCGCCCGACCGTAATTTTCGCCGTCTGTTTGTTTTGAGCGCCAAATAAGGGATAATCTATATACAGTCACCATGAACGAGATCTTAAGACGGCGCACTTTCGCCATAATTTCCCACCCCGACGCCGGCAAGACCACCTTGACGGAGAAGCTGCTGCTTTACGGCGGGGCGCTGCACCTGGCCGGCACCGTCACGGCCCGCAAGAACCAGCGCGCCACCGCCTCCGACTGGATGGAACTGGAGAAGAAGCGCGGCATCTCCATCAGCTCCACGGTGCTGCAGTTCGACTACGCCGGCTTCCGCATAAACCTGCTGGACACCCCCGGCCACCGCGACTTTTCCGAGGACACCTACCGCGTGCTCACCGCCGTGGACGCGGCCATAATGGTGATAGACGCGGGCAAGGGCATAGAGGCGCAGACGCTGAAGCTTTTCGAGGTCTGCCGCCGCCGTCACATCCCAATATTCACGTTCATGAATAAGCTGGACCGGCCCTCGCGCGAGCCGCTGGAACTGATAGACGAGCTGGAGAAAGTGCTGGGGCTCAAGCCCTTCCCGGTGAACTGGCCGATGGGCAACGGCAAGGATTTCCGCGGCGTCTACGACCGCATGACGCGGCAGGCGCATTTATTCGAACGCACCCCCGGCGGCGCCTACAAGGCCGGCGTGGAGACGGCCGGCCTGGAAGACCCGCTGATAAAGGACAAGCTGGACCCGGTCAGCTACGCCAATTTTATAGACGAAGCGGGCATGCTGGACCTGGCCGGCACCGCCTACGACCAGGAAGCCGTGCTGGCCGGAGAGGTCACGCCGGTGTTCTTCGGCAGCGCGGTCAACAATTTCGGCATACAACTGATGCTGGACGGCTTTGTGGAGCACTCGGCCCCGCCGGGCCCGCGGGACGCCGGCATCAACTCCATAAGCCCCGAGACCCCGGAGTTCTCCGGCTTCATATTCAAGATACAGGGCAACATGAACCCCCGCCACCGCGACAAGGTGGCCTTTGTGCGGGTCTGCTCGGGCAAATTCACGCGCGACATGACCGTGCACCACATGGGCGACGGCAGGAAGGTGCGGCTGTCCAATTCCAATAAGCTTTTCGGCCAGGACCGCGAAACGGTGGACGAGGCCTGGCCCGGCGACATCGTGGGCCTGGTGGGCCACCAGGACTACAAGATAGGCGACACGCTGACCGAGGACCCGGCCATAGTTTTCAACGAGATCCCCCGCTTCCCGCCAGAATGTTTCACCTACCTGACCAACCCGGTGCCGTCCAAGTTCAAGCCTTTCAGGATGGGCCTGGAGCAGCTGATGCTGGAGGGCGTGGTGCAGCAGTTCCAGGTGAAGGACGCGCCCAGTTCCTCCCCGCTGCTGGCGGCCGTGGGGCCGCTGCAGTTCGAGGTGACGCAGTACAGGCTGGAAGAGGAATACGGCGTAAAGTCGGTGATAGAGCCGGCCCCGTGGCAGTTTGTGCGCTGGCTGGACGCGGACGGCGCGGCGCAGCTGTCTTCCGGCATGATACACCTGGGCGACAACGTGCGGCTGGGTTCCGACTCGGACGGCAACCCGGTGATATTCTTCCCCACGCCCTGGGCGCTGAAATACTTCTGCGACACCAATAAGAAGATCAGCCTCTACGAACTGCCCCCGCGGCCCTGACCGCCGGCCAGCCGCCCCAGCCCCAAAAGGAGCCAGCCTCCTTTTGAATTCAAAAAGGAGGCTGGCTCCTTTTGGGTTGCTTTTGGGTTGACCGCCTCTTATCAAGCGGCCCCCGATGTAATATAATATCCCCAGCAATGATCACACGCTTTTTCATTACCCTGTTTTTCGCTTTTCTCTGCTCCGGGACGGCTTCCGCCGCCGCTCCCGCTCTGAACACCCGCTGCTTTGACGGCGCTGGCGCCTGCGCCGACCAGGAGCCCGCTCCGGTGCCGGAGCCGGCCGACCCGGCCCCCATGGCGGCAACAAAACCGGTGGTCATATCCATAGTGGGCGTTGAATTTACCGAGATAGGCCTGGGCAAGCTGGAACTGGCCTATTTCCAGGGCATAGTGGATCATTTCAAGCCGGGGAAGGTCCTGGACGAGGATATGTTCGCCTCCTGTATCGCCAGCGTGGGGGCCGAGGCCGAGACATCCGGCGTGTATTCCAGGTTCCCCGACGATTACCTGGACGCCAACCTGCGGGCCGTTCTGCCGGCGGGTAAATACGAGTTGGTGCCGGTGCGCTGGTCCCGCGACCCGGACGAAAGCGACGTAGCGGTACCAATCGTTGAAAAAGAGATAAAAAGGATATTCGCCGCGGCCAAAAGCGAGGGCCGGCCGGTGTACCTTGTAGCCCACAGCTGGGGCACGGTGCTGGCCCATACGGTGCTGCACCGGCTGGCGGTTGCGAGCCCGGAGGTGAGAATAGAAAAGCTGATAACCCTGGGCTCACCCCTGGTGCCGGGCCACTGGTGGCTGAACATATTCATGAAACTGCAGATAAACGCCGGGCATCTGCAGCAGCACGTCACCAAGCCCGCCAACGTGGGCTACTGGGTGAACCTCTGGGCGAAGAACGATTTTTTCTCCAACGAGATACTGGCCGCGGACAAGAACGGGCTGCAGGACGACTGGACCGTAAAGGTGGAGGAGCAGATAAATCTGGCCGCCGATCTGGACCATTCGCTGCGCGACGACGCTATAAGGGACTTGTTCTTCCTTAAGAACCTCAAGAATTGGCATTTCGCCTACATATACGATTTCAAGCTTTTCTCTAAAACCCTGAGGAAAGACTTCAAACAGAGCATATTCTCCCCGGTAATTACCGAAGAGCTGGCGGCCCACCCCGCCCGCTGATCCGTTCCTCCGCCCCCAACCACCCGCATAGAGCGGCTTTGCCGCGCCGCTATAGCCGCCAGCCTCAATAAAGCCAGGCAAACAGGGGTTAAATTCTCTTTACGGGCCTATATTCTTTCAGCGGATCCACCGGCTGGGAGTAGGGCCCGGCCCAGGTCTTGTTGAATATATCTTCTATAACGGCGGCGGCCGCCCGGCCTTTTACGAAGACGGCCACCCCGCGGGAAGTGAGGAAGTAACCGGGACCCCAATTGGAGGTGGTTATATACCCGGTTTCCCCGTCCACCAGCAGGTATTTAAGATGCTCCACCCGCGCGAACGGGATAAGGCCGGAACTATGCTGGGGGATAGAGGCAATTTTTATATGGATATTCTCGGTTTTTGACAGGGCTTTTATATCGCGGTCGGCTTTGCCGCCCATGGCCCAGTCGGCGAAGACCAGTTCCACCTTTACTCCGCGGGCGGCGGCTTTCCTGAAGGCCGTGTCCAGGTCGGCCCAGCGCTTCGAACCGTGTTCTTCCAGCGAATAGGTCATGACCTGGCCGCGCACCGTGCGTTTGGCTTTATCCAGCAGGTTCAGCAATTCATTTATCTCCGTATCGGCGCCCTTGGGGACGAAATTCACCGGGCTGAAAGCCAGGCTGTATGAGACCTCCGCGCCGTTGAGAACGGCTTTCTCCGGCTTGGCGGAGGTAATGGCGGCTTTGCTTTTTTTAGCGAACATTCTCCTGGGCTCGGCGCCGCCCGCCAATGCCCAGTCCGCCTCGAAAACTATAGCCAGGTCCGCCGCGGCTTTGGAGCTCTTCAGCCTGAGCCCCAGTTCGTGTATGTGTTTGAGCGAGCGCCAGTCGAAGTTCTGGCTGCCGACGTAAACCTCGACCCCGTCCACTATAAAGAACTTGGCATGCTGTACCCCGCCGCCGGCTTTCTTAAAATCTATTACGCTGGTCTCTACGCCGGCCTCTTTTAGGGCCGGCAGGGACTTTCCGCTCTCCTTCATCATTACCTTGTCCACCATAAAGCGCACTTTTACGCCTCTTTTGGCCGCGTCCTTTACCGCGGAGAGCACCGGTTCAAGCACTTCCCCGGCCAGGTCGGCTATGTAGAACTGCTCGATATCCAGGGTCTTTTTGGCCGAGCCTATCATAGCCAGCCATACGGCGGCCGGCCTGGCCGCCAGTGTGGAGCCGTATACCGTTTCGTCCGGCGCGCTCTCGACGAACTGGATTTCAGCCGCCTTAAGCGGCAGGGCCGCCGCGAAAATTAAAGCCAGTAATATTTTTCTCATCTCTCTCCTGTTTCCGCCGCCGCGGCCCATGGCCGGTCCAATGGGAAAATTATACATTATGGGCCGCGCGCCGGCGCATTGCTTTGGTCCTGCCCAATAGGTATACTTTTTTAAGCCCCAGGAGAAAAAGATGAAAGACCAGATAATCAAGAAAATCGAATCCTACGAAAATTACGCCATAGAGCTGCAGCGCGGCCTTACCGCCATCCCGGCCCTGGCCCCGTCCAGCGGCGGCAACGGCGAGTACGATAAGGCGGCCTGGCTGGAAGGCGAGCTGAAGAAACTTAAATTTGATTCCATAGAATGGATAAACGCCCCGCAGAAAGAGGCCAAGAACGGCATACGCCCCAACGTCATAGCCCGCTATAAGGGGTTAAGCTCTGCCAAGACCATCTGGTTCATGGCGCACCTGGACATTGTCCCGCCCGGCGAGGCCAAATTGTGGAAGTCCGACCCCTATAAAATGGAGGTGCAGGGCCGCAAACTGGTGGGCCGCGGCGTGGAGGACAACCAGCAGGCCATAGTCTCCAGCATAATGGTGGTGAAGGCCATGATGGAACTGAACTACAGGCCGGAATACGACATAGCCCTGCTGTTCTGCGCCGACGAGGAAACCGGCTCGGGCTTCGGCGCGGACTATATCTCCGAGAACAAGCCCGACATCTTCGGCAAAGACGACGTGTTCTTCGTGCCGGACTCCGGCGTGGAGGACGGCTCCCTGATAGAGGTGGCAGAAAAGTCCATATTATGGATGAAGGTAATAACCCACGGCAAACAATGCCACGCCAGCCGCCCGGCGCTGGGCATAAACGCCTTCAAGGCCGCCAGCGAACTGGTGGTGAAATACCAGGGCCTCTACGAGAAATTCCCGCACAAGGACGCGCTTTACGAGCCGCCCATCAGCACCTTCGAACCCACCAAAAAAGAGGCCAATGTCCCCAACGTCAACACCCTGCCCGGAGAGGACATTTTCTACATGGACTGCCGCGTGATGCCGGTTTACCAGCTGGCCGAGGTGAAAGCCGAGATGCGCCGCCTGGCCGACGAGGTGGAGGGTAAATTCGGCGTGAAGATAGCTTTCGAGCCCCAGCAGGAGGCGCAGGCCGCGCCCCCTACCGACCAGAACGCCCCCATTGTGACCGCCCTCAAGACGGCCATAAAGGAAGTTCTAAACGTGGAACCCAAAGCCTACGGCATTGGCGGCGGCACGGTGGCGGCCTTCTTCAGGCGCCTGCATCTGCCGGTGGTGGTCTACTCACGCCTTAACGAAAGCGCCCACCAGCCCAACGAATACTGCGTGATAGACCACATGATGGGCGACGCCAAGGTGTTCGCCGTGGCCACCCTACTGCTCTGCGCCAAGAAGTAACAAGAACGGCGTAGGTTTAAGAAGGGCGCGGAAACGCGCCCTTCTTAATTCCGGTATTGAAGTCATTTAGTATAATAAAGCGGTGTTACCACCCCAACCTTTTTCTCCCGAGGACATAATGAAACTTTCCCTTTTTCTCCCCTGCTTTTTATTGTTTTGCCAGCCCTCGTTCGCAAAAGGCACCCCGGACGCCTCTCTCCCAGAAGGCGCGGTAAAAGAAACCGACCCCAAATATCCGCCTGTGGTCTCCTACACCCTCAAGAACGGGCTGAAACTGATCATTCTTGAGAAGCACTTCGCGCCTACGATATCCTATTCGATGGCTTTCAAGGTGGGAAACGTCGACAGCCCGAAGGGCAAGACCGGTCTGCCTCATCTGTTCGAGCATATGGCCTTCAAAGGCACGCAGACGATAAACACAAAGGATTACAAGAAAGAAAAGATCGCCCTCGACAAGATCGAGGTCGCCGCCAGGGCCCTTATAGCCGAGGAACGCAAACCCAACCCGGACCAGCCGGCCCTGGAGACACTAAAAAAAGCCCTCGCAGCGGCCGAGAAAGAGGCGGACGCCTATATCCTCAAAGACGAATTCAGTCAGATCTACAAGAACCTGGGAGAGAACGGCCTCAACGCGGCCACAGGGTATGATTATACTTTCTACACGGTAGCCCTGCCCGCCAACCAGCTTGAAACCCTTATGGCTATGGAAGCCGACCGATTCAAGAACGCCGTACTGCGGGAGTTTTACAGGGAACGCAGCGTTGTAATGGAAGAGCGGCGCATGTACGAGGCCAAGCCGGAGAGCGCCCTTAGCGAGCTCCTTACCACCACTGCCTTCGAAGCGCACCCCTACAGGTATCCCATCGTCGGCTGGATGGACGACATAAAGACCTTCACCAGGACCGACGCCGAGAATTTCTACCGCAGGTTCTATGTGCCCAATAACGCCACCCTGGCCATAGTCGGGGATGTGAAACCGGCCGATGTCATAAAGTTCGCTGAAAACCACTTCTCCGCCTGGAGCCCGGCCGAGCTGCCAGACACTACCTATACCAGGGAGCCCAAACAGAACTCTGAAAAGAGATTCAACCTTTTCTTCAAGGCCAATCCTTCACTGCGGATGGGCTTTCACAATCCCGGCTTCAGCAGCCAGGATATGTACCCGCTCATAATGGCCAGCGATGTGCTGTCAGGCGGAAAGACGGCGCGTTTTTACCGGACCCTGGTCGAGGGCAAACAGCTGGCCCTCTACGCCGCGTCAGGCGCCACCACCTCGTCCCGGTACCCCTCCTTGTTCATTGTAGTGGGCGCACCCAAAGCCCCCCATACGGTGGAGGAGCTGGAAACCGCGATTTGGGACGAGATAGAGAAGCTCAAAGCCGAGCCGCCCACAGCCTGGGAGATGGAGAGGATTGTGAACGCCCACGAGGCTGAACTGGTTAAAAATCTGGAATCAAGTCTTGAAACGGCACAGAGCCTTTCCGTTTCAGAGCAGATAATGGGCGACTGGAAGTTCGACTGGAAGATGATAGACGAGCTTCGGAAGGTCACGCCTGAGGATGTCTCCAAAGCTGCGGCCAAATACCTTGTCCGCAGCAATTACACCGTAGGTTTCCTTCGCCAACCGGCGGCCGCGGTACCCATACATGGGAAAGGAGACTCCAAATGAAGAACACCCTGATAAAAGCGTCGGCCTTAGGAGTTATTATGGCGATATCCATTTCTGCGGTCAGAGCGACCCCACTGAACCTTCCCAAAGCCGCCCCCCTGGACTTCAATCCGCCAAAGGGCGAGCGTCTGGTTCTGGAAAACGGCATGACGCTGTACCTTCTTAACGACCCCTCGCTTCCGGCTATCAGGATAAGCGCGGTGGTGCGCACCGGCACGATCAATGATCCGGCCGATAAAGTGGGCTTAGGCGCAATAACCTCAAGCATGCTTGAGGACGGCGGCAGCCTCTCCTACAAACCGGAAGAGATAGACAAGACCCTGGAATACCTGGGCGCCTCATTAAGTTCCTCAATGGACATAGAAGACGCCAGTTTCTCCATGTTCGCCCTTAAGAAGGACCTGGACACGGTGCTGGACATTTACGCCGACGTGCTGATGAACCCGGCCTTCGACGCGGAGAAGTTTAAGATATTGAAGAAAAACGAAATTGAGATGATACGCAGGCGCAACGACGACCCCGGCAAGACGGTCATGCGCGAAGCCCTTCGCAGCTATTACGGCAAGGATCACCCCTACGGCCGCAGAACAGAGGCCGCGGTAGTAGAGTCCATAACCATCGCCGACCTCAAGGCGCAGCATTCCGCCTATTACAGGCCGAATAACATCATTATGGCCGTAAGCGGCAGCTACGGCTCCAACGAAGAGATCGTGGCCAAACTCAAGCAGCGCTTCGGAAAATGGGAGAAAAGGGAGATAAAAGCCACAAAGATCCCGCCCCCCGCGCGCAATACCTCGAGAGTGATTTATTTTATAGACAAAGACGTCCCTCAAACCTACATCGCTGTGATCCAGCAAGGCATACAGCGGCCCGACACGGTATTTTTTCCGCTTGGCATAACCAACGACGTACTCGGCGCCCCAGGGCTTTCCTCGCGGCTTTGGGACACGGTGCGGGCGCGCAAAGGTCTGGCCTACTCGGTCTATTCCTCCTTCTCAAGGCGCAACGCCTACCCTGGTCACCTGTATGCCTACTGCGGCACCAAGCCAGAGACCTACTCGCAGGCCCTTGAAGAGATACTAAAACAACTTAAACGCGTAAAAACAGACCCACTTTCCGCGCAGGAAGTGAACGAGGCAAAAAGCGCAAAGATAAACTCCTTTGTCTTCACGTTCAAGACGCCATTCGACGTGGTAAACCAGCGGGCGCTCCTGGAGCACTTCGGTTTCCAGCCGGACTACCTGGAGACCTACGTCAGCAATGTTTCGGCCGTAACCCCGGAGTCGGCCTTCTCGACCGCTACTAAGATTTTCAACCCGGACAACGCGCTGATCTTCGTTATCGGCAACTCCAAAAAGTTCGACCGCCCGCTCTCGGAATTCGGGCCGGTTACCGAACTAAAGGAAGATTAAATGGGACTGTTCTCTAATAAGCCTGAAATAACCGTGGTGATCCCCGCCTACAATGAGGAAGGCGCGATAACCCCCACCATAAAAGGGGCCGCCGCGGCCCTCGCTGCGGCCGGCCTCAAATTCGAGATAATCACCGTGGACGACGGTTCTTGCGACGGCACCGCGGCGGCGGCCGAGGCCGCCGGCTCACGGGTGATACGCCACCCCCTCAACCGGGGCTACGGCCGCTCGCTGGTAAGCGGGATAGAGGCCGCCAAAAACGACTGGGTCCTGATAATAGACGCGGACGGCTCATATCCTCCGGCTGAAATAGCGAAACTGCTCCCCTGCGTTCCGGATTTCGACATGGTGGTCGGGGCCCGCCAGGGAAAACTTTTTTGGGGCAGCTACACCAAAGCTTTCATGCGCTGGACCTACCTGGCCCTCGCCAGGTTCGTGGCCGGCGAGCCGATCCCCGACGCCAACTCCGGACTGCGGATATTCCGCAAGAGCGCGGCGAAGAACATGCCTATCATCTGCTTTGGGTATTCTTTCACCACCACCATGACGCTTTCCTTCATGAGTTCGGGGTTGTTCGTAAAGTTCGTGCCGATAGAGTTCGCGGAACGCGTCGGGAAATCCAAAGTTAAACCAGTGCGCGACATTCTGCGCACACTCCAGATAATGACGCAGGTGGTTATCCATTACAACCCGCTAAAGTTCGCCGCCGCGCTCGCTTCCGTTCCGGCCGCGCTCGCCGCCCTCAATACGGCGCTGCTTTTCTTCCCGTGCGACCATTCCCGCCACCTGGCGCTGGCCTGCATACTGGCAAGCCTGGCCGTAGCTGTTTTTATGGCCGGCTGCGTGCTGCAATCCATGAAGACTCTGCTGGACAAGAACGCCTGCCGGAATGACAAATAACGTTTCCGGGTATTCCACAATGAGTCCGGCCATAGCCGGAACCCGCAATTATTACCGCTGGCTTTACCGCGTACTAAACCCCGTACTCGGACAAAAGATACTGGAGATTGGTCCCGGTTGGGGCCAGATGGCGGAACTTATCACCGCCGGCGACAGGGAGTACTGGGCGGCGGATATCGACGGCGGCGTCATAGAGGGCCTCAAAAAGAAATACCCGGCCGCCGCGGCCAGGTTCGTCTGCGGCGATATTACTTCCGCGCGGGCCGCCGCCGCGATACCCCCCGGCGGGGTAGATACCATCCTTATGATGAATATCCTCGAGCACGTCGAGGACGACGCGGCCTTCCTCAGGGACCTGAGAGCGCGCTTCCCCGGCTGCCGCATCGTGCTGCAGCTGCCGGCGCTGCCGGCCCTCTACGGCCGGTTGGACAGGGAGGCGGGACACTACCGCCGTTATACCGCGGCCTCGGCGAAAGCCGCGCTGCTGGCGGCGGGCTACAGCCCGGAAACGATCTTCTACTTCAATTTTATCGGGGCCGTCACCTGGTTTATCTCTTCCCGGATCGCGGATTTCTCCCTGAAATCCGGCGCCGTTGGGCGTTTTATACGGTTGAACGACCGCTTTATAATACCGCTCTCTTTCCTTTTGGAACCCTTCACCCGGAAATTAGCCGGTCAATCCGTTATAGTCGTGGGGCGATGACCGGGTCTCTGCCCGGCCCCTTCCCTTCCCAGAGCGATAGCCGCCCCGGCAGCCAGGAACAGCATCGGCGGGATGCGGTAGCGGTAATACCCGTTGGTGCTGGCCATGGCGAACAGATAGAACACCGCCGCGAAAAGAAAAGCGGCCGGCACAAGCCTTCCTGAACGCGCCAGCACCCAGACTCCGCGCGCAAAAAGCAGATAAACCGCGGCGAGGAAAACCAGATACCCCGCCTGAAGCGCCCAAAGGGCCGGGTAAACCCTTAAAAGCGCGAGCGTGCCGGAACCTATAGCTCCAGGCTGCGCCTTAACTTCGGTATTAAGCCCCAACGCCTGCGGCAGCATCTCGATCCCGGACCCGCCCACGGTAGCCAGCAGATCGTGCAGCAGGTACCTGGCGGTCAGGCCGGGGTACTTTTTTATAATTTTCACCGCCCGCGCAGAGTAGGCGCTGGAACGGGCAGCGTCGCTGGGGTAGTCTCCTTCGGCTTCCGCCAGCAGGGCGGCGGAAGTTTCGGCGAAACTTTTCCCCGTGCGCAAAGCCTCCACGCTGCCGGCGGAGTACTTAAGCAGAACAACTCCGCCGATGGACGTGTAGGTGAAATACCCGGTATGCGCGTAATTGCGGTAAGACCAGGCCAGCGGGATCGAATAAGCGAGCAGCAGGAAAAGGAACATCTGTTTTTTTCTTTTCCAGAGCAGCGGCGCCAGCATTAACGGCAGGTATAGCGTGATCGGCTTTATGAAAGCCGCCAGCGCCCACAGGAACCCGGCCTTCGAAACCCCGGCGGCGGTACCACCCTCCAGAGTCCGCCAGGTGGCGCGGCCGGCCAGCACAAGCACCAGCATAAGAAGTTCTTCAGCCAGCAGCAACGGGGCGTGCATCAGCGAGATATAGTCCAGCGAAAAGAACAGCACGCCGAAGCCGGCGCCCCTGCGGCCGGCCATTTCATTGAACCATTTCCAGGCCAGCAGCACCGTCAGCGCACTTATCAGCAACTGCGCGAAAACCGCGTTGAATACGATGTCTCCCGGCAGCGAACCGACGGCCACCAGAAGCATCGGGTATCCCGGGGTCCGGAAAGTATCCGCAAGCACGGCGCCGCCGGCGGCCGGCAGACCGAAGAAGCCGGAACCGGAAAGGCTGGCGGCAAGATCCAGGTAGCCTCTGGAGTCCGCGGTAACGCAGTAGGCCGGGTTTTTGGCCGCCAGGACCAGCAGGAGCAACCTGGGAAGGAAAGCGGCAAGGTAAACCCAGAAGGGGATCCCGAACAGGTTTTTTTTGAACAAGCTCATCTATCCTCCCTCGCTGCCGCTGCCGAAGTACATATTATACAGATAAACCTCCGGCTTTGAGCAGCGGTTGCCGGGCAATGCCAGGCCGCGGTAGCCGGCGGCTTGAGACGCACGGGACGGTTATTTAACCGGCCCTGCGGGCATAGGGAAAATTTATCTTGCCTGCGCTTTGGTCAATAACGGTGCGCTGGAGTTGGAGTTAGGAGCGAAGAAAAGATAAACTAAAACCATCCCGGGTTACAAAGGTGGTCAGACACTCACCGGCATCAGCGAGAACAGCGGCAGGCCGCGCGCAAGGTTGCTAAGCAATGACAATAGACACAGGCATAGACATTACGGACGTGGACCGGCTTCGCCGGGCAATTGAGAAACTGGGGGATGACTTTTTAACCAGGGTGTTCACTAAAGAGGAATTGGCCGCCGCGGGAAAGCTGAAAAGCTCTACCCTCCACCTGGCGGGCAGGTTCGCGGCCAAGGAAGCCGTGTTTAAGGCGATGGGGGACGCAGGCTTAAGCTGGCAGGATATCTGCGTTTTAAACGACGAATCCGGCAAACCCTATTGCCGGATCCTGAACGGCAAAGGCGCGGGCGCGGACATCCGGATCTCCATTTCCCACACAAAAGACTACGCGGTAGCTACCGCCCTGGTCATAAAGACCCCCTGACGCCGGCGGCCGAGGCCGGGGCGGGACGGCCCTACAGCGAGGCGCGCTCGGCCAGGAGGCTCAGCATCTCACCCACGTTTTTAAGCTTTCCGATCTCTCCGGCGTTTAACTTAACCCCGAATTCCTTTTCTACCGATACCACCAGCGTGATATGCATCAGGGAATCCCAGGTGTCGATATCCTTGGCGGTCATTTCCTCGGATAATTGGATGGTCTCGTCGTCAAAAACGTCCCGGAATACCGAGGTAAGCCGCCTCACTATCTCGTCTTTTTCTATCTTAGCCATATTTTCCTTTTTTACGCCGCGGCGACGGCTTTCGCTATATAGCCGGCATAGTCCGGCACGGGCCCGGAGAGATCCAGCTCCCACTCGGCGCCGCCAGGATCTTCCCTTATCAGTTTAAAATTCAGCCGTTCATACAGGCGCTCCACCAGTTTGTTTTTCTTCGTGGGCAGGTAGCGCCCCCTTATTTTTTTATACCCGCCGCGCCTGGCGATCCCCACTATCTCGCCGCAGATAAACTCCTCCATGGTGCGGGCCAGCACCCTGCAGCTCATCACCCAGGTGTCTATCTCAAGAATTTCCGCGCCGGCTGCCTTCAGTATCACGGCCGAGATCAGGCCGTTGTCTCCAAAGCGGTCCTTCAGCTTGAAATAAACGCAGCGGCACCCGGGGACCGCCGTCATCGCCGTCAGGTCGCTTTCGCTATACCGGGTGGTGGTCAAGTGGAACTGGTTGCTTTTGTTTATCAGCTGGGCTATACGCGGCAGGTGCATGGGTTCAAGCTCGCCCACTACGGCCGTCATCTCCAGCTTTTTAAGATAATCCTCTATATTGGCGCACTGCTGCTGAAGGCCGGCCCGGACGGCGTTGTCCCTGTAGTAGTCGCCGCGTTTTACGTCTTCCGCGGAAAAGGCGACGGTCTCGAAATACATCGCGCCGTCGAGCGCGTCCACATAGCCGGCCGGGTCCGCGGGCAGCTCCAGCACGCTCACCTCCGGCAGTTCGGCGCGCACCAGCTGGCGCTCGGCCGGATTATCGTCCACAAAAACCATGGAATCCAGCCCGATGTTAAGCTCGGCGGCGATCTGGCGGATAGCGTCCGCTTTATTGCCCCAGCTGGCCTTGAACACGGAGATATCCTCCAGCTTCAGCTGCATGTCCGGGTGCGTAAGGAACGGCTCCCGCGCGGCCTCTTCTTCGTTCTTGCTGCAGACCGCCAGGATTATGCCCCTTTCTTTCAGCCTCTTTAAATAACCCTGGAAATCCGCGAAGGCTTCGCCGTCCGGCCCGTCGCCCAACGCTATGCCGCTGACGCCGTCGTCGCCTATCACTCCGCCCCACAGCGTATTGTCCAGGTCCAGCACAACGCACTTCTTGGCGAGGCCTTTTATGGCGCCTATTATTTTGGCCGCGCCACAGGCCACCAGCCCGGTGGCGTCCAGCGAAAAGGTGTGCTTGGAGTGATACCAGAACCTGGCGTCGTGCCACCTGGTCTTGCCGAAAGCCGAGGAGATGGCCTCCATGTCCAGGATGGAGACCCCGGCCGGGGCGGCTTTAGCCAGTTCCAGATTGTAAAGGCGCAGCGCGCCAAGGCGGCTCCATGGCACCGAGCCCTCGTAGTTGCCCAGCACCCTGTGCGCGGGGATATCCGCGTTGCTCTGTATCACGTGACAACCGGAATTCTTTTTAAGCGCGGCCCACAGCCCGGCGGCCGAACGCACCGCGGCGTGGACCGCGGCCTTCACGTCTTCCGCCGCGGCCCCGTGCCCGAGGCTTATCCTGACGTCGCGGTAGTTGGTAAGGATCAGCGTGATCTCCGGCTTAAAAGCGTAAAGCGCGCTTTGCGGGTCCAATATCACCTGGTGCACGGTATCGTATTCGGATTCAAAAACCTCGGCCCCCAGGCCCTCGCAGGCCAGGAGGAATTTCATAACGGGCACCAGGTGCGATGCCGTGCCGCTTGAAAGCACAGCCAGGCGCAGCCGCGGCAGATTAAGGGCGGCGGCGGGAATGGCCGCGAACAGGGAAGCGAACCTGGCCTGAAGCGCGAAATCGCAGCCTGAGGAGGCCGCCCCTTTCAGCGCGCTGAACGCGAGGGCGTAGTCTTTGGCGGCTATAGCCTTTTTGGCTTCGGCAAGAACCGCTTTCTTATTTTCCCTTTCGCCCATAAGCGGCTCCTTTGACTATCGCCTCAATGCGGCCAAAATCCTCGTCTTTGTCGTTGAACGCGCCCGCCATCTGCTTCTCCATAAGCCGGTTGAGGCAGCGCTGCATTTCCGCTATCTCGGCAAAAGTGAAACCCTGGTCGTAGAGGTACGCCAGCTGCCAAAGGTTGGTGTCCGGGTCCATGAACACGCTGTTCTTTACCCTGGAGAATATTTCCGCTTTCTTGGCGTGCGCGCCGGCATAATCCATGGTGTCGTGCTTCCAGCCCGCGGGCGCGCCGGACAGGCCGTACCTGGCGCGATCCCTGTACGCCGGCGTATGCTCCATAAAATAGTATTCCTTCAGTGTGTAAAAATCCAGGCCGGTTTCCTCGATAAACCGGATATCCTCCTCCACCGTCCCGGCGGTTTCGCCGGGGAAGCCTATGATAAAAGCGCCTATGGTGGTAATGCCGGATTTTTTAAGGAACCCCACGCCCTCCCGATACTGCCGGGCGGTGCTTTTCTTGTTCATGTTCTTCAGGATAACGTCGCTGGCGGACTCTATGCCCAGGTATACGCCCCGGCAGCCGGAGTCGCGCATCAGCCCGGCCAGCTCCTCGTCAACGAACTGGGCGCGCAGGAAGCAGAACCACTCGAAGTTATGCTTCTTGAACAGCGCGCACATTTCCCTGAAGCGCTGCACCGGGACATTGAAGGTGTCGTCCACGAAAATTATCCTGTCCACCCCCGGGATCCTGAGCGCCGCCTCCAGATTGCCGGCGATGGCCTCTACGCCCATGGCGTGGAAACCGCGCGCCACGACCGGGTACGAACAGAAGGCGCAGGCGAACATGCACCCGCTGGAAGTGCGCAGCTGCACGGTGCGGTGCACGGTGTCCGGGGCTATCTTATCCCACAGCGGCGGCATCTCGTCCAGGACCGGGGGATTCCACTGCTCGCCGGTAAGAAAGAAGCTTCCCGACGCGGCTCCGCCGTTAAACGCGGCCAGGTTGTTGACCCCGGCGAGGGGGGCGCCCGTTTTGCGGGCGGTCAGCAGGTCGCGCAGGTCCGGCTCGGAGTTGAAAGCGAAAAGCGAGTAATCTATGCCGCATTTGCGCATGGGCCTTTCCAGCTGCGCCGGCCCCCCGTTGGTGGCCCTTTCGTTTATGAAAGCTCCGCCGGTAACTATCTCAATGCCTGGATAGGCGCTCCGGAGCTGTTTGCACAGCTTCTGCACGGAGGCGAACGACAGGTGAAAAGTGCTGGACAGCCCTACCAGCGGCGGCCGGGCGCAGGCCTCGTACGCGGCCGCGAAGGAATCCCACTCCGAGGAAAGATTATTTATCACTTTGGTCTTTATGCCGTAATGCAGCAGGTAGGCCGCCAGGTGCATCCCGCTAAGGCCGGGCAGGTTCCAGATATTAAGCATTTCGCGCCGCTCGGGATAGCCGGCTTCGCAGAAAAATGAACCGCGGCGGGCATAATTAAGGACGTCGAGGTGGGAACGGAACCCGCCCCTGAAATACAGCATCCTCGGGTAGACCAGGTCGCGGAAAAGGGCGATCCTCTCCACGGGCAGGCGCGAATAAGCCTCGTAGTCAACTACGTCGGCTTGCGAGATTATAATGAAGTCGGTATCCGTCAAAAGACCCCTCTATCCGGTAAAGCCCAGCTGCACCTTGCCCCTGGCCGCCGTGGCGCCGGAACCTTTTACAAGCACGGCGACCTGCAGCACCATAACTTTTGAAGCCTGGGAAAGCTGGCTCACGGAGGCGGAAACCGTCAGGAGGTCGCCGGCGCAGGCCGGGGACGGGAAGCTGAAAGAAGCGGAGTGCAGCAGGCAATTCTTTCCGGGGAAGTGGACGCCGATAAGCCTGGAGACGAACCCGGCCAGCAGGAGGCCGTGGGCCACCCTGCCGCCGTAACCCCTCTCCCTGGCAAAAACTTCGTCCATGTGCAGCGGGCTGACGTCCCCGGTGGCGGCGGCGTATGCGTCTATGTCGGCGGCCGTCAGCGCATGGTCGAAGGCAAAAGCCTGCCCTTCCCTGAAATCCTCAAAAACAAAAGAAGAAACAATGGTCATAAGCGGATCATAAGCGCGCCGGAAGGCTCCCCCGTCGTACGTCTATTGCCCCCCTGAAAACTAAATTATATACTTTTAGGCGTCGCCTATCAACGGAGTTTGCGCTTTCTACCAGCCATAATGAACCCGGAATCCTGGAAATTCGTCGCTTTTGTTTTGATATTCATAGAAGCGAATTACTTGGCGTACGGGTCCCGCTTCAGGGGCGCGGTGCTCGCGGCCTTCAACACTTTTTTCCTTCTCGCGTTCATGGAGAACGCGGTCTCCCTGGCCTTCCTGGCCTGCTATTCGCTTTTGGTCTATAATCTGGCCAACCTGCTGCGCCGGCCCGCAGCGAAGAAAAGCCTGTTCCCGGTCCTGCTTTTCGCGACCCTTTTATTCCTGGTGGTCAAGAAATATGAAGTTCTCTCGGCCCTCCGGCTGGGCGCCCTGCTGGACCACCGGATCTGCATAATAGGTTTCTCCTACATATTCTTCAAGCACCTGCACCTGCTGATAGATTCCCGGGACGGGCTTATCCGGGAAGTGACGCCCCTTTTGTTTTACAACTACACTTTCGGGTTCTACACCCTTATCGCGGGCCCCATACAGCGCTACAACAGCTTTGCGGCGGAGGCCGTGGCGGACAGAACGGCGGAAATTTACGACCGCCGCTTCCTGCTGACGCAGCTGGACCGCATAGTTACCGGCTACCTGAAGTTCTCGGTGCTGGCCAAGATACTGAAGATGTGGGCCGGCCCTTTCACCCTGGCGGCCCTGCCCCCGGGCGGGGCGCTGCCGCTGGCAAAGTTCGTGTTCGCCGCCTACGCCCTGTACCTGTTCGTTTATTTTAATTTTTCCGGCTACTGCGACATCGTCATAGGCGTCGCCAACCTGAGCGGCGTGCGCCTGCCCGAGAATTTCGCCGGCCCGCTCGCCGCGCGCAACCAGCTGGAGTTCTGGAGCCGCTGGCACATAACTCTTTCCCAGTGGCTCAATGACTACATATTCAACCCGCTGTGCAAACTCATCTTTTCCACAACGCCGGGGCTGGGGATACTTGGCGCGGGGATGATAGGCTATTTTGTAACGTTCTTTATCGCCGGGATGTGGCACGGCAACACTTACAGCTTCCTGGTCTTCGGGTGCCTGCTGGGCGCCGGAGTGGCGGGAGTAAAGCTGTACGAATGGCTGCTGAAGGCCTTGCTCACCAAGGACCAGTTCAGGCGCTACCGGGCCAACAATATTATCAGGTACGCCGCTACCGTCCTCTCTTTTAACTACACCGCTTTCGCCTTCATCTTTTTTGAAAACTCTCCCCGTACGGTGCTGCCGGTACTGAAGGGCATACTGCGGGGCCTGCTATGAAACTGCCGCGCGATAAGGACGAGCTGCGGCTGCTGGCGTGGCTGGCGCTGAAACTTTTTATCCTCTATATCATGCTGATGTCCAGCCTGAACAAAAGCGTGGTCATCTACCAGAAATTCTGACCCGATGAAAAATTTCAACCTGCTGCTTTTAGCGTTGGCCGCCGCGCTGGCGGCGCTTTTCACCGCTGGGTACGGCGTGCACCGGGCCGGCAACGCGCTGGTGAACTCGGCGGTCGAAACCTACTACGCCGCCAAGCTGCAGCATAACCCGCTCAACAAGATGCCGGGGCCCCTGCTCTACAGCCGCGTGCGCTACCAGCTGCTCACGGACTACTCCTCCCTGTACTACACCCCCGCCGATATGGAGAAGGACCCCCGTGACAGGATACTGCTGGCAGGCCCCTCCAACCTGGGCAGCTCCCTCTGGCTGGACGCCGGAGAGCGCCTCCCGCCGCGGTATTCTCTTCATACGGCCTCGGTGGGCGGGTTCCATATTAACGAAATGAGCGCCATGCTGGACATCTACGGCCGCTACCACAACTTCTTCGGCCGCCGGAACGTCGTCGTTCTCGGCCTCAGCTTCTTCTGCTTCCAGGAAAGCCCCTCCGACACCCGCACCGGGATCTTTAACGACGTCATCTCCCGGGCCAAGATCTACTCGCGCGCGGAGGACGGCACTTACAGGCGGCGTCCCTTTTACGCGCTGAATATGATGACCAACGAGATCCGCATGTTTTACCTTGGCGCCTATTTTCACCTGCGCAACCTTGTCATAAAATCGTCCGAGAGCGCGTTTGGGAAAAAGATGTCCTTTGACGAACTTCTGGAAAACAGCAAAAAAATGTATGCGGCGCTGAACGACCCCGCCCCAAGGGAAGCGAACTGGCGCGCGCTGGGTGAACTGGCAACGCGCCTGCGCGCGGAAGGGCAGAAGGTAATAGTGATAGCCATGCCCATGCGCGCGGCCGTCAACAGATTCCCGCTGCAGGAACAATTCAAGCAGCGGATAAAAACCGCCGCAGGGGCCTACGGCTTTGACTACGTGGACCTCTCGGGCTTTTTGCGGGAGGACGAATTTTACTCGGACAGCCTCGTCTATTACAACTACACCGGGCGCGTAAGGCTGACGGACAGGTTTATCGAAATGGAGGCCAAAGATTACGGCGGCGACCTTTTCGGGCCACAGCGCGGGTTTTAATTCTTCCGGTTAAGCCGGCCGCGCGTTCACGACCCAGCCTCATTCCCCCTAAATTGGCGCGAGCGGTTATTCACAAATTTTCTTACGCGGGATTTGCTATAATAAATTTATGTCTTACAAATGCGAACTCTGCGGCAAGAAACCCGTTGCAGGCAATTCCTACAGCCATTCCAACAGGGCCAGCAAACGGATCTTCAAGCCCAACCTTCAGAAACAGAAAGTGGCGCTGGACGGCAAGACGCAGTCGGTCTACGTCTGCACCATCTGCATAAAGAGCGGCAAAGCAGTACGCGCGCTTAAATAACCCTTACGGGACTTTCTTCGTTTCTTTCAAGGCCGCCCAAGCGGGGCGGCCTGAGTTATTTGCACCCCGAACAAAACACATTCATCCGCCGGCCGCGGGCGACCACAACCCGAAACAAGAATTTAATATTTTATAAACAAGCCTTTTGTATAATTTCCTTGAGGTAATAAGGGATTTTATATAAATTCCCCTATTTCTATTTTTGCATCGTCATGCGCGGAATTCGGCCGGAGGCCTTAAATGGAGCAGGAACCTAAACTAGACCCGTCCACGATAACGGACGTGGAAACAGCCAAGCTGGCGCTGCGCTGGGCGGTGGAGAAGATTCACGGCCTGCAGGAAGAGGTCGGCCGCCTGCGCGACGACAACCGCAACAAGGCCAGCATAAACCGCTCCCTCACCGAACAGGTGGACCAGAAGACGGAAGTCCTCAAAAAATGGCAGGGCACCATCAAGACCTGGGAAGAGAACTGGAAAACCCAGACCGCCATGGAGGCGGACCTGAAGGCCAAGGTCCGCGAGCAGATCCTCAATGAGGAGACCGCCAACTGGCGGGCGGCCCGCGCCCAGCTGGAAAAAGAGGTCCTCGCCCTCAAGGGAGAGCTGGCGTCGCGCGAGGCCGAGATAGGCCGCGTAAAGCTGGCCCTGATAGACGAAGTTAAAAAAGCCTCCGAAGTAAAGGACGCCGAACTCAACGCCATTCTGACCAAACACCAGGACAACCTGGCCGGCCGGGAAACCGCCCTGCACGAGAAATACGAGCGCCTGGAGCGCGAGCTGCTGGAAACCTCGCGCCTGCGCGCCGAGCAGGAGGAGCTGGCGCTGCGCGACCGCTACGAAACCAGGGCGGCCGAACTCGCCAGGCTGCACGAACAGAAAGAGGCCCAGCTGGAGAAATTCCGCAAACTGCTGGAAGACGAATATTCCAAAAAACTGGAAGCCGCGAAAGCGGACGCCGCCAAAGAACTGGACGCCCGCAGGATAGAATTGCAGGAAGCCGCCGCCCGCGCCGAAGCCGCGGCCGAGGACGCCGCCGCCGCCCGCCTGGCCTGGCGCGAGAACGCCTTCAAGAAAATGCAGGAGGACCTGGAGCATGATTTTGCGCGGCGCCTGGCGCGCGCCGACGAGGACAAGCGCGGAGAGATAGCGGCCCACAAGGCGGCCTCCGAAAAAGAGCTGGACGCCCTGCGGGGGCGCATGCAGACTTACGTGGAAAAACGGGAGCAGGAGTACGTGAACCTGCGCCTGGAAATGGAAGGCCAGCTGGTGGAGCTGGTAAAAAAGCGCGAGGAGGAGACCCGGGCTCGTTACGACCAGGCCCTTGAAGAGGCGCGCTCCCGGTGGGAGCGGGCCGCGGCCGAAAGCCGGGCCAAGGCGGACGCTCACGCCCTTGAGACCGCCGCCCGCCTGGAGGCCGAGTTTAAAAAACGCGGCGAGGAACTCTCCGCGGCCGGTGAAGCCGAGCTTAAGACCCTGCGCTTAAAGCTAGAAAGCGAAATGAGCGCGCGCGAAGAAGCCCTGCGCGCCGCCCTCCTGGGCGAACAGAACGCCTGGACCGCCCGGCAGCAGGTTGCGGCAGAGGAGTCCAGGAAAGCGCTGGAGGCCAGCCACGCAGAAAGGCTGGAAAGCCTGCGGGCCGGCCTGGAAGAGGCCTACCTGATGAAAGAAAAGGCCCTGGAAACCCGCGTGGCCACCGTCGGACGCAGACTGAAGGCCGAGTGGCTGGAGCGCGAAGACGAGTGGCTCCTTGAAAAGGAAGCGGCGCTGCACGGGGAAAAGGAAAAACTTAAAGCGGAATTTGACGGCTACCGCGCCCTCCTCCATAAGAAGCTTTCCCATTTCGAGGACGAGATAAAGCTGAAGTACGCCCAAAAGGAATCCGAGGTGGAAGCCGCGGCGAAGGCCGCCCTGGCCGACAAGACCGCCGAATTAAAAAAAGAACTGGAAGCCGAAAAGGCGCGCCTGCGCGAAGCCGCGGCGGCCGGGCAGCGGGAACTCGAAGAAAAAGCGGCCGCGCTCAGAACGGAAGCCGAGGCGGACGGCAAGACCCTGGAAACCAGATTCCTAAAACGCGAGGAAGAACTTAAGGAAAGGCAGCGCGAGAGGCTCGCCGAGGCGGAAAAGAATTTTAACGACCGGATCGCAGCGCAGCGCGCCGACCTCGCCGCGGAACACTCCGAGCGGCTCACCGGCGCCGAGCGGGAGCGGCTCCGGACGGTGGAAGAGATGGCCGCCCTGGAGGCGGCGCACACCGAAAAGGTCCGCGGGCTGGAACTGGCCGCGGAGGAGCGCGCCCGCGGAGAGCGGGCCAGGGCCGAGAACGTCATCCGCGAGGCCGAACTGCGCCTGCAGGAACGCGAAGCCGACCTGGACCGGCACCGCAACACCCTTGAGCAGCACCACGGCGAACTGAAACTGAAGCTCCAGCGCGAGACACAGGCCAAGGAACATGAGCTTTTCGGCAAGCTGTCGGCCGCCAAAGAGGAGATGTATAAAGCCCTCAACTCGCACCGCGAGGTGCTCGACCGGGAGTACGAGGAGCGCCTGGCGGGCCTGAGGGAAAAGGAACTTCAGCTGCAGCAGCGCTTCGACGAGAAATTCAAGGCCGCTGAAACCGCGCTGAAGCAGCGCCTCCAGGACGAAATGGAGAAACTGGAACTGGAATTGGAAAGCCGCAAGGCCGCTTTTGAGACCAAAATAAAGGCCAGGGAGCAGGCGCTGGCCTCCTCCGTCTCGGACCGGCAGGCCAGGCTGGAAGCGGAATTCATGGCCCGGGAAAAAGCCGCCATGGCCGCGACCGACAGGTCCCTGGAGAAGCGCCGCCAGGAACTGGAGGCCGCCCTGGGGCGCAGGGAAAAGGAACTGGACCGCAAACATGAGGAGCTCTCCGGAAAGCTTCACGCGCAGCTCCAGGCCGACAGGGCCGCGTGGGAATCCAAAAAACTGGACCTGCTGAATTCCGAGCGCCAGGCGCTCAGGGCCGATTTTGAGAAAAAAGAGGCCGTGTTGAACCAGAAGTTCGACGAGGAGCTGGCCAAGCACCGCGCGGATAGGGTGCGCCGCGAAGAGGAGTTCTCGGCCAGGAAGGACGAGCTGGAAAAGAATTACTACGCCGAGCTCGAGCGCAGCCGGAGCGCGCTGGACAGGCTCAGGGCGGAACTGGAGGCCGGCCTGGCGGCCAAATTCCGGGAGCTGGAAGAGGAAAAGAACCGGCTGGCGGCCAAACTGGCGGGGAAAGAGGACGGGAACTGATATGAACGGCGCGGGACGCGACTTCGAGGACCTCCTTAAAGAGACCGAACTGGATTCGGCCAAGATGATCCTGCGCCTCACCTCGGAACTCCGGGAAAAGGAACTGGAGGTGGCCTCCACGCGGTCCCGCGCCTTCGACGAGGTGCAGCGCAACAATAAGGCCAGGGAAGAGGAATACGAGGCGCTGATGCGCGCCCAGGAAGACCGCATAGCCAAGCGCGAGCAAAGCCTGGCCCGCCTGCTGGTGGAAAAGGAATCCGCGCTCTGGCAGAAGTACCAGGCCATGCTGGACGAAGCGGTCGGCCGCCAGCGCGAAGATTTTGAGGCGCAGCGCGCCCTGCTCAAGGCCGGCATAGAAAAGAAGGAAACCGAGCTGGCGGCGCAAAAAAAGAACCTCCGCCTGGAGATGGAAGCGCTGTTCCACAAATGGGAAGAAGAGCGCGAAGCCGATTTTAAGATAGAGCGCGAGACTTTTATAGAGGAACTCAAACTGGGGCGGGCGACGGCCCAGAAGGAGGCCCTGGAACGGGCCCGCCAGATGGAAGAACTCTGGCGCCAGAAACTCAGCCAGCAGGAGACCGAATACGAGAGCAGGGAAGCCATGGCCGCGGAGGAAGTACGCAGCCAGATGCGCCGCGAACGCGTGGAGGAACTGAAAACCCTCAACGACCGCCTGAACGCGGAATTCTCCAAGCGCGAGCAGGAACTTTACGCTCATTACGCGTCCTGGCTGGAAGAGAACAAAAAACTGCTGGAAGACAAATTTTCAAGGCGGCTGGAAGCGTCGCAGGCCGAGTACAGGGAACGCACCGCCGCCCTGGAAGAGGCCCTCGCCAAGACCCGCGAAGAGCTGGCGAACCGCGGGAAGGATTGGGAAGAAAAATATTCCGGGCTGAAAGCATCTTATTCCGAAAAAGAAGCGGCCCTTGAAAAGGCCGCGCGCGAATTGCAGGCGCGGCACCTGGAGCGCGAGAGAGAGCTTGCCGAAAAGCAGGAAACGCTGGCCGGCGAACTGCGCGAGGAGGCGGCCCGCAGGAAAGACGCCCTGGCGCGCAAAGAGAAGGACCTGGAACGGAATTTCGAGTCCAACCTGGCGGACTTCACCGCGGAAGCCGAACGGCGCCTGCGCGCCGTCGAGGAAAGGGAGACCAAAACGGCCGCCGAGCGCCAGGAACTGGCCGCCCTGCGCGCCCAGATAGGCGCCCTGCTGACGCAGAAGCAGACCGAACTGGAAAAAACTTTCGAGGAGCGCAATTCGCTGCTGCGCCAGTCCCTTGTGGAGTCCTTCAAGATAAAAGAAATAAGCCTGGACAAGAAATACGAGGACCTGAAACACCAGCAGGCGGAACTGGCGTCCCAGAAAGACGCAGCCATGTCCCGCGCCAAAGCCCTCATGGATGAGAACAAGCGCCTCAAGGACGCGCTGGTTTCGCGCGATTCCAAGACGCACGGCGTCATAGAGGCCGAGCGGGCGCGCCTGGAGGAAGAACGGGCGCGCCTGGAAGCCGAACTGCAGGCCAAAGAGGAACGGCTTAAAGCCGCGGCCCACGAACAGGAGCGGGCGCTGAAAGCCGCTTACGCGCAGCGCGCACAGGCCGATAGCGGCCGCCTGGCCGCCCAACTGGCGATAAAGGAAGCGGCCGTAGAAAAGGAACGCGAGGCCTTGAACAGGCGGGCGGCCGAACTGGAAGCCGGCTTCCTTGAGACCCTGCGCGCCAGGGAAGCGGAAGTGACCGAAAATTTCAAACGCAACACCGAGACGCTGAAGGCCCAGGCCGCGGCGGCGCGCCGCGGCTGGGAAGAGGAGCGCGCCGCCCGCGCGGCGCAGGCCGAGGCCATGGCGGCCGGGGCGCGCGCCGAAGAACAGGAAAAAGCCGCGCGCAGGGAAACCGACCTTAAGGCCTTTTACGAGAACAGGGAACGGGAGCTCCTCGCCGCCGCGCGGGATTCGGCGGCGGGCGAGGCAAAGCGCCTGGAAGACGCTTTGCGCCTGAAAGAAAGGACGCTGGCGGCCCGCGTGAAGGCCCTGGAGGACAGCCTGGCCAAAGCCCTCGCCGACAATTCCGGCGCCTCCGGCGCCCTGTCCGCCGCCCGCGGCGAGCTGGAACTGCTCACCGCCAGGCTGGACGACAGCGAGCGCGAAAGACAGAAGCTGATACAGGAGAACCTGACCAAATCCCGCGACCTGCGCCAGACGCTGGAGAAAGAATTCCTGGACAAGCTCAGGGAGATAGAGCAGAATTACCTGGGCCAGATAACCGCGCTTTCAAAACGCTCGGACGAGACGAGGAAGGCCGACCGGGACGAATATTTCCGCAAACTGCAGTTCGTAAAGGACGATTTTGAGGCGCGGCTGGCCTCCCAGGCCAAAGATATGGAAGCCTCCTACCTGGAACGCGAACGCAAAATTACGGCGGCCCAGAACGAAGCCTACAAGGTGAAGGAAAGGGCGCTGGTGGCCAGGCAGGCCCAGCTGGAAAGCAGCTACCAGGCCATGCTCTCGGAAAAATCCGAGCGCGTGGACGTGGACCGCTCTCTCGCGGACGACGTCACCCGCCTAAAAACCGAGCTGGAGCACAACAACAGCCAGCTCAGGGACACCATAGCCTCTTACAACACCCGGCTGGAGGAATTGGAGACGAAGCTCCGCGGCGAATTCGAGGCCCGCAAAAAGGAACTCGAGGACGGACAGCGCATACGCGCGCTTCAGCTGGAGGCCGAGCGCAACAAACTAAAAACCGTGCTGGACCAGGAGCAGCAGCTGGTCGGCGACCTGCAGAAGCGGGAAGCCGCGCTGCAGGAAAACTACGCGGCCCGCGAAGCGGACCTGGCCCGCCGCTTTAAAGAAGCCCGCGAGCGCCTGGAGAAAGACTACCAGAACAAGCTAAAAGGCCCCGGCTAAAGGCGAAGACGCCCCTCTCCCGCGGAAGCGCCGCCCGGGCCCCTAAAAATCCGCCAGCCCGCCCCGCGGAGAACCTCCGTCGTAATCATTTTATTTGCAAAAGAATTTGTATATAATTTTAACGTTATATACGGCGCGGCGGTTTTGCCCTGCGGGCAAAAAGCGCGATCTTTGCTTTCACAAAGGCGGTGGACATAAATGAAGGAATTCAATAAGAAAATACTTTTTGTGGGATACGGCTCCGTGGCGCAGTGCGCCCTGCCTATGCTGTTCAAGCTGCTGAAGGTGCCGGCCGGGAATATCACCGTGATGGATTTCGAGGACAAGCGGGCCGCCCTTAAGCCCATGCTGGCCAAAGGCGTGAAATTCGTGCGCGCCAAGATAGAGAAAAAGAACATGGGCGCCCTCCTCGGCAAATACCTTTCCGCCGGGGACCTGCTGATAGATCTGGCGTGGAACATAGACGCCTGCGAGATCCTGCAGTGGTGCCACGACCGCGGCGTGCTGTATATCAACACTTCCACCGAGCTCTGGGACCCTTATACTAACGCCGTCGACAAGCACCCCACGGAGCGCACCCTTTACGTCAGGCACATGGCCATGCGCAAGATGATAGCCAAATGGAAGACCCCCGGCCCGACGGCGGTCATAGAGCACGGCGCCAACCCCGGCCTGATCTCCCACTTCGCCAAGAAAGGCATTCTCGACATCTCCGAGAGCCTGCTCTCCGACGGGAAAGCTAAAGGCGCCAGGGCCGAGAAACTCCGCCAGCTGGTGAAGGACCAGACCTTCAACGAACTAGCCAGGGAGATCGGCGTGAAAGTGATCCACGTCAGCGAGCGCGACACGCAGATCTCCGACAAGCCCAAGCTGGTCAACGAATTCGTCAATACCTGGAGCGTGGAAGGCTTCCGCGAGGAAGGCGTGGCGCCGGCCGAACTGGGCTGGGGCACGCACGAGAAGACCCTCCCCCCGATGGCCTGCCAGCACAAGAGCGGCCCCAAGAACCAGATCTGCCTGGCCCGCATGGGCATGAACACCTGGATCTCCACCTGGGTGCCGGATTACTGCATCCACGGCATGCTGGTCCGCCACGGCGAGGCTTTCACCCTGTCCGACAAGCTGACAGTCTGGAAGAACGGCAAAGCCGTGTACCGGCCCACCGTGCATTACGCCTACTGCCCCTCCGACGCGGCCATCGCTTCCCTGAACGAGCTGCGCGGCTACGACTACGCGCTGCAGCCCAAGGTGCGCATAATGGGCGACGAGATCATCCAGGGCTACGACACCCTGGGCGCCCTGCTGATGGGCCACGACTACAACGCCTGGTGGACTGGCACCATCCTGGGCATAGACGAATCCCGCGAGCTGATCCCCCACCAGAACGCCACCACCATACAGGTGGCCATAGGCGTGCTCTCCGCCGCCATGTGGATGATGGATAACCCCGCGCAGGGCTTCAAAGTGCCCGACGAGCTGCCCCACGAGTACGTGCTCAAGATAGCCAAGCCCTGGCTGGGCAAGCTGCACTCGGCCAAATCCGACTGGACGCCGCTCAAGCACTACACCAACGCCTTCAAGGGCTATAACAACCCGTACATCGACAAGAAAGACCCGTGGCAGTTCAAGAACTTCCTGATCACGGACAGCGATTAAGATTCGGTTGAAATTAAACTCGGAACGGAGGAACACAAGCCAGAGATATGATAACAAAAAAACAGATGCAGGACCTCGCCAAGAAGCACGGGACGCCCCTTTTCATCGTGGACCACGATGAGATCCGCAAGAACTACGCGCAGTTCAAGAAATACCTGCCGCGCGTACAGGCCTACTACGCGGTAAAGGCCGAACCGATGCCGGAGATAGTGAAGACTCTCTATAAGGCGGGCGCCAGCTTCGACGTGGCCTCCATGCCCGAGTTCATGATCGTCCACGAGTACATAAAGAATATGCCGGACAAGAAGCGGCTGGCCTGGATCTGGGACAAGATTATCTACGCCAACCCTATAAAACCAAACGAGACGCTGAAGGAGCTGGACCAGTACCGGCCGCTGGTCACGTTCGACAACCTGGAAGAGATCCACAAGGTAAAGAAGTACGCCCCCCACGCAGGCATGGTGCTGCGCATCAGGGTGCCCAATACCGGCGCCGTGGTGGAGCTCTCCTCCAAGTTCGGCGCGTCCCCCGGCGAAGCCGTGGACCTTATCCTCGAGGCCGTGAAGCAGGGCCTCGGCGTGGAAGGCCTGAGTTTCCACGTGGGCAGCCAGACCACCAACTTCGAGAACTACGTGCAGGCCATCAACCTGGCCGCGGACATCTTCAAGGAAGCCAAAGAGCGCGGCTACGACAAGATGAACCTGCTGGACATCGGCGGTGGCTTCCCGGCCCCGTACGACTCCTCCGTCAAGCCCTTCCAGCAGCTGGCGAAGACCATCAACGCCGAGCTGGAGCGCCTGTTCCCGGACCCGAAGATAGAGATCCTGGCCGAGCCCGGCCGCTTCATGATAGCGACCGCCGGCACCTCAGTGGTGCGGATCAACGGCAAGACGGTGCGCGACGGCAAGACCTGCTATTACGTCAACGACGGCGCCTACCACACCTATTCCGGCATCATCTTCGACCACCAGCACTGCAACATGTTCTCGTTCCGCAAAGGCAAGAAGGCGGAGAACTGCGCCGTATTCGGCCCCACCTGCGACGCGCTGGACGTGATCTCCACCGCGATGAGCCTGCCGACTGATCTGAAGCTGGGTGAGCTGATGTACAGCACCAACATGGGCGCGTACAGCCACGCGTCCTCCACCTGGTTCAACGGCTTCCCGCCGGCCAAAGTGGTGCATATCAACCAATAACCGGCCAAGACAAGAAAAGGCCGCCGGCGAAAGCCCGCGGCCTTTTTTTATAAGCCGGCTCCCAGAATTTATTATAATAATCGCATGTCACTACACCTCGTTCCTAAAGAAGTATTCCTGACCAAAGGCCTCGGCCGCCACAAAGAGAAACTGGCGAGCTTCGAGGAGGCTCTGCGGGACGCGAAGATAGCCAAATACAATCTTGTCCACGTCTCCAGCATTTTCCCGCCCTACTGCAAGGTGATCCCCAGGCAGAAAGGCATAGAAAAACTGAACGACGGCCAGATCCTGCACTGCGTGCTGAGCCGCAACGCCATCAACGAGAACCACAGGCTGATAGCCTCCTCGGTGGGCCTCGCCACCCCAAAGGACCGCTCCCACTACGGCTATATCTCGGAGCACCACACTTTCGGCGAAACGGACGAGAAGACCGGCGACTACGCCGAAGACCTGGCCGCGCTGATGTTATCGACCATCCAGGGCGTGGAATTCGGCGGCGAAACCACCTGGGACCAGAAGGAAGAGATCTGGAAGCTCAGCGGCAAGATAGTACGGGCCGCCAACATCACCCAGTCCGCCATAGGCATGGAAGGCATCTGGACCACTACCGTGGCGGCGGCGGTATTCCTGTTCTGATCGGGCCGGATCTTTTACACAGCTTTGATAAGGGACCTATGCCATTCAAACCGGCAAAAAAGCAGTTCATACTCCGAAAGCAGATAGATATAAAGGACGCCGCCTTCGTGGTGGTCCCGGTTCCGTACGAAAAGACGACCTCCTACGGCCGGGGCACCAGGCGCGGCCCGGCCGCCGTCATAGACGCCTCCCGCCAGCTGGAGCTGTGGGACGAGGAAACCGGGACCGAAACCTGGAAAAAAGGCATATTCACCACCCAACCCGTGAATTGCGCCCTGCCGGAGAATAAATTCTTCCCGGCCCTGGAGTGGACGGTGGAGGACCTGCTTTCCTCCTGCAAGGCGCGGCCCTTCTTTATAGGCGGGGAGCACAGCGTTACGCAGGCGCTGCTGCCGCCCTTCATCAGGCGCCACAAGAACCTCTCCATACTCCATTTTGACGCCCACGCGGACCTGCGCGTTTCCTACGAAGGCTCAAAACACAGCCATGCCTGCGCCGTTTACCCGGCTTCGCGCACCAATAAGGTGGTACAGGTGGGCATACGCAGCATAGGCGCGGACGAGCGGCAGTTCCACAATGCCGGCAATGTCAAAACGCACCTGATGCATGAAAACCTGAACTTTGCTAAACTGGAGAGGGATATACTGAGGGAACTGACGGACACGGTGTACCTGACCATAGACGTGGACGGTTTCGACCCCTCGGTGATGCCGGGCACCGGCACCCCGCAGCCGGGCGGCTTTCAGTGGCATGACGCCATGAAGTTGTTCAAAGCCGTCTGTAGCAGGAAGAAAGTGGTGGGCGTGGACGTGGTGGAGGTGGCGCCCCTGAAGGGCTCCCCCCTCACCGAGTTCAACGCCGCCAAGCTGATATACCGCCTGATGGGGTACCTCGGCTGAAAAAGATCTGTAAAGGTAAAAAATCAAGGAGAATTAAAATGGCGAACCCTAAATTCATGAAGCCAGTGCAGCCTGACGCGGACCTGGCGGCGGTGGTAGGCAGCACCCCCATCCCCCGGACCGAGATCATAAAGAAGATGTGGGATTATATAAAGGCGAAGGGCCTGCAGGACAAGGTCAACAAGCGCAACATCAACGCCGACGCGACCCTGCTTAAACTGTTCGGAAAGCCCCAGGTCACGATGTTCGAACTGGCCGGCATTATCTCCAAGCACGTGAAATAAGCGACCGTCCCGCAAAGTCAAAGGGCTTCCCGTTAACCCGGGAGGCCCTTTTTATTCTCACAGCCACGCAGGCCAGACACGGCGACCGGAACGCAAAAACGGCGTCGCGCACACCGTGCGCGCGCCTCCCGCTCTCGGCCTCGGCGCTTATGCAAGCCTCGGCCTCCGAGAGGGTTTTGCTAACCCGGTCACCGTATCCGGCCCGCAGGTTACTCGGTGCACTTGAGGAAAATGATGGAAAGCGGCGGGAGGGTAAGCAGAAGGGAATATGGCCGCCCGTGCGTGGGAACGGCTTCGGCCGGCACACCGCCCATGTTGCCCATGCCGCTGCCCCTGTAGGTCACGGCGTCGCTGTTAAGGATCTCATTCCAGAAACCGCCGCGCGGCACGCCCACGCGGTAGCCGTGGCGCGGCACAGAGGTAAAATTACACACCGCCAGGATAGCGTCGCCCGGTTTTTCCCCGCGCCTCAGGAAAGCCGTCACGCTCTGCTGCGAATCGTTGGCGTCTATCCACTCGAAGCCCGCCGGATTGCAGTTGAGCTCGTGTAGCGCTGGCTGGGCGCGGTAGAAAGCGTTCAGGTCGCTCACCCATTTCTGCATGCCAGCGTGCGGGCCTTGCCCCGCCAGGTGCCAGTCCAGGCTGCGGTCGTGGTTCCACTCGTCCCACTGCGCGAATTCGCCGCCCATGAACATAAGCTTCTGCCCGGGCTGGGCGTACATGAACCCGTAGAGCAGCCTGAGGTTGGCGAACTTCTGCCAGGAGTCGCCCGCCATCTTGGTGAGCATGGAGCCCTTCCCGTGCGCCACCTCGTCGTGGGACAGAGGCAGCACGAAGTTCTCGCCGAAGGCGTAGATCATGCGGAAAGTAAGGTTATTGTGGTGATACTTGCGGTACACGGGGTCCCGGGAAAAATACTCCAGCGTGTCGTGCATCCAGCCCATATCCCACTTAAGGCCGAAACCGAGCCCGCCCAGGTGCGTGGGCCGGGACACCATGGGCCAGGACGTGGATTCCTCGGCGTAGGTCTGCGTGTCGGGATAATTCTCGTAGACCACCCGGTTGAACTGCTTCAGGAATGCTATGGCCTCCAGGTTCTCGTTGCCGCCGTGCTTATTGGCCACCCATTCGCCGTCCTTGCGCGAATAATCCAGATACAGCATGGAGGCCACCGCGTCCACGCGCAGGCCGTCGGCGTGATATTTGTCCAGCCAGAACATGGCGCTGCTCAGGAGAAAGCTTTTGACCTCGTTGCGGCCGAAGTTGAAAATGGAGCTTTTCCAATCCGGATGGAAACCCTGCCTGGGGTCGGCGTGCTCATAGAGGTGCGTGCCGTCGAAATAGGCCAGGCCGTGCGCGTCGGCCGGGAAATGCGCCGGCACCCAGTCCAATATTACGCCTATGCCCGCCTGGTGCAGGCTGTCCACCAGGAACATAAAATCCGCAGGTCCGCCGTAGCGGCTGGTGGGGGCGAAGTACCCGGTGGTCTGGTAGCCCCAGGAACCGTAAAAGGGATGCTCGGTAACCGGCATCAGTTCCACATGGGAGAAACCGAGTTGCTTAACATACTCGGGCAGCTGCTCCGCCATTTCCCGGTAGGTCAGCGGCCGGTCGGCTTCTTCTGGTACGCGCCGCCAGGACCCCAGGTGGACTTCATAAATTGAAACCGGGCTTTTAAGCCCGTTCACCTTGCCGCGGGTCTTCATCCATTCGCCGTCGCCCCAGACATAGTCAAGCGAACCGACAACGGACGCGGTTTTGGGAGGGACCTCGGCGGCAATGGCCATGGGATCGGCTTTTTCAGCGACGAAGTCCTTATAGCGCGAAACAATGCGGTATTTATAATTATGCCCCCGCCTGACCCCGGGGATAAACCCTTCCCAGATGCCAGATTGCCCGCGCTGGCGCAGGGCGTCTTTGGTTTTGCTCCAGGCGTTGAAGTCCCCCATCACGCACACTTCGCGCGCGTTGGGCGCCCATACGGCGAAATTCGTGCCTTCTTTGCCGCCGACTACCGCGGTGTGGGAGCCGAACTTCTCGTAAAGCCGCAGGTGGTTGCCCTCGTTAAAGAGGTAAACGTCCTGGTCGGTGAGGATATGGGCGTCGTTGGGTTTTGCCATAAGGTCCTTAAAGGATATACAATCCGCAACGGCCCGTCAAAGGGTTGACCGGCCGACGGGATTATGGGTACTATTTATTCACTCTATGACGGAAGAAGCTCCCAAACCGCACAAACGCCGCGTCCGCTATTCCGGAAAGAATCCGCGCCGGTTCGACCAGAAGTACAAGGAACTGGACCCTGAGAAATACGCCCAGGCCGCGGCGCACATCATCGCCAAGGGGCAGACCCCGGCCGGCACCCACCGGCCCATCTGCGTAAAAGAGATTCTGGAGATCCTGGCCCCGAAGCCCGGGGCTATCTGCCTGGACGCCACGCTTGGCTACGGCGGCCACGCCAGGGAAATAATTTCAAGGATATTGCCGGGCGGTAAACTTTTTGCCGTGGACGTGGACCCGGTAGAACTTCCCAAGACCGAAGCCCGCCTGCGGGCGCTGGGCTACGGACCGGACGTTTTTATACCGCGCAAGATGAATTTTGCCGGGATAATGGCGCTGGCGTCGGAAGCCGGCGGCGGTTTCGACTGCGTGCTGGCGGACCTGGGGGTTTCGTCGATGCAGCTGGACAACCCGGAGCGCGGATTTACCTACAAGGCGGACGGGCCGCTGGACCTGCGCCTTAACCCGGAGCGCGGGCGCCCGGTTTCCGATATGCTGAAGTCCGTTACGGCCGAAGCGCTTGAAAAAATACTTTTCGATTACGCCGACGAGCCGCACGCCAGGACCATAGCGCGCGCAATTAAGGAAAGCCCCGTACCGGTAACGACTACGGCCGCGCTGGCCAAGACGGTACGCGAGAGGCTTAAAGCGGCCCACGCCAAGCTGGACGAAGAGATCATCAGGAAATCCCTGCAGCGCACGTTCATGGCGCTGCGTATAGCTGTGAACGAAGAGTTGAGCGTGCTGGACCGTTTTCTGGATATCCTGCCCTGGTGCCTGAAACCGGGCGGCCGCGCGGCCATCCTTACTTTCCACTCGGGCGAAGACCGCCGGGTCAAAAAATCATTCGCGCGCGGCGAAGAGGCGGGCATCTACTCCAGCATAGCCCCCACCCCCATCCGCCCCAGCGCCGAAGAGCGCCACGGCAACCCCCGCTCCGCCTGCGCCAAACTCCGCTGGGCCATCCGCTCCGCCAAGCCAGTACAGTAGAGACTAAAGGAGCCAGGGGAGGGTTTGGCGGGCCAGGGAGAGGGCTTCTTCGGGGGTGGCGCAGCCGTCCGCGGGGCCGGAACGGGCGGGCTGCCACTCCATATCCAGCACCTTCTCGCTGAAAACATCTTCCTGGAAGATATAGGTTTTGTCGGACCGGCGGCAGATGACCAGGCGGTGTTTGCCGTCCGGCGCGTAGACGGTTTTAACTACGGCGTCCACGGTAATATTCTCCGCCACGCCGAATAAAGCCAGGAAGCCGTTGAACAATTTAAGCGCCGGTGATCCGCCCGGCATCAGAAAGTATCCAGCTTGTCGAATTCCGAGACCGTCTTCTTGTCCATAGTCGTGCCGGCGTCGCGCAGATAGGCGAAGGGACCTTTGGGCCAGCCCATAGCCAGCTTCATGGCCGTCTCTATGTCGTACTCGGAAGCCATCACCTCGGCCGCCAGGATCTTGGCCTCCTCTACCACCGGCCGCATGATTTCGGCGAAGATCTCTTCCTTCGAGACCTTCTTCAGGCCCAGGTATTTCACGAGGTTCGGCAGCACCGGGTTCTCCCCCACAATACGCCCCTCCTCGTAAATGTAGAAACCTATGGTGGACTTGCGGCCCAGCTGGCCGTACTGCACCAGCCGCAGCTCCATGGCCGAAGGCGCCAGCCGCTCCGGCTTGCCCAGCGCCGAGTGAATGAACTCAGAAGCGTTATAGTCGTAGTCCAGCCCGGCGAAATCCGCGGTCTCGAAAGGACCCATCGGCGCCTCAGCCATCTCTTTAAAGGCCGCGTCGATCTCGTGCGGACAGCCCTTGCCGGCGTCGAGCAGCCTGAAGGCCGCCAGGGTGAAAGGCCGCGTAAGGCGCTCCACTATCTGGCCGGGGTTGTCCTTAACTATCACCGGGGTCTTGCCTATCCTGCGCAGGAGGTTTGCGGCCGCCTCTATATATTCGTCCCCGACCGTGTCGGTGCGCACAATTTCCACCAGGGCGTTGGAGCGCACCGGCTTAACAAAGTGGAATCCCAGCGTGCGCTCCTTGGGCAGGTCCGTATAGCCTACAATGTCCTTGAGCGGCTGCACCGCGCAATGGGCCGCCACCACGCAGCCCGGCTCCAGATGCTCCTTAAGCTTTGAAAAATAAGCCCGGCGCTCCTCGGGGGATTTGGCGGCCGCCTCTATCACTATGTCGGCCCCCTTGAACTTGGCTATATCCTGTATGCCCTCTATATTGGCCAGCAGCCCCTCCTTGCCTTCCTTCTTAAGGGACCAGCTTATCTTCGCCAGCGCCACGTTCAGGCTGTCCTTGAAATCGTCGTAAAGCCGCACCTGAAAGCCCTGCTTGAGAAATATCTCGGCCGCCCCAGCCCCGGTGGGGTCCGCGCCCATTATGCCTATAGCGTTAATTTCCATTTTTAAACTCCATTATTGACCCCGTCGCCGCAGGACAGGGGGCGTTACGCCACTTTTACGTCCTCGAGCCGCACTATGCCGTCCTTGTTGACCACTATGCGGATGCGTTCGTAATGTATAGTCACGTGCTCATCCCGGTCATAGTAGGTGTATTTGATGACCATGTTAAGATGGTACACCCTCGCGCAGGCCGCCACAAGAATATCGCCGGTGGCCGGGTCGATATAGGGATAATCCACGGAGGCGTCGTCGGCCTGCGCTATCAATTCGCGTATATTGAAGCGCATGATATCGTTCAGGTCGCGGCGGCGCTCGTGGGACTTTATGATGACCTCGGGATACAGCACTATCTCTTTCTTGTACTTGAAGACGCGCTCCGGCTTGCCTTCCTCGTCCACGGAAGTGATATTGTCCAGGCGGCGCAGGCGGGCGATGCCGGGCGGAATATCCCTGTCGGAGAGGAAAGTGAAAGCCTCTTTGAGCAGGCCTATGCGCTCGCCGCCTCCGGAGGAGTCGAGAATGTCTATCTTGCGGTCGGAGATCCAGCGGGTAAGGCTTTTGGAGAACAGCAGCTTCAGCCAGTCCTTTATGCGGTCCTTGAAAACATAGCTTATTACCACCGCCAGCACGAAAGGCATGCTGTTCATGGCGTAGCGGCTCTGGAAATAAAGAGTGACCAGCACCGCGAACAGCATGGCCGCGCCGGCGGCCAGGCCGAAGAACACCTGGGTCAGCCCTTCCCATTCCGAAAATTCGGCCTTGAGGTAGAGCACGCCGGAGATGAATTTCTTCAGCACGCCGCGGCGGTAGATCAGAACTTCGTTGGTGGAGCCAGGCACCATTACCGACGGGTATTTCATCGCCTGGCGGTAGCGGTTCTGGGCGGTCACAATGCCCAGCAGGCCCCGCTCCACGTCCTCAAAACGCGCCCTGGCGCCGGGATTGTTCCTGAGCGCCTCCACCAGCAGGGTCAGGTATTCCTCGAGTATCAGGCTCACGTACTCGTCGAAAAAGGCCGCCGTTTCCCTGACCTTGAGCGGCACGGCGGGGTCGGAGAGTTCGGCCTTCAGCGAGGCCAGCGCCGTCTCCAGGTTCTTCAGATCCCCCAGGAAATTCTCTAGCCCCTCTCCTACGAAAAGCCTGCGCTGCGCCGCGGGCACGGCCGCGCCATAGGTGGCCAGTCCGCCCACGAAGATCTTCACGTAATCGCGGATCTCGCCGCGTATTATGCAGCCCAGCAGGCGCAGCTCGTTACAGATATTTACGGCGAGCGCCTGGTCACCCGCCCCGGAAAGCACCTTGGAAAGATCCTCGCGCACCCGGTTGAGCGGCGAGGTTTTAAGGGACGGGTCGCAGAGCTTGCCCAGGCTCATCTTAGGCGTACGGAACCGGATGTAGCGCTGGCTGGAGTTGTAAAATTTTTCCTTATTGTAGTTGTGCGGGCCGACGTTGAGCGCGCGCGGCACGAAGAAATAGGTCTCCACCTCGTAGGAGCTCCGGGCCGCCGCGTCCAGGTCGATGTCCAGCTTGATCTCGAAGCGGTGTTTGTCGTGCAGCTTTATGCGCGAATCCAAAATATCGTTCTGGTCTTCTATCATAGTTTACGTTTATTTATCCGGGTGGTATTTTTCGTGCGCCCGTTTAACGTCTCCCTTGTCTATGTGCGCGTAGATCTGCGTGGTATTAAGGCTGGCGTGGCCCAGCATCTCCTGCACGGAGCGCAGGTCCGCGCCGCCCTGCACCAGATGGCTGGCGAAGGTATGCCTGAACAGGTGCGGGTGGGGCTTTATCTCCACCCCCGCCTCGCGGCCGTACGCCACTATGTCCTTCCACATCTGCACGCGGCTCAGTTTCTTGCCGGAGCGGTTGAGGAACAGCTCGTCCGAAACCGCCTGCCCGCCGAACTTCTGCTGCCTTGAGGAAAGGTAATCCTTAAGGCGCGTAAGGGCCGCGGCGTTTACCGGCACCATCCGCTCTTTGGCGCCCTTGCCGAACACCCGCAACCAGCCCTGCTGAAAATTCACGGATTCCAGCCGCAGGCCCAGCAGTTCCGACACCCTTATCCCCGAGGCGTAAAGCAGCTCTATAGCGGCGGCGGCCCGCATTTTAGCGAAGGCCTCGCCGGACGGATAGCCCAGGAGTTTTTCCATGTCCCGCGGCCTCATAAAGCGCGGCACCTTGCGCGGCAGCTTGGGGGCCCTGAAATTGGCCGTCGGATCCTTGACCGCCTTCCCCTCCAGGCGCAGATAGCGGTAAAAAGAGCGCAGGGCCTCCGTCTTGCGGAATATGGACGCCGGCCCCAGGCCTTTTTCCTTCTTTAAGGACCAGAGGTACGCTTCTATGAACGGCGCCTCGGCGCAAGCCGGATCGGTCTTCCTGGCTTCGCAATAAACCAGAAAGGCGTCCGTGTCCCCGGCATAGGCCAGGCAGGTGTTGCGCGCCAGCCCCCGCTCCATGCCGAGATGCCGCGAAAAGTCAGCCGCTAATGGACGCATTTATCCATATATTACCACTTCAGGGTTCGGCCGCATAGACGTACAAAAGGCGCAACGGCAAAAAGAGAGCTTTTGCCTGTTGCGCCTTTGGGCGGTTGCGTTTAGCCTGAAAGTTGCAACTGCAACTTTCCGCCCGCATAGCGGGCGCCCTTCGGGAGGCATACACCTCGTCGGGCCGGGCGCGCATAGCGCTGGGCCCTCCGCCCGCTTCGCGGGGAATCCTGCAGGATTCAGGTTACTTCTTAACCGCTTTTTCCTTCTTTTCGGCGTAAGCCTTGTCGGCGGCTTTTTCGGCCGCCTTTTCGGCCGCCACTTTTTCCGAGCCCGGCGTGGGCTTCATGCCGGGCATGAGGAAACGGCTGCGCAGCTCTTTTTCTATCTCGGCGGCCTTGTCCTTATTGGTCTTAAGGTAGGTCTTCGCGTTCTCGCGGCCCTGGCCCATGCGGTCGCCGTTGTAAATGTACCAGGTGCCGGATTTCTCCAGCAGGCCCGTTTCCACGCCCATGTCCAGCAGGCAGCCCTCGGTGGAGATGCCCTCGCCGTTGACCATTTCGAACTCGGCCTGGCGGTAAGGAGGCGCCACCTTGTTCTTAACCACTTTTACGCGGATGCGCGCGCCGGTCACCACGTCGGCCGTCTTGATGGTCTCTATCTTCCTTATATCCAGGCGGACGGAAGAGTAGAACTTAAGAGCCAGGCCGCCGGGCGTGGTTTCGGGGTTGCCGAACATAACGCCTATCTTGTGGCGCAGCTGGTTAATGAACATTACGGAGGTTTTGCTGGAAGATATTATGGAGGTGAGCTTTCTCAGCGCCTGGCTCATCAGCCTGGCCTGCAGGCCCACGTGCATATCCCCCATTTCGCCCTCGATTTCCGCCTTGGGCACCAGCGCGGCCACCGAGTCTATAACAATTATATCCAGCGCGCCGGAACGCACCAGCTTTTCGGCTATTTCGAGCGCCTGCTCGCCGCTGTCGGGCTGGGAAATAAGCAGGTTGTCCACGTCCACGCCCAGTTTCTGCGCGTAAACCGGGTCCAGCGCGTGCTCGGCGTCTATAAAGGCCGCCATGCCGCCGCGCTTCTGCGCCTCGGCTATCACGTGCAGCGTCAGCGTGGTCTTGCCGGAAGCCTCCGGCCCGTAGATCTCTATGACGCGGCCGCGGGGAAGTCCGCCCACGCCCAGCGCCAGGTCCAGCGACAGCGCGCCGGTGGGAATGGTCTCGATCTTCATGCGGCCCGAGCGTTCCCCCAGTTTCATAATCGCCTCTTTGCCGTAGCTCTTCTCTATCTGCGCCAGCGCCGCGTCCAGCGCCCTGTTCTTTTCGTCATTAGCCATATTATGTGACCTCCGTTAAATTTTCCTACCCTGATAGTCTACATCACCAACCCGACAGCGTAGTGTCGCGTTGGTTTCCGCAAAATCCGTGCTTTAAAAAGAGCAATACCCACATCAACCGCCTAATCAGTATACACCATCCCGGCCCAAGTGTCAAGTATTAAGGAGATATTGCCTTTACCGGTATTGTATGCTATGATTTAACCATGCACCCTATACAAGAGAAGCTCCTGCATCTTTCCAAAGAGCAAAACCTGGCCCAGGTCAGCCTGCGCGAAATGGCCAGGGCCATAGGCCTGCCCGACGAATCTCCGCAGAAAATAAAGCATCACCTGCAGCAGCTGGAGAAGAAAGGTTTCTTCACCATCGACCGCGACAAGGGCTTAATGGAGAAAACCTCCTTGATCCCCGGCTGGGCCAACGGCCTGCTTAAAACCGCTTCCTCTTTATTCTCTATACCTATAGTAGGCACGGCCAGCTGCGGGCCGGCCACTATCTTCGCCGAAGAAAATTTCCAGGGCTTCCTGCGCGTATCGGGGCGGCTGCTGGGCAGGGCCACCCCTAAGGGCCTTTACGGGATAAAGACCAACGGCACCTCCATGAACCGCGCCAAGATCGCCGGCAAGATGATAGAGGACGGCGACTACGTGATCATCGACAGCAACCGCAAGGACGTAAGGAACAACGATATAGTCCTCGCCATCATCGACAACAAGGCCACCATCAAGCGCTTCATCGACGACCGCAAGAACGGCCAGGTGATCCTGAAAGCGGATTCCTCCTACGATTACGACCCCATCTACCTCCACCCCGACGACGACTTCCTCATCAGCGGCAAAGCCGTGGCCGTCATCAAACGCTAACCACCCCCCCAAAAACAAAACCCCCGGTTCACCCGGCTTTTTTTCTTTAATTAAAAAGGAACCTGCTACCTTTTACTACCTTTTAGAGTTTACGCCCCTCTGCGGGGAGGCCCCGTAGCCCCTATGGTATAATTAATTTATGAAAACTATTATATTTTTACTTCTTATAGCGGCCCCCTTGGCCGTTTACGCCAAAGCGGTGAAAAAGCCCCAGGCGAACATTGAAAAAAGGCCGGTAACGCCCGAAGCCGCGGCGCAGGCGCAGCCGGACCCGCGGTTCTGTATATTCGGCGCGCAATCAGGAAAAGTTTTTAACACGGAAGCGGCTTTCAAGGCCGTAGTCTGGAAGAACGACGTGGTCTACGTGGGCGAGTCGCACGACCAGTTGCTGGACCACCAGGCGCAGTTAGAGGCTCTCAAGGCCATGAAGATCGCCCGCGGGTCAAAAATAGCCGTGGGCTTTGAGATGCTCAACGCTTCGCTGCAGCCCATCCTGGACGAGTATACAGCCGGAAAATTAACCCAGGAGGAATTCCTGGACAAGGTCAACTGGAAAAAGGAATGGGGCTTCGATTTTAACCTGTACAAGCCGCTCTTCGACTTTATCGTAGAGAACAAGCTGCGCGGCCTGGCGCTGAACGTGCCCAAGAAAGTTGTAGGGAAGATAGCCCGCACGGGCCTGGAAAGCCTGACCCCCGAAGAAAGGGCGTATCTCCCAGAGAAGGTGGAAATAAGCCGGCACAAGAAATACAACGATTTCCTTAAAGCGTCTTTCGCCGGCCACGGTGACTCCCCCATGGCCAAAATGTTCACTATTGAAAACTATCTGGCCTCTATGGCGGCCTGGAACGAGGGCATGGGGGCCAGAATAGCCGATTTCATCAACGCCAACCCTGGCTATTCCGTGCTGGTCGTGGCCGGCAACGGCCACGTGATCTACAACGCGGCTATACCGGCTTCCGTGAAGGCGCGCGTGAAGGGCGTGCGCCAGGCTTCTTTCTATACCGAAAGCGGCGCCTGCCCCGAGAAAATCAACAAAGACCACAAAGACATGGCCAACTACGTGTGGTACATAAACCATCCGCCTAAAGCGGAACCCGTGCCCGCGGCTACGGCCGCCAGCACTACCGCAGTGACAGTCCCGGCAACCGCTGTTCGCTAAGGCATCAGAACTGATACCTTTGGCCTTCCGTGGTCCACGGCCAGTCATCCGTTCTGAAAGGGGAGGCGGGCAGGCCGTCGCGGCTGAACAGGTCTCCTTCCTCGGGGTTGTCCACCCAGCCGTAACGCACGGCGACGGGATCGGGCATGCCTGGCCTGGACACTATAACTTTGTCGCCTTCAATACGCGCCTGGGCGGGCAGGAACTGGCGGCGTTCATCGGCCACGGCAAAGCCGCGCATTGCGGCGCCGCCGCGCGCGGCCAGGCCGCCGCCGGCTTCAGTGAAACTGAGCTCTACCCGCCCGTCTTTCACACGCATAGAACGGTACACCGGTCCGCTGGCGGTTATCTTTTTGCCGTACTGGTCCTTAAGCGCGTGCAGCGCCAGACGCCGTCCGACCTCCTGCTTGTTGCGGGGATGGATGTCGTTGGCGTCCCCGATATCGGTGGCCACTGCCATGCCGGTGTCAGGCAGCCGCAGGGCCTGGCGCTGCGCGTCGCGCAGCTCGGCCCAGGCGCTTTTATTGAGATCGTTCATATCCAACGGCTGATAGGAGGCCAGCTGCACAAAGTAAAACGGCAGCCTGGGCTGGGCCCACCGCCGGCGCCAGTCGGAGATCAGCCGCTGAAAAGCCTGGACGTATTGCGCGGCGCGCGGGGCATTGGCCTCCCCCTGATACCAAATTACGCCGCGGGCAGGGAAGTCAGTGATCGGGTGCAGCATGGCATTGAACAGGAGCGTTGGAAAATCATTAAAATCCGGCTGCTTCCCGTCCAGAGAACTTTCCACGCGCGCCTTCCAATCCCCGGCAAGAGGGAGCCCTGCCGAACCTGATTTCAGCGTAAGATTTTCCGCTTTACCGTAAAAGCCTCCGCACAGCCGGGTATCCGTCACCCTGACAGCCACAACGTTTTTGCCCGGTTTAAGCAGGCCTTTCGGCACGCCGTAGCTCCGGGGGGTATCCCAGGCGCGGGTCTCGCCAATAAGCCGGCCGTTAAGATAGGTTTCGTCGTAATCGTCTATAGTGCCAAGCTCCAGTACAGCCTCCGAGCCCGCCTGTTCCGCGGTCAATTCTACAGCGCGGCGGTACCAGACCACGCCATCAAGCCCCTCCAGCCCCTGCTCTTCCCAGCATTTAGGCGCGTACAGCGTGGGCCACATGCCGTCGTCAAAACCGGCTTCTTTCCAGGTTGAGGTGGAATCTTTTGCCTCCGGAAGCCCGGGCTGCCATTTCGCCAGAAGTCCGGCCATGCGGGCATGATATAGCGTGGAAAATTGTGCGGCGTTCTCCGGCAGGTCCTTCATGCCGAATTCGGGCCAAGCGCTGAGGGCTTGCGAACTTATCCAGGTTTCTATATTGGAGCCGCCCCAGGAGACGTTGATGATGCCCACCGGAACGCCCAGTTCCTGATGCAGTTCGCGCGCGAAATAATAGCCCGCCGCGGAAAAGGCGCCGGTGTTTTCTGGACTGGCGACCTGCCAGGCCGCCTCGCCTACGTCGTCGGCCGGTTTAAAAGCGACCGTGTCTGGCACCTTGAATTGGCGGATAAGCGGAAAACTGGACTTCGCTATTTCCGCTGCGGCGGCGTTGCACTCTTCCACGGGCATCTCCATATTGGACTGCCCGCTTGCCACCCACACCTCGCCCACCACAACATCCCGCAGCGTAATGGTGTTGTCGCCCCGGACTTTCAGCGTGTAAGGGCCGCCGGCCGGCTCGGGACCCAGCACGGCGCGCCAGCGGCCTTTGCCGTCGGCGGCGGCGGCGGCCGACTTGCCCTTAAAAAGGACAGTGATCTTCTCGCCCGGCCTGGCCCAGCCCCAGATATGTATCGGCATTTCGCGCTGGAGCACAAGGTGGTCCGTGAACAAGCTGGCCAACCGCGCCTCGGCATGCGCGAAGCCGCAGAAAAAAAACGGCAATATAGCGGCGAGAATATGTCTCATAAAACAATCTCCTCAACTAATTCCTGTCTAATACCCGGCTGTCGCCAGGTTCTGAACCGCGCAAAATATCTGCGCCGGCGGCGGGCGGCTTTAAAAAAAATCAGCGACGCTTGTCAGCAGGAAACCAGCTGCACGTCGAAGGCGGCTTCGTTGAGGACCAGGTTCAGGGACTGGCCGGAGGCCTCGCCGTAAACGTAGCTGGATTCCTTGATGGCGGCCGTCCAGCGGGCGAACTCCGCCCTGGGCCAGGCCCACACCTCGACGAACTCGCCGTTCCTTATTTCTTTTTTTATAACCTCGCGCAGGCGCTTCCCCCCCTCCACGTTTTCCTTCAGTATGACAAACCTGCCCTCTTTTATGCGGCGCGCCACCTTGGTCATTTTGTTCTCGGCCACGTTGCCGCACTCTATCCAGGCTGAAATTCCGCCCACGCCGTCCGGCACCAGCAGGTCCGGCACAAAGCCGATATCCTCAAGCATAGGGTCGGAGGGGCTTACGTCCAGGGCCGGTTCTCCGTCGAAAAAAAGGATGGCGGCGGCCAGGCGCAGGGCCACGTGTTCAAGGGTTTCCTCTTCCTTGGCCACCACCAGCACGCGCCTGGTCTTGCCGTTCACGTTAAGTTCGCAGCGCACGGTCATTTAATTTTCTCCATATACCCCAGCGCTTCCGCGGCCCTGGCGCCCGCGGCGCCGCGCATAGGCTCAACCCTGAACGTCTCCGCTGGGGTTCGCAGAACTATCGCGTAAGGCTGCCCTGGTTTTTTCGCCAGGACTCCGAATGTGGCCAGTTCGGCCAGGTCCTCAGCCCAGGTACGCGCGCCGTAAAGGGAGACAAAACCGCTGCCGGCCAGGCCCTTATAGAGCGCCGGGGCCTCGCTGATATCAAGTTTGGGCCCGCCGCCAAGGCCGTAAAAGGTCGTTCTGTCGCGGCCGGGGAAATCGGAGCCGGCATGAGGTTGGGAATAACCGGCCCACGTCTTCATGAAAAGATCCCCGGCAATATGTTTTTTCGGCCGGTAATATTCCGGCATGGTATTATCCGTGTAAGGGGTGATACCCAGGGCGTAGTCCAGGCCATGCGTGGCCTCGTGCGCCAGGGCGTAGAAGACCCCTTTATAGCCGCCCCCCGCCTCGATCCTGACGTCCCAGCCATTGCGCCCGCTAAAACAACTGCGCTCTCTTTCGGTAAGGGTTTGAGAGAGGCTTTTTTTGAAAGAGCCTGGGTTCAGGATAATATAAAAATAGACTTTTTGGCCGGGCCCTATCACCCAGTCCGTAACTCCGGCACCCGTGAAGCCGGAGATAAAATAGATGCCGGCGCAACGGGCCCTGAAAACGCGTTCATACACCGCGGGCAGCAGGCGCAAGTAGTCTAAAAGCAGTTTCTTTTCATCCATGGAAGGGCTATATGAGGCATAATCCGGGCGCTTGTCCTCGGCGCGGAAGTATTCCAGTACTTCCAGCGGCACGGCCGATATCCTGTCTTCCAGCGCGGAGGCCGGGGTAAAGGCGAACGTCTCCAGCCGGTTTGTCGCCCGCAGTTCCGGCGCCTTGGAACCGCACCCCTGCGCCACGCCGGACATCACGGCCAGCAGTAAACATCTTTTTAGCATAAACCCGTTAATTTTCCAGATAGAGCTTCATGCGGCAGGCCGCGCAGTCGAATTCAAGGCGGTAACGGCGGCCTTCCCCGTCTTCCAGGTGCAGCGGCTCAACCTCTTTGCCTTTCTTGCACAGGCCAAGACGGCGGCGTATGCAGAAGCGGGTGGTCATCAGCGGCTTGCCGGCCAGGTCCGCCCCGCCTTCCGCCGCCACGCCTATTTCCGTGACGCCGTGGCGTTTATAGAAACGCGCGGCTTTGGAGTTGAGCACATTGGCAGTATGGTCCAGCACGGTCTGCGGATAGGGGGTATCGTTCGGGACCAGCTTGATCTCCTCCCGCGCCGGAACCGGCACGGCTTTGTCCAGGGAGAGCAGCACCTCGCGCCGCAGTTCGTTAAGAACGGAAACCGGGATGAAATACGGCTTTGAGAGATTAATCTCCAGCGCTTCCAGGTAGAACTCCGTCTCGCCAAGTTTGGAAAGCTGCTTTTTAATGGTCTCCTGCGCGGCTTCTGGCTTCTCCGCGGCCGCCTTAACGCCGCGGAATCTGGCCTCGGCCGAGGCGCCGCGCTCGTCCGTGGCTTTCAGCAGAAAACCGCCCTCGTAGTCTGAGAACGCCAGCTTCAGGGCGAACCTGCGCTGGGCGCCGTCCTTCTCCAGGGCGCGCAGGAATTCCTTGTCCAGGTTGCGGTAAATGCTGGTGCCGTTATCCATGCCTTTGAGGTTGTCGGCGCGGACGCGTCCGTCCTTCACGCCGTTCACGAGGGACCCGGCCAGCGCGCCGTCCTTGTCGAAATAGGTAATGCCGTCGCCGGGGTGGAACCTGTCGGCCCCCTGGATCCTGAAAGAACCGGGCTTAAGGTCGGAGGCGCGCCCCATCGGCTCGCCCACGAACTTGGGCGTGTCCGGCGAGGCGATGTCCACCGGGTTGCCGTCCAGGAAATAGTCGCTGTAGCCGCGGTTGAAGGTCTTGGCCGGGTCGGGGTTGAAGGCGGCCAGGCTTTTGCCCAGCGACGGGCGGTCGAAGCCCCTTTTGGCCATCACCTTGTCCAACTCCCTGCGGTAATAAGAGACGATGTTTCGCACATAGTCCCTGTCTTTAAGGCGGCCCTCGATCTTGAAGGAGGTTATGCCGGCGTCCACCAGATGGCCCAGGCGCTTACCCAGATTCAGGTCTTTGAGCGAAAGCAGATGCTTATTGCCGGCTATCACTTCGCCGGCGGCGTCCTTAAGCGTATAAAGCTTGCGGCAGGGCTGGGCGCATTCCCCGCGGTTGCCGCTGCGCCCGCCCATGGCGTAGCTCAGGTAGCACTGGCCGCTGTAGGAGACGCACAGCGCCCCGTGCACGAAGAATTCAAGTTCCACGGAGGTTTTGGCCCTTATCGCCTTTATCTCCTCGAGCGTGAGCTCCCGGGCGAGTATCACGCGCTTAAAGCCGGCCTTCTCCAGAAACAGGACTTTCTCTGGCGTAACATTGTGGGTCTGCGTGCTGGCTATAAGCGGGATTGGCGGCAGGCCGGTCTCCAGCAGGCCCATGTCCTGTATGATCACGCCGTCTACCCCGGCGTCCCAGAGCTGGCAGATCAGCTTCTGCGCGCGCGGCATTTCCTCGTCGGTCAATATGGTGTTGACCGCGGCGTAGACCTTGGCGCGGTACCTGTGGGCGCGGAGGGCCAGCTTTTCTATGTCGGCCACGGTATTGGCGGCGGCCACGCGCGCGCCGAAGTGCTCCGCGCCTATATAGACCGCGTCCGCGCCACAGCTGAGCGCGTCCAGGCCGGTGACCAGATCCTTAGCCGGCGCCAAAAGTTCAAGTGTTTTCATAAATATATTTCCCCCTCACGGTACAAAGCGCGGGAACTCCCCGCGTCCTTATGGCTGAAGCCTGTAAAACCAGCGGGCGCCGCCTTATTTCAGAGCGCCGGGACGCCGTCCGCGGCGCGGGGGCTCTCGGCGAAACCCGCGTCTATCTTATAATACGCGTAGGTGAGCTTGGCTACCCTGGTGATGAAATTCTTGGCGCTGGTATAATCCGGCACCTCCGAGGTAAGCACGGCCAGCACGAAGTCCCCGCGCGGGGAGAACACTATGCCCACGTCGTGGCAGGAGCGCCTGAGCAGGCCGGTCTTGTGGCCTATCTCCCAGCCCAGCGGCAGCCCGCGCCGCAGCCGGCTGCGGCTCTTGGTGTGCTTGAGCACGTCCAGCATGAACTCGCTGGCCTCGCGGTTCACCAGCTCCCCCTCGTAAATGCGCTCCATCAGCCCGGCCATCTCGCGCGCCGTGGTGTAATTCTCGTTCTTCACCCGGCCCGACGCCAGGCTCATGCCCTCCGGCGTGATATTGGTCTGCACCAGGCCGAGCTTCCTAAAAGAGTTCTCCAGGTAAGGCATGCCCACGTAGTCAATAAGCATCTTGGTGGCGGTATTGTCGCTTTCGGTTATCATCTTGTAGATGATCTCCATCACGGAGAGGGAGGTGCCCTCGCGCACCCATTTCAGCGAACCTGAACCGCCCACCCGCCCCCTGTTCGTCAGCCTTATCTGGGTGTCCAGCGTTATGGCGCCAAGCTTTATTTTTTCAAAGACCGCGGCCATGATGGGCACTTTGATAAGGCTGGCCGAGGGGAAAAGCCCGGCGGCGTTGTACTCCCAGACACGGCCGGTCTGTATATCCTTGAGATAAATGCCCACCCGCCCGCGGTAGGCGCCGGACGTTTTTTCTATGCCCACCACCATCGCCTGCCACTCGGCTTCCGTTATGGGAGAGGCCACCGTCTTCCTCTCCTCTATCTTGGGGGCCAGCAGGAAGTTCAGGCTGGCTGCCCCGTAGTAAAGCGTGAAACCGCAGCCCACCAGCAGCAGCGCCAGCAGGAACTTGCGCGCCAGGCCGCCAAAAACGCTCCGGGCCGGTTCTTTAACCGGCGCCGGGGCGCTGTGGCGGTGATGTTCGTGACGCTGTTGCAAGCTGTAACTCCGGCGGCGGCGCTGTCAGATCTTCAGGTCCAGCGCTTCGCCTTCGCCCTTGTAATCCACTTTAAGAACGTCGCCCTGCTTCATCGTGCTGTTGAGGAGGAACTCCGACATCGGGTCCTCCAGGAGCTTCTGCACGGTGCGGATAAGCGGGCGGGCGCCGTAGTTGGGATCGAAGCCCTTTTTGACCAGGAAGGTCTTGGCCGCCTGGGTGATGTCGAACTTGATGCCTTTGGCGTCCAGCTTTTTGGTGACCTTGGCCAGGCTGATCTCCAGGATCTTCCCGGTGTCCACCTCGGTAAGCGGGCGGAACACTATGACCTCGTCTATGCGGTTGATGAACTCCGGGTTGAAGACGCGTTTCACCTCGTCCATCACGGTGTCCTTCATCTCGCGGTAATCCTTTTCTTTGTCGTCGGCGGGCATGAAGCCCAGCGTCTTGCCCTTCGATATCAGGCGGGCGCCGACGTTGGAGGTCATGATGAGAATGGTGTTCTTGAAGCTTACCTTGTGGCCCAGGCTGTCGGACAGAACGCCCTCGTCCATGATCTGCAGCAGGATATTGAATACGTCGGGGTGCGCCTTTTCTATTTCGTCGAGCACCACCACGCAGTAGGGTTTGCGGCGGACTATCTCGGTGAGCTTGCCGCCCTCCTCGTAACCGACATAGCCGGGGGGGGCGCCGATGAGGCGCGACACGGAGAACTTCTCCATGTACTCGGACATGTCTATGCGCACCATGGCTTCCTCGTTGCCGAACAGGAAGTCCGCCAGCACGCGCGCCAGCTCCGTCTTGCCCACGCCGGTGGGTCCGAGGAATATAAAATTACCGATGGGCCGCTTGGGGTCCTTCATGCCGGTGCGGCTGCGCTTGATGGCCTGGGAAACTATGGTGACGGCCTCATCCTGGCCGATAAGGCGCTTGTGGATCTCGCCTTCCATGTGCTGCAGCTTCTGGGTTTCGGTCTCGGTCATGCGGGTGACCGGGATGCCGGTCCACTTGGAGGCTATGCCGGCTATATCTTCTTCCGTCACTTCCGGGAAAACCTTGTCGCGGCCTTCGCGCCATTTCTTGCGGGAATCCTCCAGGGCTTTCTTTAGCTCTTTCTCGCGGTCGCGGAGCTTCGCGGCCTTCTCGTATTCCTGGCCGTAGATGGCGGCGTTCTTTTCCTTGGCGGCCTCTTCTATCTCGGTCTCTTTTTCCTTGAATTCCGGGGGCGCCACGGACAGCTTCAGGCGGGCGCGGCTGCCGGCCTCGTCGAGCAGATCGATGGCCTTGTCGGGGAGCGCCCGGTCGGTGATATATTTATCCGACAGCTGGGCCGCGGCGAAGATAGCCGGGTCGGTATACTTGCACTTATGGTGGGACTCGTATTTATCCTGCAGCCCCTTGAGTATCTCTATGGTCTCCGGGACGCTGGGCGGCTCCACTATCACCATCTGGAAGCGGCGCTCCAGGGCGGGGTCGTGCTCGATGTGCTTGCGGTACTCGTCGAAGGTGGTGGCGCCTATGCACTGCAGTTCGCCGCGCGCGAGGGCGGGTTTGAGCATGTTGGATGCGTCTATGGCTCCCTCGGCGGCGCCGGCGCCTATGACGGTGTGCAGCTCGTCGATGAACATGATGATATTATTCTTGGCCTTGCGGATCTCTTCGATGATGCCCTTGAGGCGCTGCTCGAATTCGCCGCGGTACTTGGTGCCGGCCACTATGGAGGCGAGGTCGAGCGAGAGCAGGCGCTTGCCTATGAGGGTGTCGGAGATCTCGCCGGCGGCTATCTTCTGGGCGAGGCCTTCCACTATGGCGGTCTTGCCTACGCCGGGCTCGCCCACCAGCACGGGGTTGTTCTTGGTGCGGCGGCCCAGCACCTGGATCAGGCGGTCCACTTCGTTAGCGCGGCCTATCACCGGGTCCAGCTTGCCGTCCCTGGCCATCTGGGTCAGGTCGCGGGCGAATTCGTCGAGGATGGGGGTTTTGGTCTTGCCTTTGGGGCCGGCGTGGGCGGCGTGGCTCTTGGGTGAGGGGGTTTCTTTGGGGGAATCTTTCTGTTCCATCTCGCCGAGAATGCTGAGGACTTCCTCGCGGACGGTCTCGAGCTTGAGGCCCAGGTTCTCCAGCACGCGGGCGGCCACGCCCTCTTCTTCGCGGATGAGGCCGAGCAGGATATGCTCGGTGCCGATGTAGGAGTGGCTCATATGCTGGGCTTCTTCCACGGCGTATTCCAGCACTTTCTTGGCGCGCGGGGTGAAGGGGATCTCGCCCAGCAGCATCATGTTGTCGCCGGTGCCGACGATCTTCTCTATCTCGGCGCGCACTTTGCGCAGGTCTATGCCCAGGTTCTGGAACACCTGGCTGGCGACGCCTTCTGAAAGGGCGATGAGGCCCAGCAGGATATGCTCGGTGCCCACGTAGTCGTGGTTAAGGCGTTTGGCCTCCTCCTGCGCTATGAGTATGACGCGCTGCGCCCTGTCGGTAAATCTAGTTCCCATTTAAGTTCCTCCGTAGTAGAAGCGAAAAATCGTTAAAACAAATAAATAACCTCGGCACCAGACCATGCCGGAACTATATTATGACACAATGCCCGTAGGTTTTCAACTTTCACCAATACAATTATAAAGTAACAATGTTACATCCCTGCTTTCCGGGAGGAGACCGGCCTTGTATATAGGTCCGCAAGGTAGCCCAGTCGGGGGCGGCCAGGGGGTATACCCTGCGCACCCGGGAAGAGGGAACCCTTGCGTCGGTTCCCCCCGCCTTACTTTGATGGCGGGGCCCCCTTCCGCAACGGGTGCTCAGGGTATACCCCCTGGCCACCCCCTCCGGTTTAGTTTGCGTAGAAAATAATATTGTTAGCTGGTTATAGAACGAGCGGAGCGGTGTCGCCGAATAGTTTGGAGGGGCCTGACGGGGGGGCCGGGTTAGCAAAACCGTCGTTGAGCCCGGCGCTTGCATAAGCGCGCCGGGCGAATACCGAGTGAGGGCACGGTGTGCCCGAACGTGTTTTGCGTTCCGGCCCCCCTGGCAGGCCCCGAACTTGCATGGCGACACCCGTCAAGGCCAATCTTATTTAGTGGAGCGGACGCGGAGTTTGAAGCCTTCTACTTCGGTGACGGTTACTTCGGCGCCTTCGGGGATGTCGCCGGAGCCGCTTTCGGCTTCCCACAGCTCGCCCTCCACCAGCACCGTGCCCTTGGGAGAGAGCGCCGTTTTGGCCAGGCCGCGCTTGTCTTTAAGGCTTTCAATGCCCGTGACGACCTTGCGCAACTGCGCGCGCGTCACCACAAAAGCCAGCGCCGCCACCACCGCGATAAGCCCGATAACAGTAGAAAGAAGCATATGCATAGAAATGGAAAGCCCCCCTATCGACGGAGTATTGAACAGCATCAGCCCGCCCAGCAGCATGGACGCCGCGCCGGCCAGCGCCAGCAGACCATAGCTTATAACCTTGATCTCTGCTATAAAGAACACGAAGCCCAGCAGTATCAGCGCCACGCCGGCGAAATTAGCCGACAGCGTCTGGAAAGAATAGAACGCCATCACCAGCGACACCGCGCCCACCACGCCCGGCAGCACCAGGCCGGGGCTGTAAAGCTCTATGAACAGCCCCGCCGCGCCCAGGCTCATAAGTATCATGGCGATGTTGGGGTCCGTTATTGTGGCCAGGAAACTCTGCCTGCGCGTCTGGCGCAAATATTCCACCGACGCCCCGGCCGCGCTCAGCCTGCCGAATTCGCCGGCGTTAAAGCCGTCTGCCCTGGCCAGGAAATCATTTATGTCCGCCACCACAAAATCCGCCACACCCGCCTTCACCGCCTCTTCGGCGGATATAGAATCGCTCTTCGTCACCGACTTGATGGCCCACTCCACGTTGCGGCCCGTCTTTTGGGCAATGGACTTCATGTAGGCCGAAGCGTCATTGAGGACCTTTTCCTCCATCGGCTCCTTCTTTTTATCCCCCTTCTCGCCCAGGCCGAAAGGAGAGGCGCCCATCATCACCGGGTGGGCCGCCCCGATATTGGTCCCCGGGGCCATGCCCACCAGGGGCGAGGCCATGGAGATAAAAACCCCGGCCGAGGCCGCGCGCGCCCCCTGCGGCGAAACGTAGACCGCCACCGGTTTTTTGGAGGCCAGCATGGCCTTTATGATCACCCGCATAGAGGAATCCAGCCCGCCGGGAGTGTCCAGCGCTATCACCAGCAGGTCCGCGCCGTACGGGGCGTTCACGCTGTCCACGGCGCCGGAGATGAATTCCGCGGCCGCCGGGGTAATAACACCGGAATACGGCGCCACGGCCACGCGTTTTACTTCATATATCTTCCCGGGGCTGGCCGGTTTTCCGGCAAAAGCGCCGGTGGCGCTGAAAAGGAAGGCGGCCGCGATTAAAATTGTTTTGGTCTTCATAAATTATCCCCCTGACTATCCGCTAATTATACATTTTGGAATGCAGGGCGCGGGCCTATTTGTTAAAATAAAACCATGTCCTACTGCGTTATAACCGCGGATGAAAAATTGCCTGGAATACCTGTTCTGGCACAGGTGCTCGGTTCGGCGTCCGGCCTGGACCTCGATACCGCCGCGGCCGCCGCCCGCCATTGCTGGGGACTGCTGGGTGAGAACCTGGACGAGGCCGCCGCCGACGGCCTGGTGCGGCGCTGCGGGGATCTGGGAGTAAATGCCCTCAGGCTGCCGGGGACATCCGTCCGCCCCCTCCCCGCGCCGCAGCCGGTAAAAAAAGTCATATTTGAAACGGGCGCCGCCGTCTTCACCGCGGAGGCGGGAAAAACAGTTTTAGCGCGCCCCGACGATCTTGAGGTGCTCGCCGCCGCCCCGATCAAAGAATCTTTCCTGAAAACAGTAAAGACCACCGAGGGCCCTTCGGCCGGCGAGAAAGCCTTCCGCCTCGGCATAATGGCCGCGACCGGTCTGCCCATAGGCCTGGGAAAGACCAAAGAGGTGAACAAGCAGGTAAAAAGCTTCGAGCTGGCCTTTTACCTAGACCTGCTGTTCAAAGACGGCGGCGCCAGGCTGCGCCTCACCTCCGATGATTTCGATTTTTCCGGCCTGAAGGAAAAGAAAACCTACTCCAGCCAGGTGAACTTCCGCGTGCTTTGCGGCGAGTTGGCCACCTTCGCGCCGCTGGCTTTCAAGAACGCCGGCCTGCGCGCCATAATTGAAGGCGCCCCGCTGGCGCCGCTGCCCTACGATTCTTTGTCCGACCTGGAAAAAGAGATCCTGCGCCTGGCGCTGGCGCGGGGGGCATAAAAAAACCGGCCGCTTATATCGGCCGGTTTTTTTTGCGTATCCTATGGATCACGCCAGAGCTTCCTCCACCGCCGCCATAAAGACCTGTATTTTAAAAGGCTTTTCAAAATAACAGCCCGCTTCCTGGACCAGCTTCGGGTCCAGTTCCGAAACGGAGCCGGTCACCAGAAGGCATTTGGCGCCCTCTCGTTTTTTCTCGAACAGCCTTATCAGTTCGGTGCCGATACCGTCCGGGAACATCAGGTCCGTTATCAGCAGGTCGTAATTATTGGAATTTATAAGGCCGGCGGCCTCGGAGAAACTTGAGGCCCGCGTCAGGACATAATCTTTCGCGGCGAACATGCGCTTATAGAGATTCAGCATGGCCGCGTCGTCGTCGGCAACTAGTATGCTTCTGGACATTCTGCCTTCCTCATTGACCGCCAGAATACCCCCCACCTTCCGCATGGCCCCCCGACCATGTTAATAGTGTAACAAAAGTTACACCTTCCCGACAGTGACATGAGGCCCAAGCGGCCTTTGCCATTGTACCCAGCCCCGGTTGGGCCCCAAAACCTATGACGCCGGTCAAGCGCCCCATGCCGGGGATACGCCTGATTCCCCCCCGGAAAGAAGGCAAACATGCGCCCGCGGCGGCCGGCCTACTTTTTCGTACAGGGCGGCGGCAAGCTGTTCCAGCGCACCGCCAGCCGAGGGCGGCGGGAAATTCCCGGCGTTCAGGACTAACACCAGGCCGCAATGGCTCAAGCGGCCCTTCTTCCTGGAGCAGGAGGCCTGCGGCATTTTCTTGCGATATTTCTTTTCAAGCAGGGCCAGCGTCCTTTCCCCGTTCTTGTCAGCGCCGCCGCCACCAGTTACACAGCGCACCTCAAAAGCGTAGGTGTTCCCGCCCCTGGCCGCCGTAATATCGGCGGTTCTGCCGCGGGCCTGCGGCACCAGACCAATAGCCGAGAACCCCTCGGCGGCCAGAAAAGTCACCGCTTTCAGCTCCGCCAGCGCGGCCTCCAGCCTGCCCGGAGCTAGATTGCCAGTATTAAACCCGGTCGAGAACAGCACTTCCCGCGCGGGAACGCCCAGGATCGCGCCCGCCTGGTCCATGACGCTTGCCATATTTTCGAGCAGCGGCGCGGGATCGGCCTTCAGCAGGCGCCTGAAACCCGGGCCGGAACCCCGGGCGGAAAGAACTGAAATATATTTCTTAACCGGCTCCGGAAGGCGGGCCGCGGCCACTATCTTTTGCAGCTCGGTCCTGTTCATGCGGCCAGGCTGAACAGGAGTTTTACGTTTAAGTAAGCCACCGCCAGCCCTATGACCAGAAGAATCAGCAGCGTCCCCCGGCTGTTGGCGTGAGACCCCATGACTTTGCGCGACGAAGTCAGGTAGATCTGCATAAAAATGGTGAAAGGCAGCTGCACGCTCAGCGCCATCTGGGACATTATCAGGGCCCTGAACGGGTTAGTTATGAAAAATATTATTACCAGCGCGCCCAGCAGAGAAATATAAACGCCGAGGCGGCTGTGGTTATCTTTAAGGTTAAGCGGCTCGCCGTAAATGCCGGCGAAGATGGAAGCCCCGGCCATGCCGGAAGTGACGCTGGAGGCTATGCCGGCGAACAGCAGCGCCAGCGCGAACACCAGCGGCGCCGAACCGCCCAAAAGAGGCGCCAGCATGTCCCGGGCCTGGGCCAACTCCGTCACCGCGGCCCCGGTCCCGAAGAAGGTGGCCGCGGCCATTATTACCATGGCGCTGTTTATAGCCCAGCCGATCAGCATGGAGAGCAAAGTGTCGGCGAACTCGTACTTGAGCTGCCGCTTTATCACCGCCTCGTCCTTCAGGTTCCACTGCCGGCTCTGGATTATTTCCGAATGCAGGAACAGGTTGTGGGGCATCACCACCGCCCCGAGAACGCTCATCACTACCAGCATCGCACCGTCCGGCAGTGCGGGCGTCACCCAGCCGGCGGCCGCGGCGCCCCAATCCACCGGCGCCAGGCTCAGCTCATAGATGAAGGACAGCCCGATAAGCGAAACAAAACCTATTATCCATTTTTCCAGCCGGCGGTAGCCGTTGGAGAGCAGCAGGTACAACACCAGGGCGGTCACCATGACGGCGCCCATTTTCAGCGGGATCTTGAAAAGCATCTGCAGGGCTATCGCCCCGCCCAGTATTTCGGCCAAAGAAGTGGAGACGGAGGCCGCCAGGGCCGACCAGAGCAGCGGGCCTGAGAGCGCGGCGGGCAGATGCGCGCGCGCGGCCTCGCTCAGGCACAGGCCGGTGGCTATGCCCAGGTGCGCCACGTTATGCTGCAGGATTATCAGCATCAGCGTGGACAGCGTAACCATCCAAAGCAGGGTGTAGCCGTAAGTGGAGCCGGCCGCCAGATTGGAAGCCCAGTTGCCGGGGTCTATGAACCCCACCGTCACCAGCAGGCCGGGGCCGATATACTTCACCAGCTCCAGCGCGCCGTAAACGCGCTTGTGATGCTTATTTTTCAGGTCGGCCAGAAATCCCGTCATAAGTAAAATGATATCAATTTTAAAACCGGGCGTCGGCCGGCAGGGTAGTTTGCTAGAATCGTTTTATATGAAAAGAGCCCACCGTATACTCTGCGTTGATGACGAGGATTTTAACCTGGAGCTCCTGGAAGCGCTGCTGGCTCCCAACGGCTACGAGGTTTTCACCGCGGCGGACGGCAAAGCCGCCATGGCGCTGATGGCGGAAAAGAACATGGACCTGCTGCTGCTCGACATAAACATGCCCGGCATGAGCGGCCACGAGGTGTGCCGCGCCATGCGCGCAGACGCGGACCTTAAGCATATCCCGGTGGTCATGATCACTTCCCTGGAGTCCAGGGAGCACCGCCTCAAAGGCATAGAATCCGGCGCGGACGAGTTTCTTTCAAAGCCCATAGACCAGGCGGAACTGCTGCTGCGCATCCGCAACATCCTCAGCGCCCGCGATTACGAGGACGCCTTTACCTACCTGATACGTTCGCTGGCGCGCGCCGCCGAGGCCAACGACATAGACACCGGCAACCACATTCTGCGCGTGGGAGAATACTCCGCGCTGATAGCGCGCGAGCTGGGCCTGCCTGAGAAATTCATAGAGAACATCCGCCTGCAGGCCACGCTGCACGACGTGGGCAAGGTGCACGTGCCCAGCCACATCCTTAAAAAAGCCGGCCGCCTGGACGCGGCCGAGATGGAAGAGATGAAGAAGCACACCACCTTCGGGGCCATGATCATAGGCGACCACCCGCACCTGGAGTTCGGCAAACGCATAGCCCTTTGCCACCACGAAAAATGGGACGGCACCGGCTACCCGGCCGGTCTCAAGGGCGAGCAGATCCCCCTGGAGGCCCGCATAGTGACCATAGCGGACTGCTACGACGCCCTGCGCAACTCCCGCGTGTACAAGCCCTGCTACGACCACGACGGCGCGGTGCGCGTGATAACGGAAGGCGACGACCGGCTGAAGCCCGGACATTTCGACCCGAAAATATTCGAGATCTTTAAGCGCATAGCGCCGCAGTTCAAAACCCTCTACGAGGAAATGCGGGACGCCCCGGCGCACCCCGCCTGACCCCGGCGCCGGTTATTTATTTTTAAGTTCGGCCGTGTAGGCCGCGTGAAAAATCTTCATCTTCTCCACCAGCGCCTTTACATCCTCTTTCGGCGGCAGGAAGGTGGTGCGGAAATGCAGCGTGCCGGGCAGTTGCCCGAAGCCGGAACCGGGCACCACGCAGATGCCGGTCTCTTCCAGCAGCCGCAGGCAGTACTCGGTATCCCGGGCGGCCTCGTACTTAAGCCGCGCCTCGTCGGTAAGCTTGGCCAGATTGGTCCCTTTTTTGTGCGGCAGATCGAATTTAACGAAAGCGTACATGGCGCCCTGCGGGATATCGACGCTCATGCCCTCTATTTCGTTAAGACCGCGGCCCAATATCTCCGCTTTCTCTTTCAAGTCCCCTAGAATAGCGTCTCTTTCTTTAACATAAAGCTCGTGGCTCTCGTCTCCCTTCTCCGGAGGCGCCACCATCAGGTAGGTGACCAACTGCCCGTCCAGGTTGGAGCACAGGCCGATGGACTGCAGTTTTATCATTTCGGCGTAGACGTCGTCCGGCATATTGCGCGCTTCCAGGTAGCCGCCGCGGTGGCCGCATTCCCCCAGGAAACCTTTAGAGACGGAGTGGAAACTGAAGAGAGTGACGTCCTTCTCTCCCAGCTCGTGCATGACCCTGGCGAAGGAGTGGAACTTCAGCCCCTCACCGTAGACGTTCTCCTGGTAGACCTCGTCGGCCAGTATGGATAGATGGTGCTTCCTGGCGAAACGGATTATCATTTCTATGTTCTCTTTGGAAAGCACGGCGCCGGTGGGGTTGCCGGGGTTTATCACGGCTATGGCCACGGGGTTAATGCCGTCCTTCCGGGCCGCCTCTATGCTGCGGGTCAGTTCTTCACCGTTAAGCTGCCAGTTGTTATCCTCGTCCAGGAAATAATTTATCTGCGCGGCCCCGTACAGCGCTATGGTGGCGCTGTAAAGCGGGTACTGCGGGATCGGTATCATGTAACCGTCGTTCTCGCGGTTGGTAAGCATGGTGAAGACGGCCTGCACGCCTTTAGAGGCCCCGTCGGTGAGAATGATGCGGTTGGGGTCCACGGGGATGCCGTCGCGCCTATTTATAAAATCGGCCACGGCCTGACGTATAAAGGGCAGGCCCGCGCTCTGGGTGTAGGCCCCGGTGCCGCTGGGGTTCTTCTCCAGGATCAGTCTTGCCCGCCCAACGGCGTCAGCGGGGAATATATCGGCCGCGGCCGGCCGGGTCATCAGCGCCGGATACTCCACCAGGCTCAGCACCTGGCGCACGAAGGTTATGGGTTTTTGTTTGAGAGCCTGCGGATTGCCTATATTGCAGTAAATTATCTTTTTACCCTGGGCTTCCAGCTCATGCGCCCGGTTGACGATCTTGCCCCTGACGGCGTAATGGGCTTCCAGCAGTTTTGAATTCACGTCATGGAGCTTGATCATATCCCAATTATATAAATATCGCGGCCGGAAAAAGAAAACCGCCGGGAGCTCCCCGGCGGTTCCCCACACGGGCCTGGGCCGTCAGGCGGCCTTGGCCTTGAGAGCTTCGCCGATGGCGGCTTCGACATCGCTTAAGGACCCGCCCTTAAGCACGAACTTGTCCGCTTTGCAGGCTTCGCTATGCCTGTCGTCGCCGCTTACCAGTATCAGCGCGGTCTTGTCGAACTTGGCCTTGGCGCGGATGGCGGCGCAAAAGCCGGCGGACGTGCCGTCCGGCAGGCTGCCGTCTATCATTATGACCTTTGGCGTATGCAACTCGGCCAGCGCCAGCGCGCCGGCCCACGTATAAGAGGAAAAAACTTCGTGTTTCAGATGTGTGAAGTACCGCGTTACCACCTTAACCCAGACGTCGTCGTCATCGACAACCAGTATTGTCATGTTGTATATCCTCAAGAAGCAGATTTAAGAGAGCAGATAAATAATAGCACATCTTTAAAAAAATCAAAACCGCCGGGGAGTCGGCTCCCCGGCGGCTGCGGACCGTGGCGGCGTTTATTTAAGCTGCTTGCTTATATGCGCCCAGGCGCCCTTCAGTTCCGAAGTGATACGCTTCAGTTCCGAGGCGCTGACCCGCTCCACTTTTTCATAGCGGGCGGCAACCTCGTCCACGATCTTCTCGTAGTCTTCCTTCTTCATGTGCTTAAGGTCTTCCACCTTCTCCAGCACCTCGCCCTTCATCTTAAGGGTCCAGCCGTAGATGCGCTCGCGGTTCTTGGCTCCGCGCTCCCCGGTAAGGAAGTACGCGCCTATGGCCGCCAGCGCCGTTATTCCTATCCCCGCACCTATGACTTTTTTTGATTTTTCCATATATACACCCCTTTTAAATTTTTCTTCTACCTGAATACTACAAACCAGCGCCGCAGGCTGTCAACCATATTTCCTGACTTCCGCAATGAGGC
>DMXM01000007.1:0-249 GCA_003482905.1 Elusimicrobiota bacterium
TACTGCTACGGCGTTTATGCCGGACTTAAGCGTTGTCGTATCCACGGCCACCAGCGCGAACTTGCCGTATAGTGTGCCGGTGTCCACTGCCACGGCGTTTATAGCGGTTCTCAGTGTAGTAGTATCAGCGGCCACCTGAGTGAAATCCCCCACAGACATGGCATCTATCTCGGACTTCAGCGTTGTCGTGTCTATGGCCACCTGAGTGAACTTGCCGTACAATGTGCCTGTATCCACTGCCACGGCGTT
>DMXM01000007.1:515-52195 GCA_003482905.1 Elusimicrobiota bacterium
AGCGTTGTCGTGTCTATGGCCACTTGCGTGAAATTCCCAACAGATAGGGCATTAATATCAGCTTTCAGCGTTGTGGTGTCTATAGCCACCTGCGTGAACTTGCCGTATAATGTGCCGGTATCCACAGCCACGGCGTTTATAGCGGCTCTCAGTGTGGTAGTGTCAGCGGCCACCTGCGTGAAATCCCCGGCAGATAGGGCGTCTATATCGGCTTTCAGCGTTGTCGTGGCTATGGCCACCTGGCTAAACCTGCCGTACAGCGTCCCCGTGTCCACAGCCACGGCGTTTATGCCGGTTTTTAATGTTGTAGTGTCAGTAGCCACCTGAGCAAACTTGCCGTACAATGTGCCTGTGTCCACCGCTACGGCATTTATAGCGGATCTCAGCGAAGTAGTGGCCGCGGCCACCTGCGTGAAATCCCCTCCCGCGGATAAGGCGTCTATGCTGGCTTTCAAAGTGGTCGTATCCGTCGCAACCTGCGTGAATTTGCCGTACAATGCGCCAGTGGACACAGCCACCGAATTTATCTGAATTTTTATAGTCGTAGTATCAGCGGCCACTGCGGCGAACTGCGCTGAATTTACATTTGTGAGCGCCGCGCCGCTTATAGCCGGCAAAGCTCCGACAAGTTTGGATGACGACATCGAAATTATAGCACCGTCATGCACGCTGTTTAGCGCCACCGAAGAAGATATAACGTTCGTCCCCAGGCTGCCGGACGCTATCCTTGCCGCGCCAATCGAGCCTGTAAGCAGCAAGCCTGTGCCATCCACAACAAATTTATCCACACCGGCAGTCTGCAGCCTGACTAAATTACCGCCGCCGGTGTCGTTTATATATATGGAATCATTTATAGAAACGTCGTTATCAGGGGAAGGGGCCGCAAGCGTAATCCCGCTGCCGGCCCCCGCGTCCGGCGCGCAAATCCACGCGGTATTGCCGGCGTTCCTTTTTATGATCTCGTTGGCCGCGCAGCCGTTAGCTGACATCTTAAAAAAAGTAACGGCGCTGTCAGTAAGCGCGTTGGAATGAACCGCGCCCGCCGCTATCGAGGAAACCATGACGTTCGCGCCTAGGGGGCCGGCGTCCAGGCTGGCGGGGCTCACCCGCGCGTCGGAAGACAAAGCCTGCGCCGTCAGGGCGTAGGGCACGGACAGCATCTCCTGGCGCGGGCTTAAAGCTACGCCGCCGACCGAAACCTCTATATATCTCGCCCCGGTGAACACGGACGTGGAAAGGTTCACTGGATTGCCGGTTTCCAGCACCACGCTGAAGACGCCGCCGGCCACGGAGGCGTTCTCCGTCTGACTGGTCCAGACAAGGGCGCCGCCGGACGCGGCATTGTATATTTTGAACACAAAACTTCTCTGTCCCTCCACGGGTTCTCCGCTTTCCTCCAGGCGGCCCTGAAAATTCACTTTAAGCGGCGCGCCCGCGTGGAGGACGCCGCTGGATAAACATTGCAAGCCGAGAAAGAAAAGAAGTTTTAATAATGTTTTGTTCATAAAATATCCCCGCTACCTGATTATCATCAGTTTACCCTTCTTCGACTGAAACGTGCCTTCGATAATATATAAATAAACCCCGCTGTCAACGGCCGAGCCGCGCATATTGCGCGCGTCCCAATCCAGGGAATCCCCCGTGTCCGACTTGCTGAGCGTACGCACTAGTTCGCCGCTTATCGTATATATCCGTATACTGACGGACCGCGTCAGGTTGGTAAATATTATCTTCGTATGGCCGGCCGAAGGCTTAAACGGAACCGGATAGCAATGGGCTGTCCCCAGGTCGCTTTTTGCCGCCAGGAATGTCACTACCGCGGGAGTCACGCCGGCGGTCAGACTTAAACTGCCGCCCGATAGGCGCGCGCCGGCGGCGGTCAGGCCGCCTATATTTACGGCTTTCATAACCACCGCGCCATTGGCGCAAGAGCTACCGCCGGAGGTGGTTGACAGCGCCGAGATCTGCCGGAGGCCCCCGGCAAGAACGGCGCGCGCCGGAACGCTGTAGGCGGCCGCCAACAGGAAGAAAAGACAAAGAACGGCGAAACGCGTTTTAGCGGACATTTTCCATCCCCCCCAGAACCGAGGCTGCCCTGCTGCGTACCTCCGCGGAAGGGTCCCCCAGGCGCGCTTTCAGCGCTTTAACCACCCGCGGATCTTTGTACCGGCGCAGCTCGGTAACGGCCTCCAGCCGGACATCCACATTTTTGGCTTCTAGCAGTGCGATAAGCGGCTCTATTACCCGCGGATCGTTAAGGCCGGCCGCCGCCGCGATCGCGGCCGTCGCTATCACGGGATCCTCGTCTTTCAGGAGCGTTAACAAAAGGTCCAGGGAATCCTCGCCGCCTCTGGCGCCCAACTCCGCCACGGCGGCGCGGCGGCGGGACGAGCTGCCGATCTTCAGCGTATCGAGATAATAGGAGAGGGGCATCTTTTTGGCCTGGATCACCGGCTGGTCCGCGGCCGGAGCCTTTTTAATTTCTTCGGCCGCTGCCAGTACCGGCCGGACGGCTGGCGCCTTATGAGCGGGCCGCGGCGCGGTACGGCCGAATTTGTAGGTGACGCCCAGTTTATGAATGTCGCCGAAAGCGTAGGTTCCGCCGTACGCATAATCAACGCTGACGCTCCTGCCGGTATGGCGGAACAGATCGTAACCAAGCCCGAAGCTCAGGCCGCTTGTAATATCGCCGAACGCGCTGTACCCCAGCCTTGCGGTGTACGCGTCGTAAAAACACTGTTCCACCCCCACGGCTATATATCCTGCCCCGCCGTCCTGAACCACGTAATCGAGCGAATACCGCCCCGCCACCTGCGACACGGAAGAACTGACCTCGTACATGGCGCCGGCCTTGAACCTCAACGACGGCGCGGCGCCGTCTTCGATGAATTTTATCTTGCTGGAAACCGCGTTCTCCGCTTCAAGACCGAACCTGAGGTTCTCAACCGGCGTTGTCGCCAGTAAACCCAGATCCAGCCCGTAACCGGTCCCTTTTTCAGTGTCCAGTTCCTGGGCTATATACTTCACCGAAGCGCCGTACGAAACCGACCGCAGAAATTTATAATTGAGCGGCAGGCGCCCGCCCCAGGAAAGATACAAGGCCATATCGGAAGCCGCCACGGCGCCGGTTCTGTTATCAGCACCGTCATAAGCGTCGAACGCCGGAACCGAAAGGTAATTAAAACCTAGCCCGAACGCCCCCGACCTGTACGGGTACGCGGCGGCCAGCCACTGCTGGCTGATCCCCTCCACATATTTATTCTGCGTAAACGAGATCTCGGGGTTTTGCAGCAGGCTCAGGCCGGCGGGATTGTAATAAACGGCGTTGGCGTTGTCGGCAACGGCGGTGAAGGCGCCGCCAAGCGAAGTTTCCCGCGCGCCCACCGGGATCTTAAGAAAATTTGCCGCGCCGGTGCCGGGGCCGGCGGCGTAAACGGAACCGGCCAGCACAGGCAGGAAACCCAGAAAAAGAAACAGGGCCACGGCACGGGGATGGGCGGGTTCCGCCGCCCGCTTGTTCTTTAAAATAAAAGAACCAGCCAGGCCGGTGGATATCAGGCCCGTAATAATGGATATAGTAGTGGTCCCCATCGCTTATACTATACAACAGCGAACGCTTATATTCCCGAAGAAATCGCGAAGGGCGCTAACCGGGCGGCTCATTTAGTGCCGTGGTGTTTTTTTATGAATTCCAGCAGGTCCGGGCCGTAAAGGGAGGCCTTCTCCGCGCCCAGGCCGCGTATGGCGTGCAGGTCCTCCAGCGTCCGCGGCTGGGAGAAAGCCACCCGCTCCATCACGTCGTTGCCCATGATAGCCTCGGGCAGCATGTTGCGCCTGGCGGCGGTCTCCTTGCGCCAGAGCTTGAGGGTCTTAAAGCGGGTCTTGATGGATTCAAAGTAGGCGCGCTTCTCCCGCGAAATTTCCCGGCGCGGCACCTGGTACTCCGGCGCCTTAAGCCCCTTCTGTATGGCCTCGCGTATCCAGGCCCCGTGGTTGCCCAGCACATAGCCGCTGACGCCTTTGAATATTGAAAGGTTATGCAGCCCCTCCCTGGGGGCCACCGACAGGCGCAGCATCAGGTCTTCGCTGATGACCTTGAAGGGAGGGGAGTTGCGCTTTATGGCCGCAACTTCGCGCGCCAGGTAAAGCTCCCTCAGCACGGCCAGCCCGCGGCCGTTGAGCTGCCGAGCCCCTTTAAGCGTGAGAAAACCGGTCTCGTCGAAACGCATGGGGTTCGGCTCAATCTTGCAGATCTGGGCGAACTGCCCGGTGACCTCGTCCAGGCGGCCCTTTTTCACAAGCTCCGCGGCCAGCAGGTCGCGCATTTTTTTAAGGTGGACGGTGTCGCCGCTGGCGTAGTCCAGCATCTCTTTCGTCAGCGGGCGACGGCCCCAGTCCGCCTTCTGGAACTTCTTGTTCATCTCCACCTTGAAGAATTCCTTCACCATATTGTCCAGGCCGCATTTAATGATGCCCAGGTACTTGGCGGCCACCATCACGTCGAAGATATTGGCGAAGGTGCAGGGGACCGCTGCCTTGAACACCCGTATGTCCGAATCAGCGGAGTGAAAGATCTTCTCCACGGCGGGGTCGGCGAAAATTGGCAGGATGGGCTTTATATCCACTGCCAGCATGTCTATGACGGAGTTCGTATGCTCGCTGGAGAGCTGCATAAGGCAGAGCTTCTCTTTATAGACGTAAAGACTGTTGGATTCGGTGTCGATGGAAATGTATTTATGCGTGGCAAGTTTGGCGCACAGTTCGTCAAATTCCTTCTGGGTATCGATGAACGAATAACTCATAATAAAATATAATAACATATAGGACCGGTCTTCGGGGAGGCCGGGGCGGATTATATGCCTACTATCATTTTCAACAAACCCTACGGGGTGCTTTCCCAGTTCACGCGTGAGCACGGCCACGGCTCCCTGGCCGACTTCTCCCTGCCCAAAGGGGTCTACCCGGCCGGGCGGCTGGACCACGACAGCGAAGGCCTGCTGCTGCTCACCTCCGACGGGGCGCTGCAGGCCAGGGTGGCGGACCCGCGCCATAAGACCGCCAAGATCTACTGGGCCCAGGTGGAGCGGGAGATAACCGAGGAAGCCCTGGCGGCGCTGCGCGGCGGCATCGTGCTTAAGGACGGCCCCACCCTGCCCTGCCGCGCCAGGGCGCTGCCCGCCCCCGGTATCCCGCCCAGGGTGCCGCCGGTGCGTTTCCGCAAGACCGTCCCCACCTCCTGGGCCGAACTGGCGCTTAAAGAGGGCCGCAACCGGCAGGTAAGGCGTATGCTGGCGGCCGTGGGCTTCCCTGTGCTGCGCCTGCTGCGCCGCGCCATAGGCCCGCTGACCACCGAAGGGCTGGAGCCCGGGAGCTGGCGCGCACTGACGGCGGCCGAGATATCAAAACTGCGAGGTATTTAATATGAGCGTTCCCCCCAGGATAGGTTTTATAGGGCTCGGCATAATGGGCCGGGCCATGGCCAGGAATCTTGTAAAAGCCGGTTTCCAGGTCTCCGTCTACAACCGCACCAGACAGCGCACCACCGAGTTCGCCGACCTGGGCTGCGAGGTGGCCGCCACGCCGAGGGCGCTGGCCAAGGCCTGCAATGTCGTGATAACCATGGTCTCCGACCCGGCCGCCATGGACGCGGTACTCGAAGGCCCGGAAGGGGTACTCTCCGCCTTCTCCGGTGGCAACACGCTTATAAACATGAGCACCCTGTCGCCAGAATACACCGCGGCCCTGGCCAAAAAATGTTTTACGGCCGGCGCCGGCTTCCTGGACTGCCCGGTCTCCGGCTCCAAACCTGCCGCCGAAAGCGGCGCGCTGGTGATACTGGCCGGCGGAGAGAAAAAGGCCGTGGAAAAAGTCTCCCCCATCCTTAGGGCCATGGGCCGCGGCGTGATCTACGCCGGTCCCGCCCCCGCCGGTACCGCCCTTAAGCTCTGTGTGAACCTGATAGTGGCCCAGCTGACCACCGCTCTGGCCGAAGCCGCCGTGCTGGCGGAAGCGCAGGGCATAGAACCGGTGCTTATATTCGACGCCCTGGCCGAAAACCCGGCGCTGAACTGCGGCTACTTCGGCCTGAAGAAAGAGAATATCCTTAAAAAGGATTTCACGCCGGCCTTTCCCCTTAAGCATATGCTCAAGGACGCCAGGTTCATGCTGGCGGCGGCGGCCAGAAGAAAGATAGAGCTGCCGGTCACCGCCGCCGCCGAGGCCCTCATGGCCCGGGCGGCCGCCAGCGGCTACGGAGACAAAGACCTCAGCGTCATCCTGCTCAACCTGGCCGAGCCTCCGGGCCGGGAATTCTAACCCCGCCGCGCCATTGCCCTGCGCCTCTTTTTTTGATAGAGTTAGTGTAGACTAACTTTACCGGAACACCTATGCGCGACCTTTCCCCCAGCCTTGAAGACTACCTTGAAGCCGTCTACGCGCTCAGCCGCGCCGGGGGAGTCACGCGGGCCGGCCTGGTGGGCGCCCGGCTGAAGGTCTCCAAACCGTCCGTCAACGCCGCCATCAAGGCCCTCGCCGCCCGCGGCCTTCTGGAACACGAGCATTACGGCGGCATAAGCCTGTCCCCCCGCGGCCTAAAGGCCGGGGCCGAAATAGCGGGACGCCACGCTTTGCTTAAGGATTTCTTTGTTTCCATATTGGCCATGCCGGCGCCCCGCGCCGAGCGCGACGCCTGCCGGGCCGAGCACGCCCTCAGCGCCGAAGCCCTGCGCCGCGTGGGAGCTCTGGCCGTATTTCTAAAGACGCCCTCACGCGCGCGCCTGCTGGCGGCGGCCCGCAGCGCGGCGGGGCGGAGAGCCGCGCCGTGAAACGCTCCCCCGTCATTACCCTGCTTTCCATGCGCGAATCCGAATCCGGCTACGTCGTAGAAGCCGGCAGCGGCCTGCAGCAGTCCCGGCTTAAGGCCATGGGCATCCTGCCGGGGCGGCAGGTGATAAAGCGCTCTCCCGAAGGCTCCGGCGGCCCCGTCCTGGTGGAGGTGCTGGGCACCAGGCTCGCCATAGGGCGCGGCATGGCCTCCCGCATCACGGTAAAAGTGCGCGCCAGGCGGCTCCTGCTGGCCGGCAACCCCAACGTCGGCAAAAGCGTGGTCTTCTCCCGCCTGACGGGGCTGGAGGTCGTCTCCTCCAATTACCCGGGCACCACCGTCGGCTACACTTCCGGCTGGACTATACTCGCCGGCGAAAGGTTTTCCATCGTGGACGTGCCGGGGGCCTACAGCCACGAGGCCACCAACAAGGCGGAGGAAGTGGCCAGCCGCCTGCTGGCCGAAGAGGGGACGGCCCTGATCATAGACGTGGTGGACGCCACCAACCTGGAGCGCAATCTTTTTTATACGCTGGAACTGGCCTCCCTCGGCTTGCCGATGGTGATCCTGCTAAACAAGTGGGACATAGCGCGCAGACGCGGCGTGGCCATAGACGCGCCGGAACTGGAGCGCCGCCTCGGCGTAAAAATAGTCCCCTTCGTGGCCACCACCGGCGAAGGTCTCGCCGGGCTGATGACCGCGGTGGAGGATTTCAACGCCGGCCGCCTGCCGGCGCCCGCCGCCGTCCCCCCAGGGCCCGACGATAAATGGAAGCTCATCGGCCGTATATCGGCCGAATGCCAGAGGATCACCCACAAACACGTTACCCTGCTGGAGAAGATCGAGGACATCACCTCCCGTCCCTCCACCGGCCTGCCCTTCGCGGCGGCTGTTATGGCCGCCGTTTTCTGGACCATCCGCGCCGCGGGCGAGGGACTTATAAACCACGCGCTGGACCCGCTGTTCCGGCAGGGGTGGCTGCCGCTGGTCAATTCCGCGCTTTCGGGCCTGGCCGAAGGCGGCTTTATTAAAACCCTGTTGCTGGGCACCACCCCGCTGCCCATGGAGTCCTTCGGCCTGCTGACCACAGGCCTCTATATCCCCTTCGTCACCGTCCTGCCTTATATTGTTTCCTTTTACGCCGCCCTGGGCCTGCTGGAGGATATCGGCTACCTGCCGCGCCTGGCGATAATGCTCGACAGCAGCATGCACAAGGTAGGCCTGCACGGCTACGGCACCATACCGCTGATGCTGGGATTCGGCTGCAAAGTGCCGGCCATACTCGCCACGCGGGTGCTGGAGACCCGCCGGGAAAGGGTGGTCGCCACGGCGCTGACGCTGGGCCTGGCCCCCTGCATGCCGCAAACCGCCATGATCTTCAGCCTGTTCTCGCCTTACCCGGTAAAATATACCCTGGCCGTTTTCGCGGCCGTCGCCGCGGCCGGCATAGCCAGTTCGCTGGCGCTAAGCCGCCTGCTCAAAGGCGAGACCCCGGAGCTTTTCCTGGAGATCCCCCCCTACCAGGCGCCGTGCGCCCCCATGCTGGCTAAAAAGATATACTTCCGCGTAAAGGACTTCCTGACCGAGGCCGTACCGATGATAATCCTGGGGGTGCTCATCATCAACCTCATGGAGATGGGAGGCATCCTCGGATATCTCTCTGGTCTTTTCAAGCCCGTAGTCACCGGCCTGCTCGGCCTGCCCGCCGACACCGTCTCGGTCATGACGCTGGGTTTCCTGCGCAAGGACGTTTCAATAGCCATGCTGGCCCCGTTCCACCTCGCGCCCGGCTCCATTGTGGTGGCCAGCGTTTTTCTGAGCCTCTACCTGCCCTGCCTGGGCAGCTTCATGGTGACGCTGCGCGAGCTCGGCGCCAGCGACGCGGCCAAGGTCTTCGCCATGAATTTAATTTCGGCGCTGCTCGCCGCCTCGGCTTTGAATCTACTGGTCGGATTAATATAATCAATAGCAGGCATTACAACTATGGGATTCTTTAAAGATATGAAGTCCGGCCTCACCCGCAACGTCACTTTTCTGGGCGTGGTGAGCGGCCTTACCGATATTTCCAGCGAAATGCTCTACCCCATAGTGCCGGTCTTCCTGACCACGGTACTGGGCGCGCCCATGCAGGTGGTAGGCCTGATAGAAGGCGTGGCCGAGGCCACGGCCAGCTTCGTTAAGATATTGGGCGGCCGCCTCTCCGACAAAGCCGGCCGGCGCAAGCCCTTCGTAGTGCTCGGCTACTCCCTTTCGGCCATCTCCAAACCGGTGCTGGCCCTGGCGGCCACCTGGCATTTTGTGCTCTTCTCGCGCTTCATCGACCGCGTCGGCAAGGGCCTGCGCACCTCGGCGCGCGACGCCCTGATAGCCGGCTCCGTAGATAAGGCGCACTGGGGCAAGGCCTTCGGTTTCCACCGGGCCATGGACACCCTGGGCGCGGCGCTGGGCCCGCTGGCCGCCCTGGCGCTGATCCATTATATGCCCGCCGGCAAACCGGATTACCGTTTTATTTTCCTGGCGGCTTTCATCCCCGCCCTGCTTGGCGTTGGCGTACTTATTTATTTCGTAAAGGAAGCCGCGGCCGCTCCCAAAATACCCGGCGCGGCCCCCGCCCCGGTAACGCCCATGAGCGCCGACTTCAAAACTTTCACCGTCCTGTACGCCCTGTTCGCCATAGGCAACTCCAGCGACGTATTCCTTATAATGAAAGCCAGGGCCCTGGGGTTCAGCCTCACCCACGTTATCCTGGCCTATACCGGCTACAACCTGGTTTACGCGCTGCTGGCGAGCCCCGCCGGCTGGCTCTCGGACAAGCTCGGCAAGATCAAGACCATGGCTTTCGGCTTCCTTGTCTTCGCCGCCGTTTATCTCGGCTTTGCCGTGGCCGACCGGCCCTGGATGATCTGGGGCCTGTTCGCCCTTTACGGCTTCTACGGGGCTTTCAACGAGGGCATCGCCAAGGCGGTGGTCTCGCATCTCAGCGCCGGTGACAACCGCGCCTCGGCCATGGGTTATTTCCAGGGGACGCTCGGTTTCCTCTCGTTCGGGGCCAGCGTTATGGCCGGTTTCCTGTGGGACAATTTCTCCCCGTCCGCCCCGTTCATCGCCGGCGCCGCCTGCGCTTTTATTTCAATGGCCGCCCTGGCCGTCTGGACCCGCCGCCGCGGCTTCTCTTTTTAAACTTATGTCAAAACTGCTTAAAGAAGTTCTCAAACACGAAGTCTACCCCGCCATGGGCTGCACCGAACCCGTGGCCGTGGCTTTCGCGGCCGCCACCGCCGCCGGGCTTTTAAAAGGGCGCACCACCGCCGTGATCGTCAGGACGGATCCCGGCACCTACAAGAACGGCCTGGCCGTGGCCATCCCCAACACCAAAGGCAAGAAAGGCAATTTACTGGCGGCGGCCATAGGCGCGGTGGCGCGCAAACCGGAACTGGGAGCAGAACTTTTTAAAGGCCTCCCGGCGGCGCTCCTCGGCGAGGCCTCGGCCCTGGTAAAAGCCGGCCGCGCCGTCATCACCGTGGATTATTCCAGGCGCGGCATATATATTTCGGCCGAGGTCCGCGCCGGGTCGGACAAAGCCGTATGCGTGCTTGAGGGCGGGCATAAGCGGGTGAGCGAGCTCCGCCACAATAAAAAAGTCCTGATAAAAATATCCGGCGCCGGAAGAAAAACCCGCCTGCCCTATAAGGAAGCCCTGCGCAAGGCCTCTTTCCGCGACCTTTTCAAGGAAGTGGAAAGCGTAAGCCCCGAAGACCTGGCCTATATAAAAAAAGGCGTGGAAATGAACCTCTCCGCGGCGCGGGAAGGGCTTAAGCTTAAAAAAGTCGGCTTTTACATGGAGGACCTGATAAAGAAAGGCTACCTCAGGCGCGATACGCTCTCCGGCGTAAAAATGCAGTCGGCGGCCGCCACCGACGCGCGCATGGCCGGCGCCCCCATCCCCGTGATGTCCAGCGGCGAATCCGGCAACCAGGGAGTGGTGGCCGTACTGGTGCCCTGGCTGGTAGGCAAAGCCTTCAGGGTGCCGGAAGAACGCATACTCAGAAGCATCGCCCTTTCCCACCTGGTAAATTCCTACATCAAGGTTTTCACTGGCGAGCTCTCCCCCATCTGCGGCTGCGCCGTGGCCGCGGGGGTCGGCGCCTCGGTGGCCATAGTCTGGCAGCGCTCGGGGGCGAACCCAAGAAAAGCGACGCTCGCCGTCAACACCGTGATCAGCGACATAGGCGGCATGCTCTGCGACGGGGCCAAGAGCGGCTGCGCCCTTAAGGTGGCCTCCTCGTGCGAATCCGCCATACGGGCGGCCTGGATGGCCTCCAACGGCGAAGGCATAACCGAAGCCGAAGGCTTTATCGGCGCCACCGCCGAGGCCACCATCAGGAACATGGCCCGCATCTCCAATTGCGGCATGGACAAAGTGGACCGCATCATACTGGACATCATGTCCGCCAAGGCGCCCAAAAGACCGTGACGCTCTCCGACCCTACGCCGTAGCCCTGAAAGATCCCTCCGCCGGCAGCGCGACATAAAAGACCGAGCCTTTCCCCGGTTCCGATTCCGCCCAGATCCGCCCGCCGTGAAGCCCGGCTATCCTCCGGCAGGCGGCCAGGCCGATGCCGGTCCCGGGATAATCATCCCAGTTGTGCAGCCGGGTGAACATATCGAAAATTCGCTCGTATTGCCCGGGAGGGATACCGATGCCGTTATCCTTCACGGAGATGAGCCACTCCCCGCCTTTTCTTTCGGCGTCCACCGAGACCACGGGGGGCTCTTTCCCGCGGTACTTCACCCCGTTGCCTATCAGGTTCTGGAACAGCTGGATCAGCAGGTCTTTGTCCCCGCTTATAACGGGGAGCGGGCCGCGCCTTACGTCCGCCTCACCGGCCGCTATCAGGGCGGCCAGGTTGGAGATGGCCGCGTCGCACGCCTCCGCGCAATCCACCGGCCCGAAAGGCCTGCCGGGCAGCCCGAAACGCGAGTAGGCCAGCAGGGCGTCAATGAGCGCCCTCATGCGCTCCGCCGATCTCTGTATTATCGATATATGTTTCTCCGCTTCCGGCCCCAGCTTAACAGCGAAGTCGTCCGCCAGGAGCGCCGCGAAACCGGAGATATTCTGCAAAGGCGCCTTCAGATCGTGGGCCGCTATCAACGCGAAGCGCTCCAGGTCCTGGTTCGAACGCGTCAGTTCGGCCACCAGCCGTTTGCGCAGGGTTACAAGTTTAACCTGCGTGGCTATGCGCGCCAGCAGTTCCTCCCGGTCGTACGGTTTTGAGACATAGTCGTCGGCCCCGGCCAGAAGGCCGGCCAGTCTGTCCTTTCTGTCCTCCAGCCCGGTGATGAGCACCACCGGCGTCGCGCCGAGCTTGCCGTCGCGCCGTATCTCCTTCAAGACCTCCAGGCCCGAGCGCCCCGGCATCATCACGTCCAGCAGCACCAGGTCCACTTCCCTCGCGCGGAGCACCGCCAGCGCCGCCTCGCCGTCAAAGGCCGTGAGCACCTCGTAATTCTGCGGCGCAAGCATGGCCTCCATCAGCTTAAGGCTCTTCTGGTCGTCGTCCACCGCCAGAATTCTCATACCTCCCCCCTTCTTTCCCAGAACCGGCCGATCACCTCGTCGAAATCCCTCAGATTTATCGGCTTCAGAAGCACGGCGTCAAAAAGCCTGGAGGTTTTCAGCTTTTCCGTCTCCTCCTTGAGAGCGGACGCCGTGTAGGCCACCAGATATGCCGCCGGATATTTCTCCCGTATCTTTTGGGCGAGCGTGTAGCCGTCCATGTCGGGAAGGCGCAGGTCCAGCACGCAGAGCCTGCATTGGACCGAAATTTTAGCCAGACCGTCTTCCCCCGTCGCCGCCTCTACAACTTCCAGTTTTCTCAGCGCCAACAGGTCCCGCAGCAGTTTTCTGTTCTTCTCGTCGTCATCCACCACCAGAGCTTTCATGTTTTTCTCCTTTTCCGAGAGTAAAATAGAATCTGGAGCCGCCCGCCCCTCCCCCGGGCGGCGAAACCACGCCTATCCGCCCCCCCCACAGGCTGACCATCCCGCGGCACAGGAACAGGCCGAGTCCCGCCCCGGTTTTCGCGCCGGGCAATTGAACGAACGGGGAGAAGAGCATACCCTGCTCGACGGCGCCGATCCCCGGGCCGGTGTCGGTGACCGAAATTTCCGGTTCCCCCGCCGCGTCGATACCGGCCGCCAACGTAACGCTGCCTCCGGCCGGAGTAAATTTGAACGCGTTCGACAACAGATTGAACAGCACCTGCTTTAACTTGCGCTCGTCCGCGCCCAGCTCCGACGGGAAATCACCGGACACCTTCAAATCCAGCTTCACGGCGCCCTCCTCCGCTTTCGCCCTGAACATCAGCGCGGTGCGCTCCAGCAGCTCCCTGGCGTTTAATTTCTCCAGGCGCAGTTCCATTTTCCCGGACTCTATCCTGGCTATATCCAGAATATCGTTTATCAGGTCCAGCAGGTGCCTGCCCGCCGCGTTGATATCCCCGGCGTATTCCATTTGCTTTTCGTTCATCGGGCCGTAATAGCCGGCCTCCAGCACCTGGGCGAAGCCTAGAATGGAATTCAGCGGGGTCCGCAATTCATGGCTCATGCTCGCGATAAAATCCGACTTGGCCTTCGAGGCCGAGGACGCCTCCTCGCTGGCGCGCAACAGCTCGGCCTCGGTCAGTTCGCGCGCCCTGGCCTCGCGGCTGAGGAAATAAAATACCAGCGTCAGCAGCGCCGCGCCCAGGACACCCCCCACCAGCAAAGAGAACTTGGCGCCCTTCAGACTTTCTCCGAATCTGCCCCGACGCTCCGCAAGCCGCTCGTCCTCCTCGCCGTCCAGCAGTTCTATCAGTTTTTGTATTTCCGTTAGCACCGCCCTGCCTTCGCCCGTCAGGGCGGCCAGAGCCGCGGCCCTCCGCCCCTCCGTGTACAGACCGGCGCTTTCGTCGAGCAGCCGGAACTTTCTGGCCGCCAGCGCCTCAAGCGTTCCCAGTCCGGCCTGTCGCGTCGGGTCGCTCGCCGTCGCCGTCCTCAGGCCGGCTATCCTGCCCCGGACCGCGGCCGCGGTCGCCCGATAGAGCTCCAGCTGCCTGCCGTCGCCAGTAAGAATATAGTTCCGGTACGCTATGCCTGCGCTCTTCAATTCCAGGGATATCGCGCTTATGTTTTCCTTGGCCTCATAAGTAAGCGCGACCCGGTTGGCGGTGGCAGAGGTCGCGGCGATGTTGCGGTAGGCGACATAGCCGGCCGCGGCCAGCAGGGCCATGGCGATGCCGAAGGCGGCGCGCGACATTTCCCTTTTGGGATGCCCTTTCGCGCCTGAAATAAAAAGGGCGTAAGCGGACACCCCGACGCCGAGCAGCAGCCAGGCCACGGCCCCATGGAACGGCATAGAGGGGAAGGCGCCCCAACTGTGGGCCAGAGGCGTTCCGGAAATGTAGCCGAGGAAAGAAATGGCGGAAATCAATATTATGGTCAGACCCGAAACCCAAAGGGCCAACCCCCTCCGCCTTGATTCCCCCCCCTTGGTCATAAGATACAGCGATACCCCCATCAATGCCCAGCAGACCGCGGCGTTCAGGGGCATCTGTCCCGGATGAGCCGCCGGTTCGCGGATATAAGCCGGCATGAAGATCTGATCTATGCCGAAATCAACGCCGAAAGCGTATTCGATCAGGGTCAGCACCCCGACCGCCGCGCCGTAGACGCCGCCAGCCAAAGCCGGCCTCTTTTCCCCGAACGCGAGAGTGACCAGACCTCCCCCGCAGAGAAAAAAGCCAAGAGCCGAGTTATACGGCATGGGCGCCATACCGGGCCAGGCCCGGATCAGGCTGATATTGTGTATGTGCCAGCCGGCCAGCACCAGCAGGCCGATGACCGAGGCGGCGGCCCCCGCCGTCATAAAAATAAGCCGGTGAACGCTTAAAAGCGAATCCACGGCGTCGGAATTGCCGGGCCACAGTTTCATTATTTCCCCTTCTCCCCCGGGAGCATGGCAAAATGGGACCCCGTTACGGATCCCGGCTGCATTGCGGCGTAGTTAGATCTCCCCCGGGTTAATATACCAAAACCGCGTATAAAAAACAACGCGCCGGACAGGCGGACCAGCCGGCCGGCAGTTTTGATAAAGCCCGGGATTTGGGATATAATTAAATGAATGGAAAAGCACCACGCAGCTCACAACAGGTTTTTCGCCCTGCACGCGCATTTTTACCAGCCGCCCCGCGAAAACCCCTGGACGGGGAAAATAGACCCGCAGCCCTCGGCCTGGCCTTTTCACGACTGGAATTCCCGCATAGCGCGCGAGTGTTACCTGCCAAACTCCTGCGCCAGGATCAACGACTCCTCCGGGCGCGTGCTGGAACTCTCCAACAATTACCTGCACCTGAATTTCAACTTCGGGCCCACCCTGTTCACCTGGCTTGAGAAAAACTACCCCTTTTACTACGCCAAGATAATCGGGGCCGCAAAAGAGTCCCGCGAGCGCACCGGCCACTCCAACGCCATCGCCCAGGCGTACAACCACATAATAATGCCACTGGCCTCCTTCCAGGACCAGCTCACCCAGGCGCTGTGGGGAATACGGGACTTCGAACATCGCTACGGCTTCAAGCCCGAGGCCATGTGGCTGCCCGAAACCGCCGCCTCCGCCGACACGCTGCGCCTGATGGTGGACCTCGGCATGAAATACGTCATACTTTCGCCCTACCAGGCCGAAAAGATAAAGGCGCACAATTCCCGCGCCTGGGAGGACGTCTCCTCCGGGAATTTCGACACCACCAGGCCTTACGCCTGGCACGACACCCTGCCGGACGGAACCCGCGCCAGGGGCCGCAGCCTCACCGTCTTCTTCTACGACGGCCCCCTTTCCAAAGCCGCGGCCTTCGAGGGGCTTGCCAAGGACTCCACGGCCTTCGCCGACCGCGTGGAGGCGGCTTACAGGCACGGCCACCACGGCCGCCAGCTGGTCAGCCTGGCCGTGGACGGCGAGACCTTCGGCCACCACCACAAGTTCGGGGACATGACGCTGGCCCACGCCTTCCTGCACGAACTCGGCCGCCGCGGCATACAGACGGTCAATTTCGGACAGTACCTGGAAGCCAATCCCCCTGTTGACGAAGTAGTCATAAAGCCCGGGCCCGATGGGGAAGGCACGGCGTGGAGCTGCGCCCACGGCGTGCGCCGCTGGAAAGGCGGCTGCGACTGCGGCCGGGAGGGCGAAGCCAATCTTAACTGGCGCCTGCCTTTGCGGGCCGCGCTCAACGGCCTGCGCGACGCGGCCGCCGATATCTACGCGGCCGAGGCCGGCAAGTTCTTCAGGGCCCCCTGGGACGCCAGGAACGACTACGCCGGCCTGCTGCTCGACCGCTCGCCGGAGAATGAAGAGGCTTTTTTTACCAGGAACGCCTCGCAGCCGCTCACCAGGGCGGAAAAGCACAGGGCGCTGGAACTGCTGGAAATGCAGAAGCACGCGATGTTCATGTTCACCAGCTGCGGCTGGTTCTTTTCGGACATTTCGCGCATAGAGGCGGTGCAGAACCTGCGCTACGCCGCCCGCGCCGTAGAAACCATGAAGGACCTCGGCTTCGAGAACGCCGACCGGGCTTTCGTCTCCCTCCTGGAAATGGCCCGCTCGAACTATGCCGAAGCGGAGAACGGCCTGAAGCTTTACCGGAAAATAATCACGGAGAACCAGCTGGCCAGGCAGAAGGCCGCCGCCCTCATCATAGCAGAGGCGCTGCTGGGCGGCGACGAGGGCGGCGCCGGCGGCGCGCTGCGGCCGGAAGAGCGGCTGGACCGCGACGGCGTACTCTGCCTGCGCGGCAAAGTGCTTGCCCCAGGCCCGGACGGGGCCTCCCCCATGCCGTTCTGCTATCTGCGCCGGGACGAGGAGTTCCCTCTCATGTTCTTCTCCGGCCAGGGCGGCGACGGCCGCTTCAAGGAGATCTTCGCCCTGGGCTCCCCATCGGAGATACAGGCCGCCCTGGAGACCGCGCCTGAAACGGTGCGGGTCACCTTCGACGACTTTTCATGGGAAGAAAGGACGCTCTACGCCTGGATGCTGTCCGACGCCGCCAGGCACAGCCATGCCTCCGCTATCCAGAAGATCCTTGAGGACTACCTTTACCTGCTGGCGAAACTCCCGGGCAGGGCGCTGGCTTCCTGGGCCCCCCTGCGCGCCCAGGCGGCCGGCTACGCGCGCCAGGCGGCGGAACTGGCCTTTGCTGCGGCCCGCTCCGGCGCCAGCGCCGACATCGAGGGCCTCGCCTCCCTGGCGGCGCGCCTGAAAGCGGCGGGGCTGGAAGGCGGCTTTGAGCCCTCCCCCGAGGCCGCCGCGGCGCTGGCCCTGCGCACCGCTGAAAATGCGCTGACCGACCCCTCGCCGGAAAATCTCGCCACGCTGCTGAACCTGCTGAAAGCCGCGCAGGACCTGGGCGCCCGCGACCTTTTATTCCATCTGCAGAACTGCCTGATGGACCTGTTTAGCGCCGCTGCCGCCAGGCCGCTCCACGGCGCGGCGGCCGCCAGGCTGAAGGAGCTCTACTCCCTCTCCGGCATAATAATAGAAAGGTTCAACAGCAAGCTGGAGGAGATGGCCTTAGGAAAATAGAGCAAAAAAGGGGACAGGCTACTTTTTCGCGGCGAAAAAGTAGCCTGTCCCCTTTTTTTTCTTTTTTACGTTTAAGCGGTCTGATTTCTCGCGGCTTTATCGGCTTCTTCCGTGGAGAATACCCTGTAATTCATTTCGGGGAAGATGTTGTCGCGCCACTCGATATCTTTCAGGTAGCCCTCTTCTATGCGGTTGCCCATGATCTGCTCGTAGAGGCCGTTGAAGCGGTGCGTGTGCGCCACAAAACGCTTGGTAGAGTAGCTCTTGGCCGTGCCCACCGTCATCAGGAAGGCCCAGTCGGAGGACATGCCCAGAACAACTTCGCGCGCGCACTGGTTCAGCGCGCGTTTGAGCGTGCCGTCGGCGCCGGGGAACTTGTTGGCCAGCTCCACCATGCGCTCCACCTGCTTGTGCAGGTGCCGGTACATCCAGTCGTTGGTGCCGTTAAGCCACACTTCGTTGTAGCCCTTGTCCCCCCATGTCGACATCGACGGCTGCACCACCTGGTTGTCCGGGTGTATGCCCAGGTACTCGCTCGGCGTCACCATCTTAATGCTCTTCTGGTCGTGGTGGATCTTTTTGAACAGGAATTCCAGGAAGTCAGTGCCCTCGTACCACCAGTGGCCGTAAAGCTCTGCGTCGTACATGGAAACCACCACGGGCTTGCGGCCCAGGAAACCGTTCAGGTGCTCTATCTGGCGCTCGCGGTTGAACATGAAGTTGCCGGCGTGGCTGGCGGCCATTTCGCGCGCCTCGGCCGGGTTATAGGGCGCCTTTTCGTTCAGGCCCACCTTGCCGGTTATCTTGCAGTACTTCATGCCGATGTTGCGGCGCACCCCGTCCTGGTGCAGGTAGGGCTTCACGTAATCGTATTCCAGGTCGTAGCCCAGGTCCCGGTAGAATTCCCGGTAGCGGTGGTCGCCCGGGTAGCCTGTCTCGGCGCTCCACACCTGCTGGGCGCTCTCCATGTCGCGGCCGAAGGCGGCCACACCCGACGGGCAGTACACCGGGGCGTACACGCCGTAGCGGGGCCGCGGGCTGCCGTAGATTATGCCGTGGGTCTCCAGGAAGAAATAGCGTATGCCCTGCGCCCGCAGGAACACGTCGTCGCCGGGATTGTAGGCGCATTCCGCCAGCCAGATGCCGCGCGGCCCCCGTCCGAAATGCTTGCGGTAGTCGTCGGCGGCCAGCTTGATCTGGGCGTGCACCGCCTCCTTGCGGAGCTCCAGCGGCAGAAAGCCGTGCGTGGCGCCGCAGGTGATGATCTCAAGCTTGCCCATGTCCTGGAATTTCTTAAAGCCGTCCAGTACCCGGCCGTGGTAATAATCCTCGTAAAGCTCGCGGATGCGGCGGAACTTGGTCTCGTACATCTTGGCCACTTCGTAAAAGCCGGTGTTGTGGGTGCGCACCACTTCCTTCTCGGCCAGTTCCAGGCGCAGGCTGTAGTAGCGGCGGAAACGCTCGCGCAGCAGCTCGTCCGCCATCATGTTGCACAGCGGGGGCGTTATGGACATGGTCACGCGGAAGTCCGTCCCCTCCGCCGTCAGCCGTTCGTAGACGTCCAGCAGCGGAATATAGGTCTCGCACATCGCCTCAAAGAACCAGTCCTCCTCCAGGAAGTCCTCATACTCCGGGTGGCGTATGAACGGGAGGTGCGCGTGCAGGACTAAAGCGAGGTAGCCTTTTTCTTTATTTGCCATCGGTGGTGGTAGCTCTGGTGACTTTTATATCTATCTCCCTGGAATCGGTCTCGTCCTTGGAGAGGGCCTTTACCGGCAGGTCCACCAGGCCGTCGGGCAGGGCGAAACGCATGGAGAAAGTGCCGTCCGGGTTCAGGTTGACCTTGCGGCCGGAAACAGTAACAAAGGCGTCCGGTTCGGTGGCCCCGTAGAGTATCAGTTCGCAGTCGGCCACCAGCCAGAACTTTTTAGGCTGCTCCGGCTTTTGCAGGGCCTGGGAGGACATGGAGCTGACGCCCCAGGATGAGGCGCGGGAGAACACGGCGCGCAGCATTTCCCAGCGCTGGGCCAGGGATTTGGCCACTTCGCCTGACCCCTTGCCTATGTACTCCACGCCGGAAAGTTGCAGCAGTTTGTCGAAGTCGGCGGTGACGGCCATCCATTTTTCGTCTGTGACGTCGGAAACGCGCCCGCCGGGGAGGTTTACCGTATTGGTCTTCACCAGGCCGATGAAAGAGCCGTCCGGCAGCACCAGCCCCACCTCGCAGCAGTAAGCGCGGCCGCTTTCATGAACGTTGACGTACCAGCTCTTGGCCTCCAGCATGACGGGGATATCGAAATATTTGGCCGCTTCGCCGTCGGTCACGTCGTAAACCCTTATGACCTGGCGGCCTTTCTGAAAGACGTCCTCGCCGTGCTGACGACGGGTGTTCTTCTTTGAATTCTCGGTTATTTCCCAGTAGATGAACATCCAGTTGGGATCGCGGGGCAAAAGCGCCGCCTCGGTGTCGCCATAGCTTTCAGGCAGCGCCTTGTGTTCCGCTTCAGGCGCGGTGTTATTCTTTTTGATCTGCCCTGACGAAGTCATCAGTTTCTCCTTTCGGACCCTAATGGTATTACGGAGACCGGGACGCACGGTTCTTTATGGAATAAAGCCGGCTTTCCCCCCCTCTCATCCTGAATACAATGTAGCAAATTTTACGATTCGTCAAAAGAGGAAATATTTAAAGCGCTCACAGGAGAAACCGCTCAATTCGCCATGGCCCGGGCGGCGGGTTCCAGCTGGAAGAAATCGGCCGCGGGGACGGTGGAACTGGAGTAAAACCAGTCATATTTAGACTGATAGGCGCTCAGGGCGCCCGCGTCGCTGACAAAAGCCACGTTTTCAAAGGAATTGACGCTGGCGTTGGTGGTCCAGTTGAAGGACCCCGTGGCGAGTATCCGGCCGTCCAATATGGCGAATTTATTGTGCAGGGCTCCCTTGTCGGTGCGGCCGCGCCTCACGCGCAGGTCCACACCGTTGTCCAGGACGTACTTGCCCACCGCAGAATCCTTGGCCATGGCCTCATCCATCATAAAGCGCACTTTTACGCCGCGCCGTTTGGCGCGCACGAGGGCGTCGCCGAGGGGCTTGGAGGAAAACGTGAAGGTTACCGCGTCCACCGTCCGGCCGGCGGCGTCGATTATCACGGCCAGGCGGTTCTCGGTATCGGAACCAGGTGAAAAAAGATAGGCCGGCACCGGGACGCCGTTGAGCGACTGGGCGGGTGACGGGTCCTGCGGCGGGGTTCCGTAATAACCCTGCGGCAGTTCGTCCGGGCAGGGGCCGGCCGCAGCCGGGCGCGCCTTTCCCCACATCCACTCAAAATAATTCATGTAGCCCCGCACATAGACGGGGTGGCGGGCCACAAGCATGTTCTCCAGGTTGGAAAATGTGGCCCCGAAAGTCCAGTTATAAGAGCCCAGCGTAACCAGCGCTCCGTCGAATACACCTATTTTGTTGTGGTTTACTCCGTAGGCGCGGGTACCGCGCAGCGTGCGGATCTCTATGCCGCCGGCCTCTATCAGGCGTTTTATTTCGCCGTCGGCTTTCGGGAACACGTGCCGCTCGTCAATGATCACGCGCACTCTTACGCCCCGGTCCCTGGCCCGCAACAGCGCGTCAGGGGCGTCCTTCAGGCTCATGCTGAACATGGCGATATCCACATTGTAGAGGGAGGCGTCTATAAGCTTGACGGTAATATCGTTGAGGTAGGCGAAAGCGTAATCCGGGATCTGGATGAAATCTCCCCTGGCGTAAGCCGGAACGGGGGTGCGGACCTGCGGGACCGTTATATCGGCGGGGAGAACTACCGCGCCAAAGCTCTGAAATATCGCCGCCGGTGAAAGAGATGCTGAATTGTCAGCCGCCTGCCCGGCCGAGCTAACGACGGGCGGCAAAGCAAGGCACAAAAGGACGATAAGCCTGTACCTGAAATTTAACATATAATTATTCTACATGTACAAAGGCTCTCCTCCAAGTGCTATAAGACCCGCAACTGACTGGGGCAAAAGGCCTATACCAATATGGGTCCTGGCCAGCCAAAGTACCCAGGCATATGGGGGCCTTTTGACACTGGTCAAACAGCCCGGCTTTAATTAAGATATGGCGATGGAAGAAAGAAACGCAACATCAGCGGAAACAACATGAGAACCACTTTCGCCTGCCTGGTCTTGATAATTTTTACGGCTTCCGCCGTCAGGGCCCAGCTCAACGCCTATTTTATAAACGTCGGCCAGGGCGACGCCACCTACCTGGAGCTCCCCAACGGTTCCAATGTCCTTATCGACGGCGGGCCGTCCGCGCAGCCCATCTACAGGTTCCTCAATGAAAAAGGGATCACTAAAATAGACCATGTGGTGCTCACCCACCCCCACAGCGACCATTACCGCGGCCTGAAAAAGGTTTTCGCGGCGTTCGACGTCAAGAACTTTTACGACACCATGGCCGAGAACCTGGACGCCAAAGGCGATAATAACCTGCGCGAACTGGCGGCGGCCGAACCCTCCTGCCGGACGCATTTTCCGGAAGTCGGCGCCAACATGGACTGGGACAAACACGTAACGGTCAAGGTGCTCAACACCTGTTCGGAACCGGTGATCAGCCGCAATAACGACATTATAAACAACTGCTCTCTCGTCCTGCGCTTCTACTATAACGGCAACAGCATACTGCTGATGGGCGACGCGGAGGCCTCGGTGGAGAACGCCATGGCCAAGATATTCAAGTCGGGCCTGAGCTCCACTTACCTGAAGGTCGGCCACCACGGCTCCCGTTATTCCTCCACCGAAAAATTCCTCTCCAGAGTGCAGCCCAAAGTAGCCGTCATTTCGGTCGGCCAGGACAACACCTACGGCCATCCGCACAGGGAAGCCCTGGACCGGATAATGGCCACCGGCGCCCAGGTATTCTTTACCCTCACCGGCACCCAATCGCTCACCATCCCGGCCCCCAAAGGCGGAACGCAGCTGCTCGTCAACGGCCAGCCGAACTTCGGTGATGTGGCCGTAACGGAAATCCCTAAATTCAACATGGAAGAATGGCCTTTTGACAAGGCCTATTCAGCCTCCCTCGAGCAGCTTAAAGAAGCCGCCGACGTAAAGTAAAAAGGGGACAGGCTACTTTTTCTTTGAAAAAGTAGCCTGTCCCCTTTTTCATTCTTATTTTTGCAGGAGCGGGGAATTTTCGGGCAGGCCGTAGACCGCCGCCAGCCGGGCCGGACGGATCATTTCCGAAGCGGAACCGAAATTATATTTCCCCTCCCGCCCCATCAACAGCGCTTTATTGCAGCCCAGCCGCGCCAGGGCCGGCTCGTGCAGCACCGCGGCCACGGCCATATTGCGCGCCGCCAGCGAGGCCAGCAGATTCATCACCGCCGCCTTATACTTCAGGTCCAGGTGCGAGGTGGGCTCGTCGAGCAGCAGAAGTTTGGCCTCCTGCGCCAGGGCCTGGGCTATAAATACCAGCTGGCGCTCTCCGGAAGAAAGCGTGTTTATAGACCTGCCGGCCAGGCGGTCGGCCCCGGTCTCCTCCAGCGCCCTGTCAGCGGCCTCTTCGTCGGCGGCCGAGTAGCCGCGCCAGAAACCGGAACGGGCCGTGCGGCCCATCAGCACCGTCTCCCTCACCGAAAAATCATATGGCGTGGTGGTCTCGCTGGGCACATAGGCGGCAAGGCGCGCCAGGCGCCCCGCCTCCATCCCGGCGGTGCTCTCACCGGCAAGGGTTACGCAGCCCTCCGCAGGTTTTATAAAACCGGTGAGCAATTTTAAAAGCGTGGATTTGCCGGAACCGTTGGCCCCGAGCACGCACATGAAATCCCCGGGGCGCAGCTCAAAGCTGAGGCCCTTTATAAGCGGCCGCGGCCCATAGGAGAATGTAAGCCCCGCGGCTTTAAGAGCGGGCATTATACGCGCCCCCGCGAGTTCTTCCACAGCAGCCACATAAAAAAAGGCGCCCCGGCCAGCGCCATTATAACCCCGGCCGGCACTTCGGAAGGAGAGAACATGGAGCGCCCGGCGGCGTCGGCGGCGGTCAGCAGCGCGGCGCCGCCGATAGCCGCGGCCGGCGCCAGTACGCGGGCCGAAGGCCCGGTAAACCGCCGCATTATATGCGGCGTCATCAAGCCGACAAAACCTATAGTCCCGCCCATGGCCACCGCCGCCGAAGTGGCCGCGCAGGCGAGCCCGAAGAACACCAGGCGCTCCCGCTCCGGGTCTGCCCCCAGGTGGTAGGCCTTCTCCGCCCCCAGGCTCATGGCGTCGAGAGCCCGCCAGCGCGCGCCCGAAAAAACCAGCGCGGCCAGGATTACCGTTCCCGATATCGCCAGCACCCCCGGCTCCACGGCGTAAAGCCCGCCCAGCACAAAATTGAGAAGCGAGAACGAGCGCTCCCGCGCGGCGCTGAGGGTCAGCATCACCACGGCCGACAGAAAGGCGCTGACGGCCACGCCGGCCAGCACCAGCGCCGCGTCGGACAGTCTGCCCGCTGCGCGCGCCAGCCAGTAGGAAAGGAAAGTGGCACCGAACGCCCCCGCAAAAACAGCCAGGAAAAATACCGGAGAGGTGCGCTCTATCCCAGCGAGAAAACAGAAAACCGCGGCCGCCGTGGCCCCGGAGGAAGTGCCTAATATATACGGGTCGGAGAGCGGGTTCTTCAGCACGCCCTGGAACAGCGCGCCGGCTAACCCCAGCCCGGCGCCCACGGTGAGTGCCGCCAGCGTGCGCGGCAGCCGCAGGTTAATGATAATATCCGGCGACAAGCCTGCCGGCCCGGCCGCCAGCGAGAACAGGCAGGCCGCGGCCAGCACGCAGAACAGCAGGATCAATTTACTTTTCGGCATACAGGAGGTTCTTCAGCTTTTTTATCTCCTCAAAAAGACGCGGGCCGGGCCGGGAGAAAGCGTCGCGGTCCAGGCCGGTTATAATTCTTCCGGCTTTTACCGCGGCAAGCCCCCCCGCCATGGGGCGGGCCAGGAATTCCTCCTTAGCGCCTGAAAGCAGTATTACGGCTTGCGGGTCCAGCAGCAGCACTTCTTCCCAGGAGGCCTGGAAATAGCCGCGGTTTTCACCGCCGAATATATTCTTGCCGCCCGCAAGCATAATGGCGTCCGACAGGAATGAATGCCCGCCGGCGGTCCAGCCGCCGCTGTCGGCCTCTATATAAACTTTCACCGGAGCCGCCGGCGCGGCGGCCGGCAGCAGGGCTTTCAGCGAACGTATAAGGCCCTCGCCTTGCGCCTTGCGCCCGAGTTCCGCGGCTATAAGCCGTATTGAGGCGAAGATATCCGCCGCGCTCTTTTCCTCGGGCAGCCGCACCACCTTCACGCCCATTGCGGAAAGCTGCTTAGAAGAGGAGGCCCCGGCCCAGGCCCCGGCAAAAACCACGTCGGGCTTGAGTGCGTAGACCTTTTCCACGTTGGGGCGCAGGTAATCCCCGGCCTTTTCTATCCCGGCCGTCTCCGCCGGCCAGTTGCAGAAATTGGACACCCCCACCAGCTCGCCCCCGGCCCCCAGCGCGAAGATTATCTCTGTATAGGAAGGCATAAGGGAGACAACGCGTTTGGCGCTAGCCGGCAAGGACAATGAGCAGAGGAGGAACGGGACAATAACGGCGGTTATTCTCATAATAAAAAAGCCCTTCTCCAAAGAAAAGGGCTTGAACTTTTCCCTCGGAGCCCCTGACATTTCCATCAGGGTTCGCAGTAGACCGGGCTTAACCTTGCGGCATCACCGTTGCGGGGCAGCCGGGGATTTTCACCCCGTTCCTTCTGCGTACCAACTTACATTATGCCATTAAGGCGCGGCCCGGGCAAATCAGCTGGCGGCCTGCCCTTTGTATATCCTTATAAGGCTTAGCGCCGAGGCTATCAGGACGGGGCTGGAGACGAACCAGATCTTTAAAAGGCGCACATCCCCTGACAAGGCCGCGCAGATAAGGCATGAATAGAGCCAATAGCCCAAAAAAGCCAGAACAGGCAGGCTCTCTATGAATTTATTGTTTTCGTTCGGCATACTATATCCCCCAGATAGTGAGATTAATCGGCGGCGAGACGTACTTCATGGCCACCGCGCCGTAAGCCATAAGCACCACGAGCATCCCCACCTTGTAAAGCAGCAGCGTCAGGAAGAACATGACGGTCCCCTTGCCGGTACCCCATTTCTCCAGGATGCGCGGGAGTTTGTCGAAGGCGATGGCGAAAAGGAATATCAGCAGGAACCAGCCCATAAAATTGGAAAGCGGGATGGAGAACACCTTTATGGTCTCGTTGGAGATCCATTTCCAGGACTGCCACATGGGACTGACCTGCACCGGGTCCATCCACAGGTCGAAGCTCATGGCCAGAAAGCCGCCCAGGGCCGCCCTGAGCATTAGTGAGCTGCGCGGGATGAGCACGCCCACTATATGCACGCAGGCATACGCTATGAAGTACCAGCCGAGGCAGATCACCATGGGCATCTCCCCCCACCAGAAAAAAGCGCGGGTAAAGTAATAGGTGCCGGTGACCCCGTCGAGATTATGGGAGAACCAGGAGAACAGCTGGTACCGGCCCATAAGCACCCAGACGTTCTCCGCCAGCCCGGTAAAGAAGAAGGACCCGCCCAGGAACATCATAGCCTTGTAGAGACCGGTGGTTCTATAGGCGTGGTAAAAGCACAACGCAGCCATGCTTATGGGGATAAGGTCCAGCAGGAACATAGCGGGGTAGCTGGTGAAGTTTATGCCCTCGTTGGACGGCACGTCCAGCACCCAGGGGAACGCATGGTGCAATATCGACGAGAACAGGACGACGGCCCCCAGCACCGCGGCGATGGTCCAGACCACGCGTTTTTCAGACTCTGTAATTTCTATAGCCATCCGATGTTCCTCCAGGATCAGAACCTGTATTTTATTTCGCTCATCACGTACCAGCCGCGCACCGAGTAATCCACCCCGCTGGAGGTGCGCCTGCCGGAACCGGCCAGCGCGCCGAGGGTCGCTTCTATCGGCGACCAGGTCCTTGAGACGGCGGCCGAAATGCGGTGCATAGGCACGTCTATGGCCGTTGAAAAGTCCACGCTGTGCTTGTCTATGGCCCAGGTGTCAAAGGCGTAGCCGCCCATCACCTCCGTTTTATCGTCAAGCCTTTTAATCGCCCCCAGGCGGAACTTCACGGAATTGAACCAGTGGTAGGCGTTGGCACGATTGCCCAAAAGGATGCCTGGGGTGTCGTATGTCATCCGGCTGGAAAAGCCTTTCCACCAAGCCTGGGCGATGTCGCAGGTGACCTTCAGGTCCTTGCTGGCCTGCCAGGCCACACCCAGCCCCGAAGTTGCGGGGTGATGCACCGGGTAGGTAAAATCGCTCTTTTCCGAAAGTAAGCCATTCGTAAGATACGCCCGCTCATCGCCTTTAAGCACTATCTTCGCGCCGCTGCGCAGCACCGCGCCGGCCGTCCAGCTGTCGTTTATCCGGTAGGTCAGGCCGCCAATCCCTTCCACGCCGGTCCCGTGCGCCGCGGATTTGTTTTTTTGCGTCCCCATCCCGGGGAGGGCGGCGCCCCAGGTTATTTCCGACTCGGAATTTAAAGAAGCGTATATGGCGTTGGCGCCCAGACCGACGGATAGATCATCCGTGACTTTCCCGGCATACGACACGTTCGCCACGCCAAGAATGACACTGCCTTTGTAATCCAGCGAAGTGGCCACAAGGTTGGCGGGATTGGTGTCTTTAAAATCCGACCCCTGCAGCAGCGGAGTATACACACCGGCGGCTATGGCGCTTCTGCCGTTAAGGGGCACAACCGTTCCCAAAGAGCCTATCACAAAACCGGAAGAAGCCCTGGTCTTGTCGAAATCCGCGCCGGGGACGCTGAAAGAGTCGCCGTCCTTGGTGTACTGCTTTCCGGCGCGCAGCTCCAGGCCGGCCTGCTTCTCACCGGCTGCGACAAGCCCCGCCGGGTTCCAGTATATGCCGGTCCAGTCGCCGGCGTCGGCTATAACCGCGCCGCCCCTGGCTATCGCGCGCGCCCCTATCCCGTCAAATTCATAACCGGAAGCCGCGGCCCCGGGTGCGAGGACGCCGCCAAAAAAGCCGGAAACGATAATTCCGGCGCTCAAAGACACCAAACATTTCCCTAAAGTTGCGTTTTTCACAGTTCTCCTTCCGTCAGATGTCAGCAACCTGCCCTAAAAACCGCGCCTAAGCCGGCGGGAATATTGTCCGGACCCACAGCCCCCCGGCCGGAAGATTATGGAACTCGATCACCCCGTCGTTGCGCATAAGCAGGTCGCGCGTAATGACCAGCCCCACGCCGGTGCCGTCCGTCTTTGTGGTTATGGATTTACGGAAAAGGTTCTTTAAAACCTCCGGCGCCATCCCCGGACCGTTGTCCGCCATGGAAACTTCCACTTCTTTGTCCACGGCTTTTATCGAGATCTCTATCTGCCTGGCGCCGGCATTGTCGCGCATGGCCTCTACCGCGTTCCTGATTATATTGAAATAGGCCTGCTGCAGGTCCGCTCTCGAAGCCGACACGGCCAGCTGGAGGTTTTCTGGATAAAGCTTTACGAACTTAACCCCGCGCGCCTGGGGCGAGAACGACACTATGGCTATCAGCGTGCGCATGAAATCCGCAAGCACTATCACCTCGGCCGGTCCGCCCGACACTCGGCCGAACTGCGTGATACCTTTAAGGGACTCGGACATGCTAAGAACCACGCCGTTGAGATCCCGAAGCATCTCCTGATCTTCCGGATCTTTCGCCTTCATCATTTCCACCTGAATATAGCCGGAAATGGACGATATGGGGCCGCGCAGGTCGTGCACTATCCGGTGCGCGAGCACGCCTATCTGCGAATGCGCCTCCAGGTCGCTTAACTTGGTAAGGATGGCGTGCTTTTCCCTGTTCTCGTCGTCCACCGCCATCCGCAGTTGTTTTATTATCAGCCTGCCGAGGTAGCCGGTTATGATCATAAAAGCGACTATGGTAACAACCAGCAGGAGCGCCGTAACCGGGCTGGCGTACACCTTAAGGGCCGCGGCGGAAGCGGGGAGCAATCCCGTTATCTCGCCGGCGATAACGGCAAGGAACAGGCCCACCGCCACGACGATGCTCATTGATTGCTCAACGCCGTAAGCCGCTTCGGAAATAAGTATGGCGAAGTAGAGAAAAATAAGAGGCGAAGCTATGCCGCCGGTAAGATGGACGATAAAAGAACTGCCCACCAGGCCGAATACGCTGAGAAACGTTATAAGCGGATAATAGCTTTTTTTAATTCTATCGCAGAATAAAAAGACAGCCAGATAAAACGCGGACGCGGCCAGCGTATAGTACATCATCCGCCTGTCGAATGGGAAAGACGGCAGGTAATAAAAGACCAGCGTCACAAAAAAACAGATGACGGAGGAGAACAGGGCCTGCCGCTTTAGGTATTTCCGGCCCAGTATCCCGGCGTCGAAATGGCTCTCAGCCAGTAGCTTTACCATTTTCAAAATCCTTTTCCCAATACCTGATGAACGTGGGCGCTATAAGCAAAAGCAGGGAGTAGCCGAAAGGAACTTCCCAGGGAAGGTTAAATAAAGGGATCATGCCCCAATTCCACTGCAGCACGTCCTGGCGGTATTGCCAGACGCCCAGCCTGGCCCCTATCGCCTCCAGCGGCAGGCATATTATTATGCCGCTCAGCACGTCGAAGCCGAATATCCGCTTGTCGTGAGGGAGAACGCTGGCCTTCTTTAGAAAAACGCGGTAGAGCTTCTCCGAAAGCAGTATCACCAGCGGGAACATAACCATCCAGCCGGTCAGTTCCGCCAGGGGGGCGTCCCGGTAATAGGTTATATAAAAATGGTAGTCCCACATGGGCTCTGTGGAGATCTCCCAGACCACGCCCACTATGGCGCTGGCTATCATTTCACCGGTCATATCCCTTTTAAAGAACCGCCTGAACACCCACCACATTACGGGAGCCTGGAGCAGGCCCACTATCTCGAGTATTTTAAGCGTCATTTTCCGGCCCCCGGGACGACCTCGTCGAAGGACTTTTCCCAGGCCCGCACAAAGCCCGGCCCCACCAGCATAAGCAGGCAGTAGCCGAAAAGCGCTTCCCACGGCATCTGCACTACGGGCACCATTCCCCAGTCCCAGTTAAGCCTGTCGTAACGGTAGGTCCAGATGCCGGCCTTAACGCCCAGGGTCTCTATCGGGAAAGCGATGACCACCGCCGCTACCAGGTCGAATATAAATATGGTCTTGTCCCCAGGCTGCACCGCCGTGCGCTTACGAAAGAAACAATAAAGCCTCTCGGAAACATAGACGACCAGCGTGAACATGATGGCCCAGCTGAAGATTATACCCAGAGGAATGTCTTTATAGAAATTCAGCCGCAGATGATAATCCCAGAGCGGCTCGGTGGCGAACTCGTTGAATATCCCTATCATGGCGCCGGCGATCATTTCTCCGGCGACATTGCGGCCGGCGAAACGCCTGAACAGGAACCAGACCAGGGGTATCTGCACGTACATCCAGATCTCGAACAGCGTCAGGGTCATAGTTAATCCTTTTTGCGCTTTGTAAAATAGCCCTCGAAGGCGTGCATCAGTATCACCACAAAAAGCGGCGGGAACCAGTAGTAAAGAAGGGGCTCCTCGATGGGGATGCCGAAGATGGTGGGGCCAAGTATGCGGTTAGGGTTCCAGATCCAATGCCCGCGCGACACCGAGAAGGCCTCGGCGCAGAACATCAGCGCCTCAAAAGTGCCCACCATCGCCAGCGCGGCCTTCCAGTTCACCCGCTCCCTGGCCGCTTTGTAGAGCGGGATGACCAGCAGGAAGAAAGGAGCGGCAAGAATGACGCTGGCCGGCCACTTTTTCTGGGCCGTAGCGTCCTTCTTCTTTCTGTCCTCTTCGCTCAATAGCTCGTCGATATCAGGCATTTTTTTTAAGGAACTTGCAATAACTCAGATAAATGGCCAGGCAGAAAGGCGTGGCCCCGAACCAGAAAACGAATTCCTCCACCGGCGCCGCCCCTATCCACAGGCCCAGCAGGCTGTCTATCTTCTCGGAAAAAAACCAGACGTCGAATTTAAGAAAAAGATATTCCATTATGACGGAGACCACGGCCATGGCCCCGCAGGCCGCCCAGAAGGACTTACGCAGGCCGCCGTCGAATGTTTTGAGGAGGAAAAAAATAAATATAAGGGCTGGGACCCAGAAGAGCAGCGAGTAGGTTATCAGGTAGACCGGCATGTTGATTTGTATCAATTCTCCCCTTGGTGAAAATGATAGCAAGTTTTCCCGGTTTATGGAAGATTCAGGTTCTTTAACGTCCGGGAAAGGTCCCGGGCGAAAGCGGTTTTCAGCAGCGCGGACGGGCGGCCAATGGCTTTCTCCAGGCCCGTGTCGGTTTTTATGCAGGCGGAAACTCCGGCCCTGGCGCGGCCCGGAGACATATTCTCCACTACGCCCAGCACAGGCACTTTAAGATTCTTATAAAGCGCCATGGAGCGGGACAACACGTCGTGCGCCAGCACCGACGGCGTGGTAACGGCGAGAACCTCCGCCTTGCGCGCGAAGCGCATCACGTCCAGCGCGGCGTCGTTAATGCCGGGCGGCATGTCCAGCACCAAAAAATCCAGCTCCCCCCACTGCGTTATGGCCAGCAGCTCTATTATGGCGTCGGAAACATTGGCGCCCCGCAGCGGCACGGCCTTGTTCTCGGAAAAGAAGACCACCGACATGAACTTCACGCCCTCGTACACCGGCGGCTCCAGGCCTTTCTCCTCTTTGGGGAAAAGGCCTTTAGCGCCTAAAATGATATGGTCCGAAGCCCCGGCGAAATCCAGGTCGAACAGGCCGGTCTTATAGCCCTTTTTGGCCAGCAGCAGCGCCAGCGTGGTGGCGGTGACGCTCTTGCCTATGCCGCCCTTCCAGCCGGTTACGGCGATAACTCGCTTTATGTTCTTAAGCCTTTCTTCAATAACTGAAGGCCTGGGGTCGATGTTCATTTATCGCCCTTGATATAGCTGATGCTGACGCCCCGGCCTTTGGCTATCTCGAAGTCCGGGCTCTTGCATTTGGGGCATTTCATGAACGTATGCGCCATCTCCGGCACAAAATGAATGAACTCGGCCTCGTCTTTGGTCTTGCGCAGGCCCTTGAGCGGGAATTCGTGGGAACAGGCCTTGCAGCGGAAAGCCGCGGGCTCGAGTATTATCTTGAACTTGCAGGAGGCGGCGGCCGGGAACTGCTTGCGCATTTCCTCCAGGGCGAAGACGAAGATCTCCTTGTCTATCGCCTGCAGCTCGCCAAAGACCACCCCGGTCTCTTTAAGTTTCTTAAGCTTCTCAGCCCCGGCGTGTTCCACCGCGGCTTTTATTACGGATTGCGCTAATGCCCATTCATGCATACGTTAATTATACAAAAGTGGGTAGGACCGCGTCTTCGGACGTGCATCGTGCATTTGACGGCCTGGGGCGGTTTTTGGTATGATAAGACTAGTTGGGAGAGCAGCTCCCAAGGTTCCGTACTACAAGCCGCAACGGTATCCCAAAAGTCCAAAGACTACCCGCGCGGTGATGTTTCTCCAAGCAGGAGAGAGCGTTAAGTTTCCCCCACCAAATTGGAACTTAGCACAAAGTATCGGAAATATAATAGAAATTATATTTCGGAGGCTTGTCGCTATGAAAAAGTCAGTTAACTCGGCTATATTTATATCCCTTGTACTCGCGCCACTGTGCGTTTTCGCCCAGGCCGGCGCCCTTGACGCCGTGCTCGCCCGCACCGAAAGCGCCCTGGCGGGAGATTTCCTTAAGGCGGCCGGCGGCATGCCGTCTTTTACCGTCCCTCCCCCCGTCAGCATAGCGCCCAGACAGGACCGCGCCGCCGACACCCAGGCCGCCGACTACCTGCCCCTCGACAAGCGCTTTGTCTACGAATACGAATACACCTCCAGCGAATTTGCCGGGGCAAAGACTATCCGCCTGGAATATATGGAATATTCCGAAACAGCGCGCTCGGTAAAAGTTAACATGATCGTCTTCAATAAGACAAAACCCAGGGTCTCCGACTTCGTAATGACCGCCGGCGACGCCGGTATCCGCTCCTCCGATTCCCCCCTCGCCGGGCCGCGCCTGGAGATCCCCTTCCCTCTGGTCTACAACCAGACCTGGAATGAAGGTTCCGACCGCAACCGGGTAGCCGCCCTCAACGCCAAGGTCTCGGTCCCGGCCGGCGTCTACAGCGGCTGTCTCAAGATCACCACCAGGCTGGGCGGCGGCGACGCCGGAGCCGCGGAGCGCTACTACGCCCCCGGCGTAGGCCTGGTTTACGAACAGGTGACGGCCGAGGATTCCCAGCAGACCATAAAGCTGGTCTCTTACCAGCTCAGGTACGCCGGCATGCACTGACGGGGAAATCATTACCGCCCGATAAAAAAAACCCGGCTCCATCGCCGGGTTTTTCGTTTTAGAACCGGGCCGCCCCGTCCGCGTTACGACAGGCCGGGCAGGCCGCCCAGCGCGCTCATCTTCTGGGCCGCCGCTTTCTGGCTCTCGCGTACGGCGCGGCTCACCGTGTCGGTAAGCGAAGCCTCGAGCTTCGCTTTATCAGTAGTGGCCAGGTCCGCTTTTATGGTTACGGACTTTATCTCCTGCGAGCCGGTAATGGCCACCTTCACCAGATTATCCTCGCTCTCCAGCACCAGCGCGTCCAATTCCTTCTTGATCGCGTCCATCTTGCTTTTCATTTCCCAAAGCTGCTTCATTTTGTCCAGCATAATCACCTCATTTCACCGCGAGTTTTTTTATCTTTATGGCAAAAGCCGCGAAGAGCAGCGTCATGAACGGGCTCACATAGTTAAAAACGGCGTAAGGCAGATAGGAAAGCGTGCCTACGCCGAGAACGCCGGCCTGATAGGCGCCGCAGGTATTCCACGGCACCAGCGCCGAGGTTACCGTGCCAGCGTCCTCCAGGGTGCGGCTGAGATTTTCCGGAGCCAGCCCCTTTTCCCTGAACGGCTCGGCGAACATCTTGCCCGGTACTACTATGGCCAGGTACTGGTCCGAGGCCGTCAGATTGACGGCCAGGCAGCTGGCTACAGTGCTGGCGAACAGGCCGAACACCGAATTGGCCGCCCTAAGCAGCGTTGAGCTTATCTTATGCAGCGCGCCTATGGCCTCCATCACCCCGCCGAAGAACATGGCGCAGATGATAAGCCACACCGTGTCCAGCATGCCCTTCATGCCCTTAGAAGAGAACAGATCGTTAAGGCTGGGTTCTGCTGTGACTATAGAGGTCTTTACCGTCAGGGCGTTCATAACGCCCTTATAAGCGGTAAGGAGATCGAGTTTCTCCACGCCCGCTATCCTGGCCAGTACCTGGGGCTGGAAGACCAGGGCAAAAAGACCGCCCAGCAGCGTGCCTATCACCAGGGCTACCAGCGGCTGCGTCTTGCGGACTATCATAAAAATGACCAGCGCCGGAACCAGGAATAGCCACGGCGTCACCGTAAAGACCGAGCCAATGGCGGCCAGAACGCTGCCGGCGTTGGCGGCGCCGTGCGGGTCGATCGTGAAGCCCATGACAATAAAAGCCAGCAGCGTGACGATATAGCTGGGGATGGTGGTGATGGTCATGTAACGCACGTGGGTAAAAAGGTCCGTACCCGCCATGGCCGGCGCCAGGTTGGTGGTATCGGAGAGCGGGGAGAGCTTGTCTCCGAAATAGGCGCCCGAGATAACCGCGCCGGCCGCCATGGCCTCGGGGACGCCTATAGCCTTAGCTATACCGATAAGGGCTACGCCCACCGTGGCGGAGGTGGACCAGCTGCTGCCGGTGGCCAATGAAACCACGGAGCAGATCAGGAGCGTCGCCGGCAGGAAGATGGCGGGATTCAGTATCTTCAGCCCGTAGTAGATCATGGACGGGATAATGCCGCTTATCAGCCAGGCCCCGGACAGCGCGCCTACCATCAGCAGTATCAGTATCGCCCCGGTGGTTGATTTCAGGTTGTCGGCCACGTGGGCCAGCATGCTGTCGTAGGTCACCTTATTGCGGAAGCCCACCAGGGCCGCTATTATCCCGCCCAGCAGCAGAATGAACTGGTTGGAACCGGCCACGGCGGAATCGCCGTAGACGTTTACATTGTAAGCGAGCATCCCCACCACGGCCGCTACCGGCAGAAGGGCGGCGTAGATGTTTATGTGCCTGTAGTCGTGCTGACCAGGGATCATAGGTTTCCAATTCTATTAAAATACGCCGCCAGTTCAAAAGCCGTTCTCTCCACTTCCGGGGAAAGGCCTTCCTGGTAATCCAGGGATTTGGCCTGCACGCCCACCACGACGATCTCCGCGCCGGTGTCTTCCTTTACTATAGAGAAAGTCACCGACAGCGGGAAGCTGTGCGTGGAGATGACGGCGTGCTGGTTTATGGCTTCAAGCGGTATCACGCGGACTTCCCCCGCCACCCCCTCGAAATGGGCCGCGTCTATAATTATTATCTTTTCAGGCTTCCAGTCTATGGCGGTCTGGGCTATGCTCTCGGGCGTGGTGCCGGCGTCCAGCAGCCGCAGGTCATGGCGGCTGAATTTCACGTTGGCGCAAACATAAGGGCCGACGCCATCGTCGGCCCTTAGTATGCTTCCCAGCGTTATCACCAGCGTCCGGCCTTTGGGGGCCAGCGCCGCCTTAACCTCTTCAGTCCACGTATTTGACATCAAGGTAATGCGCCGAGCAGGAGATGCACGGATCGTAAGCCCGCACCAGCATCTCGAGCCGCAGGGTTATGGTTTCCTTGGGCAGGGTGATGATCTCCGGCAGGAGCTTGGCGAAGTCATATTCTATGTTGTTTATATTCTGGTTGGTCGGGATAATGCAGTTCGCCACCTTTATCGCGCCATCCTTGGCCGTCTCGTAGTTGTGGTAGAGTATGCCGCGGGGCACTTCCACCGCGCCCACGCCGTTGCCGGCGCGCACGGGGACCGCGCCTTTCTCGTTGACACCCACGGTAACCTGCTGGCTGTAATCCACGCCGTTCTTCTTCAGGTCCTTGAGGATCTCCAGGGCGTGGTAGTAGCAGTGCACTATCTCTATCACCTGCGCCACGGTGTTCATGTAGGGGTTATGACAGACGGGTTTGAGCCCCAGTTCCTTGGCCACGGCTTTGGCCTTCGGGTGCAGCTTGTCCGAGTTCAGGTTGAAGCGGGCGAGGGCCCCCACGAAGAAACTGTCGCGGGACCACTTGGCGAACTTGGCGGAGGAGCGCGGGTCTATGAACTCGTTGGTGGCTTTCTTGTAATCTTTCTTGCTCACACGCTTACCGTCGGTGGACCCGATATCCCCGCTAAGCAGCGGGTATTCGGCGTCGTCGGAGATCAGGCCCACGTACTCTGTCTCGCGGTGGAAGTCCGGGAACTTCAGCACCTTGGCCAGGGCCAGCGTCTCCGCCATGTCGGGGGCCATGTCCTCCAGTATCTTTACCTGGGCGTCCAGGTCCTTCTTGGAGGGCAGCTTGGTCCAGCCGCCCACTATGGCGGTGATGGGGTGGATGTGGCGGCCCACAAGTATGTCGCACACGTCGTTGACGGCCTTCTTCATGCGCAGGGCGCGGCGCACCACAGCGTTATGGGTGCCGATGAGCGGGATGAAGGACGGCACGCCCAGAACGTCGGGGGCGGCCAGCAGGTACACGTGCAGCAGGTGGCTGTCGAGGAATTCGTAGTCCAGCAGCAGCTTCCTCAGCTTTATGGTCTGCTCGGTCGGAATCACGCCCAGCGCGTCCTCGGCGGCCTGAATGCTCGCCAGCGTGTGACCGCAGGAGCAGATGCCGCAGATGCGGGAAGTTATGTGCTGGGCCTCGAAGATGGAGCGGCCGCGCAGCATTCCCTCGAACAGCCGGGGCGTCTCCACCACGTGGAACTCGCACTTTTCTATCTTGCCTTCCTTGACATTCACCACTATGTTGCCGTGGCCTTCCACGCGGGTGACGTACTCCACCTTGATGTCCAGATTCTTGTTAGCGCTTGCCATTATTTGCCACCTTCCTTGCACTTGTTGTACATGTCGAACTTATTTTTTATAAGTTCGGGCTTCAGGTCGTATTTTGCGATGATATCGTTGGCGTTTCTGGCCGGGTTCTTCACTTCGCCGCGGCAGCCGTAGCAGATATTGCCGTTATTGACGCACCAGGAATTGCAGCCGGCCTTGGTCCACGGGCCCAGGCAGGCTAAGCCGCGCTCGTACATGCAGACGTTCTCGTTGAGTTTGCACTCCGAGCAGACGGGATTGTCCGGCACGGTGTAGGGGAGTCCCCGCAGCGCGCACTTCAGCACCTCCACCAGCTCCGGCGCGTAGATGGGGCAGCCGTTGATGGAGTAATCCACCTTGACCACCTGGTGCACGGCCTTGGTCGGGGTACTGTCGAAGAATTTATAATCCTTGCCGTAGACGCTAGCCCGGATCTCGTCGAGCTCGAAGGAGTTCTTCATGCCGTTGACGCCGCCGGTACAGGCGCAGGCGCCGTAGGCGATGAGTACCTTGGCGCGGGCGCGGATCTTCTTAAGGCGCTCTTCGGCGTGGTGGTCGCCTATCGAGCCCTCTATAAAGACTACGTCGTAGTCGCCGTCCCACTTCTCGCTGATGGCCTCGCGGAACTCCACCACGTCTATGGCGCCTAGTATGTCCAGCAGCCCTTCGCCGAGGTTGGTGATCTGCAGCTGGCAGCCTTCGCACGAGGCGAAGTCAAAGAAAGCCACCTTGGGCTTGGCGGCGGCTTTGGGGGCGGCGGTTACGGTTTCTTTTTCGTTTTCCATGTAGTTCTCCGTATCAAAGTTTCTTCGCTTCCTTCACCTCTTCGTAGGTGAAGGTGGGGCCGTCTTTGCAGCAGTAATAGTTCTTGGGGTGGTCTATCTGACAATGGCCGCATTTCCCCATGCCGCATTTCATATGCCGCTCCAGCGACAGAATGATCTGGCGCTCGGGCAGGTTCTTCTTGATGAGTTCGGCAATGACGAACTTGTACATTATAGGAGGACCGACCACCACGGCAAAAGTCTTCTCGGGGTTGATGGTCACGCCGGGGATCAGGCTGGTGATCAGGCCCACGTTGCCCTTCCAGTCCGGGGCCGTGCGGTCCACGGTGCAGGAGAAGTTAACGTCCAGGCGCTTCTGCCACAGCTTTATTTCATCCCCGAACAGCATGTCTATGGGGGTACGGCAGCCGAGCAGGATGTCCACTTTGCCGAACTCGCGGCGGTTGTCTATCACGTAATTTATCAGCGAGCGCAGCGGGGCTATGCCCAGGCCGCCCGCCACGAACAACAGGTCGTTGCCGGTCATCAGCTTCACCGGGAAAGGCTTGCCGAAGGGCCCGCGGATGCCCAGCCAGTCGCCCTTGCCCAGGGAGTGCATATGGTTGGTCAGGCGCCCGGCGGCGCGCACGGTCAGTTCGAAAGAGCCGCGCTTGGTGGGGCTGGAGCACACGGAGATAGGCGCCTCGCCTACGCCGTACAGCTCCACCTGCACGAACTGCCCGGGTTCGTGGTCCAGGTCGCCGTCGTCGAGCTTTATCTCAAACCACTTCTCGGCGGCCGTCATCTGCCTGGCGGCGATGATCTGCCCCTTGCGGAGCTTCCAATTGGAGTTCTTTATTTCCTCGGTCATAGTTGTCCTCTTATTTGGTCTTATCTTCCGATAACGCCATCAATGAATAATCATATTGTCCCGTTCAGTGTCACACTGAACGGGACTCGGCGGCAAGGGCCTTCAGGGTGTCCTTCAGGTTTATCTTGGCCATACAGGTGCGGGTGCAGCGGCCGCAGCCGGTGCAGAAGGAGCGGTAGAACTTGTCCAGCGGGTACTTGAACTTGCGGTAGAAGCGGTGGCGCTGCCGCTCGGCGCGCTCCTCGCGGAAGTTCTCCCCGCCGGCCACTTCGGCGAAAGTCTGGAACTGGCAGGAATCCCACGTGCGGTTGCGGTGCCCGGTCTTCATGTCCAGGTTCACGGTGTCGGCCATGTCGAAGCAGTAACAGGTGGGGCAGACGTTGGTGCAGTTGCCGCAGGACACGCACTTCGCGCCCAGCTCTTCCCACACCTTGCTCTTCATGCCTTTCGCGAAGATCTCCGGCAGCTTCTTCGGGTCCACGCCTATCTCGTTCTGGAAGGCGGACTTCTTGGCCTCGCGCACCTTATCCAGAGCGCTGAAGTCGCCCACGGCCGCTTTGGCCAGGCCCATGCTCTCCACCAGCTCCTCGCCCTTCTGGGTGTTCACGTGGATGATGAACCTGTCGCCCAGGTCGGTGAAGAACAGGTCGTAGCCGCCGTTGGGGTAGTGGTTGCCCACCAGCGCGCAGCTGGCGTTGCCGTCGCAATAAGTGTTGCACTCCAGGCCGATTATGATTATCTTTTCCTTGCGGAGCAGGTGATTATAATCCCGGGGGCGCTCCGAAAAGACCATGTTCAGGCACTGTATCCCGGCCAGGTCGCAGGTATGCACGGCGAAGATCGCCATTTCCGGGGCGTCCAGCACGGCCGAGTCCTTCGGCTTGCCCTCCGTCAGGTCGAAATCCAGCATTTTTTCGCGCTGGGGCATGAAGTACTTTTTCGGCGGGAGTATCGTCGGGATATAATTAAGGGATATATCGCCCGCGCAGGTAACTTCCTCGAAAGCGAAGTTATTGTGCCCTTTAGCTACAGGGGCGCAGACTTTCATTTTTTTTGCCAGACTCTTTATAAAGCAGTCCAGGTTGTCTTTCTGTATTATGTGGTAATTCACCCTGGTGACCTCCGTAAAGGAAATATCGTTTGTTGCATATATATTATATTTAAATTCCGGCGCACTTTCCCCCCGCCGCCGCTTCCCCGCGCCCCCCCGCGCCGGCCGCTATAAGCATATCTAATACACACGCGCCCCGGGCGGGCCGGCGCCGGCAAATCAAAACGCTCAAAAAGGCCGCTGAATCCGGCCTGGCCCGCCATAAGAAGAATTAATAGCCAGCCGGACGGGGCGGCCCGCCCCCTAAATTGCTAAAATATCCGCATGAACGAAATTGTCCTCCTGCGCCACGGCCACGCGCTCTCCGCGCGCGAGGCCGGCGTGGCGTCCGACGCCGAGCGCCCGCTTTCACCGCTCGGGGAAACGGAGGTCCGCGCCGCCGCCGAGCGCCTGCTTACGGCCGGCTTCGCCCCCGACGTTATAATTTCAAGTCCTTTCCTGAGGGCCCGCCGCACGGCCGATATCGCCGCGTCGGTCTTCCCGGCAGCCCGCAGACAGACCTCCGCCGCCCTGAGCGACGGCCCCGCCCAGGCCGTTATGGACCTGGTGGAAGGGCTCCCCGGCGGTTCGACGCTGCTGGTAGGCCACCAGCCGCTGCTGGGCGCGGTGGCCGGCTTCCGCCTTGGCGCCGGCCCGCTGGATTTCCCCCCCGGCGGTTTCGCCCGCATCCGGTGCGGCGAGCCCCCCTCGCTGACGGAATTTTACGCCCCGGCGGCCCCCCGTTGAAAAGCCTGCTCCTTTTGCTGGTCCTTTTCCAGGCCGGGGCCTACGCCGGGGAACGCCCGGTGGACATACGCCTCTACTCGCTGCACAAGATCTCCTCCGTCAACCTGGAGCCGGCCGGCGCCGGGGTCCTCGCCGGCGACCGGCAGTTGAAAGGACCCGCCAGGATTACGTCGCGCGGCCAGACCGTGGCCCTGGAAGGCGCGCTTAAAGCCGGCCCGTCAAAGACCATTAAGATCTCGGCCGGCGAAGGCCTGTGGCTTTCCGGCCCCGGCCTGCCCCGCCGGCTTTATACCGGGGAACTTCTCTTCTCCGTAGCCAAAAACCGCCTGAAGATCATAAACTCGGTGCCGCTGGAAACCTATATCGCCGGCGTGGTTACCGGCGAGGCCGGGGATCTCTCGCACATAGAGACCTACAAGGCGCAGGCGGTGGCCGCCCGCACGTACACGGTCAAGCTCCTTAAAAACCACATAGGGGAGGGCTACAACCTCTGCGACTCCACCCATTGCCAGCTTTACTCCGGGCTTGGCGCCATCAGCCCCAAAGCCAGGGCCGCCGCCGACGCCACCAGCGGCGAGTTCCTGCTTTACAAGGGCCAGCCGGCCTCCACTTTCTACCACTCCGTCTGCGGCGGCCGGACGGAAACCATGACCTATGTCTGGCCTTACGAACACAAGCCCTACCTCATCTCCGTGCGGGACGGCCCGCCGGGCAACCCTTACTGTTCCATAGCCCCCCGTTTTAAATGGAAGACCAAGATCTATTACTCCGGCCTCACCCGCCTGTCCCGCCAGGCGGGCTGGATCCTGCCCGACGAGGTTTCCCGCGGCCTCAGAATAAGCGCCTGGGGCGCCTCGGGCCGCGCCGCCGAACTTGAAATTTACACGCAGCGCCGGCGCGTCAGGGTTTCGGCCACCGATTTTTTTCACGGCATAGGCCGCCGGGCCGGCTGGCAGGCCGTCCGCAGCTCTTTCTTTAAAATACTCTCGGGCAAGGACTACGTGATGCTCGACGGTGTGGGGAACGGGCACGGTGTGGGCATGTGCCAGTGGGGCGCCGAGGGGATGGCCCGCAAGGGGTTCAAATACAGGGACATACTGAAACATTACTACACGGGAACGGAGACAGGCCATGACTGAAGTCCAGGCGGCGATACTCGGAGTACTGCAGGGCGCGGGAGAATTCCTGCCAATTTCAAGCTCGGCCCACCTGGCGCTGGCGCCCAAACTTTTCGGCTGGACCTACCAGGGGCTGGCCTACGACGTGATGCTGCACCTGGGCACGCTGCTGGCGGTAATTATTTATTTCCGGCGGGACTGGCTGGAGATTTTCAGGGACGCCCTGGCCCGCCCCAAAACCCCGGAAGGCCGCATGCTGTGGCTGCTGGCGCTGGCCTCGGTACCGGCGGGCGTCGCCGGCCTGGCGCTCAACGATCTGGCAGAAACCCTGTTCCGGGACCCCGTCTGGATAGGCTGCAACCTGGTTTTCTTCTCCTTTGTCATCTATCTGGCCGACAGGCGGCCTGCGCAGACGCTGGACGAAGGCGCGTTCTGCTGGCGGCACGCCGTGCTGATAGGCCTGGCGCAGTGCATAGCGCTCATGCCGGGCGCCTCGCGCTCGGGCATGACCATTATGGCCGCGCTTTTTCTGGGTTACAGGCGGGCGGCGGCCGCCAGGCTGTCTTTCCTGCTCAGCACTCCCGTCATCCTCGGCGCCGGGCTGCTCGAGGCCCGCAAGATAACCCCTGATCAACTCACTCCCGCTTTCGCCTGGGGACTGGCCGCCGCCTTCCTTTCAGGCCTGGCCTTCATCTGGCTGCTGATGTCCTGGATGAAAAAGCGCAACCTCACCCCCTTCCTTATCTACAGGGTGGCGTTGGGATCGGCGATATTGTGGATGTTCTGGGGAAGTAAATAGCTTGCCGGGAACAGCCCGCTGTTTTTTTATCCGGGCCCGTTGACCGGCAGAAAGATCCTTATCCTCGCCCCGCCTTCCGGGGGATTGTCCAGGCTCAGAGACCCGCCGTGGCGGCGCGCTATCTGGTCGCAGACATAAAGCCCCAGACCTGTACCGCCCGCCTCTTTACGCGTGGTAGAGAACGCTTTAACCCCGTCCTTAAGCAGGGCTGCCGGAAAACCGGGGCCGTTATCGGTTATCTCGGCGATCACCCCGCCCTCCGCCGCCTTGGCCGAAACACGGACTTTTCCATTGTCGGGGACGAAAGAGAGGGCGTTGGAGACGGCGTTGATGAACAGCCGTTCTATGTGCACCTTGCTGAGGCGCAGCTGCGGCAACCCGTCGGGGAGGTCCGTCTCCACGGTGATCCCCCGCCGGCGCGCCGAATACTCCGTAAGGAGCGCGGCGTTCCCCACCGGCTCCTTGAGCGGCGCCGTTTCAAAAACGTACTCCTCGCCCCGCGCTATGCCGAACGCGTTGGCTATCACGCTTTTGGCGAACTTGGAGGCCTTGATTATCCGCTCCAGGTCCTTCTTTTCCGGAACCTCTTCTTCGGCCGCTATCTGCGCGCTCAGCAGTATCACGGAAACGGCGTTGCCGAGGTCGTGCATCACGCCGGCCGCCAGGGTGCCCACTTCCCCGGCCGAGGCGGTCTTCACCAGCTCGCTGTCTTTCTGCGTTATCTCCCGCTCCAGCAGCTCCACCTGGTCCCTCTTGAACGCGAGCCCCGCCTCCGCCCTTTTTCGGAGCTGCGCCGTGCCATAGACCACCCCGGCGGAAAAAATAAGCACCGCCACCTTCACCGCAAGAGCCAGCAGTTTCGAAATATCCCCGCCGCCCATCGGCCAGGCCATGGCCACTATCGCCAGCACGCACAGAGAAACGATGCCGACCGCGTCCTTGAAGCTGGCCATAAGGGAAGCGGCGAAAACAGGCAGCAGGTAAAGCACCCAGAAATAGGACTCCCCCCGGCCCGAATAGTAAAGCACTCCGGTGATTATCCAGAAGTTGGCCAGCAGTATGAGGTCTATCAGCCACAGGCTCACCGAAGCCCTGCGTTTAAGCAGGTAATTGAAAACAAAATTGGACCCCAGCAGCAGCAGGAAGAAATAAAGGATACGCGGGTAGGAGACCTGCGGGCTGCTGCGGTAGAAATAGGCCAGCGCCACCATAAAAACGGAAAAGACCACCTCGTAGGAATTACGGGAAAAACTGGTGACTTCGCCGCGGTCCAGCGGCTTAAAATAATTTCTCACGGTATTTTGATTATACAACAGAAAGCCGCGCCGCGCCACTTATGACGGACGGGGCGCCGCCGCCGTTCTTCTATAGTATAATTGTAGGCATGACCCCAATCCTCCCGCCGCAGAAGCTGCTAAGGTTCGACAAGGCCCAGCTTTTTAATTTCTTTTTCTTCGGCATCCTGCTGTTCCTGCTGTACCAGCTGCTGCGCGTGCTTTCCCCTTTTCTGGGCGCTATAGTGGTTTCCGCCACTTTCGCCCTTATCTTTTATCCCGCCAATCTCTGGATACGGAAAAGACTGGTGACCAACAGGACGGCCGCCGCCGGCATCTCCACCCTGGCCGCGCTGCTCACCCTGGCGCTGCCCATGCTTATTTTCGGCTGGCTGCTGCTCAATGAATCGCGCGAACTTTACCCTAAGACCAACCAGTGGCTCACCACCATCTCCCAACGCGAGTTCGACATCCAGCTGCCGGAGCGGATAAAAGCGTACCTGCCGCCGGATTTCGGCAATATCCTGACGGGCAACATCAAGATCCTGCAGGAAAAGATCACCCGCTCGGGGACCGGCCTGCTGAAGAACCTTTTCTTCTTCATCATAAATTTCGGCGTAATGATCTTCGCCCTCTTCATGCTTTTCCGCGACGGCGAGCGTTTCCTCAACTGGCTGATAGACATCCTGCCCATGGACCAGGAATACAAGCACCGGGTGGCCCACCAGCTCTACACCACCACCATGGCCGTGGTGCGCGGCCTGCTGCTCACCGCCATGCTACAGGGCTTTATCGGCGCCTTCGGCTACTGGCTGGCGGGAGTTAAATCCCCGGCGCTTTTCGGCATGCTCACTTCTTTCGCCGCGCTTATCCCCTTCGTCGGAACAAGCCTGGTCTGGCTGCCCCTCAGCGCCGGCATGTATTTCCTGGACGGCGCCAAGGCCGGGCTTTTTGTGCTGGCCTGGGGCGCGGTGGCGGTAGGCCTCACCGACAATTTCCTGCGCCCCATACTCATCGGCAAGGGAGCCAAGCTTCCGGTCTTCCTGCTGTTCCTGGGCATCTTCGGCGGGCTGCAGGTTTACGGGCCCATAGGCATTTTTCTCGGGCCGCTGCTCATCTCCTGCGTCACGGTTTTTCTGCAGATCTACCGCGAAACCAAGAACCTGCCGCACGTCCCGCAGTAACGCCGCCAAAACAAAAGGCCCGCGCGCCGCGGGCCTTTTGTTTTGGGACCGTATTACCCTAATTCTCTTTCGACTCCGACTCTCCACAGAGCTTCCTTATGGAACAGCGTTCGCACTTGCCCTTGCGCGACATATCCATAGCCAGCATTTTGTCGCCCGTAGCGCGTATGAGGTCCAGCGTGGCGGCCTCGGGCGCCGGGTCGTAGGGGATGGAGATCTTTTCCGGTTTGGTCAGCACGAAATAAGCGATGGCCCCCACCTTCAGCTTGAGGGCGCGGGCCAGCCCGATGGCGTAAATGGACAGCTGCAGGCTGCCCGCCACGTCCCAGTTGTTCTTATCCTCGAAGCCCATCTTGTAGTCGATAAGCTCCACCAGGCCGCCGGGCATGCGGTCCACGCGGTCGATGGTGCCCTTCACGCGCCATTTTTCGAACGGGAACTCGAAATGTTTTTCCGAGTACATCACCTGCGCCGGATTTCCCTGGAAGTGCAACCACCAGTTCTCCAGGACCTGGGCGCCGCGGTTGTAAAATTCCATGCTCTCCTGCGGCGTGGCGTAACCCTGGTGCAGCCAGGCATCCTCGTAATACGCGAGCAGGTCGCCCAGGTCCCCGGGACGCGCGTGAAAGCCCGCCAGCGCCCGGTGCACGCTGAGGCCCAAAGACGAGTACGGCGTCTGCGGGGAGAATTTACGTTCCACGTAGATAAAGCGGTAAAGGAAGGGGCAGTCCAGGTAGGCGCGGATCTTGCTGTAGTTGAGCTCGAAAGGGTCGAAGATCATTTCTTGACCGGCCGGTAGAAATCAACCGTGGTATCGCCGTATTTCTCGCGGCGGACGTGTTCGAGCCCGTCGGGCGTTGGCACGTCCTCTTTCTTATGATGCTGGCACACTATCACGCTTCCGGGGTTGGCTATGCCCGCCTCCGCCAGCAGCTTCAAAGTCTCATAGCTGTAGGACAGCGGCAGGTTATCCTCGGTGCGGTAAGGCGGCCCCATGAAAACTATGTCGTAGCCTTTGTAGTCGGCGAAATGCTCCAGCCATTTCAGGCCGCTCAGCACGTCGGCTTTCAGCGCCTTGGCTTTCTCGGCGAAACCCAGCTGCTCTATATTCTTCTCTATCACCTTCATGCACAAACCGTCTTTTTCCACAAAAACCGCCTTGGCCGCCCCGCGCGACAGCGCCTCCAGGCCCACCGCGCCCGTGCCGGCGTACAGGTCCAGAAAAGTCGCTCCGGTCACGTAAGGCCGCAGCATGTCAAAAAGGGACTGCCGGATGCGCCCCGAAATGGGCTTTACGAATTTGTCTTTCGGGATCGTAAATATTTTCCGGCCGCCGTGCGTTCCCGCTATTATTCTCATCATAGATTTAATTTTGCCGCAACATTTTTTTAATCACCGTTGATTTATAATATAATTATAGTAAATACCGCGATTGGACTGGCGGAGAAAAACCATGGCGAACCCCGACATAATGATTATAGACGACGATCCGATGGTAGGCGAGCTTTCGCGCGACCTCCTTACGGACGCGGGCTATACCGTGGCCCTGGTCCAGGACTCCATGGAGGCCCTCTCCGCCATTAAGGGCCAGATGCCCCGCCTGATTGTGACCGACATCATGATGCCCGGCATCAGCGGCATGGATATCTGCAAGTCGGTCAAGTCGGACCCCTCCCTAAAGGACATCAAGATCATTGTGGTCTCGGGCAAATCCTACCAGATGGAAAAGCAGCGCGCCTTCCAGTTCGGCGCGGACTTTTATCTGGAGAAGCCTTATGATGTTGAAACCTTTTCCTCTACGGTAAAGAACATCCTCGACGGCGGCTCCGCCGGAGCCGCCCTCCAGCAGGGGGCGCCCGAGGCCCCGGCCGCGCTGCGCGGGGACGAGGCCGCCCAGGCGAGCGACCTGGCCGCCGGCCAGGTCCGCGTTACCGTCTGGGGCGCCCGAGGCCTGCCCCCCGTAATGCCCAACAGCGCGTCGCGCTACGGCCGCCAGACCTCCTGCGTTTCCGTGGAGACCAGGGACAACCTCTTTATCCTGGACGCAGGCACCGGCATAGTGGAGCTGGGCCGCGAAATAGTCGATAACAAACGCCATTACAAGGACATCTGGATCTGCCTGACGCATTTTCACCTGGACCATATCCTGGGCCTGGGCAGGTTCGCCCCGCTCTACGACCCCTCTTTTTCCATCCATCTCATCGGAGCCAACGACCCGGAGAAAAGCCTTAAAGAAGTGGCCCAGGCCACCTTCTACAGTTCCTTCTCCCTCACCAGGCAGCAGCCCAAGGCCAAGATAGACATCTACGAGATCCTCGAGGACAACTACGAGCTGCTCCCCGGCGTAAAACTTTCCTCCATGTACGCCAACCATCCTACCAGCGCCATGAACTACGCCCTGTACCTGCTGGGCAAGAAGATCACCTACGCGCCCGACAGCGAGATCTGGGGCGACGCCACCGCTTTTCAGGATTACGACGAGAAGCTGGGCGGCTTCGCGCGCGCCTCCGACCTGCTCATTCACGACGCCGCCTACACGGACGCGGATTACGAGATCCGCAAGCGGGAAGGCCACTCGGGCCTCTCCACGGTGGTGGACTTCGCGGCGGAAAAAGCCGAAGCCAGGGAGCTGGTGCTTTTCCACGCGCACCCGGACTACTCCGACGAAGAGCTCGACCGGATGCTGGCGGACGCCAAAGCGCGCGTGCAAGCCAAAGGCTTCACGCTGGAATGCCATCTGCCGGCCGAGAGGCGGACCTTCCTGCTGCAGGGGCAGATCTAAAAGCCGGAAGCGGTCAATAAAAAACCCGGAGAACCTCTCCGGGTTTTTTATTTCTTCCCGCCGGCTTCAGCTGTGGCCCTGTGTAAGGTTCACGGCACGCTCCGGGATCACGCCGAAACGCTCCTCGTAGCGCTTTATGTTCTCCAGCAGGGCGGCCAGAAAGCGCTTGGTATGCACCGGGCTCGAAACCACCCGGGAGCGCAGCTTGGCCTTGGGCTGGTTGGGCTGCAGGAAAAGAAAATCAAAAATAAACTCGGTCTCGCTATGGGTCACCCCGGCCAGGTTGGCGTAAATGCCCTGGGCGGTAGCCTCGTCCATCTGCACTTCCAGCTGCATAGGTTTATTGGGATCTGTTTTGTTCTCAGCCATAAAGCCTCCTTAAAATTGTCCGCCCCTGCCGGGCCTGCGTACAGCGCAGACTTAAGTATAATATATTTCAAAGACGTTATTTTCTGGAGACGCAAATGATATTCGCATATTTTCTCGCGCTCGCCCTGTGGCTGCACGCGCCGGCGGCGGCCCAGACCGGCCTGAACTGCCCGGAATTAAAGCCGAGGGCGCGCGCAGTCACAATTTCCAGAATGCAGCCTTTACGCCGCGGCGGCAAATGGCTGGAAGGCTCCCCAAAGAACTCCGCCTCCACGTCCTGTGATCCGCGCGGCATGAAGACCGGGGAAGCCGAATACGACGGCAAGAAGCTTTTGCTCAGGCATTCCTACGTCTACACGGAAAAGGAGGAGGCCAGGGCGGTCTGCGCGGGCCTCAAGACCGGGGAAAGGCCCGACACCACTTTCAGCGACGAGGACCGCTCCCCGGCCGATGAGTTCTGCCGGCGCGCTCTCAAAAAGGATTTCGGGGTGGTGCTCGTCCACGACGCCTCCCCCGGCGCTGGCCCGGAAAACGCGCGCAAACCCGTGCGACAGATCTTCCGCCTTTACGGCCACCGCGGCCTCGTCGCCGAGGAGAGGTCTTTCGACCAGCTGATGAACCTGGAATCCGTCACCCTTTACGCCTACGACAAGGCCGGCGATCTCACCGGCAGGACCGTCAGCGACTTCGACGGCCGCCAGCTCGGACGCGAGGCTTTCACCCGGAGCAAGGCCGCCAATTCGCGGGAGCACGCCGTCTACGGCGAGAACGACCAGCTCCTTAAAAAGACGGTTTACGAACTGCGCGAGGACGGTTCCCTGCGCCGGGAGGTCCGTTCCGTATACGACCCGGCCGGACAGGAGGCGTCCAGAAGCGAGATCTATTGCGACGAAAAGGGGCGCCCGCTCAAGGAACTGGCCTACGACGCCGACGCGGCCGAGCCTAAATACGAATACACCTACGCCTACAAGTACGACGCAAAAGGCAACTGGACCGAGGAACGCAAGACCCGCATGATGATCTATAACGGCAAACGCCTCGCCGACACCCAGTACGCCCCGGAGATCTCCAGGCGCGAGCTTTCCTACTACTAAACCGCCGCCGCCAAAAAAACCGGCCCCGTATGAACGGGGCCGGCGTCGTTTTGGGAAAGCCCGCTTATTTAGCGTCGGCCTTCTTCACGTTTATGGCCTTGGGGCCTTTATCGGTGTTCTCGGTCTCGAATTCAACTTCCTGGTTTTCAGCCAGGGTCTTGAAGCCGTCGCCGGTTATTGAAGAGTGATGCACGAAGAGGTCCTTGGAACCGTCTTCCGGGATGATGAAGCCGAAGCCCTTCTTGTCGTTAAACCACTTTACTTTACCTTTTGCCATTTGCTTATTTACCTCTCTTTAATTGTACTACCGGGCCGTTTCCAGCCGTTAGACTATTATATATTATTTACGCGCCCGCACAAGGGTTTGCCCGGACACTTTATTCCTCGCTCCATTTTATGAACAGCGGCATCAGCGTGTTCACCGCGTCCGGATGCCTGCCCATCACGCGCACGGAGAAGTCGTGCCGGCCGCTCTTATAACAGGGGATCTCGCCCTTGTAGACATAGGCGTCGCCCATGCGCGCGTCGTGCGCCATGGAGACCGACCGCCCCTCCTTGAACAGCGCCTCCCCTCCGGAAGTACCCACGTACAGCTGCACGTCCACGTCCTCCGGCTTAAGCTCGCCCAGCCATACCACGGCGCTCACCGGGATCCTGGCCCCCGCGTGCACCTCCATCTCCGGCTTGAACTGGTCCGTGACCGCTTTGACCCGCGGCCAGTTCTCTTCCAGCTTTTTGCGCCAGCGCGCCAGCTCGGCCACGCGCGAGTTGTCGGCGAACTTCCTGGAAGAGCGGTGCGCCTTGGCATAGAACTTTTCGTAGTATTCGCGCAGCATGCGGTTGGTGTTGAAATGCGGCACCAGCTTCTGCACGCAGGTCTTCATCATCTTTATCCAGCCGTGCGGCAGGCCGTCCGCGCCCCGGTCGTAATACAGCGGGGCCACTACTTTCTTTATCAGATTGTAGATGGATTCCGCCTCCACATAGTCGCGCTCTTCGTCGCTGTTGTAGGCTTCGGTGCCGCCTATCGCCCAGCCCACGTCGGGCGAGTAGCCCTCCTCCCACCACCCGTCCAGGACGGACAGGTTCATCACGCCGTTAATCACGGCCTTCATGCCGCTGGTGCCGGAGGCTTCCAGCGGGCGGATGGGGTTGTTCAGCCACACGTCCACGCCCTGCACCATATAGCGGGCCACGTTCATATTGTAGTCTTCCACAAAGATAATGCGGTTCTTGAAGCGCTTGTCCATGGACAGCTTGGCCACGGCCTTTATGTACTCCTTGCCGTGGGTGTCGGCCTGGTGGGCCTTGCCCGCGAACACGAACTGCACCGGCATCTTCTCGTCGGTCACCAGCTCCAGCAGGCGCTCCAGGTCCCGCATGAACAGCGTAGCGCGCTTGTAAGTGGCGAAGCGCCGCGCGAAGCCTATGGTGAGATATTCGGGGTTAAGCACCTTCTCCGCCTCGTTCAATATGGTGCGGTCGGCGCCCAGGCGGGCGTGCTGCCGCTTAAGGCGCTCGCGCACCAGCTTGACCAGCTTCACCTTGCGCGTCATATGCGTATCCCAGAATTCCCTGTCGTCGATATCCATCACCTTGGGCCAGTCGCAGGAGTCCGGCAGGTTGTTCTGGCCGCCGGCCAGCGCCCTGTTGTAAAGCTGGTGGTGTTCGTGGCTGATCCAGGAGCAGGTATGCACGCCGTTGGTGATGCCCTCTATGGGGATTTCGTAACGGGGCAGCTCCGGCCACAGCTTGTGCCACATGTCGCGGGATACGTCGCGGTGCAGCAGGCTTACGCCGTTAAGGAAGGCGCACAGGCGCATGGCCACCACGGTCATGCAGAAGCCCATGGAGGAATGCTCCTCCTTGCCTATCTCCAGGAAGTCGGGGAAGGTCAGCCCCAGTTCCCTGGAATATTTCTCCAGGTATTTCTTGATCAGGTCGAAGTCGAAATACTCGTTGCCGGCCATCACGGGGGTATGCGTAGTGAACGCGGAGGAAGCCCAGACCACCTCGCGCGCCTCGGCGTACGACATGCCGCGGTTCTTCATCAGCTGGCGGATGCGCTCGAAGAGCAGGAAAGCGCTGTGGCCCTCGTTGACGTGGAACACCGTGGGATTGACCCCCATGGCCTCAAGCGCGCGGGCGCCGCCTATCCCCAGCACTATCTCCTGGCGGATGCGGTTTTCGCGGTCTCCGCCGTAAAGCTGTTCGGTTATGGTCCGGGCCGCCGGGGAGTTCTCGGGCAGGTTGGTGTCCAGCAGGTACAATGAAGTGCGGCCCACCGGCACCTGCCACACGCCCACGTGCACTGTTTCGCCGGCCAGGTCCACCTCTACGCGCAGCGGCCGGCCGGAACCGTCCTTAACTATCTGCACCGGCATATTGTACCAGTCGTTCTCGGGATAGCGTTCCACCTGCCAGTTATCGCGGTTAAGCACCTGCTGCACATAGCCCTTCCTGTAAAGAAGACCAACGCCCACCACGGGCATGCCCAGGTCGGAAGAGGACTTAAGGTGGTCGCCAGACAGCATGCCGAGGCCGCCGGAATAGATCGGCAGCCCCTCGCCAATGCCGTATTCCATGGAGAAATACGCCACGTGCATATCCTTATCCTGCTCTTCGCGGTTCTTGGCGAACCAGGTGTCCTTATAGGCTATATAGCCTTCGAATTTGTTTTTTATCTCGGCCAGCTTGCCCAGGAAATTAGCGTCGCGGCTCAGCGCGTCCAGCCGCTCCGGCGCCAGCGTGCCCAGTATCCATTTGGGATTGCGGTGCGAGCGGTGCCAGAGTTCCTCGTCTATCCCCACGAACATCATTATCGCGTCCCAGTTCCAGGTGAACCACATATTCGTGGAAAGTTCCTCCAGCGCCTTAAGGCTGTCCGGAAGATTGGGAATGACGTTGAAAGATTTAATTTTCATATAAGAGATTCTACGAAATTATTATCCACCTTAAAAAGTAGCCTGTCCCCCTTTCCCTTGCCGGTTTTTGATCTGTTTTTAATTTGTGCTTGAACTGACAGAAGGTTTTTAATATAATATTTCTAGTTCATTGAAGCTGTACCGGTCGAGATTTTGGGCGTGTAGCTCAGTTGGGAGAGCGCCTGCATGGCATGCAGGAGGTCGCAGGTTCGATCCCTGTCACGTCCACCA
>DMXM01000007.1:52346-58910 GCA_003482905.1 Elusimicrobiota bacterium
GCTTTTAAATTTGGTGGACGTGAAGCAAGCCATAATTATGGCTTGCGCCAGGGATCGAAAGCCGGACCCGCGAGGGCAGCAGCCCGCAGCGGGGAGGCGGGGCCGCGACCACTGGCGCGCGACGGCGCGCCAGTGAGTTGTGGCCGATCCCTGCCCCCTCATCCCCCTCCCCTGTTTTTCTCTTCACACATATGAAAATCCTAATAGTAACCCTGGACAACATCGGCGACACGCTCATCAGCCTCGCCATACATGAAGCCCTGCGCCGCTACCCGGGCTATCATACCGCCTTTTGGACCAAGGAATACTCCGGCGGCGTCATCCCCCTGGCCGGGGCGGACATAGAACATTACCACTGCGACCCCTTCTGGGACCGCTCCCCCGGAACTGGCAAGGGCGGCTTCCTGGCCTATGCCAGAACCATCCTGAAAATACGCCGGGCCGGCTTTGACGCCGCGCTCATACTGCACTCCAACTGGCGCAAAAACCTCTCCTGCCTTCTGGCGGGAATAGGGAAAAGATACGCGCAAAAGGGCGCTTTTAGCACTCACTACGCCGCGCCGTCTACCGGGAATCACGAGCTTGACCTTTGCCGCGCCCTGGTAAGCGGACTTACCGGCAAAGACCCCGGCGCCCTCTCCTACCCCCTCACCCCGGCGGCTTACGGCGAGACGGAAGCCTCGGCGCGCCTGTTCTCCAACGGCGCCTGGGCCGTGCTGCACCCTTTCTCCGGGAATCCCAGGCGCAACCTTCCGATGGTGGCCTGGCCGCCTATCGTGGATTCCCTCCTGGCCAGGAACATGCGCGTCCTGGTCAACGCCGCTCCCGCCGAAAAAGCGCTCTTCGAGGCCCGGTTCGCCGGCGCGGCCAAGCCGGGAGACCTTGTCTTTTCCTGCGATCTCGGCCTGGATATAAGGAACCTGGCCTACGCCGTTTCCCGCGCCCGGATCTTCATCGGCAACAATTCCGGCCCCCTGCACCTTGCCAGCGCCCTGGGAACCCCCTGCGTCGGGATCTTCCAGAAAAGCTGGGTGGAGAAGATCGCCCCGCGCGGCAAATCCATCCCGGAACTGGCCGTCTTCGAGAACGACCCCTCCGAGATCGGCGCGGCGGAGATAATCGCAAAAGCCGAAATGCTCCTCGGCCCCGCAAAACCCCGCCCCGGCGATAATAATAATTGTTAGAATATCCTTAGATGCAAACCAACCTCACCGTATTTCACCTCGACGACGGCCGCGAACTGCGCGGCGGTCAGCGCCAGCTGCTTTACCTCGTAAAAGAGCTGAACCTCCTGGGCCACAGCAATACCGTGGTATGCCGCAAAGGTTCCCCCCTGCACAAGGCGGCCGACCGCAAAGGGTTCAAGGTCCTCACCCTGCCGTATCTCTTCGAATGGGACCCGGTCTCCGCCATTACGCTGCGGCGCGCGCTCAGATCACTGCCTCCTTCCGAATTCCCGCCCGTCCTGCACTCCCACACTTCCCACACGGCCGCCGTTTCCTGGCTGGCCTCGGCCGGCTCCGACTGCGTGCGCGTCGCCCACCGCCGCGTGGATTTTACGCCGGGCTGGTTCACCGCGCGTTTCAAGTACGCCAAAGCCCACAGCGTTATAGCCATTTCCGAAGCCGTAAAAGAAATACTCCTTAAGGCCGACGTGCCGGAAGAAAAGGTGGCGGTGGTCAACAGCACCATAGACTTGGACGACACCCCCTGGAAGCCCGGCGAGTTCCAGGCCTACCGTCAGGCGGCCCGCGCCGAGCTGGCGGCCGAACTGGGCCTGCCCGTTGGGGCTTTCTGGGCCGGTTCCCTCATCGCCCTGGTGCCGCACAAGGACCCGGAGAACATGGCGCGTGCCGCCGCGCTGGTGCTAAAGGACGAACCCGGCGCCTATTTCCTTATCGCCGGCGAAGGCCCCCTGTCCGGCAAGACGGAACACCTCGCCCGCATGCTCAAGATCTCCGACCGCTTCAAGCTTATCGGCTACCGCAAGGACCCGTACAAGATCCTGGCCGCGCTGGACCTGTTCGTGCTTTCCTCGTGCGAGGAAGGCATGGGCAGCGTGCTGGTGGAAGCCATGAACGCCGGCCTGCCCATAGTGGCCACCACCGCCGGAGGCATAGGCGACGTTATAGAGGACGGCGCCAACGGCCTAACCGTGCCGCCGCGCGACCACGCGGCCCTGGCCGCCGCCGAGCTGCGCATGATACGCGACGCCGGCCTGCGCGCGCGGCTCGCCGCCGAAGCCCACCGCCGCCGGGAGGATTTCTCTTCGCCGCGCATGGCGGCCCTCACTTTTAAATGTTATGAAACAGCCATTGAAAATTTTAAGCGTAATAGACATCCCCTGGAATAGCGGCCTGGCCGCTTACGCTTTCGATCAGGCCCGGGCCCTGCGCGCCGGAGGCCACAGCGTGGCCTTCGCCTGCCCCGAGGGCAGCGCCGCCATGGATTTCGCTGCCCGCGAAGGCTTCCGGCATTACCCCATCCCCGGCCGCAAGGCCTACCACCGCCTGCCGCTGGCGCTGCTGCGCCTGCGCTCCATAGCCCTGGACGAGGAAATTGATATAGTGGCGGCCCATACCGGCCGCGCGCAAACCCTGGCCTACCTGCTGGGGCTGCCGATCATACGCGTAAAGGCCGACGCCAAAAAGCCCTCCGCCGGCTTCACGTTCTCGGCCGTGGCAAGGACCATCGCCGCCTCCGCCTGCATAGAAAGCCTTTATACCGCCGCCGGCATGGACCGGGCGGGAATCTCCGTCATACGCCAGGGCATAACCCCCCCTGCCGCGCTGCCCAGAACTCCGCGGCCGCCTTACCGCGTAGGCCTGCTGGGCCGCCTGGACCTGGTAAAAGGCCATTTCTGTTTCCTGGAAGCCGCGGCGCGGCTTCTGCGCGCCGGCGCTAAAGCCGAATTTCACGTGGCCGGTTACGAAGCCAATATAAAATACGCCGACCTCCGGAGCACCGCGGCGGAACTGGGCATAGGAAACAACGTTTTTTTTCACGGCAAGGTGGACGGCCCCTTCGGTTTTATGAGTTCCTGCGACATAGGCGTAATAGCCTCCCTGGGCAGCGAAGCGGTGTCTCGCGCCGCCCTGGAATGGCTGGCGGCCGGCAAGCCCCTCGTCGCCGCCTCCGTAGGCAGCCTACCTGAGTACGTGGCGCCGCCCTGGCTGGCCCCCCCCGGCGACGCGCCGGCCCTGGCCGAAAAGATAGGCGCCCTGCTGGCGGACCCGACCCTGGCCGGAGAAGTAGGAAAAGCCAATCTGGCCCGGGCACGGCGCGATTTCAGCCCCGCCGCCTTCGCCGCCGCCACCTGCGCCGTTTTCGAGGGCGCGGTTTAAAATATGCCCACGATCTCCATCGCCATGATAGCCAACAACGAGGAGAAGAACCTGGCGCGCTCGCTCGGCAGCGCCGCCTGGGCGGACGAGATAGTTTTTGTGGACTGCGGCTCCCACGACGGCACCGAGGTCGAGGCCCGCAAATACCCCGTTAAATATTTCGCCCGCCCCAACAGCCCGGCGGTCTACATAAACAAGCAGTTCGCCGTGGACCAGGCCGCCTGCGACTGGATACTGATCCTGGACGCCGACGAGGAGATCTCCCCCGCCCTCAAGGAAGAAATAAAACGTTTTATCGCGGCGCCGGGGGCGGTCGCCGCCCGGATGCCCCGCCGGAATTTCTATTTCGGCCGCTGGCTCAGGCACGGCGGCAAATACCCGGACACGCAGCTGCGGCTTTTTAAAAGGGGCAGCGCGCGCTTCCTGCCGCTGCCGGTGCACGAGCGCCTGGCTGTGGACGGCCCCGTAGGCCGCCTGGAAGAGCCGCTCCTGCATTACCCTTATTCCGACGAAGAGGACATGCGCCGCAAGCTGGCTTTCTACACCGAGATACTCACCCGCTCCTACGCGCTTAAGGACCGCGGCAGGCTGTCCGTACTCCTGCGCCCCTTCACCAGGTTCTTCTCGGCTTATATTTTAAAGCTCGGCTTTCTGGACGGAACGCGGGGCTTTAAGACCGCGCTTATGGATTTCCGCACGGTGCTGGCCTCCGCCCTACTCTACATAAGGCAGAAAGCCGAAAGGCCCACGGACAAATAGGCCATTAAGCTCTTTACCGCTTTTGTCAATGAGCTATAATAGTTATATGAGGACCACGCGTAACGCAACACTACTGGCATTATTGATGTTCACCGTACCCTGCGCCCGGGCCGAGAGCGACGTGAAATTCGGCCCGTCCTACCCGCTGACCGTCACGGTGGAGTCAGGCCATAAAGTCGGCGCCGTCATCTACGAAACCCCCTACAGCATACCCCCTTCGGAAAATTACGATACGGTACTCATACAGGGCACTATGCCGGACCCAGCCATGCGGATAGAGCTGGTGGTCCGCCCGAAACCCTCGGTTTCCACCGCGGCCGTTTTTAAACAGCCGGCTTTCCGCCGTTTCCCCAACGGACGCTTCTGGGCCAGATACACGGTGCCGCTCACCCGCCAGCCGCTGAAACTGCGCGTAGTAAACCTGGGGGCGCACATCGGCTCCCGCCTGTCCATTTACGAAGCGGAACTCTTCGTAGCGCGCTCCGTCAAGGAAACCCGGGCGCCCGGCGACGCCGTCACCTACGTGCCCGACCCCGCGCTTTCTCTGCCGGAAACGGCCCCGTTCAAGCTGGTACGCCGCGCCGCCTGGCAGGCCCTGCCGCCGACCGTCCCCTACGTCAGGCACGCGCCTTTCTACTTCACCCTCCACCACACGCAGGGCGATTACCCTCTGACTTACCAGGCCTCGGTCTCCGAGGTGCTCTTCGTTCAGGACTACCACCAGAACGGCAAGAGGTGGATAGACATCGGTTATCATTTCGTGATAGACCCCGCCGGCAATATTTTCGAGGGCCGCCCCATACTGGCCGAGGGAGCCCATGTCCTCAGCCATAACCCGGGCAACATCGGTATTTCCATATTGGGCAATTACCACCCCCCGTCCACTGACGAGGTCACCCGGACATCCCTTGATTCTTTCGTCTCAGTAGGCAGCTACCTCAAGGACACCTACGCGGTTAATGTCAGCAGCTTCTATGCCCACCGCGATATCGGCAATACCGACTGCCCCGGCGACAACCTTTACGCCAGGAAGCCGGAACTCAGCGCCCTTATATTCGGCCCCCTCCCCCAGCCGGTAACCCCGGCCGACGCCCCCCCCCTCACCCCCGCCCAGCAAAAAGCCCTAAACTACCTGAAAACCTCCCTAAACTATTAGGAGGTTCAACCTCCGAACCTCAGATTTCGCTGGAGATTAGGTCTTGGTAGGTTTCGCGGCGGCGGATAAGGCGCCAGGCGGCGGGACCGGTTATAAGGGCCTCGGCGGCGCGCGGGCGGGAATTGTACTGGGAGCTCATGGAGAAACCGTAAGCCCCGGCCGAATAAATGGCTATAAGCTGGCCGGGCGCAGGCTCGCGCAGGCGGACGGCTTCGGCCAGGAAGTCGCCGCTCTCGCAGACGGGACCCACTATATCGTATACCCCTTCGGGGCCGCCGGCAGGGCCTATCAGCGCCACAGGGTGTTTGGCGCCGTAGAGGGCGGGGCGCACCAGGTCGTTCATGGCGGCGTCCACCACAATAAAATTCTTATGTCCCCCGCGCTTGCGGTAGAGCACGCGGGTTACCAATATGCCGGCCGGCGCGGCTATCGAGCGGCCTGGTTCAAGTATCAGTTTGAGGCCGGTGCCCTGGAACACGCCCGCCACCGCGCGCGCCAGCGGCGCCAGGTCGGCCATCTCGGCGCCTTCTTTAACGCCCCAGCCGCCGCCCACGTCGGCGTACTTAAGGTTTACCCCGCGGCTGGCCAGCTTCAAGATGAAAGCCGCTAGGCGGCCGGCGGCCAGGGCGTAAGGCCCGGCCGAATGCACCTGCGAGCCTATATGAAAATGCGCGCCCACCGGGTTAAGATGCCGCGACTCCGCCGCGCACATATAGATCTTCTGCGCTTCCTCGAAAGAAACGCCGAACTTGCCGCCTAACTTGCCCGTGGAGATGAACTTGTGCGTGTGCGGGTCCACGTCGGGGTTTATCCGCAGGGAGAAAGCGGCGCGGACCTTCAGCCTGGCGGCCACGCGCTCCAGCGCCAGCACTTCCTCGAAAGATTCCGCGTTTATAAAAAGTATGCCGGTCTTCAGCGCGTACGCCATCTCTTCCGGGGTCTTTCCCACGCCGGAGAAAATTATCCTGCCCGGCGGGAAACCTGCCCGCAGCGCCCGGTACAGCTCCCCCCCGCTTACCACATCGGCGCCAAAGCCCTCGGCGGCCGCCAGGGCGCACAAACCGGCGCTGGAATTGGCCTTCATGGCGTAGCAGAAAAGCGGGTCCGCGGCGCGGAAGGCCTTTTTATACGAACGTATCTGCTTAAGGAACGCGGCCTTTGAATATATGTAGACCGGCGTACCGGCGCCGGCGGCTATTTTTTTAATGATGGCAGGCTTGAAATATTTGGAAAGCATAAAAAAAAGCGGGGGTTTCCCCTCGCTTATGGTGTTCGCTAAAATAAATTGCTCGGGGGGGGAATCGA
>DMXM01000007.1:59028-72685 GCA_003482905.1 Elusimicrobiota bacterium
CCCCCACGCCGTTAGGCACACGCCCCTCAAACGTGCGTGTCTACCAGTTCCACCACCCGAGCATAGATCCGTTTTGCAGGCCCCGGGGTTCCCCCCCGCCGTAAGGCCACAAAAACCGCGTATAAAGAACTTGGTATATTTTACCAAATTCAAAACATAAATTGTAAAATATGGGGAATGACGGAAATACTTTACCTGCTGGCGGCGCTGTTCTTCCTGCTGCTCAACGCCTTCTTCGTGCTCTCCGAATTCGCCGTGGTGAAAGTGCGTTTCACCCGCCTGGAAGAGCTGGCCGCCAAGGGCGTCACCCGCGCTAAAATTGCCAAAGACGCGGTAAAAGACCTGGAAGCCTACCTCTCCACGGCGCAGCTCGGCATCACCATAGCCAGCATCGGCCTGGGCTGGGTGGGCGAACCCGCCCTGGCGCATATAATCACCGCCCTCTTCACCCTATTTGGGCTCACCCTCACCCCGGCGGCCACCCACACCGCTGCCATCGCCGTGGCCTTCTCCATAATAACCGGTTTCCACGTTGTGCTGGGCGAACTGGTCCCCAAGAACATGGCCATACGCATGCCGGAGAAATCCGCCTTGTGGATAGCCGCCCCCTTCAAGTTCTTCCACACCGTCTTCTTCGTGCCCATGTGGCTGCTTAACGAAAGCGCCAACCTGGTGCTGCGCGTCCTGCGCATAAAGGCCAACCAGGAGGACACGGTGCATTCCGACGAGGAACTGCGCATGATCCTGGGGCAGTCGCAGGAACACGGCCGCATCTCGCTGGGGCGTCTTATGATGTTCGAACATCTCTTTGACTTCGCCAAAACGCGCGTAAAAGAAGTAATGACCCCTAAAAGCTCCATCAGCTTTATAAACATGGCGCTGTCCTGGGAGGAGAACCTTAAAATGATCAGGGAGAAGCAGTACTCCCGCTACCCCGTTCTGCAGCCCGACGGCGCCATCGGCGGCTACGCGCACTTCAAGGACATGGCCGCCTGCTTCATCGCCCAAAAAGCGGCAGCCCAGCCGGAGTTCGCCGCCATCAAGCGCCCGCTTTTCGAGATTTCGGAGGAGATATCGGTGGAACGCGCCCTCAGGGACTTCCAGGAAAAACGCATACAGCTGGCGCTGGTTAAAAGCGCCAGGGGCGAGTTCACCGGCCTGCTTACCATGGAAGATATCGTTGAAGAACTTACCGGCGAAATCCGCGACGAATTCGAACAACCGCCCAAGCTGCTGCTCAGCCGCCTGCTGGTCCCGCACGCCTGCGAACTGGACCTGAAGGAAGCCGGCCGCTTCGAGGCCATAGAGGAAGTGCTGACCAAGCTTTACACGGCCTCCCCCTCCTTCGACAAGGCCGAGGCCTTAAAGGCCATAACCAAGCGCGAGACCAACTTCTCCACGGCCCTCGGCCACCAGACCGCTTTCCCCCACGCCCGCCTGGCCTCCCTGTCCAAGCCCCTGCTGGCCATAGGCAAAAGCCGCGAAGGCATCTACTTCCCCTCCCCCGACAACCAGCCGGTGAAGATCATATTCCTCATTCTCACCCCGTTCAACGAACCCACTCTGCAGCTCAACATCCTGGCCCAACTGTCCGGCCTTATCTCCAACCTCACCCTAAGAAAGCGCCTGCTCTCAGCCAAAACCCCCGAGAACATGCTGGACGTCATCAACACCTTCGAAAACAAAGTAATGAAATAATGGGGACAGGCTACTTTTTTGTTGCAAATAAGTAGCCTGTCCCCATTATTATTGTTATTTATATTACCGCGTCTGGGTTACTTCTTGGCGGGGGCGGGTGCCGCTTTCGCGGGAGCGGCCTTTGGCGCCGGAGCCGCTGCGGGGGCCGGGGCAGGTGTGCCGGAGGCCGCGGGAGCCGCCTGCTGCTGTTGCTGCAGCGGGTATTCCTGCACCACCGAGCGGAAACGCTGGCTGCTGCCGAAGATGGTGAGCAGCAGCGAAGTCACGGCGAACATGCCGGCCGCCACCGCGGTGAATTTCTTTATAAAGGAAGTACCGCTGGCCGCGTTAAAGAGCGAATCGCCGCCGCCGCCGAACATGGACAGCGCCGAACCCTTACTGGTCTGAAACAGCACAATGGAAATTATGATGACGAACGCCAGTATAACGTGCAGGGTAACTATAAGTGTATACATTTGTTTTCTCCTCCGAATTTATTTCTGCGACAGCGCTACCAACCCCGGCAGCTGCTTTCCTTCCACGAACTCAAGGCTGGCGCCGCCGCCGGTCGAGCAGTGAGAAATATTTTCGCCTTTTACCTTGGCGGTCTTCAGCACGGACAGCGTGTCACCGCCGCCCAGTATGGTGGTGGCGCCGCCGCGGGTGGCCTGCGCCATGGCGTTGGCCACGGTTATGCTGCCGCTGGCGAAAGCCGGCGTTTCGAATATACCGACGGGGCCGTTCCAGAATATGGTCTTAGAGGCCTTTATCTTGTCCGCGAACAAGAGCTCCGTGCGGGGCCCTATATCCACGCCTATCCAGCCGTCCGGCACCGCCATGGCCTGGGTAACTTCCACCTTGGCGTCGGGCTTTATCTCAGTTACAATGCGGTGGTCCGCCGGCAGCAGCATCTCCACGTTATTGCGGTGCGCCTTCAAGATTATGTTCTTGGCCTCTTCCACTTTATCCGCCTCAAGCAGTGAGTTCCCTATATTGGTATTCTGCGCGGCCAGGAAGGTATAAGCCATGCCGCCGCCTATTATCAGCGTGTCCACCTTTTCTATAAGGCTGTAAAGCACGCTCAGTTTGTCCGCCACCTTGGCCCCGCCGATAATGGCCAGGAAAGGCCGCACGGGGTTCACCATGGCGCGGTCCAGGTATTCCAGCTCTTTCTGCACCAGGAAACCGACGGCCCCGGGGAGGAACTTGCAGATGGCGGAGGTGCTGCCATGCGCGCGGTGCAGCGCCCCGAAGGCCTCCTGCACAAAGAACTCGCCGTGTTTGGCCAGCTGTTTGGCGAAAGCCTCGTCGTTCTTCTCTTCCTCGGCGTGGTAGCGCAGGTTCTCGAGGAGCACTATCTCCCCCTTCTTCGCCGCCGCCACCACTTTATCCGCTTCCGGCCCCACGCAATCGGGCGCGAAATGCACTTTAACGCCGGCCAGCTCGGCCAGGCGGCCTACCAGGGGCTTAAGACTGTATTTGGGTTCCGGCTTGCCTTTGGGGCGGCCCAGGTGCGCCATCAGCACAACCCGATTATTTCCCTCGAGCAGCAGTTTAACGGTCTTCATCGTCTCGCGCATGCGGGTGTCGTCCGTTATCACGCCGTCCTTCAGGGGCACATTGTAGTCCACGCGGACCAAAACGTTCTTATCCAAAAGGCGCGCGTCCTGCACTTTGGCCAGCTTTAAAACAGTCTTGTTTTCCGTGGTCATAATAACCTCTTAAATTTTAACCGCGCCCGGGCCGGAGTCGCCGGCCCGGGGCGGCTTGGCTTATATTACTTTCTTAACGGCGGCGATCAAACCGCCGGCCTTGCGCTCTTTAAGCGAGTAGTTCACGCGCACCGAGGGCTTGTTGAACTTCAGGTGCTTGGCCAGGTCGATAGGGGTCCCTACCATGACCAGGTCCGCCGGTATCGCGTTTATGGTCTTGTTCAGTTCCGCCATCTGGGCGTCGCCGTAACCCATGGCGGGCAGTATTTCCTTAAGCTGCTTGAAGTTCTCGAACACTTTCTTTATGGTGCCTATGGCGTAAGGGCGGGGGTCCACTATGGCCCTGGCCCCGTACTTCTTGGCCGCCACGTAGGCCGCGCCGTAGGACATGTCGCCGTGGGTAAGGGTGGGGCCGTCTTCTACTACCAGCACTTTCTTCCCTTTCACCACGCCGCCGCCCTCAACGCCCACCAGGCTGTCCGCCTCGATGATAACGGCCTTCGGGTTCATCGCTTTAATATTCGCCCTCACCGTGGCGATCTCCGCCTTGGTGGCATTGTTGACCTTGTTTATCACAACAACGTCCGCCATGCGCAGGTTGACCGCGCCGGGGTGGAAGGTGGCTTCATGTCCCGCGCGCAGGGGGTCGGTCACCACTATCTGCAGGTCGGGCTTGTAGAAGGACATGTCGTTATTGCCGCCGTCCCACAGTATAACGTCGGCTTCCTTTTCGGCGCGCGCGAGTATCTGGCCGTAGTCCACGCCGGCGTATATTATGTGGCCGGCGGCTATGTGCGGTTCGTACTCTTCCATCTCTTCGATGGTGCACTTGTGCGTCTTCAGGTCGGCCAGGGTCTCGTAGCGCTGCCAGGTCTGTTTTACCAGGTCGCCGTAGGGCATGGGGTGGCGTATGGCCACCACTTTTTTGCCCAGGGATTTAAGGATGTCCGCTATATAGCGCGTGGTCTGGCTCTTGCCGCAGCCGGTGCGCACGGCGCACACGGAGATCACGGGTTTGCGGGATTTGATATAGGTGTGCTCGCCGGACAGCAGCTTGAAGTCCGCGCCGCAGGCCAGCGCCAGCGAACCCTTGGCCATCACGGTATTAAAAGACACGTCGGAGTAGGAGAACACCACCTCGTCCACCTTAAGCTTCTTTATAAGCTCGGGCATTTCCTTCTCTTCGTAGATGTTGATGCCTTTCGGGTACAGCTTGCCGGAAAGTTCCTTGGGGTACTTGCGGCCCGCTATGTTGGGGATCTGGTAGGCGGTGAAGGCCACCACTTCGTAAGCCGCGTTGTCGCGGTAGTAAACGTTGAAGTTATGGAAGTCGCGGCCGGCGGCTCCCATTATCAGCACTCTTTTCTTAGCCATTGTTGCTCTCCTCTAAAGAACGCGCACAAGCCGGGCGTCTTAGGGTGGCGCCGTAGCGCCACCCGACACCCAGGCTAAATTACAGGCCTTTCTTTATCATCAGCAGGGCCAGGTCCACCACGCGGTTGGAATAGCCCCATTCGTTGTCGTACCAGGCCAGCACCTTGGCCATATTGCCGCCTATCACTTTGGTGCTCTGGGCGTCCACGCTGGAGCTCAGCGGGGAATGGTTGAAGTCGATGGAGACAAGGGGCTCTTCCACGTATTCCATTATGCCCTTCATCGGGCCTTCGGCGGCCTTCTTTATGGCGGCGTTGATCTCCTCGGCGGTGGCCGGCTTGGAGAGCGTTACGGTGAGGTCCACCACGGAAACGTTGGGCGTGGGCACGCGGATGGCGAAGCCGTCCAGTTTCCCCTTCAGCTCTGGCATTACCAGGGAGATGGCCTTGGCGGCGCCGGTGGACGTGGGGATCATGCTCATGGCCGCCGCGCGGGCGCGGCGCAGGTCGCTATGGGCCATGTCGTGCACCTTCTGGTCGTTGGTATAGGCGTGAATGGTGGTCATCAGGCCTTTCTCTATGCCCCAGTTGTCCTGGAGCACCTTGGCGAAAGGCGCCAGGCAGTTGGTGGTGCAGGAGGCGTTGGACACCACGTGGTGGGTCTTGCCGTCGTACTTGTCGTCGTTGACACCCATCACAATGGTGATATCCTCGCCCTGCGCGGGAGCCGATATAATAACTTTCTTGGCGCCGCCTTTGGTTATGTGGTTCTCGGCGCCTTTCACGGTCTTGCCTTTCTTGTTCACGCCGTCAACCTTTATAGTGAACAGGCCGGTGGATTCCACCACTATCTCTACGCCCAGGCTGCCCCAGGGGATATTGGCGGGGTCCATTTCCTTGAAAACTTTTATTTTCTTGCCGTTCACGGTTATCTCGTCGTCGGCGGTGGCCTTAACGTCGCCCTGGAGGCGGCCGTGCACCGAGTCGTACTTAAGGAGGTGTGCGTTGGTCTTAGAATCGGTCAGATCGTTGATCGCCACCAGCTCCAGCTGGCCGTCGGTCCGCGCCAGAATAGCGCGCGCCACCAGCCTGCCTATGCGTCCAAAACCGTTAATACCAATTTTAGTAGCCATTTTAAGTCTCCTTGCCCTGATTAAGGCGAATATATAACAAATCTATAGTGAACCGTCAGGATAATTGTAGCAAATTTCAATTTTCAGTTCCCCGAATCCCAAGCGCCAGACTCTCGCCCGCCTTCTGCTATAATATCACCATGGACCTCAAAAAGGCTCTGACCCTGATAGTGACGGAATTTGAAAAGAACGACGTACACTACGCCATTATAGGCGGCTTCGCGGTAGGCGCTTTAGGCATCCCGCGCAGCACAATAGACCTGGATTTCCTCGTTCCCGCTGATTCACTGCACAAGGTAGAGGCCATAATGGTTGCCATGGGCTACAGGAAAGCTTTTGCCTCGGAAAACGCCTCCCAATATGTTTCCCCCTCCCCGGACATGGGCGAAGTCGACTTCCTTCACGCCTTCAGACCTATCTCAATAAAAATGCTGGCCGAAGCCGAAACTCTGCCGGTTTTCGGCAAAGAGGCCCGGGTAAAGGTATTAAAAGCCGAAGATATAATAGCCCTTAAACTGCAATCCATAAACAACAACCCGGCCAGGCTGGCAAAAGACAACTCCGATATAGAAGAGCTTATGAAAAGCCGCAAATTAGACTGGGAAATCCTGAAAACCTATTTCGAGCTATTCGGTTTGGAAAAGCGCTTCCTGGAACTGCGGGAGAAATATGCCGGAAAATAAAAAAAACCTGCTTTTCACCGACTCCATCAACGCGGACATGGCGCAAATGGCGAAAAATAGAAAGACTTTTTTAAACAGCCAAGGCGAATACGACCCCGCAGCCTGGCTCGACTTCGCCACCCAGTTCAACGCCTATATGAACCACGCCCGCCGCCCCTTCACCCCCATCACCGGCAAAAACTTCAAGCTCTGACCTTATACAAATGGGGACAGGCTACTTTTTACAAAAAAGTAGCCTGTCCCCATTTCCACCCAAATTCTAAAGTTGCTTTCATAAGCCCCCCTATTCAGACTTTTAATGCGCCAGGCACGGACCTCCGCGCTACTCTACTGCGACTCTACCAGCAACGTCCATAAAAAAATCTTTTGACCAGACAGCAACAGCGTCAGGCACCGCCAGGAACCTGAAAACATCCTCTTTTGCCTGCGCTATGTCCACGGAATCTATATGCCGGCGCAACACATCCCGGAAAGCTTCCTCCGTAAGCGGCCCGGCCTTGTCCCAGTCCCCGCTCTGGCGCATTCTTTGCTCAAGATGCCGCAGATTAACGGGCGTGCGCCGCCCGACAAACCACACAAAATCATACCAGTCGCGGCCCTTTACGCGGGTCTTCCAGCCGCGGCAAAGTAGCGCGTGCATTTTGCCGGCAAACATGGATGACGGCGCAAAAACTTTTACATTGAAAGGGATAGGATTTAGCAGCACGCGCGCCTCGGTTTTAAAATACGGCGGGGGGTCGGTATCTATCTCTATTTTTATTTTGGTGTTCGGCAACCCGCTTTCCCCGGCCATCCCTATAACAAGCAGTTGCTCCAGCGTGTCCGCCTTAAGAAAAGCCGATTTAACCTGCCCGCCGGCGGCTTTTTTCCTAACCACCATCTCCGCCGTAAATCCGAAAGCCCTTAGCTCGTCCTTCACAAAGCCGCAATACGGCTCCAGCCGGAAACCCGGGGCCGGCTTTAAAAGGGAAAAATCCATATCTTCGCTGAAACGGTCCAGACCGTAAAGCACGCGCAGGGCCGTGCCGCCATAGAAGGCGGCGTGCTCAAAGAACTTGCCCCGCCAAAGGCCCAATAGCGCCGTTTCCTGCAATATCTCGCGCAGCGCCCTAAGCTTATCCTCGTTGGACGCAAAAGAGTACCGCGCCAGCATTGTTTCTATGGCCGGGTTCATTTAACCGCCTTTCTGTTTTTAAGCACAGCCGCGCAGAATCTTATTTTCCGCGAACGGGACAGCCGGGCACATTCCGCCAGGAGCGCGGCGTCCATGGCAAAAAATCCTTCCTCATCCAGGCGCAGGTCTTCGAACAAATACCGCTCAGCCTCTTTCTGGTTATTAAAGATATTCCCGGAGTCCTCGCGGATCTTATCGGCCAGCGCCCGCTCCGGGGACGCCGCCAAAAAAGCCCCACCCTTAAATTCAAGCCGGCGTATACCCACAGGATAATAACGGGCGGGCGCCTGCCTGTATATAAACATTCCCAGCGGCGTTTTAAATGTTTTAGGCCTCTTAAAGGTGGTTGAAGTTAAAGTGTAAACAGCCTCGGGAATCAAGCCGTAATGCGCAAGCATATAGTCCGAGGAAACCATGGATGGCCCGTAGATTAAATTAGCAAGCAGCTCCATGGAGTAAGGCCGCCTGCGGTGGCGCTCCCCAAAAACATAGAGCCCTTTTTTTACACGGACAATATCCCCCGCCCTAATAAGCGCGCCTACCTTCATTGCCGGGTTGCTGTATTCCGCAAGCAGCCCCATCAGAGTCTGGTAATCAAACTCCTCGCCCGCAATTTGCCGCCGTATATCCGCATTCATATCAATATAATAACACAGTAACAACAGATAATCAATAGATACAGTGTGAGAATATTGCTATCCACACCGCCCCACCAGAGCACCCATCGGAGGTCCGGGAGCGCAAAAAAGGGGACAGGCTACTTTTCCCGCGGAAAAGCAGCCTGTCCCCTTTTTTGCGCTGATATGCGCCTACTGCCCCTATTTGCCTACAGCTTTAACCTCAAAGCCGACCTTGCGCAATTGCGCGTGGGGCAGGATGTTGCGGCCGTCGAAGATGAAGGCCGGCTTGCGCATACCGGCGTACAGGCGCTTATAGTCCAGCGCCTTGTATTCATCCCAGTCGGTCAGCAGCACAATGGCGTCGGCGTCCCTGGCGGCCTCGTAGGGGTCGGTGGTGGTCTTCACCTTCACCGCCAGCTCGCCCAGGTCCTCGGCCACATGCTTAAGCGCCTTGGGGTCCGTTATTACTATCTGTGCGTGTTCCTCGGCCAGCAGCTTGGTAATGGCTATCGCCGGGCTCTCGCGCGTGTCGCTGGTATTGGCCTTGAAGGCAAACCCGAAGATAGCCAGCTTCTTGTTGGCCAGCGTATTGAACATCGTCTTGATGATATTGCCCACCATGCGTTCCTGCTGGTAGTCGTTCATCAGCACCACCTGGCGCCAGTAATCGGCCACTTCTATCAGGCCGTAGTTCTCGCAGATATAAACCAGGTTCAAGATGTCCTTCTTAAAGCAGCTCCCGCCAAAGCCGGGGCCGGTCTTAAGGAACTTGGGGCCTATGCGGGAATCCATGCCTATGGCGCGGGCCACCTCTTCCACGTCGGCGCCGGTGGTCTCGCAGAGGGCGGACAGCGAGTTTATGGAGCTAACGCGCTGCGCCAGAAAAGCGTTTGCCGCCAGCTTGGACAGTTCCGACGACCACAGGTTGGTGGTCAGAATCTTTTCTTTAGGCACCCAGGCGCCGTACACGTCCGCCAGGGCCTTTATCGCGGCCTTGCCGCGCGCCGTCTGGTGGCCGCCTATCAGCACGCGGTCCGGTTTCTCCAGGTCGCTTATGGCAGTGCCCTCCGCCAGGAACTCCGGGTTGGAAAGCACTTCAAAATGATATTTGGGGTGGCGGCTAAGGATGCTCTCCATGGCCTCCGCCGTGCGCACGGGCAGCGTGCTCTTCTCCACCACTATCTTGTCCCGGTTGGCCACCTTAACTATATTGCGGGCCGTGGCTTCCCAGTACTGCAGGTCCGAGGCGCTGCCCGCCCCGCGGCCGAAGGTCTTGGTCGGGGTGTTAACGCCCACAAAAATAATGTCGCAGTCCCGGATAGCCTTGTCGATATCGGTAGAGAAGAACAGGTTCTTCCCGCGGCGCCGCTTCACCACGTCGGCCAGGCCCGGCTCGAAGATCGGCATCTTGTCGGAGTTCCACGCGTCTATGCGCTCTTTGTTGATGTCCACCACCACAACCTTGCGGTCATGATTATGGTCCGCTATCACGGCCATAGTAGGCCCGCCGATGTACCCCGCGCCGATGCAGCAAATAGATTTATTCATTTTGTAAATTCCTCGCACTATCCTGCCGTCCCGATCTAACCGCCGGTCCGATACATGATTTTACCAGTTATTTGGATATTTCATCAATAAACGCTTTAAGTCCGGTTACCCTTACTTCAATTTGTCCGTAACGCCTGTTATAGGGACGGTCCACATCATGACATACGGCATAATTGCGGCCATGTTCATAAACCTGCCTGAACGAGCTGATCGCCGAAGGATCGAAATCCTTTTGGGACAGCTTACACTCCACGGCATGGGCGCTGCCGCCGCGAAGCGGCAGGATAAAATCTATTTCCCGCCCTTGTTTAGTACGCCAGTAATTTACCGCCCTGGTCTGCAGATTGGCCATAATTTCGTTTAAGACCAGGTGTTCCCAAAGGCCGCCCATGTCCGTCCTTCGCAGCTTTTCCCAGCCCCGGAAACAGCATACAAAGCCCGTGTCAAAAGCGAACACCTTGGGCGCGGCAACTATCTCGGTAGGTTTGTGGCTGCTAAAAGGGCGTACAATGTGCGCCACATAAGTGGCTTCCATGGCTTTGAGATAATTGGCTATGGTGCCACGGCTTACCTCGCAGGGCACGGCGTACTTTGCGGCCTCAAAAATACCGCCGCTGTTCACCAGCAACAGCTCAAGGAAGCGCTGGAAAGAGGCCCTGCGCTCCAGCCTGAACAGCTCCTGTATATCCTTGGCCCAATAGGAGTCCATCCATTCCTGAAAATCCCGCTCGGGCAGCTTCTTCTCAAGAAAGAAAGGCGGTAAGCCGCCGTGCAGAAGCCGGTGTTCAAGATCCGAATTCCCGAAATCTTCCATATCCCTTTGAATTAACGGGGTCAGCCAAAGAGTTTCCTTGCGGCCCGTCAGCGTATCTTTAAATTTGGCGGAGGCCTCCAGGGTGGAGGACCCTGTGGCTATTACGCGCACATCCGGATAGTGATCCGCCGCTATCTTAAGGAGCTGGGCCGGGTCCGCCAGCCGATGGACCTCGTCAAGGATGATCTTTTTCCCTTTTACACTTTCCAGGAAGCCCTCAGGATCTTCCATGCGGGCGCGGATACGGGGAAGCTCACAGTCGAAATATTCCGTCCCCGGCAGGCTTTGGCAAAGGACCGTCTTGCCGGAGCGCCGTATGCCGGACAGCCAGATTATGGGGCGGTGTCCCCACAACTGGTTGATCCTGGAAAACCAGAAGGTTCTCTTTACCATATGCCATTAGTTTAGCATTTAGCAATACTTTATGCAATTGGTGATATCTTTAGTAATAGTGCCGCGGTTAAGCGCTAATCACCAGCGAGGCGGGGCCCCGGAGGTTCAACCTCCAACGGAGGTTGAACCTCCGAATCCCTTGCCTATCGTTCTTCCCAAGGTCCGGGAGCTTTCCACGCAGCGGGAAAGTCTTTTCCAGCCGCAATGGCGGACAAAACAGGTTTTATAAAACCCTCAATAACGGCCATAGCGTCCGCAAAACCAGCCGGAGCCGCGGCCAGTTTGTTCTTACGCAGGAAAGCGTTCCATTGCGTCTGTTTTGACGTATCATTGCGGAAATCAGCGGCAAAAATATGAGGTTCTTTAACAATGGGGGTTTCACGCTGCCCGAAGGTTTCTTTAATAGCTTCAGTTAATGTCCTGCCGTCAAAATCAAACTGTCGCGCGAGCACGCAGATATCGAAAAAGTCCTTCATCCGGCTATTAATAATATCCAGCTTAACCATCGCTTCCAGTTTTTCGGCAATAACACTTTCACGGCTATAGCCATTCAGCACAGGTTCCGGCATCTCCAATATCGCCGGGTAAGATATTTTCTTTGCCGCGGGAAACACAATATCGCCAAAGCCGATGTCTATCTGCATGGAAATACGCGCCTTGCCAAGGCCGCCCCAAAAGCATACACGCACGCCTTGATAATCCGCGTTTTCAGTAATACGCTCACCCGCTACGCTGCCGGCATCAAAAGACAGCCCGTCAGGTTCGGTCTCAATGACGCAGACCTCCTTCATTATACGGACAAGCGCGTTAATATCGTTCTTGGTACGGCCCAGCAGATCGATATCTTTTGTGGAACGCGGCAGTCCGGGTTTCCACACAGAAAACATCAGCGCGCCCTTCAGGACAAACTTATCGGCATGGGTGGATTTTGAAAGCCTGTAGAGAAACCTCTCTATGGCGAAATACTGCAGCACCTCAAGGAACGGCCGCTGCGTCTTTCTGGCGTTATTTAGCAGCTTCTGATGGATTGAAGCCGGAAGATTTGTTGTTGCGGTTTTTTTCACACCATGGACTCCAGATACGGGCGCATTACATTCCGTACCCGGCATATGCCGGCGTATTCCACCAATTTATTTATATCCCTGTTCTTTAACCGCAAATACATTTTGAGCGCTTCCATGGCCGTGTCCAACCCAATGGTATTGCGGAATTTGAAGCAGTCGGCCAGTGTCTTTTCAGGGTTGTAGATTTTAACAGGCACGCCGTCAATCTCGCGGGTTTCAATCCCGCTGGAAAGCGCCTGCTTTGAAAAGTGGAAGAAACGCGCCGGCGGGTAAGCCACTTTGGGCCTTTCAGCGCCCTGCGGCAGGGCGACATAAACTTCCCTGGGGATCTGCGTGGTAATCCCGTGATAAGCCAAAGCGGACAGCAGGCAGATGACCCCTTTTGGAACGCGCACGGCCACGGTAACCATATCCGGATTTGTAAGCGCCGGCCCGGCAGCCAGCCTGTATGTTCCCCTGCTTATTTTTTCAATCAGCCCGGCTCCAACCATCGCATAAAATTTTCGCGGGTGTATTTTAAGCTTCCCAAGGACATCCTTTGTTTTAAAAACTCCTGGAAGATGATGAAGCCGGGCCAGTTCTTTATCGCTTTTAACACTTCTCATAATGGACATGTTTACCTATACTTGTTTATATCTAATGGTAATTATATCCGCCAGGATCGATATTGTCAAATGCTGGTATCCTATCAGGCCCGGCCTTGATAGAGCCGCCAAGCAAAAGCCCCGCTCTCGTACAGAGGCGGGGCCTTTTGAGCCCGAAGCGGGTGGCGCCCTATTTAAGCGTGCGGCGGAAGTAGTCCACCGTCTTTATAAGGCCCTCGTTAAGCTTCACCTTGGGGGCCCAGACCAGTTTCTCTTTGGCCAGGCTGATATCGGGCTGGCGCTGGCGCGGGTCGTCCTGCGGCAGCGGCTTATATATAAGCTTGCTCTTGCTTTCCGGGATAAGCACCAAAACCTTCTCGGCCAGTTCCTTTATAGTGAACTCGTCCGGGTTGCCTATATTCACCGCGCGCTAAAAATTGCTGATAGGCACATGCACCGCACGGCCATTTTTCCAGATGGAGAGAGGGCGCCCGGTCTTTTTATGTTCCGCCACCACTTTTTTAACGGCAACTTTCATCGCCAGTTCGGCCTTATCCTGCATTGTCAGCCTTTTTTTCATATTTTGTATCTCCCGTAAATTTTCAGATAAAGCTCTTCATTCTCCACAATAACGTCTCCGTTATCTCCCTTGGCGGCCAAAACCGGCGTCGCCGCTGAATTATCAAAAAGCATCCAGGTGTCTGACAAAGGCCGGTACGTGTAAAAAAAGTTAGATACGGAGCGCGTAAAGCGGCGCCGCACATCGGCTGCAGGAACATCATGCCCGCCCTCAGCGACACGGTCTTTTATCCTGAACAATGACAACTCAACCCCCGGCAGCCAGAGAAAAAAGATATGAATCCTATAATTTCCGCCTCTTAG
>DMXM01000001.1 GCA_003482905.1 Elusimicrobiota bacterium
CTTGCTCATTGTGTTATTCTCCTAGCAACTATAATTACCCGACTCAACTCTCTTTGCTCTATCTTTTCCTAATGTTGCTTGGTAGAATAGGCTTCAAAAACTTGAGTTCTGGTTTGACTACCTATATAGTATGACATAATTCCGGGGAAATAGGTGAAAAATCTTTTGGGAGTCAGAACAGGAGCCAGCCTCCTTCATTTTTTAAAAAGGAGGCTGGCTCCTCCGGCTGAAATGTTTCGTTTGCCGCCTCGCTTCGGTATGGGCGTGTTATTTTCTATCCGTGTTTGTAATATAATAATAGATATCATAATTATTTCCACAAATGTGGTCGGTGCCGTTCTTTGAATGATCAGGTAAAATAGGCCCCCGGCAGATTTCGGGGGGCAGCGGGGATGGGGCCCCTCGCGGCCGCGACATTGTTTCGGCCGGCCAAAGGGCCGTACGCGAGCCTTGCGGCGGGCGCCGTTAAGGCCGTGAAAAATAACCTTTGACTCTGCCCGGGGGTTTTGTTATAATAATTCTGATGTTAACTGCGGCAACGCCGCGGTTTCTTTGAAAATGCAGTTTTTATTACGCTGTCGCGTTCGAAAGAATACGGGCAGCGGCCCTATAGATGAAGCGGCCTTGATTCCCTTCACCTGCGGGCTTAATCATAGAAACTAAAAATATTGTTTCAAGAGAACCGGAGCTGTAAAGTTCCGGCGCGGTTTGTTCGTTTGTTTTTTAACCGCGGAAAAACCCGGTGTTAAAACCGGGCGTTTCCCGTCGTAGCGAACCAAGGAGCGGACTTATGACAGAAGAAAATAAAGAAAACACTGCCCCCGCGGCGAAGCCCGAAAATACGGCGCTGCCGGTGGCCCATAAATTTCTCGTCGGCCAGAAGCTGGGCATGACCCAGGTCTTCGACGCCGCCGGTTCCCTTCACGCCGTTACCGTCGTGAAAGCCGGCCCCTGCCGCGTGGCCTACACCCGCACCAAGGAGAATGACGGCTACCAGGCCGTCTGTCTCGGCTTCGGGCACAAGCCCGACAAGGGTGCCAACAGCGCCGAAAAGGGCCTGGCCAAAAAGCTTGCCACCAAGCCCATCCGCCACCTGAAAGAATTCCGCGTGACAGACCTGGCCGGCGCTGTGGCCGGCCAGACGGCCAGCGTAGAGCGCTTCGCCGAGGGCCAGTACGTTGACCTGCAGGGCATCAGCAAGGGTAAAGGTTTCGCCGGCGGCATGAAGCGCCACGGCTTCCACGGCGGACCCGCCTCGCACGGCGCCTCCGACAGGGAAAGGGCACCGGGTTCGCTGGGTTCGCGCCGCTCCCTCGGGCGCGTGCTTCCCGGCCAGCGCATGGCCGGCCACATGGGCGTGGACACGGTTTCCGTGATGAAGGTCAAGATCATAAAGATCATCCCCGAAGAGAACATGATACTCGTTAACAGCGGTATTCCCGGACCCAAAGGCAGCATGGTCTGCATAACCCTCACCAACAAAAAGATCAACGTGGCCAACGCCGTGAACCTCAAGGCTAAATCCAAGAAGGACGCCATCGTGGCCAAGAAGCCGGCGGCCAAGAAGTAACGGGGGACCAAGCAAGGAAAAACTATGGAAACTAAACTTTTAGACCTGAAAGGCAACGAAGTGGGCAAGGTTAACCTGCCGGAAGCCGTTTTCTCCGTGCAGCCCGACGCTAACTTCATCCACGAAGTTATAAAGTATTACCTGGCCAACAAGCACCGCGGTACCGCCTGCACCAAGACCCGCGCGGAGATCTCCGGCGGCGGTAAGAAGCCCTGGAAACAGAAAGGCACCGGGCGCGCCCGCGCCGGTTCCACCCGCTCCCCCATCTGGCGCAAGGGCGGCGTGGTGTTCGGCCCCAAGCCGCGCTCTTTCCGCCAGTACCTGCCCATACAGAAACTGCGCCAGGCCCTGATAGAGGTCCTTTCGGCCCGCGCGGCCGACGGCGCCGTGATGATGATGGAGAACCTCGCCCTCGACGTCCCCAAGACCAGCTCGCTCAAGGGCCTGGACAAATCGCTCGCTTCCAAGAGCGTGCTTTTCGTCACGGACAAAATGGACAAGAACTTCAAGACCGCCTCCAAGAACATGGCGAACTTCGGCTGGTGCCTCGCGCCCAACCTCAACGCCTACGAGGCCATGCGCAACAACAAGCTCGTATTCACCTCGGCGGGCCTCAAGGCTCTCGTCGACAGCATCAAGGCAATGCCAGTGCCGCACAAGAGCAATGCTCATCAAGCGGCCAAGGAGGCCAAATGAATTACGCCGAAATCCTCGTCTCTCCCATCCTCAGCGAGAAAAGCGTGACCATTAAGGACACGCAGAACCGCTACACCTTCCGGGTCAACCCCAAGTCCAACAAGAGCGAGATCAAGAAGGCCATAGAGACCCTTTTCAAGGTTAAGGTTACGGCGGTCCGCACCGCCAACATGCCCGGCAAGCTCCACAAGGTGGGCCGCCACGAAGGTTACCGCTCCGACTGGAAGAAAGCGATAGTGACCGTGAAGACCGGTCAGAAAATAGACATGACCGACCTGCCGAAATAAGGCGATAACAGGAAAGAAAGATATGCCAATTAAATCATACAGACCCTATACCCCCTCGCGGCGCACGATGCAGATCGCCGACTTCTCGGAGATCACCAAGACCGAGCCCGAGAAGAACCTGGCCACCGGCATGCGCAAACACGGCGGCCGCAATAACACCGGCATGATCATGGTCCGCCACCACGGCGGCGGCCACCGCCGGCGCTACCGCGACATCGATTTCAAGCGCGAAAAGTACGGCGTGCCCGCGCGCGTCGCCGCTATCGAATACGATCCCAACAGGAACGCCCGCATAGCCCTGCTGTTCTACGCGGACGGCGACAAGCGCTATATCCCCGCCCCCCTGGGCCTGGGCGTAGGCGCCACCGTGATGAGCGGCCCCAAGGCCGAGATACGCCTGGGCAATGCCCTGCCCATGGCCAACATTCCCGACGGCACGTTCATACACGCCATCGAAATGATCCCCGGCAAAGGCGCCCAGTTCGTGCGCGCCGCCGGCACCCAGGCCCAGCTGATGGCCAAAGAGGGCGACTACGCCACCATCAAGATGCCTTCCGGCGAGATCCGCAAGGTGCTCAAGGGCTGTCTGGCCACCATCGGCCAGGTCGGCAATATCGAACACAATACCATTACCCTCGGCAAGGCGGGCCGCCAGCGCCACATCGGCGTTAAGCCCACCGTGCGCGGCGGAGCCATGAACGCCTGCGACCATCCGCTCGGCGGCGGCCGCGGCCGTTCCAAGGGCAACAACGTGCCCCGCTCGCCGTGGAACCAGCCCTCCAAGGGCTATAAGACCAGGACCAAATCTAAGATCTGGGGCTGGATGATAGTGGCGGACAGGCGCAAGTCGACGAACGCTTAACCGGAGGAATATAAATGAGCAGATCATCTAAAAAAGGCCCTTTCGTAGACCAGAAGCTTCTGGCCAAAGTACAGGCCGCCGTACAGTCCGGCGACAAGCGCCAGATAAAGACCTGGGCGCGCGCCTGCACCATCACCCCCGAATTCGTCGGGCAGACGCTCATGGTCCACAACGGCCGCAAGTTCCTGCCGGTGTACGTGACCGAGCGCATGGTCGGACACAAGCTGGGCGAGTTCTCTTTCCCCAGGCTGTTCAAGGGCCATGGCCAGTCGCATACCAAGGAAGCGACAGCGCTGACCTAGAAGTAAATTCCGGGAGTCTGGGGTTCCTTAAGGGAACTCCGGCTCTCACAGATAAAAAGAAACGGAGAAATTTATGGAAGCTAAATGTCATCTCAGGTACCAGCGCTTCGGCCGCCGCAAGGTGGCCCAGCTGCTAGACGCGGTGCGGGGGAAGTCCCTTTACGAGGCCCATTACATACTGGAGAGCCTTCCAAGGATAGCCACCGACATCGTGGACAAAGCTATTAAGTCGGCCGGCGCCAATCTCTCGGTGAAGCTCGGTAAGAAGCTCGACCTGAAGACCATCTGGGTCACCCAGGCCAGCGCCGACCAGGGCCCGATGAAGATGCTGAAGCGCGTGCAGCCCGGCCCCCAGGGCCGCGCGATGCCTTTCAAGCGCAAGATGTGCCACATCAACGTGGTCGTTTCGGATACCAAGGAGCAGAAATAATATGGGCCAGAAAATACATCCCCGCGGTTTAAGGCTTGGCTATATTCAGGACTGGCAGTCCCGCTGGTTCTCCCCCAAGAAGATGCCGGAACTTATCCGGGAAGATTTCGAAATAAGGAACATGGTTTCCGACAGGTTCCAGCTGGCTTCCGTCAGCTGGGTGGACATAGAGCGCGCCGGCGCCTACCTGAAGGTGACCATCCATACCGCCCGCCCCGGCGTGGTGATAGGCCGCAAGGGCGCCGACATAGAGAACCTGAAGAAAGACGTGGAGCGCCTCACCAAGCGCAAGGTTTTCATCAACGTTTCCGAAATTAAGATCCCCGAGCTCGACCCCCGCCTGGTGGGCCAGTCGGTGGCGCAGCAGCTCGAGAAGCGCATCTCCTTCAAGCGCGCCATCAAGCGCGCCATGGAGCGCACCATGGGCTCCGGCGCCCTGGGCATTAAAGTAATGGCCTCCGGCCGCCTCGGCGGCGCCGAGATCGCCCGCCGCGAGTGGTACCGCAAAGGCCGCGTGCCGCTGCAGACCATCTCCGCCGACATCGATTACGGTTTAACCGAGGCCAATACCAGCATGGGCAAGATCGGCATAAAGGTCTGGATCTTCAAGAAGCTGTTCTTCGCGAAGACTCCCCGCGAGCTGCGCGAGCAGCTCATAAAGATGGAAGCCGAGAACCCAACTGAAATACCGGTGATGGACGAATCCGGGGCCGCCCGCAGGAACGCCAACCCGGCCGCTTGAACCTTTTTTTTAAGGAGCAATAACTATGTTGATGCCTAAGAGAGTAAAATACCGCAAAACGCATTCCGCCCCCCGCATAAAGGGTGTGGCGAAGCGCGGCTTCTCGCTGGCTTTCGGCGAATTTGGCCTGAAGGCGATGGAGCCCCGCTGGATAACCGCGCGCCAGATAGAAGCCTGCCGCGTGTGTATCGTGCGCTACCTGCGCAAGAAGGGCAAGATCTGGATCCGCATATTCCCGGACAAAGCCGTCACCAAGCACCCCGCCGAAACCCGCATGGGTAAAGGTAAAGGAGCCCCGGATCATTGGGTGGCGGTCGTGCGGCCCGGCCGCATCCTGTTCGAGGTGGAAGGCCTGGACGTCGCCACCGCAAAAGAAGCTTTTATCCGCGCCGGACACAAACTGCCGATAAAGACCCGGTTCGTGAGCCGCGAAGAGAATTAACGAAGGAGAGCAGTCCCTTATGAAAAGAAAAGACAAGGAAACCTTGATGAACATGGGCGACGCCGAGCTGAAGGCGCAGGCCGCGGACCTCAAGAAACATATTTTCCAGCTTAAGTTCAAACGCACCACAGCGCCGGTAGAGAACCCGCTGGTGCTGCGCACCGCCCGCCGCAAGATAGCCATGATCAACACCTGGCTCAGGCAGCGCGAGCTGGCGAAATCCAAGACCGCCGAGGTTAAAAAATAATGACCGAAAATACCGAAAGCAGAGCCAAACGCAAAGTTTTACGCGGCGTAGTCGTCTCGGACAAGATGACCAAGACCCGCGTCGTCAGCGTGGATCACGTGATCAGCCACGCCGTCTACTCCAAGACCCTGAGGCGCAACCGCAAGTTTTACGCCCACGACGAGGCCAATGAATCCAAGAGCGGCGACCTGGTGGAGATAGTCAGCACCCGCCCCCTGTCCGCGCTGAAGCGCTGGCGGATCAGCCGCATAGTAGAGAAGGCCGCCAGGTAAACGGGCCCGCCAGGCCGTCTGAGGCGCATAGCGCTTGTTACGGCACAAACGTAGTTTAGTAACGGAGAACCATAATGATACAGTTGAGAACAATGCTGAATGTGGCCGATAATTCCGGCGCCCGCAAGCTTATGTGCTTTCACGTGATGGGCGGCAGCTACCGCCGCTACGCCTTCCTGGGCGACACCGTGGTGTGCTCCGTTAAGGACGCCACCCCGCACGCCGCCATAAAGAAGGGCGAAGTAGTCAAGGCCGTGGTGGTGCGCGTCAGGAAGGAAGTGCGCCGCGCCGACGGCTCCTACGTGCGTTTCGACGACAACGCCGTCTGCATTATAGACGAGAACGGCGACCCCAAGGGTACCCGCGTGTTCGGCCCGGTGGCCCGCGAACTGCGCGCCAAGAACTACCTTAAAATAGTCTCCCTCGCACCCGAAGTAATTTAATAAGGCGGAAAATATGCTGAAACTTAAGAAAAAAGACACCGTAATAGTGCTGGCCGGCAAAGATAAAGGCAAGAAGGGCGAGATAAAAGAGATCATGCCCGTGGAGCGCAAGGTGGTGGTGATGGGGATCAACATCGTCCACAAGCACAAGAAGACCACCAAGGAAAAGCCCGGCGGCATCCACAAAGTGGAGGCTCCCATGAGCATCTCCAACGTGCAGCTGGTCTGCCCCAAGTGCGGCAAGCCCGCCCGCGTTAAGATTTCCATACAGGGCGGCGAAAAGATGCGCGCCTGCAAGAAATGCGGCGAAGCGATAGTCTAAAGAGGTAATTTAAATGGCGAAGGAAACCCCCAAAGATCAGAAAAAAGAGCACGCTCCCAAAGAACATAAGGAGCACGCGACCAAGGAACAGCAGAAGGCCAGGAACAAAGAGGCCGCCCAGAAGTTCCACGCGACCGAGGCGCCCAAGGGCGCCGTGGCGCCCCTGCCGAAAGGCTACGCTCCGCGCATGCGCGAGCTGTACACCGGCACGGTGCGGCCGGCGCTCATGAAAGACTTCAATCTTTCCTCCCCGATGGCCGCGCCCAAGATAACCAAGATCGTTATCAACATCGGCGTCAGCGAGGCCAAGGAGAACATCCAGGCGCTGGACCTGGCCAAAGAGGACCTCACCATGATAGCCGGCCAGGCTCCCCAGATGCGCCGCGCCAAGAAGTCCATCTCCAACTTCAAGCTGCGCGAAGGCATGCCGATAGGCGTGCGCGTCACGCTGCGCGGCATCCGCATGTACGAGTTCTTCGACCGCTTCGTCACCCTGTCGGTGCCCCGCATCCGCGACTTCCAGGGCGTGGACCCCAGGTTCTTCGACGGCAGGGGCAACCTCAACATCGGCCTGAAAGAGCACCACATCTTCCCCGAAGTCAACATGGAAAAGTCGCCCAAGGCGCGCGGCATGAACATCACGTTCGTGACCACGGCCGCCAACGACGCCGAGGGTAAGGCCCTGCTTGAGCACATGGGCATGCCTTTCAAGAAGCCCGAAGTTAAGAAGCCGAACGTTAAAGCGTAAGGCCCGAAAGAAGAAAAGCGATTTAAAATAGGAGAAAGACATGGCTACATATGCTTGGATGGCGAAGATGCGCAAACCCCAGAAGTTCTCTACGCGCTTCCGCAACCGCTGCCAGATCTGCGGCAGGCCGCGCGGTTACTACCGCGACTTCGGGCTCTGCAGGATCTGTCTGCGCAAGATGGCTCACGAGGGCCTGATCCCCGGACTTAAGAAATCCAGCTGGTAAAGATTAAGAAAGTTTTTAAGGAGAGAAAAGAATGGACCCTATAGCTAACATGCTGTGCGCGATAAAGAACGCCACCACCAAGAAGAAAGAGCGGGTGGACGTGCCCTTCTCCGGAATAAAGGCCGGGCTGGTGAAGCTCCTCAAGGATGAGGGGTTTGTTTCCAATTTCAAGGTGCTTGATCCCAAGCTGGACAAGACCATTGACCGCAGGGGAGTGATCCGCATTACGCTGAAATACACCCTGGACAAGCAGCCCGTGATAAACGGCATCCGCCGCGTATCCAAACCCGGCTTGCGCATTTACAGGCCCCACGACGAAATGCCGCGCGTCCGCGCCGCCTTCGGCGTGAGCATCATCTCCACTTCCAAGGGCCTGCTGACCGACGCCGAGGCCAAGAAGCAGAAGCTGGGCGGCGAAGTGCTCTGCCAGGTGTGGTAAGAGCGGCGTAAGAGCGAAGCAGCGAATCGAAACTTTAAGAGGTAAATAACATGAGCAGAATTGGAAAAAAACCGGTTGCGCTTCCGGACAAAGTGAAAGCCAGGGTTGACGGCAGGAAGGTCCTGGTGGAAGGTCCGCTGGGCAAAATGTCCTACTCGCTGCCCGACGGCATCAACGCCGAAGTGGCCGGGACGAACATAAACATCAGCGTGGCGCAGGGCGAAGCCGACAAGGGCGCGCTCTTCGGCACGGCCCGGGCCCGCGTCAACAACATGGTGTCCGGCGTCGTCAAAGAATTTGAGAAGGTGCTCGAGATCAGCGGCGTCGGTTTCAAGGGCGCCGTGGAAGGCAACCGCGTTACCATGCAGCTGGGCTTCTCGCACCCCGTGATACTGGATATCCCGGCCGGTATAAAGATGTCCTTCGATCCCAAACAGGTGGTCCTTACCATAAAGGGCATAGACCGGGAAGCCGTGGGCAATCTGGCCGCCCAGATAAAGAGGATAAAGCCTCCGGAACCTTATAAGGGCACCGGCATAAAGTACCAGGGCGAACATATCATCCGCAAGGCCGGCAAGACCGCGGCGGGCGCGGGCGCCAGCGCGGGCGGCGCGGCCAAGAAATAACGGCGTGCGAAGCACAATCTCAGGAGAAAACAGGAAATAATATGATAAGCAAACAGGAACGCTACGAATTCCGCAAGATCCGCACCAGGAACAGCCTCTTCGAACACGGCATCAAGATGCCGCGCTTAAGCGTCTACCGCGGGGCCAAGTACATCTACGCCCAGGTGGTGGACGACCTGAAGGGGACCACCCTGGCCGCCGCTTCCAGCCTGGAAAAAGAAATTAAAGGCAAGAATAAATCGGGCAAGAGCATCGACTCCGCCAAAGTAGTGGGGGCCCTGCTCGCCAAGCGCGCCATCGCCAACGGCGTGAAAGCGGTCTGTTTCGACCGCGGCGGCAGGATATACCACGGCCGCATCAAGGCCCTGGCGGACGCGGCCCGCGAAGCCGGCCTCAAATTCTAGACATGTCTGTGCCGTATTAGGAGCAATGCTCATCAAACGGCCTAAGAGGAGAAGCTAAAAAATGCTCAGAAACCAGAAACAACTTAAGACCAGCAAGGAACTCAACGCCCAGGGCGGCATTAAGCCCCGCGGCGAAGCCATGGAGCTCGACCTGACCGACGCCAGGGAAGAAAAAGTGGTGACCGTGGTGGTCAACCGCGTTACCAAGGTGGTCAAGGGCGGCAAGCGCTTCTCCTTCAACGCCCTCGTCGTGGTAGGCGACAATAACGGCAAGGTGGGCGTGGGTCTCGGCAAATCCAACGAGGTGCAGTCGGCCATACAGAAAGGCACCGCCGGCGCCCGCAAGGAAATGTTCCAGTTCCCCATCAAGAATTCGACGATCCCGCACGAAGTGGAAGGCCATTTCGGCGCCGGCAAGGTGTGGATGAAGCCCGCCGTGGACGGCACCGGCCTGATAGCCGGCGGCGGCGTACGCGCCGTGCTGGAAGCCAGCGGCGTCAAGAATATCCTCACCAAGAACCTCGGCAGCCGGAACGCTTTCAACACGGTTTACGCCACTCTCGACGCCCTCAAGCGGCTCAAGAGCAAGGAAGAAGTAATGAAGATCCGCGGCCTCGAATAAGCCGCGCTTCAGTATTTAAAGATCTACAGCTAACAGGAGAAACACTATGGTCGGAATGAACAATCTCAAGCCCAAATACGGCTCGGTGCACAGGCGCAAACGTCTCGGTACCGGTCAGGGCTCAGGGCACGGCCAGACTTCCACCCGCGGCCAGAAAGGCCAGAACTCCACCTCGGGCGGCACCAAGCGCAAGGGTTTCGAGGGCGGCCAGACCCCGCTGCTCAGGCGCATCCCCAAGAGCGGGTTCAGCAATACCCAGTTCCGCCAGAACTACGAGTGGGTCAATATCTCCTCTCTGGAGAAGAATTTCGCCGCCGGCGCCAGCGTCACCCCCGCGGACATGCTTAAGCGCAGGCTGATCAAGCACGATACGCTGGTAAAAGTCCTCGGCAACGGTGAAGTCACCAAGGCGCTCAACGTCACCGCCCACTCCTTCTCCAAAGGCGCGGCCGAAAAGATCACCAAGGCCGGCGGCAAGACCACCCTGCTCGTAGGGGCCAAGGCCGCCAAGCAGGCCCTGGTAGACGCCGAGAACGCCGCCAAGAAAAAAGCCAAAACGGATAAAAAATAATGCAACAGATAACCGACATCTTCAAGATCCAGGATCTTAAGAGACGGATATTCTTCGTCCTCGGGGCGCTGGCGGTTTACCGCCTGGGCGCCACCATCCCGATACCCGGCATCAACACCGCCGCGCTGCAGGCCATCTTCGAGGCCCAGAAGGGCTCGCTGCTGGGTTTCCTGGATATCTTCTCCGGCGGCGCGTTAAGCAACTTCTCCATCTTCTCGATGGGAGTGATGCCTTATATCAACGCCTCCATCATCATGAGCCTGGTACAGGGCGCCCATGTGTTCCCCCTGCTGGACCGGCTGCAGAAGGAAGGCGAGAGCGGCCGCAAGAAGATAGTGCAGTTCACGCGCTATTTCACGCTGTTCCTGGCGGCCTTCCAGTCGCTCGGCCTCACCATAGCGATGACCAAGATGAACGCAGGCGGCGGCCCCGCCATCGTTACCAATCCGACCTTCGGTTTCTACTTCGTGACCGTGGTCACGCTGGTCACCGGCACCATCTTTGTGATGTGGCTGGGCGAGCAGATAACCGAGCGCGGGATAGGCAACGGCATTTCCCTTATAATCTTCGCAGGTATCGTGTCCGGGCTGCCCGCCGCGGTGCTGAACATGACGCGGCTCATCCAGATAGACGAAGTCAGCCTGATCTCCGGCATGCTGATACTTGCCATGGTCGTCGCCATAGTCGGTTTCGTGATCTGGGTGGAAACCGCCCAGCGCAAGATCCCGGTGCAGTACGCGCAGCGCATGGTGGGCCGCAAAATGTACGGCGGCGCCTCCACGTTCCTGCCGCTCAAGGTGGACCAGTCCGGCGTCATCGCCGTCATCTTCGCGGTGTCGCTGCTGAGCGTGCCCTACACTATCGGCTCGTTCAATCCCGGGGCGCCCTGGGCGCAGAAGCTGATGGGGCTGATGAACCATTCGAGCATCCTGTACCAGCTGTTCTACGTGGCGCTCATTATCTTCTTCTGCTATTTCTATAATTCCGTCAGCATCAACCCGAAAGACCTGGCCGAGAACATGAAGAAGTGGGGCGGTTTCATCCCCGGTATACGCCCGGGCGAGCCTACGGCCTCCCACATAGAGTGGGTCTTGAACAGGATAACGCTCGGCGGCGCGCTGTTCGTGTCGCTGATAGCCGTGCTGCCGGACTACCTGCGCGCCAAATTCAACGTACCTTTCTACTTCGGCGGAACGTCGCTGCTGATCGTGGTGGGCGTCGCGCTCGATACCATCGCGCAGACCGAGGCCCACCTGGTGATGCGCAATTACGAGGGGTTCTATAAGAACTCCCGGATCAAGGGCCGCTGGTTCAACGTCGGGAGTTAAGCGGATCATGAATATAATCTTATTGGGCTATCCTGGTTCCGGAAAAGGGACCCAGGCAAAGGTTCTTTCTCAAAAACTGGGGATGTTCCACGTCTCCACCGGGGACATTTTCCGGGAGGAGCTGGCGAAAAAATCCCCTCTGGGGCAGGAAGTCGCCTCCTACATGTCGGCAGGCCGCCTGGTGCCCGACAGGGTGGTGCTCGAGGTGCTCAAGGCCAGGCTGGCCGTAGAGACCCGCGGACTGCTGTTCGACGGGTTCCCCCGCACCGTGGAGCAGGCCGAGGGGCTTAGCGCCTGGTTCGAGTCGCGCGGGCAGGCCATAGACGCCGTGATCTTCCTTAACGTACCCGAAGCCGAGGTGGCCAGACGCCTGGGCGCGCGGCGCACCTGTTCGGGCTGCGGCAAGATCTACAACGTGATAACCAGCCCGCCGGCCAAGGAAGGCGTGTGCGACGCCTGCTCCAAACCCCTCCTGACGCGCGAGGACGATAAGGCCGAGGTCATAGCGCGGCGCATACAGGTTTACAAGGACCAGACGGAGCCGCTGCTGGCCTATTACCGCTCCTCGGGAATATTCTACGAGGCGGACGGCGCCCTGGCGCCGGAAGCGGTGGCCGCGAAGGTCGCCGCGATGTTCGCCGGCAAAGTCTGAGCCGTGATAGAGATAAAGACCGCCGCGGAAATAGAGAGTATCCGCAAAGCGTCCCGCGTGGTGGCGGAAGTTCTTTTACAACTTAAGTCCAGGGTGAAGCCCGGCGTGTCCACTTTGGACCTCGACCAGTTCGCCGAGGAAAGCGTGCGGGGCCTCGGGGCCGTTCCCGCCTTTCTCGGCTACCGCGGGTACCCGGCCACGCTCTGCGTTTCCATAAACGAAGAGATCGTGCACGGCATCCCCAGCGCCAAGCGGTTCGTCAAAGAGGGCGATATAGTCAGCCTGGACCTGGGCGCGGTCTGCGACGGTTTTTACGGCGACGCGGCGCTGACGGTGGCCGCCGGCGCGGTTTCCGGCGGCGCGAGGCAACTGATGGACGTGACGCGGCGCTCGCTCGACGCGGCCCTCGCCAAGGTAAAGGCGGGGGCGAGGCTGGGCGATGTGTGCCACGCCGTAGAGTGCTGCGCGACGGAGAACGGAATGTCGGTGGTGCGGGAGTTCACCGGCCACGGCATCGGCCGGCGGCTTCACGAGGAGCCTTCGATCCCTAATTTCGGGCGCCCCGGTTCGGGCCCGGTCCTTAAAGCCGGCATGACGCTGGCGATAGAACCGATGTTGTGTCTTGGCCGCGCCGACGTGATAGTGAAGAACGACGGGTGGACGGCGGTTTCCGCGGACGGCAGCCTGGCGGCCCACTACGAGCATACGGTGGCCGTTACCGAGGCCGGCTGCGATATCTTAAGCATTGTTGGCAACGGTTGAGGCCGATATTTTTGTATAATATATAAATATGTCAGAAAACAGCGAAAAAATAGAGATAGAGGGGATAGTAAAAGAGTCCCTCCCCAACGCGACTTTCAAGGTTGAAATAGCCCCGGGTAAAACGATACTGGGTATCATTTCCGGCAAGATGCGCATTCACCACATAAAGATACTTCCGGGCGACAAGGTGAAGATGGAACTTTCGCCGTACGATCTCAGCAAGGGCCGGATAGTTTACAGGGAAAAATAAGGCCGTTCGACGGGCGTGTCCCGGAATACGGCACAATCAGAGCTTAGAGGTGCTTCAATGAAAGTAAGAGCGAGCGTTAAAAAGATTTGCGTTAAGTGCGTGATAGTCAAGCGCAAGGGCGTGGTCCGCGTTATCTGCGACGACCCCCGCCACAAACAGCGGCAGGGATAAGCGCCGGTGAACGGTAAACCGTGAACGGCGGCCCGTTCGCTGGAATTACAGAATCAGATATGTTTTTAAAATAGGAGAAAGTATGGCACGTATAGCAGGTGTGGATTTACCCAGAGACAAAAAGATCAGCATAGCCCTTGCCTATGTTTTCGGCATAGGCCGCCCGATGGCCGGGAAAATACTTGAGAGCCTTAAGGCCCAGGTGAACCCCGATACCAAGGTAAAGGACCTTACCGAGGACCAGGTGGGTCTGCTGAACACTTTTATTACCAAGGAATACAAGGTTGAGGGCGAGCTCCGTCGGGAGATCACGGCCAACCTGAAGCGCTACGTCGAGATCAACAGCTACCGCGGCTACAGGCACCGCAGGAATCTGCCTGTGCGCGGTCAGCGCACCCGCACCAACGCCCGTACCCGCAGAGGCCGCAGACGGACAGTGGGCGCGTCCAAGGCGGCGGCGGCGCCGGCTAAGGGCTAACGGCCGGCCCCGCGCGGACGCGGGGCAAAGCGAAAAGATCCAAGGGACAGGCTAAACTACGGAGGATGATTTAAAACTATGGCAGACGAAAATAAAAACCAGCAGCCCCAGGACGGGGCAAAGAAGCCCGATCAGAAGGCCGCGCCCCGGCGCCGCTTTCGCACGGTGGCTTTCGCCCGCGTGTACGTGAACTGCTCGTTCAACAACACGATAGTGACCTTTACCGACGAGAAGGGCGGCGTCATCGCCTGGTCCACTTCCGGCGGCAACGGTTTCCGCGGCACCAAGAAGGGCACGCCCTTCGCGGCGCAGATAACCGCCGCCAAGGCCGCGGCCAAAGCCGCCGATTACGGCGTGAAACAGGCCATGGTGCTGGTGAGCGGCCCCGGCCCCGGCCGCGAGACCGCGATCCGCGCGGTGGCGCAGAGCGGTATTCACGTGGTGTCCATTAAGGACATCACCCCGATCCCCCACAACGGCTGCAGGCCTCCCAAGGCGCGCAGAGTATAACAGCCAGATAACACCGAAGGAGACTTTAACAATGTCGAGATATACCGGACCCAGCTGCAAGAAATGTAAGAAAGTCGGACAGAAGATGTTCCTTAAAGGGACCAAGTGCCACACCAACTGCCTCGTCGACCGCGCGCAGAAAGCCGAAAAAGAGAAGCGTTTCTCCGGCAAGCGGCCGAACAAGGTGTCCGATTACGGCAAACACCTGCGCGAGAAGCAGATAGCGCGCCTTACCGCCCAGGTGACGGAAGCCCAGTTCAAGCGTTTCTTCGTCAAGGCCTCCAAGGACAAGGGCCAGACCGGTTCGGCGCTGCTGCGCTTCCTGGAAGTGCGCCTCGATAATATCGTGCGCCGCCTGGGTTACGCCGTGTCGCTCAAGGCCGCCCGCCAGCTGGTCAACCACGGACACATCAACGTGAACGGCCGCTGCCTCTCGATCCCGTCCGCCATGCTCAAGCCCGGCGACGAAGTTTCGATAAACGCCGGCACCGCCGAGACGGTGCTTGTGAAGCAGGGCCTGGAGCACGCCGAGAAGGCCTCCTACCGCCCCAGTTTCCTGTCGTGGGACGCCGGCGCCAAGAAAGGCAAGCTCGTGCGCTGGCCCGACCGCGCGGAGTCAAGCATTTCCGCCGACGAGCAGCTCATTGTCGAATTCTATTCCAAGTAAGCGAGGTTCTTAATGGCAACTTTCTCAAAACAGCTGGTTATTCCCGAAGCGCTCAATGTAGAGGACAAGTCGAAGACGGAAAATTACGCGAAGTTCACCGCCGAGCCCTATGAAAAGGGCTACGGGCACACGATAGGCAACTCGCTGCGGCGCATCCTGCTGTCGAGCCTCGAGGGCGCGGCCGTGGTGGCCGTGCGCATCAAGGGCGCCCGGCACGAATACGCCGCCATCAACGGCGTGCAGGAGGACGTGGTCAATATCGTCCTGAACCTGAAGAAACTGCGCGTGCGCCTCAAGGGCGAGGGCCCCGAGACCGTGATGATCTCCCTGAAGGGCAAGAAAGAGGTCAAGGCCTCCGACATCCAGGAGAACGCCAACGTCGAGATAATCAACAAGGACCTGGTGCTGGCGCACGTGGAATCCGGCGCCGAGTTCGAAGCCGAACTGGAAATAGCCCGCGGTTCCGGCTATCTCACCTCCGAAGAGATCCGCGGCCGCATGAACCTCCCCATGGACTTCATCCCGATGGACGCTATCTTCTCCCCTATCCAGAAAGTGCATTACACCGTGGAGAACGCCCGCGTGGGCCAGCGCACCGACTACGACAAGCTCGTGCTCGAGGTGTGGACCGACGGGACCGTGACCCCCTCCGACGCCGTCAGCAGCACCGCGGCGCTCCTGCGGCGCTCGATCATGCCGTTCCTGCCCGCCGAAGAAGCGGCCAAGGAACCCGCCAAGGCCGAAGTCGCCAAGAAGGAAGCCGGCGGCGAAATGACGGGGAAGCTGGAGCAGGGCGTGGAGATGATAGAACTTTCCTCGCGCGCCTCCAACTGCCTGAAAGTGGCCGGGATCCGCACCATAGGCGAACTGGTCCGCAAGTCGGAAGACGACCTGCTGGCTGTGAAGAATTTCGGACAGAAATCTCTCGACGAGATCAAGGAAAAGCTCAAAGAAATGGGCCTTGACCTCGGCATGAAGATAGACTGATACCCGATCTAAGGACTTCTTATGATAAAAAATCTGGGCGCAAGAAAACTTTCAAGGACCGGCTCTCACCGCCGGGCCATGTTCTGCAATATGGCCACCAGCCTTCTGCAGCACGAGAAGGTGGAGACCACGCTGCCGAAGGCCAAGGAGCTCAGGCGCGTGGCGGAGCGCGTCATAGCCGACGCCAAGAACGGCCGGCACATAGAAGTGCGCCGCGTCATCAAGGATAAGGCCGTATACCACAAGGTGTTCGACGTGCTGGCCCCGCGCTACAAAGAGCGGCCCGGCGGCTTTACCCGCATACTCAAATTAGGGGCCCGCAGGGGTGACGCCACCGAAACGGCGCTGGTAAAACTGGTTTAATAGGATTCAATGGGAATGTTCGACTACTTTTTCAGCCTGTTCTCAAACGACATCGGCATAGACCTCGGCACCGCGAACACTCTTGTCTACGTTAAGGGCAAGGGGATCGTTTTGCGCGAGCCTTCGGTGGTCGCCATAGACAAGAACAGGCGGAAAGTTCTGGCGGTGGGCGCGGAAGCTAAGCTGATGCTGGGCCGCACTCCGTCTAACATCGTGGCCGTCAGGCCCCTGCGCAACGGCGTGATAGCCGACTTCGAAGTTACGCAGGAAATGATAAAGTACTTTATCCGCAAGGTGCACAACCGGCGCAGCCTGCTGCACCCCCGTATAGTGATAGGCATCCCGTCAGGCATAACCGAAGTTGAGAAGCGCGCAGTGCAGGAGTCGGCCGAGCAGGCCGGCGCGCGCGAAGTGGCGCTCATAGAGGAGCCGATGGCGGCCGCCATAGGTTCGGACCTGCCGGTTTCGGAGCCGCACGCCAGCATGATCTGCGACATAGGCGGCGGCACCACCGAGGTGGCGGTCATCTCCCTGGGCGGCATGGTGGTGGCCAAATCCATCGACGTGGCCGGAGACGAGATGGACGAATGCATAGTGCAGTATTTCCGGCGCAAGCACAATTTAGTCATAGGCGAAACTACCGCGGAAGAGGTAAAGATACAGATCGGATCGGTTTTCCCGTTGAAGGAAGAAAAAACCATTGAGGTTAAGGGCAGGGACCAGGCCAAGGGGCTGCCCAAGACGATTCTTGTGACTTCTGAAGAGATAAGGCAGGCCCTGATGGAGCCTGTCCAGCTGATAGTGGACGTTATCAAGCAGGTGCTGGAAGAGACGCCCCCGGAACTTTCCTCTGACCTCGTGGACAGGGGAATGGTGCTGGCGGGCGGGGGATCGCTGCTGCGCGGCTTCCCCGAGCTCATCCGGCAGGAAACGGAACTGCCCGTCCACAGAGCTGCCGATCCCCTTAGCTGTGTCGCCCTAGGCTGCGGTAAGTATCTTGAAGAGCTGGACAAGATCCAGCAGAGACCCGAATTCCTGAAGTCGTACCGCAGCTGAGCCCCCGTTTAGAGGGGGAGCTGGGTTTCAGGCGGGTCCCTTACAGGGACTGGCGATGAGCAGAGAAAAGGACGCAGCTAATTACGCCATAGTTTTTTTTGCCGCCGTTTCGGTTCTCCTCCTTATTTTTCCCGCGTCAAAACTAGCCCATACCGCCCGCATAGCCGCGAGCTACAGCCTTTATCCCTCCATGCATTACGGGGCCAGGTACGGCCATTTCATCCGCAACGTCCCGGCCAACTTCGTGGCCCTGCTGGAAACCGACCAGGAGAACCGCGCGCTGAAGGACAAACTGCGCGGGCTGGAAGTGAAGCTCCAGAACGCTTCCGCGCTGGTCTCCGAGAACGAGCGGCTCACCCGCGAGATGCGCCTGTCGCGCGGGCTCCCCTGGGCCGGAACCTGGGCCAGGATAGTCAACAAAACCCCCGCCGACTGGTACGGTTCCTTCTTCATAGACAAGGGCTCCGATGACGGCGTTTCCGTCAACGATACCGTACTCGGCATGGAGGACGGCCGGGCGGGACTCGCCGGGCGCGTATTCGAGGTGTATCCCAAATTTTCCAAGGTGCTGCTGATGACCAACAGCGCCGCTTCCGCCGTCTGCTCTATAGCCCCCGCCGGGCTTGAGGCCCTGGTGGAAGGCAAGGGCACGTGGCTGCTGAAGATGAACTACGTGCCGGAGGAATCCGCCCTCGCCGAAGGGTCCGAACTCGTCACCTCCCCGGGGGGGCTGCTTTTCCCGCCCGGCATAGCCGTGGGAAAGGTGGCGAAGGTCTACCCACGGGAATCCTTCATGAATTTTATAACGGCCGACGTGACCCCGGCGGTGAACGTCAATACCCTTAAGGAAGTCTTTGTGGTGAGGCGCAACCTTCAGACGGACCTGGCCGCGCAGGCGGAGACGAAATGACGATAATAATGGAAGTCCTCGTCTACCTGGCTACCGGCAGTCTTTATTGGTGGTGGACGCAGAACCTGACGTTCTTCGGGATGGCCCCGAACCTGTTGTTCGCGGCGGCGCTCTGTGCGGCCATAATGGCGGGCCCGGTAAAGGGCGTGGCCTGGGGCTTCTTCCTCGGGCTTTACGCCGACATGCTCGGGGCCAGCCTGTTCGGCGGCTACGCGCTCACGTATTCGCTGATGGCTTACGCCGTGTACGTGATGAAGCGGCACTTCGACATGGCCAGTCCCTTCTCCCAGCTGGTGGCGGCGCTGGCGCTGTCGTGGGTCTGCATGTTCTTTTACCAGGGCCTCAGCCTGGTCTTCACCCGGATCAACCCGCTCGGGCTTAAAATTTTCCTGGCGGAACCGTTCCTGAACGCCCTGGCGGTGCCGGTGGTGTTCCAGGTGTTCTACCAGCTGAAACGGCGGACCGGCGTCTTATGAGCCCGACACTATGATAGACCGGCAGATACCGCAGGAAAGGCTTGAACTGGTCTGGGTGCTCGGCTATTGCGCGGCGCTGCTGTTCCTGTTCCGGCTGATGAACCTGCAGGTCCTGGGGGCCGCCCACTACCGCGAGATAGCGGAAAGGAACCGCACACAGGTCATAGCCCAGGCCGCGCCGCGGGGCCGTATTTTTTCCTCCGACGAGGTGGCGCTGGCCACCAGCAAACCCTCTTTCAGCCTTATCTATTTACCCGGGCAGGCGAAGACCAACGCCGAGATAGAGCGCATGGCGAGAGCCCTGGCGCGCCCGCTGGGCGTGGAGTACGAGGACCTGCGCAACAGGATCTTCCGCGCCGCTTCCAGGGAGAAGCCCGTGCGCCTGGCCGAGAACCTGCCGCAGAAAATAATGCTGGCGCTCTCCGAGCTGAAGGCCGTCTGCCCCGGTATAGACATAATCGTGGAAGCGCGGCGTTACTACCCTTTCGGGGCCTATCTCAGCCACCTCATGGGCTACATAGGCAAAATGGACGCGAAGGACTGGGCGGCCCGCTCCAGGGACAAGAACTATTCCATGGATTCCCGCCTCGGCAAGGCGGGGCTGGAGAAGATGTACGAGAAGGAACTCCGGGGCAAGGACGGCGGGATTTACCTGGAGGTGGACTCGCGGGGCAAGCTTAACCGCGTGCTGGAAAGCCGCAAGTGGGTGCCCGGGGCCGATATTTTCCTTACCATAAATTCCAAGGCGCAGGCCGCCGCCGAAGAAGGGCTTCAAAAGTCCATAAGCGGCAAAGGCGCCGTGGTGGCGCTCGATCCGCGCAGCGGGGCTATCCTCGCTTTCGCCTCGGCGCCGGACTACGACCCCAACATGTTCGTCCTGTCCGGCTCCGAGAAAGAGGGACTGCCCGCCGGCAAGATCCTGCCGGAGTTCAACGTGGCGCTGCAGGGCAGCTACCCGCCCGGTTCCATTTTTAAGATAGTCACCTCCGCCGCGATACTGGAGTCCGGCCGCGTGCGCCCGGACGAAACGGTGGTCTGCCCCGGTTATTATGACGCCGGCAACAGGGTCTTCAAGTGCTGGGAGAAGCGGGGCCACGGGCCCATGGCTTTTACGGAGGGCCTGGCGAGGTCCTGCGACGTGTATTTTTACGTCAACGGGCAGCGCGCCGGCGCCCTGAACATAGAAAAATACGCGCGCGCTTTCCGTCTGGGGCAGGCTTCCGGCATAGCCCTGCCGGACGAAAGATCGGGCAACGTTTTCGGGCCCAGCCCCCGCGCCGTGAAGAAGAGCTACTGGTTCATAGGCGACACGCTTAACCTGGCGATAGGCCAGGGGGAAACCCTGATGACGCCGATGCAGGCGGCCGGTCTGATAGCGGCCGTGGCCAACGGAGGGATCTTCCACCGGCCCTACTACGTGGACCGGATAGTAAAGAGCGACGGCCAGCTGCTCTACAAGGGCGAGTCCGAGACGCTGAGCCGCGTGGAATTGAAGCCGTCCACCTGGGCGCTGGTACGGGAAGGTCTCCATAGCGTGGTCCTGGAGGGAACGGGCCAGGCCGCGAAGATAGCCGGCGCCGATATTTACGGGAAGACCGGCACGGCGCAGAACCCGCACGGCAAAGACCACGCCTGGTTCGTGGCTTACGCCACCGTCGGGGACGAGCCCGCCAAAATAGCCGTGGCCGTGCTGGTGGAGCACGGCGAGCACGGGGCCACGGCCGCGGCCCCCATCGCCAAAGCCGTCATAGAGGCGGCGCTCAGCGCCGAGCTGAAAGAATCCAGAAAGCGTTCATCGCCGCGGCCCGCCGGGGAGGCGCTATGATATTCACCCCGGAGGCGGGCCTTAAGAAAAGCCGCATGGACTGGGTCTTGTTCCTGTCCGTGCTGGCGCTGCTGGCGATCGGCACCGTGGCGGTATTCTCCTCCGTGGCCGTGCTGCCCCAGCAGGCCAGGATAATCCGCACCCAGCTTATAGCCATCCCTTTCGGCCTGATAGCTTTCTCCATCGCCTGGAGCCTGAACTACCAGATCTACCAGGACCAGTGGAAATACGTCTACGGGATACTGCTGGTGATCCTCGCCGGGGTGCTGATCTTCGGCGTGGTGGACAAGGGCGCCCGCTCCTGGTACCGCCTGCCTTTCTTTTCCATCCAGCCGTCCGAATTCGCCAGGGTGGGGCTGATACTGGTACTGGCGAATTTCCTGGACAAGCGCATAGGCAAGATCCGCGAGCTGCCTACGGTGATGGGCGCTTTCGCGCTTTGCCTGCCGGTGTTCTTCCTTCTTATAAAGCAGCCTGACTTTTCCGCCATCCTCATTACCTTCCCGGTGGCGCTGGTGATGCTGTTCGCCTCGGGCGCCAGCGTTTTTCACCTGTCCATCATACTGGGGTACGCGTTCATCTCGGCGCTATTCCCGGTGCTGTGGACCATCATAACGCTGAACCCGGAGCTTCTGGAGAACGCGCTGGTGGGGTATTTCTTCCATCTGTCGGATTCCTGGATGAGCGCGCTTACCTTCGTGGCGGCGGTGGCCGCGGCGGGCTGGACGCTGTGGAAACTTTCTGTGCGGCTGTACGTGAACGTTTCCGGCATTTTCTTCGCCGGGGCCGCGCTGGTGCTCGTGCTGGGCTTTTTCTCCGGCATGCTGGTCAAGAACCAGATGAAGGATTACCAGCAGAAGCGGCTGGAGGTCTTCCTGTCGCCGGAAAGCGATCCCCGCGGCGCCGGCTACAACCTGCTGCAGGCGCGCATCGCCATAGGGTCGGGCGGCATACTGGGGCGGGGGATCTTTTCCGGCACGCAGTCGCGCCTGGGTTTTGTGCCGGAGCGGCATACGGATTTCATCCTGGCCGTGGTCGGCGAGGAGCTCGGTTTCTGGGGGATGCTGCTGGTGATGGGGCTTTACGTGCTGATGATGCGCAGGATAATGCAGGGGGCGCGGCTGGCGCGGGACCGTTTCGGCTACCTGGTCAACTGCGGCATCTTCGCCATGTTCCTGGTCTATTTCTGCATAAATTTCGGGATGCTGCTGGGGCTGGCCCCGGTGGCCGGGGTTCCGCTGCCGCTGCTCTCGTACGGCGGTTCCAACCTGGTGGCCACCATGGCGGCCCTGGGCATAGCGGAATCCATTTACGCCCGGAGATACGCCTTGGTCTGAACGCTTATGAACGAAGGACCCAAATCTCGGATAAGGCTTAAATTCGCCAGGCTGGCCCCGGCGAAGGACCTGAGCCACCTGGAGCAGATAAAGGCGCTGCGCGGCCGCGCGGCGGCCTGCGGCCTGAAGTTCTGGCCGGCCAAGGTCGGCGGCTCGGTCACGCCCCGCATGGCTTTCGGGCCGGCGGTCTCGGTGGGGCACGAGAGCCTGTGCGAATACGCCGACCTTTACCTGGAGGAGTTCGTCCGGGAAGCGGCGGTGATGGAGAAGCTGCAGCCGCTCGACGACGAGAGGTTCCGCCTGCTCTCGGCGCGGCGCATCCCCGTTTTCTTCCCGTCGATAGAGGCCGCGGTCAACGCCGCGGAGTATTTTATGGAGGGGCGGTTCCCGGCCGGGTTCTCGCAGGCGGCGGTGGACGCTTTCATGGCGCTGAAGACCCTCCCTTTCGAGAAAGTCAAGCCCTCGGGCGAGCGCAAGACGCTGGACGCCAGGGTGCCGGTGCTGGCGGCCTCTTTCGACCAGGCCTCGGCGCTGCTGAAGGCGACGCTCCGGCTGGCGCCGGGGCGCAATGTGAAGCCGGAGACGGTGGCCGAGCTGATGGCGGGCGCGAAGCCCGAGTTCGCGCGGATAGTAAGGAAGGAATTGTACTGGTTCGACTCCGGCGGCAAGCTGGAAGTTTTCTAAGAAAGGTTTATTTAAAGTTTAAGGAGAGTTTTTAATATGGCAAACGTAAAGATAAAGAAGGAAATTTTCGCGAATACCTCGTTCGAGGAGACGCGCATAGCGATACTGGAGGGCGGCAAACTGGCGGAACTGTTCTGGGAGCGCCGGAGCTCCGGCAACATCGTGGGAAACATCTACAAGGCCGCGGTGGAGAACGTGCTGCCCGGTATTTCCAGTGCCTTCATGAATATCGGCCTGGACAAGAACGCCTACATCTACATCTCCGACGTGCTGGGCAACCAGAAGGAGCCGATAGACAAGCTGCTGCGCAAAGACCAGGAAGTGATGGTGCAGGTGACCAAGGACGCCATCGGCACCAAGGGCATGAAGGTCACCATGGACGTCTCCCTGCCGGGCCGCTACCTGGTGCTGACGCCGTTCCAGGAATTTGTGGGGGTCTCCAAGAACATCGAGGACGCCGAGGAGCGCAAGCGGCTCTCCGAGATCATGCGCAAGATAGCCGACACCAAGACGCTGGGCACCAAGGGCTGTATAGTGCGCACCGAGGCCGAGGGGGCCAGCGAGGAGGAGATGGAGCGCGAGGTGAAATACCTGCTGAAGATGTGGGACACCGTGCAGGCCCGCTTCGACACGTCCCGCCCGCCCGCCCTGCTGCACAAGGACATGGACATGACGATGCAGGTGGCCCGCGACATCCTCTCCGACGAGACCACCATCTACATGCTGGACAACAAGGACGATTTTCATAACGTGCAGGAATTCGCCGCCAAGATCTCCCCGGACCTGAAGGACCGGGTGAAACTTTACGACAGCAAGACGCCCATTTTCAAGGCGTTCAACATAGAGAAGGAGATAGACGAGCTGCGGCGCATAAAGGTGCCGCTCCCCAACGGGGGCAGCATCATTATCCAGGAGGCGGAGTCGCTCTGCGCCATAGACGTGAATACCGGCCGCTTTACCGGCACCAAGTCGCAGGAGGAGACGGTCACCGCCACCAACCTGGAGGCCGCCCAGGAAGCGGCGCGCCAGCTGCGGCTGCGCAATATCGGCGGCATCATAGTGATAGACTTCATAGACATGAAGAAGGCGTCCAACCGCCACAAGGTGGTCAACACCCTGGAGGCCGCGGTCAGCCGCGACCGCGCCAAGATACGGATACTGCCCATCACCCGCCTGGGCCTGGTGGAGATGACGCGCGAGCGCAAACGCGAGAGCACCGTGAGCCTGCTTACCGAGGAATGCCCCGAGTGCCATGGTTCGGGCCGGGTGCTCTCCAGCGAAAGCATACGCATAAAGATCCAGCGGGAGATCCACAATATCACCATGGGCCGCCCCGGCGGGAACCTGCGCGTGGTGACGCACCCGATACTTTGCGAAGTGCTCAGGAAGAAACTGGCGATGATGGAGAAGAACGTGCACCGCAGCGTGAAACTGGCCTCCGACCCGCAGCTTACCTGGGAGGACTACAGGATAATCCTGGAGTAGCAGGCGGGCGGCGGGCGGAAGGCGGGTATCGAATCGCGAAGGGAGTTCTATGCTGAAAAAGATCGTCTTGGGTGTTTTTGCGTTAATGCTCTGCTCGGCCCTGGCCGAGGCGCGCGTGGATGAGGTCACCTACCTCAAAAACGGGGTTTACGCCGGCAAGATAGGGACTTACAGTCTTAACGGGACCCTTTACCTCAACGCCTCGGAGGCCGCCAGGCTCATCGGCGGCAAGATCTACTGGTACCCGGTGTCCGGCAAGCTGCTGCTGCAGATAAAGGGCAACAAAGTGGTCTTCTTCATGAAGTCCGACTCCGTGCTGATCAACGACGAGAAAGCCGAATTCCCCAACCCGCTGATAGTGCGCGGCGGCAAAGCCTTCCTGGCCCTGGACTTCTTTATCTCCGGGCATTTCGCCTCCGCTTTCGGCTTCAGGCTGGACTATAACAAGACCACCGGGGCGCTGGGCGCGCAGCGCGAGGTCAATATAACCTCCGTTAATTTCTTCTCCTACCAGGACAAGACGCGGATAGTCGTCTACATGGAGGAGCCCCTGGAATGGCAGACTTCCCAGAAAGAGAACAATCTTTTCAAGGTCACCCTCATGGGCGGGGTGATCGGCGGGGAGGAGAAGATAAATATCGGCGACGGGGTGGTGCGCGGGGTGGACCTGATACAGGAGAACAAGATGGCCCGCGTGGTGGTGAATCCCGACGATAATTTCGGCAGCGTCAACGTCTTTAAGCTGGCCGACCCGGACAGGCTGGTGATAGACGTGTTGAAGCAGCCCAGCTCGATACCGCAGTCCATCTCGGCCCCGGAAGCGGTTGCCGCGGACGTGATACCGCCGGCGGGTGGCGGCCCCGGTATGGCGGCGGCGCTCCCGGCCGTGATCCAGGCCGCGGTCCCGGCGGAGACAGCGGCCGCGGTCCCCGCGGCGGGCGGCATGAACATCCCGGATAAAATGACCGTGGAACGCTCCGGCCGCAAAAAGATCGTGATCGACGCCGGGCACGGCGGAAAAGATCCAGGCGGCCGCAAACTGTTCGGGCTGAAAGAAAAAGAAATGAACCTGCTGGTGGCCAGGGAGCTCTACGACCAGCTGAAGGGCGAGGAGATGTTCGACGTGCTGCTGACCCGCGGGGACGATACCTTCGTGCCGCTGGACGACCGATCTATCGCCGCCAATAATTTCAAGGCGGATATTTTCATTTCCATTCACGCCAACGCCTCCCGCGACCGGCGGGAAAAGGGCTTCGAGATCTACTTCATGTCGGAGAAAGCCTCGGACCCCTGGGCCGCGGAAGTCGCCGACTACGAAAACTCCGTGGTGGGGCTGGAGGACGGCGGCGGGCAGGGCGATTCGGCGGCCATGCTCCTGCACTCGATGGCGCGCAACGAGTACCTTAACGAAGGCAGCCGCCTGGCGGGCATGGTGACGGCGGAGATGGAAAAACGCACGCCGTTCGCCAACCGCGGCGTGAAGCAGGCCGCTTTCTACGTGCTGCGCGGCACCTATTCCCCCGGCATCCTGGTGGAGATGGGTTTTATGACCAATTCCTCCGACCAGAAGAACCTTAACGATAAGAAAGTCAGGGTGAAAATAGCCTCGTCCATTTACAGGGGCGTCATGAAGTACGCGGAAAGTAAACAGTGGAAATAAGATGACCGCGCGGGGCGCGGGCCCGCGTCACAACTAACATGAAGAACAGCGCAAGGCCGATAGGGATATTCGACTCGGGGCTGGGCGGGCTTACCGTCTTTAAGGCCCTGCGCGCCCTGCTGCCCGCGGAGAACCTAGTTTATTTCGGTGACACCGCGCGCGTTCCCTACGGAACCAAGTCGCCCGCGGCCGTTATAGCGTTCTCCAGGGAGATCGCGGGTTTCCTCCTAAAAAAGAAAATAAAACTGCTGGTGGTGGCCTGTAATACGGCCTCTTCTCTGGCCTTGGAAGAGATCCGCAAAGTTTCCCGCGTGCCGGTGCTGGGCGTCATCGCCCCCGGGGTGGAGGCCGCGCTGAAAGCCGCGCCGTCCGGCGGGGTGGTGCTGGTAATCGGCACTTCGGCCACGGTGAACAGCCGGGCATATTCCAGGGCGCTGGCGGCGGCCGGGGCGCGCGTGAAAGTGCTGGAAAAAGCCTGCCCGCTCTTCGTCCCGCTGGTGGAGGAGGGGTGGTGTTCCAAGCCGGTGGCGGCGATGATCGCCAGGGAATACCTGGCTCCCTTCCGTAAGAAGAAAGTGGACGCGCTGATACTGGGCTGCACCCATTACCCGCTGCTGAAGAATATCATCGCCCGTGTAATGGGCCCCGGCACGCGCATAGTGGATTCGGCGCGCGTTACCGCCGCCGACGCCAGGGCCGAGCTTGAGCGCCGGGGCCTGCTTAACGGCGGAGGGAAGGGGCGTTCCGAGTTCATCGTGAGCGACGCCCCGGAGAGATTTTCCGGCCTCGCGCTTAAATTGCTGGGGATAAAGACGGGGAAAGTGGCCGTAAAGCGGTTCTGAGAAGCCGATAGTTCCGGAGGTTGGACCATGAAAAAAATAATATTTACGCTGTTGCTGCTGGCGGGCGGCGCCGCCTACACGCAGGCCGCGGAGCCGGCGGCTAAAGACAAGCTGGCGCCCAAAAGGGCCGCCGCGCAGGCTAAAACCGAACCCGCCGCCGCCCCCGCGGGGAACCAGGCGCAGGCCAGGAAAGGAGGCCGCCCCGAAACCTCCAGGCCGGCCGCTAAAACGAACGAAGAGGACGCCGAAGAATCAGGGGTGATGATAGATTCAAAGTCCGACGCCGAAGAGACCGGGCGCTTCGCGGCCGCCGGTTCAAGGGAGGAGGCTGAGGAACCCGCCGTTGCCGGCGGCCTGCCCTCCTCCTACGGCCAGCTCAAAGGCGTCATGAACGACGCCGGCCGCAGCCTGCTGGTCTTTGAAAGCCCGGACGACGGGAGTATAACCTTTGTGCAGGTGACCGCCGGAAAGAACAACGTGGTCTGGAAGCTCGTGGACCGCATTCCCCGCAGCCTGGACTGAACCCCGCGCCTGCGGCGCGGCCCGTAAATGCTAAAATGTATTTAGGGCTTCCGCGCCTGCGGGGCCCGCAAGAGGTGCCTATATGAAAAGAAAAGATCTGGTTAGACATCTTGTCAGCAAGGGCTGCGAGCTTTCCCGGGAGGGCGGCAAGTACTCCGTCTTCGTTAACCCGGTTACCAACAAGGAAGTTCCCGTTACACGGCATACCGAGATAGCCGATTTTACCGTAAGGAAGATCTGCCGCGATCTCGGCGTAGACCAGCCCTGACGGCCGCGCGATGGCCCTGAAAACCGCCGTTATTTCCGCGGCCCTGCTTGGGCTTTGCGCCTGCGCCTCCACAAAACTGGACATAATACAGGTGGGCCCCTGGTTTCCCGCGCGCGACTGGCGCGAGGTGGAGGTTTTCGCCTCCCGCGAGGCGACCCGCGCGCCGTGGGGCGGCATAGGCATAATACACAGCCCCAGGCTCGGCGCCCGGGACGGCGCGGCGAAGACGGACGGGCTGAAGCTCAGGGCCCGCAAGGCCGCCGCCGATATGGGCGCGGACGGGGTCATAATCACGCTAGATTCCGTGGAGTCGGGGCCCCAGATGGGCGTTTACCAGGAGCCCGAGGTCTACATAAGCGCCCTGGCCATAAAATATGTCACAGCAGCCTCCAGCCCGACGGCAAAATAAGGTCTCGATAGCGCTCGGCCAGGCGGAAGTCCGCGCCTGGCGCGGCCGCGGCATAGTGATAGACCTGTTCAGGTTCTCCAATACCATCTGCGCCCTGCTGGAAAGCGGCCGAAAGGACGTGCGCGTCTACGCCACGCCGGCCCTGGCGCTGGGGGCGAGGGGAGCCGGAAAGGACGTCGACCTGTTTTCCGAGATGGACCTGGGGCCGGGCGTGGAGCATTACGACAATTCCCCGTACACCGCCCTTTACGGTTCCGACCCTTCCCGTCCCGCTCTCTCCGTCACCAATTCTGGTTCCCCGGCCGCGGCCTCGCTGCTGCTGGCCGAGGAGATCCTGGTGGCCTGTTTCGCCAATTTTCCGGCGGTGGCCGCCCACTGCCTTAAGGACCCCAGGCCTACGCTGATTGTGCCGGCCTGCCTGTTCTATGACGCGGCGCATGTGGAGGATATGATCTGCGCGCGCGCCCTGGAAGAAGAGCTGGCCGGGCGCGACGGCTTCCCCGCGGCGCTGGGCGAGATACACTCCAGCGGCCGCGTGCTGGACTTTATGGCCGGCAGGCCGGAGACCGGCAAACGCGACATGGAGCTGGCGCTCAGGAAAGGCTATATGAAAGCCGTGCCCAGGATAAAATTCAGGGCCGGGGCCGGGATAGTCGACGATGCGGCGGTGAGGGTTGAAGGATGAAAAAAAAGAAGGCCGTAGTCCTGTTTTCGGGCGGGCTGGATTCCACCACCGCGTTGTGCTGGGCTCTGGCGAAAGGCTACGAATGCCTGGCGGTCTCCTTCGATTACGGCCAGCGCCACGCGCGGGAAAACGCCGCCGCCCGCGCCATAGCCCGCCGCCTCGGCGTGAAACTCTACCAGATAAAGCTGGCTTTTCCCTGGTTCGGCTCCTGTTCCCTGGTCAACGAAAGTCTTAAGCTGCCCGATGTCAAGACCGGCAGGATAGGCAGGAAGGGCGATATCCCGTCGACCTACGTGCCCGGGCGCAACCTGGTCTTCGCCTCCGTGGGTTTCTCGCTGGCCGACGCCGAGGGGGCCGCGGCCGTGGTGCTGGGCCCCAACGTGGTGGATTATTCCGGCTACCCCGACTGCCGCCCGGAGTTCTACCGCGCGCTGGAGTTGGCCGCCGCCCGCGGCACGCGCAGCGGCGCCGGCGGCGGAAAAATAAAACTCCTTACCCCGCTGATAAAGTTGAGCAAGGCCGGCATAGCGCGGCTCGGTGTTAAACTGGGCGCCCCGCTGGAGCTGACCTGGTCCTGCTACAGGGGCGGCAGGCGGCCCTGCGGCCGCTGCGACTCCTGCAAGCTGCGGGCGAAAGGTTTTGCGGAGGCCGGTTTCGCCGACCCCGCCGCGATAAAATGAGAAATTTAAAGACGCCGATAGCCGACATCTTCTGCTCCGTCCAGGGGGAGGGGCTTTACGCCGGGCAGCGGCAGGTCTTTCTGCGCTTCGCCGGCTGCAACCTGAACTGTTCCTATTGCGACGAACCCGCCGCGCTCGCCGGCAACTCCGCCTACGGGCTGCTCCCGGCGGAGGCGGCGGCCCTGGTGGTTAAACTGGCCCGCGCCGGAAAGGCAAAAACCGTTTCCCTTACCGGGGGGGAGCCGCTGCTGCATTGGCGGTTCATAAAGGCGGCGGCCCCGGCGCTCAAAAAAGCCGGCCTTAAACTGCACCTGGAAACCAACGGGGTGCTGTACCGGGAGCTGGGCCGGGTGGAAAAACTGGCCGACGTGATAGCCATGGATATAAAACTACCGTCCTCCACCGGGCAGGGCGCTTTCTGGCGCGAACATGAAAAATTCCTCGCCCGCGCTCCCCGGAAGACTTTTATAAAGGTCGTGGTAACGTCGAAGACTGAAATGTCCGATTTCAGGAAAGCGGCGGACCTGGCGGCCGCCGCGCGGCCGGGGCTCCCTTTTTTTATACAGCCGGCCACGGCGCGCCGCGGGCATGCCGGGCCGCCCGGCGCTAAATTCATGGAAGAGGCCTGCTGTTACGCGGCGGCCAGGCTGAGCCGGGTGAAAGTACTGCCCCAGCAGCACCCGCTGTGGGGCGTTAAATAGTTACGGAGGGGAAATGAGCGAAGGCACATTTTTAATAGACTGCCCGTGCTGCAAGGCGCGCGTGGAAGTAGATAAAAAGAACGGCAAAGTGCTGCGCCACTGGGAAAAACCCGTGGTAAAAGAGGGGGGCGACCCCATGAAGGAAGCTTTTAAGAAAATGCAGGCCGACAAGAGCCGCCTGGACGATTATTTCACCAACGCCGGCAGGTCCCTGGAAGACAAGAAAAAAGAGCTAGAAGAAAAGTTCGCCCGGGAGAAGAAGCGGATAGAGGATTCCGGCGATAACTCCAGGCCCCTAAACCCGATGGACCTGGACTGAAGGACCCGGCCCGTTCCCGTCGGCGTTCGCGCAGCCTCCGGCCGGGCGCCGGGCTTCATTTTTGTTTGTAGTAAAAAAACTCCAAAAAACCTAAAATATATACGGTTGGCGGAAGCCCCGGCCTGGAATATAACCAGGCCTGCCGGGCTAAGCCCCGTGCCGGCGCTCTTGCCGGGAAAGCCGCAGTAAGGAATGAAATTATGTCGTTAAACAAGAATTTAAGACAGCTCCTGTTCTGGTTTCTGGCGTTCACGCTTTTTGTGGCGGTTTACCAGAGCGTCAAAGGCGTGGAGCGCGAGCGCCAGATCCCCTATTCCGAGTTCAAGGCCAAGCTGCGCGACAAACAGATCACCAAGGTGATGGTGCGCCAGGACCTGATCCGCGGCGAGCTGAAGGAGGGAGAAAAGGCCGTGCCCTTCAAGACCATCCCGCTCTCCGACCCCAAGCTGATAGAGGACATGGAAGCCGCCGGCGTGATGAATTTCTCGGCCGAGGCCGACCGCGGCTGGATCGCCGGCCTGATACTTAACATCGGCTGGATAGTGCTGTTCGTCTTCCTGTGGTGGTTCCTGTTCGTGCGCCAGGCCCAGATGGGCGGCAAGCAGGCCATGTCCTTCGGCAAGTCTAAAGCCCGCCAGCAGGACCTGAAGAAGCAGAAGGTCACCTTTAAGGACGTGGCCGGCTGCGACGAGACCAAGGACGAGCTGCGCGACATAGTGGATTACCTGAAGAATCCCAAGAAATACCAGACCCTGGGCGGGGAACTGCCCAAGGGCGTGCTGCTCTACGGCCCCCCCGGCACCGGCAAGACCCTGCTGGCGCGCGCCGTGGCGGGCGAGGCCGGCGTGCCTTTCTTCACCGCTTCTGGCTCCGAATTTGTGGAGATGTTCGTGGGCGTGGGCGCCAGCCGCGTGCGCGACCTGTTCGAGCGCGCCAAGAAATCCGCCCCGGCCATAATCTTTCTGGACGAGCTGGACGCCGTGGGGCGGTCGCGTTTCGCCGGCATAGGCGGCGGCCACGACGAGCGCGAACAGACCCTGAACCAGATGCTGGTGGAGCTGGACGGCTTTGAGTCGAAAGAGGGGATAATCCTGATAGGCGCCACCAACCGCCCCGACGTGCTGGACACGGCGCTGCTGCGCCCCGGCCGCTTCGACCGGCGCATAAACGTGCCGGTGCCCGATATAAAAGGCCGCCTGGAGATACTCAACGTGCACGCCAAAAAAGTGAAGCTCACCGCCGGGACGGACCTGGCCGTGATAGCCCGGCACACGCCCGGCTTCACCGGGGCGGACCTGGCCAATATCGTCAACGAGGCCGCGATCCTCGCCGCCAAGAAAGAGCAGAAATCCGTGGACCTCAAGGACCTGGAGGAGGCCATAGAAAAGAGCATAGCCGGGCCGCAGCGCAAATCCCGCATAATTTCGGAAAGCGAAAAAAGAGTGGTGGCCTACCACGAGGCCGGCCACACCCTGGTGGCCAAGACCCTCCCCGGCTGCGACCCCGTGCACAAGGTGACCATTATCCCGCGCGGGCCCGCGCTGGGCTATACCATGCAGATGCCGCTGGAGGACAAGTACCTGACCTCCAAGACGGAGATCTTGAACCGCCTCTGCGTGCTGCTGGGTGGCCGCGCCGCCGAGGAGATCGCCATAGGGGAGATCACCACCGGCGCCCACGACGACCTGACCAAGGTGACCAGCTACACCCAGAAGATGGTGATGGAATTCGGCATGAGCGAGAAGATAGGGCTGCAGTCCCTCAAGAAGGACGAGTCAGAGGTTTTCCTGGGGCGCGACATCATGCGCCAGGCCGGTTACTCCAACGAGACCGCCCGCATAGTGGACGAAGAGATTAAACGGATAATCAGCGACTGCTACATGAAGGCCAAGGCGGCGCTTACCGGCAACCGTAAGGCGCTGGACGCCATAGCGGAGCGCCTGATAGAGAACGAAGTGATAGACGCCGCGGAAATAGACGCTTTGATGGAGGCCGCTAAGGCGGCCTGAGAGCTAAAAGGGGAACGCAACGCATGTACCTGCAGTACGCTAAGAACCTCGCGGATATCGCGGTGGTATACTACATCGTATACCGCCTGATATTGCTGCTTAAGGGCACGCGCGCCATGCAGGTGGTCTGGGGCGTCTTCATCCTGGCCGTGGTAATGGCCGTGGCCAAATCTCTGCACCTTTCCGCCACGGTCTGGCTGGTGGGGCAGTTCTGGGTGGCCGGTATCGTGCTGCTGATAGTGGTGTTCCAGCCCGAGATCCGCTTTGCCCTGGCCAATATCGGCTCCAATCCCCTGGGCCGGGTGATGATGTCGCAGGAGTACCGCTTTATCGGCGAGATGATGGAGGCCGTGCGCTCGGCCGCCGCGGAGAAGATGGGCATGCTGATAGTGCTGGAACAGGACATGGCGCTGCGCGACATCGTGGATACCGGCGTGCGGATAAACGGCGAAGTTTCCAAGGAGCTGCTGCTGACGGTTTTCCACATAAACACGCTTCTGCACGACGGCGCGGCCGTCATAGCCAACAACAGGCTGGTGGCCGCCGGCTGCATACTGCCGCTGACCGAGCAGCAGGAGCTCTCTAAAATACTCGGCATGCGGCACCGCGCCGCGCTGGGCCTGAGCGAAGTGGCGGACGCGATAATCGTGATAGTTTCCGAGGAGACCGGGATGCTGTCGGTGGCCCGCAACGGTAAACTGCAGCAGGCGGTCGATCCTAAAGACCTGGAGGCCATGCTTTACCAGCTGTACCGCTCAAAAGCCGAAAAAACTCTGCTCCGTAAATCCTCCAGGGCGGAGGCGCCGCGGCCGGCCGCCCCTCAGCCGGCGCCTCAGGCGCAGGACAAAGCATGAACATCCCGGAATTATTCACCCGCAATTGGCAGATAAAGGTGCTGTCCCTGATAATAGCGCTGCTTATCTGGTACTTTATAACCAGCGGCGTTTAACTTATTAATTTATTCAGCCAGGCTTCGGCCTCGGCCATGGCGGCGTCCTGCGAGGGCGCCGCTTTTCTTTTAAGGCCGTAGAGCGAGCGCAGGAGCGCCAGCGCCGGGCGCGGCAGGAAGGTGCCGGCCAGCAGCTTAAAGAAGGCCGGGCCGCGCGAGGAGGCCATGAACAGGTACTCGCGGGCCTTGGCCGGCTGGAGATTCTTCAGGTAGACTTCGGCCTGCTTCAGGTATACGTAGTTCTTGAGCTCGCGCTCGGCGGCTGGTTCCGGGGAAGCGGTGGCCAGCGTCGTGCGGAAGTCGGCTATGCCGTCGTCCCACTTGAGCGTCAGGCTGGCGGGGTTGGAGGTCAGCGAATGTATGCGGTAGACCGACAGCGGCTCGGCTATATAGTCCGCTTCCCAGTCGCGCAGTATCTTCACGTAAAGCTCCATGTCCTCAAGGTGGCTCATGTCGGTCCTGAAGGGGCCCGCCTTTTTCAGCGCTTCCTTTTTGAAAGCCACATTGGTGGTGACATAGGGCAGCCACTTGTCGGAGATGGCCATGTAGGGGGGGAGTTTGCCGCGCGGCACCGCCCGCTTTTCGTCGAAGAATTTGCCGGCCAGCCGGCCGTCGCGCAGGATGTAGCCGTTGGAAAATATGAAGCCGGCTTCCGGGTTCCTCTTTATCAGCGCCGCGAACTTCGTCAGCCGCCCCGGCAGCCAGAGATCGTCGGCGTCGAGGAAGGTGATATAATCGCCGGCGGCGCGCTCCATGGCGTAGTTGCGGCAGCCGCCCTGGCGGCGGTTAACGTCGAAGCGCACGAAGTTCCAGCGCGGCCGGCCCTCGAACTCTTTAAAAATCTGCGGGGTAGCGTCGGCGGAGCCGTCGTCAATGATGAAGGCCTCGTAGTCGGCGAACGTCTGGGCGTCCAGGCTTTTGAGGGTAAGGCGCAGCAGGTCAGCGCGGTTATATGAGGGGATGATGACCGTAAATAAAGGCATATATTCAGTCCGGCTGTATCAGGAATTATATACCTTGCTATATATCCCGATAGTATCCCTGGCGGTCTTCTCCCATGAAAACTTACCGGCCTGCTGCCTGCCGGCGGCGATCAGGCCGGCCCGGAGTTCCTTGTCCGCGGCTTTCAGTATAGCGGCCGCCATTTCAGCTGTGTTTTCCGGGTCAAAAAGCAGACCGGCTTCCCCGACTACTTCCGGTATGGACGCAGCGTTGGACGCCGCCACGGGGCAGCCGGTGGACATCGCCTCTAAAGGCGGATAGCCGAAGCCCTCGAACAGGGAGGGGTAGCAGAGGGCGGCCGCGCCGGCGTAAAGGGCGGCCAGCTGTTCCGGGGTGGTGCGCCCGGTAAAGACCGTGTCGCCGGCCAGTCCCAGGGCCGCCGTCCTCTCCCTGACGAAAGCAAGGTAGCGCGGATTGCCGTTGCCGGAGACAACCAGTTTGAGTCCGGGCACGGAGGCGCGCACCAGGGCGAAGGCTTCCAGCAGCCGCGGGAGATTCTTGTGTTCGCTTATGGGCCCGACGAACAGCAGGTAAGACCCGGTCAGACCGTAAGCGCGCATCAGTTCGGCGACGCGCTCCCGGGCGGGCGCCGGCGGCTGCTCTGAGGGCCCTTCATAAATGGTCGTAACTTTCGCTGGTTCCAGGGCAAAACGGTTTATAATGCAGCTGCGCGTGTAATCGGAGACGGTTATGATGTGTGAGGCCTCCGCCAGCGAAGCGTCGGTGGCGTGGAAATAGAACCGTTCCATCCTGCCCAGGTGCTTCGAGAAAAGGGGGTGGTCCGGGGATATATAGTGGTGCAGGGTCAGCACGGACTTTATCCGGCTCAGCTTCGGCAGTATGTTGGATGCTCCGTGGAAAACCTCTACGCCGTGCCTCAGCAGGAACGGCTCCGCCAGTTTCAGGCCGAGCAGCCTTTCTCCAATAAGTTCGGCTTGCTGGGGCACCCTCTGGGTGATCACGGAAAAATTATGGCTTTCGGGAATCATCCCGGGTTTCAGGAGCGGGAGTTTCCAGGAATGGAGGTACAAGAGGTAACGGTTCTCAGAATCGGCCGCGGCCAGGGCCTTGATGAGCAGGCGCAGGTAATTGGCCAGGCCGCTGGTAGCGGTTATGCCGTTTATATCTATGGCGATGTTCATGCTTTTAGCCTGGAGTAGAGGGTATGGAGCCAGGTGTAAATTAGTGGGTGGAGCACGCCCAGCGCCAGGGTGGCGGCCGTAAACAGGCGGCGCTTGCCGCCGCCCGGCAGCACCTCCGTGCGTATCACCTTCAACGCCTTTTTTCGGTCACCGGTGCGCGAATAATAAAGGACCTTGATCTTGGCTAGTTCAAGCGGCAGCGGCGCTGAAGTCTCAGCTATATCTATCCCGGCCGCGGCCAGCCTGGCTTCCAGGTCCCCGAGGATGACGGTCTTGACCTTTATGTAGTTCTCAAGGCGCTTCGTGTCGTTTATCGTGCCGGCGAACCAGTTCGCGCCGTGGATCTTCTTGTCGCCCAGCACTTCGTTGATGGAATAGATCCGCGCGTAAAACAGGACGGCGGTGTAGAGGTACTCGTCGGCGCAGTAGAAAAGCTCTCCGGGGATGGGCAAAAGCTTTTCAAGGAAGGACCTGCGGAAGGCCAGCCCGCTGGTCCCGGTGAAGCTGGCACGGCCTTCCAGGAAGTCGGCCAGGGAATAGAACTCCCGCCTGTTCTCCAGCTTTTGTGTCATAGCGGTCCCGGCGGGGTCCACGTCCAGCATGAAGTGCTGCACCATGCCTATATCGGCGGCTTCGGCGAAGGCGGCGGCGGTTTTGCGCAGCTTGCCGGGCCTCCACGAATCGTCCGCGTCAAGGAAGCATATTATCTCTCCGGTGGCGAGCTTGACGCCGTTGTTGAAAGCCTCGGCCTGGCCGGAATTCTCCTGGCGCAGATATTTTATGCGGCCCATGAAGGGCGCCAGCCGCGCGGCCGTGTCGTCGGTAGAGCCATCGTCCACCACTATCAGCTCAAGGTCCTCTGCCGGCCAGTCCTGTGCGAAAACGCTATCCACGGCCTCTTGTATGAAGCGCCCGTAGTTATATGTGGCAATTATCACCGAAACGCGCATAGTGTTGATTATATTGAATTTATCCCTTCGGTGCGAACCCGCGCTAGGCAGAATATGTAAAAGCCCCTTCCCGCAGCCTTGAACAGCACGTACCAGAGTCAAAGAGAGGCAGCGTCAGCGGCAGCAGGATGAAAAAGTACGCCGCTTTCAGGAGGAGATAGGGGGCGGAGGGGCAGGCGGGGGCATGGAGCCGGGAATCGTTCATGCGGCCAGCGCCCTGCGGTAGCATTCCAGGGTTTTGCGGGCGGTATCTTCCCAGGAGAACAGCCCCGCCCGCGCCCTGCCCAGGGCCCCGAGTTCGTCCGCCAGGGCCCGGTCCAGGACCAGGCGCTTTAGCGCCGCGGCGCATTCCTCCGCGTTCTTCGGGTCTTCCACCTTGAGGCAGGCCTCGCCGCCTATTTCCGGCAGGGACGAGACGTCGGAAATGAGCGGCGCGGAGCCGCAGGCCATGGCCTCCAGCAGCGAAAGCCCGAACCCCTCGTAAAGCGACAGGTGGGCGAAAACCGAGGACAGGCTGTAGACCGCGGCCATTTCTTCCGGGCTGAGGCCGCTTATGAAGGTTACGTCCCTGGCTATGCCCAGCCCGGCGGCCAGCTCCGTTAAGCCGGCCGAAGGTCTGCCGACGAGCACCAGCTTGTGAGGGGCTATGTCCGGCTTCGCCAGCGCGTAGGCCCGGAGCAGGGTTTCCGTGTTCCTGCGCGGTTCGAAAGGGCCCACGTCGAGGATGAATTTTTCAGGCAGGCGGTACGCGGCCGCCGCAGCCAGGGCCTCTCTGCGCGGTACCGGGCGAAACGTTTTGACGTCCACGCCAAGGTGTATAACGTCCACTTTCTGGGGGGCTATGCCGTACAGCTCCACAAGGTCGTTACGCGTGCTGGCGGAATCGGCTATCAGCCCGTCGGCGGTCCTGGCGGCGCGGCGGCTCTCGTCAAGAAAGCGCGTATTCACCCAGGCGGGGAACTTCTCGCATATCAGGTCGTGTATGGTGACCACCGTTCTGCAGCGGCTCAGGTAAGGCAGACGCGGGCCGGGGCTGTGGTAGACGTCTATATCCCTTCCTTTAAGCAGGGCGGAGATGACGGGGATGCGCAGGTTCCATTCGGTCGCCATGACCAGCGAATCAGGCAACCTGTAGGCCAGCGTAGAGAAATTGGGCGCTTCGGGGATGCGCAGCGAGGCGAGCTTGGCGCGGTAATCCCTGTAGAACCAGGTGAAGACCACGTATTCGTTCTCCCGGTCTATGGCCGAAAGGCTTCTGAGCAGGTTTTCGACGTAAAGCCCTATGCCTCTTTTGCCTTCCAGCTGCGGGCTGACCTCTATGGCTATCCTCATTGTTATCCAGGTAGTATCTTTTCAGCGTGCCGCATATCAACATTTTACTATAAACCCGCGCGCCGGCGGGGATCTTTTTGGCGCGCTTTTGGGTGCGCGTCATGCGATGGAACAAACAAACTTCCCCATATATAGTAAAATAACTTTCTCTAAAAAGGCTTCTGTTGCCTTTTTTATTATTTTCTTCGGTTCAGAGGATGCCATGGCTGATAAAGATCCGGTAAAGAACTGCCCTGTCTGCGGTAGTGCGGCCGCTGCGCGGCTGGTAGAAGATTATTTCCAGCCGGTGCTGCGCAAACGCTACAGCATCCTGCGCTGCGCGGATTGCGGAGCGGATTTTTCCGACCCGATGGACAATCCGCCTCCGGGAACGTATCCGGAGCTTTATCCGGACGTCGAAGCTTTCCCCGGGATGACAGCGGACTGGCGTTTTGAGACTTTTTTTGCCAATGTTCCTGCGCCGCGCAAGATCCTGGACATCGGCTGCGGCTGGGGACTCTTTATCCATTTCGCCATTTTGAAAGGGTATGACGCCTCCGGCATAGATTACTCGCCACAGAAGACCCCGGGGGCGGAGACGCTTGCCCCCGGCCGCATAACGCGCACCTACATCCCGGACTTCCTGCGACAGGCGCAGGCCTCGTCGCTCGACGCGGTTACGCTGTTCGACGTGCTCGAGCACCTGGACGACCCGCGGGGCGTGCTGCGCGAAGCCGCGCGCATTTTAAACCCCGGCGGCCTTATAGCTGTAACGGTGCCGGACAGGCGGTCCTGTAAAACGCTCATCAACAGGCATTACGACAGCCCGCCCCACCACCTTACGCGCTGGGATCCGGCCGCCATGCAGGCGGCGCTTGAAAAGGCCGGCTTTTCCGTCAGGTCAACGGTGCAGCAGCCGCTGACATTCGCGGCCCTGCTGACGCGCTTCGTTTCTCCGGTTACCACTTTTATCTCAAGGACCGCATCCGGCGCGCCCTCCGGTGGCGCGGCGCGGATGGAGGCCGGACAACCAGCGCGGCGCTCTATCCAGCGCAAAGCCGCCGCCATATTCGGTAAAGCCGTAATTTCCACAGTGGCCGCAGCGCCAGCACTAATTCTTTATCTGTGGTGCCTGCTCTTCAAGCCTTATGGCCCCGCCTTCTTCATGCTGGCGGAACGTAAAGCCTAAGCAGTAGCTCTCCCGGCATTTGAAAAGCGGGCTGCCCCGACTTGCGGGAAGACAGCACTGGTTTTACTCCCTGGCAGCTGGGCGCAATGGAAAGCACTCCCTTATCTTTTTAATGCTTTAACAGGCAGGATTTGGCGACAGGCGACGCGATGGGGCTTTATCGGAGGGCGGGCGCTTTTTAATCGTCAACTACGCCATCCCGGAGGGACTGGTACTTTGTACATTTTTTACAGATATCCGGGAAATCTCCCTTCTCCAGGCGCCGCAAAACTTCCCTGAGTTTTTGACCGGCTAAGATGTCCATAAGGGGTTCCCGCGTCACATCGCCGATTATCAGCGTAGCTTCGGCGTCCCGGCAGCAGCAGGCGTTCACCCGCCCGTCCGCAAGGATTACCGGGCCCGTCAAAAGGCGTCGGCACACGCCGCGGTGATTGGGCGGCAGCTTGGGGACCAGGCCGGCCGCCAGCAGCTTGGAATCCGGAATCCTGCCCCCCCAGTTGTCAAACTCTTCTACGGAACTTATCTCGACGGCGCCCCGGGATCGTTTGTCCTTAAGATACTCCCAAAATTCACCGTGCTCGCTGCCGCGGGGAACGCGGAGGCTGACATGGATGCGGATACCGGAGCCGGTCTGCAGCTTCCGCTCTATAAGGTAACGTATGTTAGCCGTGGCTTCCTCGAACTTATCCACCCCCATGATCTTGCGGTAAGTCTCGCGGCTAAAGCCGCCGAACGAGCAGAATATCCAGAAGCGGGCATCATAGGCCGTCAGCCTGTCTGCGTAACCGGAACGCAGCAGGATGGCGTTAGTGTAGAAATGGAACCGTGTGATGCCGGGGGCGCGGGAAAGATAATCAAGCTTATCGAAGATTCCGCTGTCCATGAACGGGTCCCCGACTATAGGGGTAAGGTCTACCTCGGTGATGTCGCCCGCCAGGCAATCATCGATGGACTTTTTAAAAAGAGGCAGCGACATCGTTTTTTTTTGCCTCTTCATGTCCGGGTAGGCGCAAAATACGCAACGGGCATTGCAGATGTTGGCAACCTCTATAAACACGGCTTTTGGCCGTATACCAGTTCTGTAGAACCGATTAATGAGGGCGGACCGGAAAAGCTGGTAATTGGCCCAAACCGAGCCCCATTCACGGGCGTACGTGATCTTTTCGCGCAGAGCCTTCGGGAAGACGAACCGGTATATTTGTTTTGCAAAATTAATCATCGGAGATACTGGGCGGACCGTAGATTTTATAGTAGCAAAAGCGCGGCGGTATCAACAAGACTGAGAACCACCGGCCATTTCTATGGCAATGCGCATTGTTTAAATCTCGCCTTATTTTATCACCTTGAGGTTGAATCTTATGGCGTGAACCTGGTAGGAATACATGAAATACGATTCGTAATGGTCCTTGAATCTGTTGGCCAGTTTCAGCAGCAGGGCGTCCCACCAGCTGCAGGAGTCTTTCTGGTAAGTTACTTCGATAAGCTCGAATTTTGCCAACGTGGGGAGATTGCCGTAAAAGTCTTTTCCAGGTATGAAGAAATCAAGCGTTTTTGAAATGAATGCCCGTCTGTGGGTGGGATCAGCGTGCAGCCAGCGCGAACTTGGGAAGGGGGAGATTATTTCTACCGTGGCCCCGTTCTTGGCGGAGCGCCATATCTCGCCCATGACCTTTGGGACGTCCGCCACGTGCTCGAGAATATTGTGGGCCAGCACGTCGTCGAAGAGGTCGTTCTCCAGAGGGTAAGGGAAGGTGTCCAGGTTGTGGATTATATCGGCGGCCGAAGACGGGTTGTAGTCTATCCCGGTAGCGCCTGATTTCTTGTTATTCCCGCAGCCTAGATCAAGTATTTTCATTAGCGGCATCCTTTGATGGTCTTCCTTTCTTAAAATATCCGTTCAGTTTCCTTATTTCGTCCTGGGTTACGCCCTTTATCGCCAATATGATTACCGTATAGGAAATTACTCCGGCAGGGATCTTGAGAAAAGCGAGGCGCTGCGGTACCAGATAAACGATAAAAAACATCGCTATAGAGGCAATTAGCGGTTTCGCCAGGAGGGCCAGATGATCGTATGCCGGATTTGGGCTGGTTTTTATCGTCCGGACGTAAATTACGGCGCTTAAAAACTCTGAAAGTGTATAGGCTGCCGCCGCTCCACGGGCGCCGAATGCCGGGATCAGCAGCATGCTAGCGGAGAGCAGGGTCAGTGTCCTTGCCACTGAAATACGCATATTTTCCATCTGCTTTTCTTCTGATATCAAATAGGCATAATACACGGTGTTGAGGATATATAAAATGGCGCCCGGAATTATCAGGTTCAGAAGCGGGCCGGTGTTAAGGTATTTTAGCCCGAAAATAAAGCGTATAAGATAGTCCCCGGTCGCCAGGGTCCCGAAAATAAGCGGTATCCCGATAAGTGAAATGATTTTCTGTGAAAGAAAAAGTATCTTTTCCGCGGTGGGTTTGGAAGAATAGTTGTACTTTGAGAAAATAGGCAGGAGGGTTATACCAAAAGCTACCCCCGCGCCAATTAAGATCAGCGCTATTTTCATGGCTATCGCGAAATAGCCTACCTGAGCCTGGTCCGACAATAACCCCAGGAGGGTGGTGGACAGGTTCCAGTTGACGCCGGCCACTAAAAATGTGCTGACCCCGATGGGGAGGCTGGTTTTAACCGCCTCAACCGCCTGGCGCAGCCTGACTTTGCGGAAATAAAAACTGTAGCGTTTTAAAAGCGGCCAAAGAAAAGAGGCCGAGGTTATGAAATAGGCGGCTGTAAGGAACAGCGGAATAAGCGCCAGTTGGTGGTGCCCGTCTACAAAAAGGAAGATCAGCCCAGAGTATATCAGGGAATTTGCGATGCTATAGGCTCCCACTAATTCCATCTTCTGCAGGCCCTGATATATCCATGTCGGGTTTAAAGCCTGCGGCATCATGCTTAGAGCATATGCCAGTATAATGAATTTTACAAGCGGCGGTTGGTGAATAAAGAAAGATAAACCTGCCGCCAGAGCGAAGGCCGCTGCCGTCAGCCAGAGCCTTATAGTAAAGATATCGCTCATGTGCGCGGCTACGGCCTCCGGCTCCTGCGCAATCTTCCTTATCCCGTAGGTACAGAGCCCTGGGTCTGTGAAATATGTGAAATAGTTTATGATGGAGAAGCTGAAAGTCAGCACGCCGAAATCCCCTGGGTCCAGCTTTCTGGCAAGGTAGACGGTAACGGCAAAACCTATCGTCTTTACTATAAAGTCGGCTGTTACCAGTGAGGTGAAGTTTTTAACTATACCCTTGCCGGTTTCCATTTTGGAAAGTATATCAAAAATGGCCAGTATGGACGTATTGCAGCCACCTCATACAACAGGCCTTTTCTAAAATAAACATCGTGTAATAGGGGTGTCCCCTATTCCCACTCGTATTATCCTTGTTACTCGTAATGAGTCCACATTCGTAATATCTTTACGATGTGTTCAATTTTGTAGACCTGGTAGACGAGGCGGTGTTTGATGTTAATGCGCCGGGAGTAAGCGCCGGCTAGATCTCCTACGAGCCTTTCGTAAGGGGGGGGGATTCTGGAATGGGTTAGCGCGTAAAACCTCGAACAGAGCGTCTACGCGGCCGCGAAGCCCGGAGGCTTGGATCTTCTTTGCGTCCTTGCAGGCGTCCAGGGTAAAAACAAGTTCCCAGTTCACCACGGCAGCTTCTTTGAGCATTTGGCAACAGGGGTTTTCATGTTTTTAATGAGGGACTCGCGCATGCCCGGAGTGGACAGAAGATAAAGCGTCTCCTGGATGGCTTCCCAGTCTTCGGAAGAAACAAGCACCGCGGAGGCGCGGCGCCCTTTTATCTGTACCGGCCTGTGCGAAATGACAGCCGCATCAACAAGGTTGAAGAGCTGCGCGCGGGCCTGGCTGGTTGTTATAGTACCTGTATTTAAGGCCTCTTAGT
>DMXM01000020.1 GCA_003482905.1 Elusimicrobiota bacterium
GGAGTTCTGCGGAAGTCAGGAGCGCCGCAGGCTGTCAACCATATTTGGGTGTTTAAAAGATGCCTGAAACTTTTTAGCGCCGGCCGCATCTCATTAGTGAGATTCAGAAATAAAGCGGAGGCAGTAATGATAAATACCATAACAGCGTTCCTGATCGTTTTTTTTATTCCTCAGATAACCCAAGCCGCACCCCTCACGCTGGAGGCGGCGGTAGAGCAGGGCCTTAAAGCCGACAATCTACTAAAGGAACAAGCGGCCCGCGTAAGCGGCGCCAAAGCCGGGCTGAGCCAGGCCAGGCTGGCCCGCCTCGGCGGCTTCAAGTTGAAGGGAATGTACACTGACGGGACGGACCCGGTTTACGCCTTCGCCACCGCCATGAAACAGGGCTCTTTCAGCATGGCATCCATGGCCACCATAAACGACCCCGACCCCGCCCGCAACTATATGGCCGGCATAGAGGCCGGAGTGCCGCTTTTTACCGGTTTCGCCATCTCTAACGCGGTTAAAATGGGCAAGCTGGGCGCCGAAGCCGCCCAAAGCGGCTACGAAAGGGCCCGCTCGGGGATAACTTTCAAGATAACCTACCAGTGGCTCACCGTACTGTTGCGCCGCCGCCTGGCCAGCCTGGCGGAAGAAAGCGTGAAAGCCGCCGAAACCGAGCTGAAGACGGCCCAGATGTTGAAAGATAAAGGCATGGTGCTGGGCTCGGATTATTACGGCGCCGAAGCTATACTTTCCACCCTGCGCGGCTACAGTCTTAACTGGAACCTGGCCCTGGCTATTGAGAACGAAAAACTGGCCATAACCCTGGGCCTGGACCCCGCCGCCGGCGTTGAAGCCGCCGGCGCGCTGGGTGAGGCGGCCTACGCAGAAGCCTCCCGCGACCAGCTCCGGGCCGCGGCCGCGGGCGGAAGACGCGACATAAGGGCGCTTGAAAAGATGGCCGCCATCTCCAAAACCTCGGAAGCCATGCAGAAAGATTCCGTGCTGCCCACCGTGGAAGCTTTCGGCAGCTGGGAAACCAATTCCGAAAGCCTGTCCGACTTCAGGGACAATCGCATGCTGGGCCTGCGCCTCACCCTGCCCCTGGGCGACCCCGCCTATTTCGCGAAGAAAGACGCGGCCAGTGCGGAAGCCTCGGCGGCCTCCTCCCGCCTGGACGAAGCACGCAAACAAGCGGCGGCAGAATTATCCGAGGCCCTCGGCAACTACAAAGCCGCCAAAGAAAGCCTGCCGATAGCCAGGGAAACCCTGGCCAAAGCCAGCCAGTCCCTGGAGCTCTTCCGCCCCCTCTACCGCCAGGGCCGCCAGAGCGTCCTTGAAGTGCTGCGCGCCCAGGCCTCGGTGCTTCAGGCCGAAGCCAACTATTACGAGACCCTTTACAAACTGAACCTCTACCACGCCCAGACCCTGCTGGCCTCGGAAACCCTGGACGCGGCGGCCATAAAAGAAATGTCGGATAAACTGGGAGTGAAATAGCTCAGGAGTTTAGATAGTTAAGCTGTAAAGGGGCCTGGCGAGGGGATGGGCCCGTCGGGCACGGGGTCGGGACACACCGTGCCCGCCCCTCCTCTCTCAGTCGCCGCGCTTACGTAAGCGGCTCCTTCCGAGAGGGCCCGCCGAACCCATCCCCTCGTCAGGCCCCGGCCGCACAGATTGCAGGTCGTTTTAGATAATAACAGGAGCAAACAAATGCAGAACCAAACACAACATAAATACGGAATGGCCGGGCGCATGGCCGGGGCTTTTATAGGGTCGCGCCTCACCCCCATATTGATTATAACCTTCATATTGCTGGGCGTTTTCTCCACGTTCAAACTCCCCCGCGAAGAAGAACCCCAGATCAACGTCCCCATGTTCGACATCATGGTCCCTTTCTACGGCGCCACGCCAAAAGAAATAGAAAAGCACCTGGTAGAAGTAGGCGAACGCAAACTCTGGGAAATACCCGGCGTAGAATACATCTACTCCATAGCCCAGCCCAACTTCGCCATGTTCACCGTGCGCTTCAAGGTCGGCACCACCCCGGAGGAAGCGGCCAACCTGGTCTATACCAAAACCCTCGATAACAAGGACATTTTCCCCCGCGGCTCCGAAGAGCCGCTCATAAAATTCCGCGCCATAGACGACGTGCCCGTGCTGGCTCTCACCCTCTGGGGCGAAGGCCGCGACGATTATGAACTGCGCCGCGCCGCCGCCCGCATACAGACCGAGCTCAACTCCGTCTCCAACGTCTCCGAAACCCGCATCATAGGCGGCCACAAGCGCCAGTTTATCGTCCATTTCGACCCCGCGGCCCTCGCCCGCCACCGCCTTACCCCGCCCATGCTGGCGGGCATAATAAAGATGTCCAACGCCCGCCTGCCCGTAGGGCACTATAACCAGGGCGACAACAAGCTGCTGGCCGAGACCGACGCTTTTATCCGCGGCGCCGACGACCTTAAAAACATAATAGTGGGCGTTTATGACGGCCGCCCCGTAAAACTCTCGGAGGTGGCCGACGTAAAGGACGGCCCGGACGAAGAAGAACGTTCGGTGACCATGCTGCAGGGAGCGGCCTCCGCGGTTAAGGCCGCCGGGGAACGCCCCGCGGTAACTCTCTCCGTGGCCAAGCGCCGCGGCGCCAACGCCACCGAAGTGTCGCGCGCCATATTAGCTAAAGTGGAGGCCATGAAAGGCCGCGAGATACCCGACGGCATCAACATCACCGTCACCCGCAACTACGGCGAAACCGCCAAAGCCAAATCCGACGAGCTTATTTACCATATGCTGCTGGCCACGCTGTCCGTCACCCTGCTTATAGCCCTTACGCTCGGCCTGCGCGAAGCCGCGGTGGTCCTGGTGGCCATCCCCGTCACGCTGGCGCTTACCATGCTGGTCTACTACCTGTATGGCTACACCCTTAACCGCATAACCCTGTTCGCGCTCATCTTCTCCATCGGCATTCTGGTGGACGACGCCATAGTGGTGGTGGAGAACATAAACCGCCATTGCGTGATGAACCGCAAGAACTCCCTGTACCGCAATATCCTCAACGCCGTGGACGAGGTGGGCAATCCTACCATCCTCGCCACCTGGACGGTCATCGCCTCCATCCTGCCCATGGCCTTCGTCAGCGGGATGATGGGCCCTTATATGCGCCCCATACCTATAGGCGCCTCGGTAGCCATGTTGTTCTCGCTAGGCGTGGCCTTCGCCTTCGCACCCTGGCTTTATGCCAAGGTGGTGCAGCGCTGGCCCGTAAAACATTGCACGCACAATAAAGAAGGCCTCCTGGACCGGCTTTACCGCCGCCTGATGGGCAAGCTGATCTACACGCCGGCCAACGGCAAGAAATTCCTGCTCTTCACCACCGGGCTGCTCGCGGCCGCCCTGGCCATGGTGGCCTTCAGGCTGGTAATATTCAAGACCCTGCCTTTCGACAATAAGAACGAGTTCCAGGTGATCATCAACATGCAGGAGAGCTCTTCGCTGGAGCGCACGCAGCGCGCCGCCGGAGAAATGGCCAAATACCTGGCCGGCGTGCCCGAGGTGCGGGACCTGCAGGTTTACGCCGGCGCCTCGGCCCCGTACAACTTCAACGGGATGGTGCGCCATTACTTCCTGCGGCGGGAATCCTACCAGGCGGACATCCAGGTGAACCTCTCCGACAAGCACTCCCGCAAGCGCCCCAGCCACGACATAGCCGTGGCGGTGCGCGGCCCGCTTAAAAAGATAGCCGACGGCTACGGCGCGCGCATACAGGTGGCCGAGGTCCCTCCCGGCCCTCCGGTGATGGCCACTATGCTCATAGAGGTCTTCGACCCCAACCCCAAGAACCAGCGGGCGCTGGCCGAGGAAATCAAGAACATCCTTAAAGGCACCGAGGGGATAGTCGACGTGGATTCCTATATCCCCGAGGCCCAGCCCATAACCCGGCTGATGGTGGACAGGCAGAAGGCCAGCCTTAACGGCCTTGCGGCCGCCGAGATAGTGCAGACCGCGGCGCTGTCCCTCTACGGCTCCGACATAGACTCGGCGCACGTGGAAGACGAGAACGAAGCCGTGGACATACGCCTGCGCCTTTCGCCGGAGAAGCGCCGCCGGCTGGAGACTTTGCAGGAAATAAAATTCTTCTCCCCCAACGGCACGGCCATTCCCATGGCCAGCTTCGTTAAGGCAGAGAACGGCCTGGAGAACCAGCCCATCTACCGCAAGAACCTGCAGCGGGTGGCCTACGTTACTGCGGACATCGCCGGCGGCACCGAAAGCCCGGTATACGCCGTGCTGGACCTTAAGGCGAAGATAGACGAGCTGTCCAAGGCGCGCGGCGCGAAGATCAACCAGTATTTTACGCGCCAGCCGGTGAGTTCCTCGGAAACGGCCATAAAGTGGGACGGGGAATGGCATATAACCTACGAGGTGTTCCGGGACCTGGGCCTGGCTTTCGCCATGGTGCTGGTGCTTATCTACATTCTTGTAGTGGCCTGGTTCGAGGACTTCCTGACCCCGCTGATAATTATGGCGGCTATTCCTATGGCGCTGATAGGTATTATCCCGGCGCATTGGGGGATGAACGCGTTCTTCACTGCCACTTCGATGATAGGTTTTATTGCCTCGGCCGGCATTGTGGTGCGCAACTCCATCATTTTGGTGGACTTCATTAATCTGAAGATACGCGACGGCATGCCGCTGGCTGAGGCGGTGATAGAGGCGGGCGTGGTGCGTTTCAGGCCTATGCTGCTGACGGCGCTGGCGGTTATTGTGGGCGCCGGGGTGATATTGTTCGACCCGATCTTCCAGGGGCTGGCTATATCGCTGATAGCGGGACAGATAGCGGCTACACTGCTCTCGCGCGTGGCGGTGCCGGTGCTGTACTATCTTGCCTTTAAGGACAAGCTTAAGAACGCGCATGTGCGCAAGGCGGCGCCGAAACCGGGAGAATTGACGGATGAGATGCTGGGCTATACCGGGGAGTGAGTAAGGAGAGTTTTTTTGCCGAGAGTCACGTCAAAGAAGCGTAGTCGGGGGCCTGTCCGGGGTTTTGCCCCGCGCACCCTGGAAGATGGAAACCCTTG
>DMXM01000036.1:0-40175 GCA_003482905.1 Elusimicrobiota bacterium
AGTTTTCGTTAGCGCCCAGGTCTCTGGGACGCTTTCTAAAATGGTGGTCGTGTTTCCGTACCCGGCGCCGCAGCTGTATACAGCAAAGAGTTTGAATCTGATCAATGGCGAGGCTGAAGCGGAGTTTGCATCGTATTTCTCCGGAGCGGCGCTTGCCGCCGCAGCCACGGAGCAGGCGCCCATATCGGATTATATCTCTTCCGCCGAGACTGCCGGGGAATATCTGGTCTCCGATATTTTCCTGTTTGCCGGCAACGGTACAGAACTGGTTCCTCCAGGTGCCTTTAAGATGCGGTATTCTCCCAACCAGTTGTCGCGTGTTGGGGTAAGCGCTAAAACGCTAAGTCTGATATGCGCTATTAGCGGCACTTTGAAGCAGATAAGCGGTAGTTCGTCGGATGGGGATAGTATCTCCGCGGTTTTAAATTCCATGCCGGAAGCATGTGGAGTATTCTCTACGGTAAAGCCGAACATTCCTGACATGGCCCCGCCTGAATCCATGATCCAGTACGGAGGCCTCGTCTATCCAGGCCAGAACGGAGAAACCTACATCGGGCCTTATGCCAATATCGGAATATACTCGTACGATTCCGCGCAAGAAGGAGTACCGGCCAGTGGGTTGAAGAACATATATTACGGCGCAAATGTCTCAACCACTTCTTTGGCGGGGGCTGCTGCTGGTGATTTTTCCGACTTTATTGTTTATATGTCTACCTTTAACTTGTTGGAGGGAACGAGCACGGTTACCTATTTCGCACTAGATAATGCGGGCAATATAGAGCTCCCGAAACAGGTCGTAATCAGCGCTGACTACTCAAGCCCGGAAACTGTTGTTGTGCCGAATGAGAATCAATTTATGGCCGAAGGAATATTATATACGGGCGGCTCCTCGGGCATCATACTGCATTCCGAGGACCTAGGGTATAACGGGGCCGCTTCCGGAGTTGCCAGTATCATGGCAAGGGTAGATGCCGGCAGGGAAGAGTGCCAGTTATTGGACAACTGCCCCGATTATGTTTATAGGAGCCCGGTCGTTGTGGCTGGGGGGGCGCATGTCCTGCATTATTGGGCGGAAGACAGAGTGGGCAATCTTGAGAATGAAGTTATCCAGGATGTATTTGTTGACACGGTTGCCCCGCGTACCGCGATGTATGTGGATGGGGTTGCTGTTTCCACCGGCGCTGTTGTGTCTGCCAAAGCCGCGGACACTATAACTATTACCGCTGTTGATCAGGCGTCAGATGTTAAAGATATTTTCCTCCTGATTGATGTTTCTTCGGACTCCTGCCAGGAGGATCCAACATTCGTTGGGCCAGTGGGGACCTGCGAAAATCCAAGATATATCTCTCCCTTTACGTTGTCTGTGGGGCCACATACCGTATATTACACCGCTTTTGACAATGTAGGGAACCAAAGCGCTGTGAAAATGGCGGTAATTAATGTTGCGGCTGCAACACAGCCGTCCCCCGCAGCCGGCGAGTGGCGTTTCGACGAGGCCAGCGGCAGCGTAGCGCATGATATTTCCACGAATGCCAGCCACGGCAATATAGTGGGCGCTACGTGGACAGAAGGCGTGGCCGGCGGCGCGTTAAACTTTGACGGGGTGAACGATTACGTTGAGATACCGAATATAGCGCCGTATCAGGGGATGTCCGCATTGACGGTGGAGATGTGGGCGTATGCCGAACAAGTGGACATGTTCGCTGTATTGATGCATAAGAGCCAAGCGTATGTGAAGGGGGATTACGAGCTGCAGATTGGCCCCCAGACGGGCGATAAGCGGATAAACTTCATAGTTGCAAACGAGGGAAACCAGGAAAGCATGGCGGCGTCCGATGTGCCGATGGAGCCTGGTAAGTGGGTGCATATCGTCGGTGTTTACAATGGCGCCGAGGTATCGCTGTATATAGACGGGGTGAAACAGTCCCGCACAGGGGCGTTAACCGGCAAGATCGCTAATAGCGGCGTACCTCTTTGGATAGGCGGCGGTGCCGGTTATAGTATTTTCTGGAACGGCAAGATCGACAACACAACGATATACGACCGTGCTTTGAGCGCGCAAGAGATAGCGGCGCGGTACTCGGGGGGCCAGGCCTCGCCCGTAACCAGTTCCAGCGCCGATGGGCTTATGACCGTAACTACGCCCGGGGTTGAACTGGAGGTTTCCTCTGTCTCTACCGGCACTATAACCTCAACCATGACGGTGTTCACCGCCATGGCGGCGGCCGGGCTGGAACCGGTGCTGGGGAACTTCTATGAACTGGAGCCCAGCGGCGTGCAGTTCGCCTCCTCGGCCACGTTCAGATTCGCCTTTAACCCGGTAGGCGTGGATACCAATACGGTAGCCATATATTACTTTGATGGCGTTACCTGGAGCAGCGCTTCCATATACGGCCAGCGTATCGTTATGGTGTCCGGTACTGAGGCATATGTGGAAGGCGAGATACTGCACACTTCCCTGTATGCTTTGCTGCGCAAAACGCCGGCGCGGCCAGCGCCTTCGGTTAAGGTGGTGTTATCGCCCTCCACGTTGAACCTGGGCAGCAACGGCCAGACCGTTACCGCCGAGCTGACAATAAACGGCGCCGGCTGTTTTATGGGCGACACAATAAACATGAGCGCGGTCAACGGGGCGGCTTTATCAAGCCCTATATATGCCGTTAAGCCCGGTGCTAAAAAGGACGGTAGTTATGGCGTGCTGTGCGGCTCCGCCACGGTGAAATTCGACAGGGACGCGGTGGCGGCGGCACTGCCGGGGAATACCGTGGCTACGGTGACGGTGTCAGGAACCTTCAGCGACGGTGGCATTTTTGCGGCACCCGCGGTATTGAGGACGATAAAGAACGCCAAGAATGTGAAGGTCTCTGAATACGGCCTCTCATCTGCCTCCGACCAGGTATTCAAGCTGGGCGAGGTGTACGTGTACCCGGACCCGGCCAAAGGCGGCAAGGTGCCGACGTTCCATATAGAGGTTGGTACGGCCGACAGCGTTAAGATACGCGTCTACACCGTGGCCGGCCAGTTAGCCCATGAGAGGATGCTTACCGGTAATCCGCAGGCCATCGGCGGCGGTTACGCCTACGAATACGCCTGGGAAGGGCATATAGCCAGCGGGGTGTATTACTACACCATAGAGGCCGAACGGTCCGGAAAGAAAATCAGGACCAAGGGTAAGTTCTCGGTGGTGCGGTAAAAGGAAAATATGAAAAAGACCATAATAATATTTTCCGTGCTCTTCGCGGCCTCGCCGGCGGCCCGCGCCGCGGGTACCGGCGCGCAGTTCCTGAGGATAGACACCGACGCCCGGCTTAGCGGCATGGCTTCGCCCGGGGCGGCTTCAGCTTATGGAATAAGCGCCATAAGTTACAACCCGGCCGGCATGTCCGCCATTACGGGGCCGGAGGTGGCCTTCAGCCACAGTAAATGGCTTATGGATTCAAGCCACGATTTTATTGGTTTCGGCACCACCCTGGGCAGGCTGAAAGGCGATAAACTGGCGATCGGTGTTGGCATAACGCGGCTGGCTAACAGTTCTTTTGACGGCCGCGCCGATGATAGAAGCGCCAGCGGCGGCTACAGCGCTTACGACCAGGCTGTAAGCCTTGGTTTTGCCGTTAAGAATATAGGCGGCGCAGTAAAATATATTCAAAGCAGCATAGCCGGGGTGAAGGCCGAGGCTTTTGCTGTGGACTTTGGGGCCAAAAGCCGCCTTGCCCGGCTGCCTGTAACACTGGGATTTGGTGTGCAGAACCTTGGTAGCGGTATTAAGTATTTGTCCCAAAGGGATAATTTGCCTTTAAGCGTTAACGCCGGATTTGCGGCGGCGTTAATGCCCGGTATTTCCCTGGCCTTCGATGTTAAACGGCTTGTGTACGATAAACAGACGGTGTTCAGCGCCGGCACCGAGTACGCCATGATGAAAACCGACAGCGGCCTGGGTTTCGCCCTGCGCGGCGGGTACGGCCTGGCCGGCCTGGCGGCCAACAATGGAAAAAGCGGCTTAAGCATAGGCGCGGGCCTGATGGGCCTGGGCGCCCAGCTGGATTATTCCATGTCCCCTGAAACCGGCCTTGGCAGCATACAGCGCATAACGCTGAAGAAGAAGTTTTAATTCGTACGTACAAAAAGGAGCCGGGTCCTGGCGCATACATTTTATATAATACGAACATGGGTTCCAGACTAACTAAATATCGTTCCAGACTCAACCATGAGGAACTGGACTGGCTCCGTCTTTCTCCCGCGCAGCGGATGATAGAGTCCGCCAAGTTGTGGAAGTTTTACCTGGCGATAGGAGGGAAATTTGACTCTCAGCCCGATCCTCAAGGTCCTTTCAATTTTCCGAAAGCAAAAAGTTAAATCCCTGCTTATAGGCGGACAGGCATGTATTGTGTACGGGGCCGCGGAATTCAGCCGCGACTCCGACTTTGTCGTGCTGGCCTCGCCGCTAAACCTTAAGGCGTTGCAGGGCGCGCTAAAAATATTAAAAGCCGTCCCGGTATATTATCCCGAATTAACGATCCCGTACCTGCTTAAGGGCCACGCCTGCCATTTTCGCTGCGGCGCCCGCGGGGTGCAGGGGTTGCGGGTTGACATCATGTCTAAACTGAAGGGTTGCGACGCATTTGGGAAACTTTGGGGCCGGCGTAACCGCGTGAAAATTTCAGGATTGGGCGCGGTAGACATAATTTCTCTTGAGGATCTTGTTCAAAGCAAAAAAACCCAGCGTGATAAGGACTGGTTTATGTTAAGCCGCCTTATTGAAAATGATATTTTCATAAATGAGGGCGCCGGTTCCTCCGCCAAAATCAGTTGGTGGCTTGCCCAATGCCGGGTGCCGGAAACGCTGGCCCGGCTTTGCGCCGATTATCCGGAGGCGGCTCGCAGAGTTAGCGCGCGCAGGCCCCTTTTGCGCGAAGCATTAGCGGGTAATTTTAAAAAACTATCCGGCCTGCTTAAAAAAGAAGAAGCCGTGGAAAGAGCAAAAGACTTGAAATACTGGTTTCCATTAAAAAAAGAATTAGAGCAACTCCGTCTTTCCCGCGAGCGATAGTTGTCGCTGTGCCCGGATCCCCCTTAGCGGCGGCCTAAATAAAGGGGGTGGTTGATGGGGATAATTAATACAATGTAGTTCTTACCTAAAGGCTGACAATGGCGGACACGAAACCTGAAATTAAATTTGCGCTGGTGGGGTGCGGACGCATCGCTAAAAGGCACTCGGAACTGCTGGGGAACCGGCAGATAGCCGGCGCCGTGCTGGCCGCGGTGTGCGACATTGTGCCGGAGAAGGCCCGCTTGATGGGGGAGAGGTTCGGCGTGCCGTATTATACGGACCTGCGCGAGATGATGGCGAAAACCCCTGTGGACGCTGTGTCGGTGCTTACCGAAAGCGGACATCATGCCGCTAACGTGGTTGAACTTTCCAAATACGGCAAACACATAATAGTGGAAAAGCCGATGGCGCTGACGCTGGACGACGCGGACGCCATGATAAAGGCCTGCGCGGACGCGGGCATAAAGCTTTTTGTGGTGAAGCAGAACCGGTTCAACGTGCCGGTGGTGAAATTGCGGGAAGCTCTTGAGGCGGGGCGCTTTGGCAAGCTGGTGCTGGGCACCGTGCGCGTGCGCTGGTGCCGCGAGCAAAAATATTACGACCAGGATAAATGGCGCGGCACCTGGGCGCTGGACGGCGGCGTGCTGGCCAACCAGGCCAGCCACCACGTAGACCTGCTGGAATGGATGATGGGCGAGGTGGAGGGGGTTTACGCCATGTCCGCCACGGCCCTGGTAAAAATAGAGACCGAGGACACCGCCGTGGTGACGGTGCGCTTCCGCAACGGGGCTCTGGGCGTTATAGAGGCCACTACGGCCGCGCGCCCCAAAGACCTGGAAGGCTCCATTTCAATTTTAGGCGAGACTGGCACCGTGGAGATAGGCGGCTTTGCCGTGAACCAGATGAAGACCTGGAATTTCAGGCAGCCCGAGCCCGGCGACGCCGAAGTAATGACCAAATACTCGGTGAACCCGCCCGACGTTTACGGCTTTGGCCACAAGGCCTACTACGAGCACGTGGTGGACTGCATAAACAACGACAGCCGCCAGCTGGTGGACGGCATAGAGGGCCGCAAGAGCCTGGAACTTATCGCCGGCATATACGAATCCATAGAGACCAAGCGCGAGGTGAGCCTGCGCTCGCGCCCGAAGAAAACCCGCCTGGGGGGAAACTGAAATGGGTAAGCCTGAAATTAAGCTGGCCGGTATAGCCGACGTTAAATTCGGCGAAGGCGTAAAAGTAGTGGGGCTGTCCAACCTTTACGGCTGTGAAATAGGGGACAATACATTTGTGGGGCCTTTTGTGGAGATACAGAAGTCCGCCGTGATAGGCAAGCGCTGCAAGGTGCAGTCGCACGCCTTTATCTGCGAGCTTGTCACAATCGGCGACGACTGTTTTATAGGCCATGGCGTGATGTTCATTAACGACACTTTCGCTTCCGGCGGCCCCGCCGGCGGCCGCAAGGAAATGTGGAAACCCACCCATATCGGCAATAAGGTCTCCATCGGCTCCAACGCCACCATCCTGCCGGTCAGCATAGCCGGCGGCACGGTGATAGGCGCCGGCGCGGTGGTCACTAAAGACATAACGAAGCCGGGGATCTACGCCGGGAACCCGGCCCGGTTCATAAAGGATATTCCGAAATGAGCAAACAGGTAAAAGTCCCCTTCGCCGACCTGCACGCCCAGTACCTCACCATTAAATCCGATATAGACGCCGCCATTGCCGAAGTTATAAGAACCTCGGCTTTCATACGCGGCCCTTACGTTGACGCTTTTGAAAAAGAATTCTCGGCCCTTATCGGTTCACCGCATTGCGTATCAACCGCCAACGGCACGGACGCGCTCTACATAGCCATGCGCGCGCTTGGCGTGAAGCCCGGCGACGAGGTCATCACCTCGGCCCATTCCTGGATAGCCACCAGCGAGACCATAACCCAGGCCGGCGGCAGCGTGGTGTTCTGCGATACTGACGAGGATACCCTTACCATCGACCCCGCGCTGATCGAGGCCAAAATAACACCGCGCACGGTGGGGATTATCCCCGTGCACCTGTACGGCCAGGCGGCGGACATGGGGGGCATTATGGCCCTGGCGGCCAAACACCGCCTGTGGGTGCTGGAGGACTGCGCCCAGGCGCACCTGGCGCGCTGCGGCGGCAAGACGGTGGGGACTTTCGGCAGCGCGGCCGCTTTCTCTTTTTATCCCGGCAAGAACCTTGGCGCCATGGGCGACGCCGGCGCCATAGTGACGGCCGACGGGGTGCTGGCAGAGCGCATGGCCATGCTGGCGCGGCACGGCGGGCTTGTTAAAGGCGACCACCGCATAGAGGGCATGAACAGCCGCCTGGACGGGCTGCAGGCGGCGGTGCTGTCCGTGAAGCTGAAGCACCTGGAGGCCTGGACCGCGGCGCGGCGCCATATCGCCGGCGTTTACGACAGGGAACTGGCCGGCATAGACGGGCTTGATATCCCCATAACCGCCGGCGGCCACGAGCATGTCTATCACCTTTACGTGGTGCGGCATGCCCGGCGCGACGAGATGAAGAAATTCCTGGCCGAGCGCGGGATAGAGACCGTTATAAATTACCCAGTAGCCCTGCCCTTTCTGCCAGCCTACGCGCGGCTGGGCGCGCGGCCCGAGGACTTCCCCAACGCCTACCGCCATCAGTCCACGGTGCTTTCATTGCCAATATTCCCTGAAATGACCGCGGCCCAGCAGGCGCTGGTGATAGAGGCCGTTAAGGCTTTCTGTCATTGAAGTCGGGGACACATTGAGCTGACCCGGGAGAACGTTACTTCAGTATCCTCAGTTTCTTTATATCCTTGGCCAGCTTGGCGGAGAACAGGCGGCTTCCTTCCTTATTAAGGTGCATTGCCCCGTAGAAATAGGCGGTGTCGCCGGAGAGTTTGTCGTTGGTGTAATCCAGCACAGGGGCTCCGTATTTCCTGCCCAGGTCGCTGAATATAGCCATAAAGCCTTCGCGGTCCTTGATTATCTCCGTGGCTTCGTGGTAAAGCGGGGAGTGCACCATCACAAGTTGTATCTTGTTGTCGCGGCAGTGCTTCAGCAGATCTTCCAACAGGCCCAGCGCGTGAGGGTCCTGGCCCGGCACCAGTACATTGTTGTACCTTCTTCTGAAATTAGCCAGGTCCGTGCCATCCCACCCTCCGTTCACGGGTCCGTAGCCCCGCAGGCGCTCGGTCGGGAAATGCCGGAGGCGGAAAAATTCCACCAGCCCGCCGGTGATGTGGCGCGGGTTGCCCAGGTACCTGAGAAAGGGCAGGTACAGGTATTTCTTTTTAAAGCCGGCGCGGAGCAGGTAGGCGCGCAGGCGGGGGTCCAGGATGTACGCGAAAAACTGCATCTTATTCGTGCCGTCCTGGCCTGGCATGAATTCCCACGCGTCTATGTTCTGGATTATCAGGCGGGGCTTCCTGTTGTAAAGCTCGTAGATCATGTAGGCGTGGTACTGGGTCTCGAATTCGAAACCGGCCATTCCCAGGTTGCAGGAGCGGGTGCCCAGTTCCCTGTCGATGATGTCGGGGTCTATATGCTCGGCTGTGCGGGAGTTCCCCGACAGCACTACGTCCGCGCCCAGCTTTCCGGAATAAACTGCGTTCCAGATCCCCCAGTCACCGTGGCCGGTCCTTTTAAGGCCGGCGGTGACGGCCAGGTCCAGCAGCAGCGCGGCCACCAGCACCGTGCCGGCGAAAATTGATATTTTTTTTATCAGCAGTTCCATTTAAAATTTAAAATACACGAAATTATCTTTGGCCATGCCAAGGAACACTATCATGGCGAACAGGGCGTAGTAGACGCTCCAGCGCAGCCACGCCGGCTTTTCAAAGATGTTCACGGTCCTATACCTGCGGACTATATAAATTACCGCGAAAGCGAACAGCAGTATGGCCGGGTCCCAGTTCCCTAAACCCATGAGTATATGGGTGGACAGGAATTTATCGAAGCCGACTTTGCGAGCCTCGGCCAGCGACCCCATGGGGTCGAATATGCCGCGCACTGCGCCCACGGCATCCGAGAGCGTGGCTGCCCGGAAAAATATCCAGGCAAAGCTGACCAGGTTGAAAGTGACGAACACGCGCCAGGCCTTCACCAGCGGCTTTTTTTCTCCTCCGAGGAAAGCGTGCAGTTTCTTCTGATAGGGGCGGTAGTAGACGGAGGAGGCCAGGTAAAGACCATGCAGCAGGCCCCAGATCACATAACCCCATGACGAGCCGTGCCAGAGCCCCGAAACCAGGAAGGTGACCAGCAGCGCCAAAGCGGTGCCGGCATTAGCCAGGTCCCGCCAGGCCAGTTGCAGCGGTTTAAAGATGTAATCCAGTATCCAGCGGGAGAAAGAGATGTGCCAGCGCCGCCAGAAGTCGGCTATGGAAACGGCCTGATAGGGGCTGTTGAAATTCTCGGTCAGGTTCACCCCGAACAGCCGCGCCGCGCCACGGGCCATGTCCGTATAGCCGGCGAAATCGAAATAGATCTGCAGGGCGTAGGCGTAGGTGCCCAGGAGCATTGAGAGGCCGGTATGGGCGGGCACATCGGCGTACGCCCAGTTGGCGTACTGGGCCAGGCGGTCCGCCAGTACCATTTTTTTGAACAGGCCGAAGGCGAAGAGCAGCAGGGCCGAGCGCGTCCGGTCATAGTCAAAAGAGTAAGGCGCGCGCAGCTGCGTCAGCAGGCTGCCCGCGCGTTCTATGGGGCCCTGCAGCAGCTTGGGGAAGAAAGCCAGCGCCAGGGCGTGATAGCCAAGGTGCGGCTCCGGCTCCTGCACGCCAAGGTAGACGTCGGCCAGGTAGGAAACGGCCTGAAAGGTGAAATATGAAATGCCGACAAAGACCAGGAATTCTGGGTGCTCGGAGGCGAAGCCGGCAGGCAGGGCCCGCGGGAGATATTTAGAGGCCGCCAGCAGCGCCAGGCAGGCTCCGGCGCCCAGCCGGAACACCCGCCGCCGCGCGGCCTCGTCCTTTACCGAGCCCAGGCGCAGGGCGCAGGCGTAGCTGACCGTGGTTACAAAGCCCAGCGCCAGCAGCAGCTGGGGCGCCCGGAAGGACGCGTAAAAAATATAGCTGGCGGCCAGCAGTACCGCCCAGCGGAACCGCCCGGCGGAAAAATGGAAAGCCAGCCAGACCGCCGGCAGGAAGAGATAAAAGGAGAACGAAGTAAAGGTCATTTCCCGGTTTTAAGTTTTTCCTCTATGGTCCGGTGCAGGTCGCCGATGTTTTTAAGCGTGAGCAGTTCTTTCTGGTTGAAGCGCAGTTTGAAGCGGGCCTCCACGGCCAGGATCAGGTTTATGTGGGAGAGGGAATCCCAGCCGGCCACGTCGTCGGCCGTGAATTCCGGCTTTATCTGCAGGGCCGCGTCGTCAAAAACGGTGCGGAATATCTCGTTCAGCGTTTCCATCGTGGTCATGCTTCCTCCTCCATGGTGGACAGGTCGCCGGCGGCGGCGCCGGTGTAGCGGGCCTTGAGCACCCTGCGCATTATCTTGCCGCTCTTGTTTTTTGGCAGCCCCTCGCAAAAGACTATGGCTTGCGGCGTGGCTATGGTGGAAGCTTTGTTGGAGACGTGCAGGCGCAGTTTAAGCTCCAGCTCCGGCGAGGGCGTAAAGCCCTGGTGCAGGTGTACAAAAGCCACCACTTTCTCAAAAAGCAGCTCGTCCGGAGCCCCTATCACTCCGGATTCCGCCACTTCTGGCAGTTCAAGCAGGGCGCTTTCCACTTCGAAAGGGCTTATAAGGTGGCCGGCGGTGTTTATCACGTCGTCGCTGCGCCCGTCGAACCAGAAGTAGCCGTCGGCGTCCTTCCTGGCGGTGTCGCTGGTGTGGTACCAGCCGTTGACGAATTTATCTTTGTAGGCGGCTTCGTTATTGAGGTAGGCTGTGAACATGCCCGGCCAGCCCGGCCTAAGGCACAGGCTGCCATGCGTTCCCGGGGGCAGCTCCCGCCCGTCTTTCCCCAGTACCGCCGCGGTAACGTCCGGAACGGGCTTGCCCATGGAGCCGGGCCTGATTTCCAGGCCGGGGCGGTTCGAGATCATTATGGCTCCTGTTTCCGTCTGGAACCAGGTGTCGTGGATGTCGCGCCCCATGGCGCGTCGGGCCCAGGCTATAACTTCGGGGTTCAGCGGTTCGCCCACGCTGAAAATGTGGCGCAGGGGGGAAGTCTTTATGTCCGAGAACAGGACGGGGTCTTCGCGCATGAGCATCCTGAAAGCCGTCGGGGCCGAATACCACACGGTTATCTTTTCCGCGGCCAGGATTTCCGCCCAGCGCGGCGCGCTGTAGCCGCCGCCGTAGTGTACCTGCGTTACACCCAGGCTCCACGGCCCTATTATGCCGTAGGAAGTGCCGGTAACCCAGCCCTGGTCCGCGGTGCACCAGTAAATATCGTCGGGTTTCAGGCCCAGTATCTCCCGGGCCGTGGCGGCCTGGCCTTCTACGCTGCCGTGGCAGTGCAGCACGCCCTTGGGCCGGCCGGTGGAACCGGAGGTATAGTGCAGCAGCGACGGTGTATTGCGGGGCGTTACGGGCACTTTAAATTCCGCAGGCGCCGCGGCCATCAGCGCGGCCAGGTCCAGGGCGCCTTCAGCCGCGCCGCCGTCTACGGCCAGCACATATTTAAGGGCCGGCAGGCGTGCGCGGATGCGCGCCAGTTTTGGCAGGAAAACGCGGCGGGTGAGTATGGCCTTTGCGCCGGAATCGGCCAGGCGGTCCAGCAGGGCTTCCTCGCCGAAATTGGTAAAAAGCGTGCCGCAGACCACGCGGGCTTTCAGCGCACCCAGTACGGCTATGAACTGCTCCGGCATTTTAGGCAGGAAGGTGAAAAAAATATCACCGGAGACTAGTCCCAGCGAGGCCAGGACGTTGGCGAAGCGGCCGCTTTCCAGGTCCAGATCGCCGAAGGTATAGTCGCGCTTCGGCCCGTGGGAAGGCAGCCAGCGCAGGGCGGTGCGCCCGGCCAGCCCGCGGGCGCATTGCAGTCCCGTGCAGATATGGCCGATATTGTACTGGCCGTTCTCTATCAGAGTTTCAGTCATGTGTCTTAAGTGTATTCTGCCAGCCAAAGAAACAGCGATACCAGGCAGGTGATCTTGCGCGTATTGTCGCTGCGGCCCGCCAGGTGCTCCGCCAGGAGACCCTCGGCGAACGCGTAATTGCAGAAATCCGGGTTTTTGACGCGCGCGGCGTTTATGGCGTCCAGCGTGAAGTCCTTTAATTCGCGCTTGAGCCATTCGCCAGTGGGCATGTTGAAGCCCTTCTTGGGCATGTTCAGTATTTCCTCCGGGAGGTATTGCCGCAGGGCCCGGCGGATGATGTGCTTGGTTGTAAAGCCTTTTATTTTCAGGCCCAGCGGTATCTCCTCCGAAATATTCATCATCTCGTTGTCCAGGAAGGGCACCCGCGCCTCCTGCGAATTAAACATGGTCACCAGGTCGGTGGAATGCAGCGAGCAGTAGGGCAGGAAGACGTTGAGGTCCAGGTAGAGCAGGCGGTTCAGCAGGCGGTCAGCCGCCACGTCGGGCAGGTGCTGCGCGAAAACCTCGAAAGGGTCCGCGTGCTTCAGGCCTGGCAGGAAGGCCTTTATGTCCTCGGGGGTGAGTATTTCCTTGTATTTAAGGTGGGCGATTTCCGGCTTGAAGGCCGCGCCGCGCGTGAACGATTTTATCTTGAAATCCAGGCTGAGCCGCCGCGTGGATACGGGCAGGCGGTCCGCGGCCGCGCGTATGGCCGCCTTCACCGGCCCTGGCAGGTACTGGTAGATTCGCCCCACCTTGGCCGCTGTCAGCGTGGGGTAGCCGGCAAAAAGTTCGTCGCCGCCGGCGCCGGTGAGGGCCACGGTGATATCCTTGCGGGACTGGGCCGAAACGTGGCCCATGGCCAGGTAGGTCCAGTCCCCGTGCGGCTCGGCAAAACCGCTTACGGCGCGCGGCAGCTGCTCCATAATGTCGCGCGGCCCCAGCAGGCAGTCGTGGTGGTCGGTATTGTATTTTTGCGCCACAAGGCGGGCGTCGGCCAGTTCGTTGAACGTGCCGCCGTTCTCGTAGCCCACGGTGTAGGTTTTCGGGCGCACACCCAGCTTGGCCATCATGGCCACTATGGCGGTGGAGTCGAGCCCGCTGGAAAGGAAAACGCCCAGCGGCACGTCGCTTACCAGCTGCCTTTTGACGGAGTTTAGCAGCGCGGTCTCTATGCGCGCGGCCGCGTCGGCTTCGGTCATCTTTTGGGGCCTGAAGCGGTAATGCCAGTACTGCCTTATTTCGACCTTCTTGCCGCTGACCTTTATGCAATGGCCCTGCGGCAGGCGGCGTATGTGCTTGAATATGGAGCGGGGGGAGGAAATGTAGTAGAAGGACAGGTAATTCACCAGCGCCTGAGGGTCGATATCGCGCGGCATGCCGTTGAAGGCCAGCAGGGACTTTATTTCCGAGGCGAAATAGAGCGCCCCGCCCAGGTCCGCGTAGAAAAGCGGCTTTATGCCGGCGCGGTCGCGGGCCACAAAAAGTTCTTCCTTTTTGGCGTCCCATATTGCGAAGGCGAACATGCCGTTGAGCTTGTCCACGCAGGCTTCGCCCAGCTCCTCGTAAAGGTGCACCAGCACCTCGGTGTCGGAATTGGTCATGAACTGGTGGCGGGCTTCCAGGTCACGGCGCAGTTCGCGGTAGTTGTAAATCTCGCCGTTGAGCACCACGGCGATGGTCTTGTCCTCGTTGAAGACCGGCTGGTGGCCGCCTTCCAGGTCTATGATCTTCAGGCGGCGCATGGCCAGGCCGCAATGGCGGTCCGTCATAACGCCCTCGTCGTCGGGGCCGCGGTGCAGCATCTCGAAAAGAGGGCGTTTAAGTTCGGCCTCGCGCACCGGGGCCTTGGAGGAGTAATTTATCTTGCCGAGTATTCCGCACATAATGTCAGCCTTTTTTGTAAACCGATATGCTGCCCGGGGTGTAAAACATATCCGGGACCTTGTCCTTGAGGCGCAGGCCGGGAAGGGACAGGGAAGCTTTGAATTTTTGTATTTCCCGGTAGCCATACTTAACGGCTATCGGAGAAAAATCTCCTCCGGGAAGATACCTGCTTTCGAGTTCCGTTACCACTATATAGTCCGGTCGTTCCGTCTCCAGACGTTGGAACCCCACTTCCACTTCCCATTTACCGGAGGTGAGCCGGGTGTATCCGTAGTTCGGCAGCCCGGCGTGGTCGGGGTGGCGGTATTTGCGGTCTATAAGCCCCGGGCTGAACCAGGAGGGCTCGCGCAGCAGGCCTATCGTTGAGCCGGGTTTAATATTGTCCGCCATCCATGCCGAGGCGGTGTCCCGTATGTCCGGTTCCGCCAGCAGCCTGAAATAAACTGTGTAAAAGAATAACGCGTGCGCGGCTACGGCGGCCAGGGCCGCCCGCCCGGCCCAGGGGCTGCGCATCCAGGCAAGGTCCGCGCCGCGCGCGCCCAGCAGGGCTATGAAAGGGAGGGCCGGCAGCATGCGCCCCGGGGTGGCCGCCTCCCCGGCACTGACGAAGAAAACGCAGAGCAGGCCTACCCAGGCCAGCAGCAGCAGGTCGTCCTTGCTTCTTTTGACGCAGGCCGTAACGGCGCCGGCGGCGTAAACCAGCAGGGGGATCAGGCCGAAGGCGTCCCTGAAGGAGGCGAACACGGCGGCGATGTTGCGCGGGAGGGATAACTTAGCCTGCGCCCCCGCGGCCAGGCTGGCAGTGGCCGTGAGCCCTTTAAGGAAAGCTGCGGGGGCCAGCACCGAATAGGGCGTGCCCAGCACGAAGAAAAAGGCGGCGCAGCCGAAGCCCAGCGCCAGGCGGCCATGGTTTTTTCCCCGGCCGCCCAGGAAATGGGCCAGCGGCAGGAGCAGCACAAGCGGGCCGGCGGAGTACCTGGTGGAAATGGCCAGCCCTATAGCCATGCCGGCGAGGACGTAGTCCCGCGGCCGGCCCGACTCCATTATGTCCTTGAGGAAGTAGAAAGCCAGGACAATCCAGAAGACGCCGGGCACGTTCATCAGCAGGTATCTGGAGTGCACGGCGTGGGCCGGCAATACGGCCAGAAAAAACGCTCCCAGCAGCGCGGTCCGCTGTCCGTACATTCTGTTGGCAAGAAAATACATTGCCAGCACAGTCAGCAGGCCGTAGAAGACGGAGAGCAGCCGTCCGGTCATGAAGAATTTGGCCCATTCGCCTATGTGGGTGTAATAAAAGTTCTTGTCGGGCGTGAGTTTAAGCAGCCCGGCGGCGGAAAGCGCTTTTAAAGCCGCCGCGTAGGTATAAAGATGAAATGTGCCCTCGCGCATGGTGCCCGGTTCCGTCTTGTTGTACGGCATAAACTGCAGCTTGGAGGGGTTCATGCCCTCAAGGTAGGAGAGGGAGGTGTATTCGTCACAGTTGTAGGTTACCACGTGCCAGGCGTTGGGCAGGCTCCAGCCCAGTTTGTAGGTTCTCACGCCCAGCCCGGCCGCGAAGATACAGGCCAGGTACAAGGCCAGCTTCAGCCGGTTCATCTTCGCCCGCCCGCGCCGGCCAGCAGGCCCCTGAAAAGTTTTCCCGCCGCCGAGATCTTGCCGAGAAGCTCGGTCAGAGACCTGAGCGCCAGCAGCCGCCGCCAGATATAGGCGGGGCGCAGGTAGAACTTCCTGTAGGCCAGGTCCAGCAGGCCCATCAGTTCTTCACGGCCCAGGTATTCGTTGAGCAGGGGGGGAGTGAATGACGCGTCGGGACTGGCGGCGAACTCCCGCCAGACATCGCGCTTAAAAAGGCCTTTTTCGAAGCCGACCCGGTAAAGGTCCGTGTCCGGGTAGGGCGTGGTGACGGCGAACTGGACGTAGTCCGGGGCTATCTCCACCGCGAAAGCTATGGTGCGCAGTATTTCCTCGCGCGTCTCCCCGGGCGAGCCTATCATGAAATCCAGGTAGGTCTCGAAGCCGTACTTCTTTACGAGCGCCAGCGTGGTTCTGGCGCGGCCGAGGTCTATGCGTTTACGCAGCGTCAGCAGGGTCTTTTCCACGCCGGATTCTATGCCTATGAAAACGCGCCTGCAGCCGGCGGCCTTCAGGCGGCCGAGAAGTTCTTCGTCCAGCAGGTCCACGCGGGTACGCATGTCCCAGGAGATCTTGAGGCCTTCCCGCAGCAGGGCGTCGCAGAATTCCAGGGTGCGCTTCCTGTCCACGGTGAAATTGTCGTCGAAGAACCAGAATTCCTTAATGCCCATGACCAGGCATTCCTTTATTTCGGTTATCATGTTGGCGGCCGAGCGGGAGCGGTACCGGCGGCCGAAGGCCTGGTAGCAGTAAAGGCAGTTGTAGGGGCAGCCGCGGCTGCTTATCAGCGTGGTGAAAAGTTCCTTGGCCCCTATGACCGAGCGGTAGCGGCGGTATTCCAGCAGCTCCCTGGCCGGGAACGGCACGGCGTCCAGGTCCTGGATGAAGCCGCGGAGGGGGTTTTTGACCACGGCGCCGCCGGCTTTAAAGCAGACGCCTTCAATGCCTTCCAGGCTGCGGCCGGCCTCCAGCCTGCGTACCAGTTCGGCGAAGGAGTCCTCGCCTTCGCCGAGGACTATGGAATCCACGCAGGGCAGCGCTATGGTCTCGTCCGGATAGACGCTGGTGTGCGGGCCGCCGACGCAGACATGGGTTCCCGGGGCGGCTTCTTTAACGGCTTTGGCGGCGTTGACGGCGTCCACCAGTGTAAAAGTTGTGGCGGTTATTCCCACTATGTCAGGCCGGCGCGCCAGGACCTCGCGTTTGATGTCGGCGTCGGTCAGGTTATCCAGCGAGGCGTCCAGGACTTCCACCGCGGCCGTGGTGTATTTTTTAAGCGAGGCCGCTATATAGAGCAGCCCCAGGGGGGGGTAATGGCCGGCGCCCTCCACCACGTATTTGGGCACTATGCTAGCCACCATGTTCCTGGGGGCCGGCTGGATAAGCAGGATCTTCATTTTTTTATGAAAACAAAAAGTTTGTTCATGCCGTAGACGAAGCAGCTCACGCTCTCCGCAGCGAAGCCTGCCGCGGCCGCCGCTTCTACAGTGGCTTTCCTGGTAAGGCCGTAAACTTCCCCCTCGGTCATGCCGCGCTCTTCCTGGTCGTAATCCCACCAGGTGAGCTTGTGGCAAAACCAGCCTACCACCGGGTCTATCATGGTGGCCACAAGTTTGCCGCCGGGCTTAAGCACGCGGTGCGCTTCCGCCAGGACCTTCGGGCGCACCTTGGCCGGGATGTGGTTGAGGTTGGCCATCATTACCACCGTGTCGAATTCCCCGTCTTTGAAAGGCAGCGCGGTAGTGTCCACCACCATGTCTACGCCCTCGAAATTAAAAACGTCCACGCCTATTCCGTCGTTGCCGGCCGCGCGCCAGGCGCGGATCAGCCGGTTGGAGCCGCAGCCTATGTCCAGCACACGGCCCTCCAGGCGGGGGAATACGGCGCGTACCCGCTCGTCCATCAACGTGGTCAGGCCCAGCCTGGCCTGCCATTTCTCGTTGAGCAGGAAGGCGCGCAGGGGGAAACCGATAAGGTCCCAAAGCTCCTGTGTCATGGAATAAATCTTTGTTTAAGCAGTGTCCAGACCACCACAAAGCCGTCCAGCCACTTTATCTTTTTGCCCTCTTCGTAGGACCTCGGGTGATAGTCCACGTCCACCTCGGTTATGGGGTGTTTCCCCGTCTTAAGCACCTTGGCCGCCACCTCGGCGCAGAACTCGAAGCCGCGCGAGTTTATGTTCAGTTCTTTGAAGAGTTCCAGCGGCAGCAGCTTGTAGCCGCAGGCCTGATCGGTCAGTTTAGAACCGTAAAGCAGGTTGGTGAAGGTAGTGACTATGCGGTTGGCCAGCAGGGAAAGAAAGCGCAGCTTGCCGAAGCCCTTTCTGGCCCTTGAGCCGAAGACCACTTCCGCCCGCCCTTCCAGTATGGGGGCCAGCAGCGGCGCGTAGTCATCCGGGTCCAGTTCCAGGTCCGCGTCCTGCACTATCAGGTAATCCCCGGTGGCGCGCGCCGCGCCCGTGCGTACGGCCGTGCCCTTGCCCAGGTTACTAGCGTGGTAGATCACGGCTATCCCCGGAGTTCCTTCCGGGAACCGTTCCCGCAGCAGTTCTTTCGTCCCGTCGGTGGAGCCGTCGCACACTATCACCAGTTCCTTCTCTACGGGCAGCGGGGTGGCCGCAACCTTGTCTATGACCTGCAGGACGGTGTTTTTTTCGTTATAGCATGGGATGATTATCGAGAGCTTTATTTTCGGCTCCGCCGGGGCCATTACTTAACCGCCACTTTAAGCGATTCTTTTACCGCGTCCGTCACTGTCTTTATCTGCGCGTCGGAGAGCTCCGGGTACATCGGCAGCGAGAAGACGGTATCCTGCACGTGGTCGCAATTGGGCAGGTCGCCTTTCTTGCCGCCCAGGTGCGCGTAGGCCTTCTGCAGGTGCAGGGCTATCGGATAATAGATCTGGTTGGCTATGCCCAGTTCGGTCAGGTGCTTTTGCGCGTTGTCGCGCTTGGCCTTGGTGTCGAAGCGGATGGTGTAATAGTTGAAGGAGTGGCGGGTGTTGGCCGGCACCACCGGGGTGACGCAGACTCCCTTGAGGGCCTCGGCGTACTTGGCGGCCACGGCGTTGCGCATTTCCGTCCATTTCTCAACGTGCTTAAGGCGGACGCCCAGCACTGCGGCCTGCACGGTGTCCAGGCGGGAGTTGAAGCCCTCCATCTCGTGGATATAGCGGACCTTGCTGCCGTGGTTCCTGAGGGCCTTGAGCTCCTCGCAGATCTTGTCGTCGTTGGTGGTCACCATGCCGCCGTCGCCGAAGGCGCCCAGGTTCTTGGCCGGGAAGAAGCTGAAGGTGCCGCAGTCGCCTATGGCGCCCAGGGATTTCCAGTCGCCGCCGGTGAACTTGTACTTGCCGGTGAAGGCCTGCGCTGTGTCCTCAATGACCTTGAGGCCGTGCTTTTTGGCGATAGCCATAAAGGCGTCCATGTCGCAGGGCATGCCGTAAAGGTGCACCGGGATGATGGCGCGGGTCTTTTTAGTGATCTTCTTCTCGACGGATTTCGGGTCCAGGTTGTAGCTGACCGGGTCGATGTCGGCGAATACGGGGATGGCGCCGCACTGGCTGATGGTCTCGGTGGTGGCGATGAACGTGAAGGGGGAGGTTATGACCTCGTCCCCCGGCTTTATGCCGGCCGCTATGATGGCCAGGCGCAGGGCGTCGGTGCCGTTGGCCACGCCCACGGCGTGTTTGGCGCCCACGTGGGCGGCGAATTCTTTCTCGAATTTTACGACTTCCTCGCCGAGTATGAAATTTGCCTTGTTGAAAACGGCTTTTACGGCCGTCTCAATTTCGTCCTTGATGGGGGGATAGCCGGCCAGCATGTCTACCATTGGTACTTTCATGATTTCCTCCGTATCCGCGTGTCTTATCATAATTATTATATAAAAAGACGATAGTGAAAGCCACGTAAGGCGGCCGGCTGGCGCGGTATTTTTTGCCCGGGGGCCCGCTCTTTGTTATAATTCTCAATAAGAAATGAAAACCACCATAGTCATACCCTCGTATAACGAGATGCGCACCCTGCCGGCCGTGCTGAAGGCCCTGACCGGGGTGGCGCTGGAGAAAGAGGTGATAGTGGTGGACGACGGCTCCGGGGACGGGACGAGGGAGTGGCTGGACAAGGTAATAGCCGCCAAAGAATTCCCTTACGAGCTAAGGGTAATAAAGCACGCGGCCAACGCCGGCAAGGGCGGCGCGCTGATAACCGGGTTCAACGCCGCTACCGGCGGCATAGTGATAGTACAGGACGCCGACCTGGAATACGATCCCGCCGATATCCCCTCCATAGTGGCGCCCATAGCCGCGGGCCGGGCCGACGCGGTGTTCGGTTCGCGGATGATCTCCGGCAGGTCCGAGACCTACAGCCAGCTTTACCTGGCCGGCAATAAGTTCCTTACTTTCCTTGTGGACCTGCTGTTCGGCGCGCGGATGACGGATTCCTATACCTGCTATAAGGCTTACAGCGCCCCGCTGCTCAAGAAGATGAACCTCGTTTCCACCGGTTTCGAAATTGAGGCGGAACTGTCGTGCAAGACCGCTTTCCTGGGCCTGCGCTTCGAGGAGGTGCCCATAGTTTACGCCTCCCGTTCCAGGCAGGACGGCAAGAAGATAAACTACAAGGACGCCGTGAAGGGCGTGCTCAAGATCATGGAAATGCGGCTTACCCTCCGGCGGCGGGATTTTGAAATATGAGGGCCCTTATCATAGGGGCCTCCGGGCAGGTGGGTGGGGCGCTGGCCGCTCTGTGCGTGCGGCGCAAGATAGAGGTTTACGGCACTTCCCGCAAGGGGCAGGGTTTCCTTTACCTGGACCTGGCGAACCCCGGCTCCATAACCGCCGCTTTTGAAAAGGCCAGGCCCGAAGCGGTCTTCCTGTGCTCGGCCATGACGCACGTGGACAACTGCGAGCGCGACCCGGTCATGGCCGCCCGCATAAACGCCGAGGGGTCCGCGCTGGTGGCGGGTGAGTGCCGCAAGGCCGGGGCGAAACTGGTTTATTTTTCCACCGAGTACGTTTTCGACGGCAAGGCCGGCCCTTACGGCGAGGACGACCCGGTCGGCCCCGTAAGCGTTTACGGGCGCACCAAGCTGGAGGGGGAGCGGGCCGCCCTGGAGCTTAAAGACGCGCTGTCAGTGCGCACCACGGTGGTTTACGGGTATAACCCGGCCTCGAAAAATTTCATAATGCAGCTGATAAACAACCAGCGCTCCGGCGCCAAAATGCGCGTGCCTTCCGACCAGTTCTCGAATCCCACTTACGCCCCCGAGCTGGCGGCCGCCGTGCTGGACCTGGCGGAGAAGGGCGCGGCCGGGATCTACAACGTGGTGGGGCCGGACTGGCTTAGCCGCTACGAGTTCGCGCTGAAGGCCTGCGCCGCGTTCGGCTTCGGCCCGGGGTTTATCGAGCCCAGGCTGACCGCGGAACTTGGCCAGGCCGCGGCGCGCCCGCTGAAGGCCGGGCTTAAAACGGAGAAGCTGGCGGCGAAGCTGGGCCGCGTTCTGCCGCCGGCGGAGGAGAGCCTGCGCAGGATAGCCGCCACAATAAAACAATATGAGTGATCTCCTGGGGAATTTTCGCCTTTATCTGATGGCTTTCGTTTTGCCGCTGCTGCTTTCCCTGGGGCTGACGCCGCTGCTGCGCGCCCTGGCGGTCAGGTTCGGCCACCTGGACAAGCCGACGGATATCAAGACGCACAAGGTGCCCACGCCGCTGCTGGGCGGAACGGCCATCTTCGCGGCTTTCGCCGCGTCGCTGGTGGCCATGCGCTTCTATACCTCTTTCCCCACCGGCACGCTGCGCGACCTGCGCCTGATACTGCTGGGCGGCGGCGTTATGTTCGCGCTGGGTTTTATCGACGACATGCGCAAGCCCAACGGCCTGGGTTTCAAGACCAAGTTCGCCGTGCAGTTCGCCGTGGCCGTCTTTACCGCCTTCTACGGCATAAGGATACATTTCATTCAGCCGGATTACCTGGCTTTCGCGCTGAGCGTGCTGTGGATAGTGGGCGTCTCCAACGCTTTCAATATCATCGACATCATGGACGGGCTGTCGGCCGGCCAGGCGGCCCTGGCGGCTTTCGGTTTTCTGCTGATAGCTTTTCCCTCGGAGTCCATCTACGTCAATTTCGCCTCGGCCTCCCTGGCCGGGGCGGCGCTGGGCTTCCTGCCTTACAACTTTTCCAAGAAGTACAAGATCTTCATGGGAGATTCCGGCAGCCTGCTCTGCGGCTTCGTGCTGGCGGTGGTGGCCATGGGGACCAAATATTCCGACGTTAATCCCCTGGGCGTCTACGCCCCGCTTTTCATCCTGGCCGTGCCTATCTACGATACTATCTTCGTGTCGGTGCTGCGGCTACGGCGCGGGCATTCCCCGTTCCTGGGGAGCCGCGACCATTTTGCGCTGAGGCTGGAGAAGATAGGCTTTTCACCGCGGCAGGTGGTGCGGCTGGCCTCGCTGGCCACGCTGGCCCTGGCGCTTTTCGCCTGGCTCATGACGCAGGTGCCGCCCGCCTGGGGCGTGCTGATCGTCTGCGTCCTGGGCCTCGAGTTCATCCTGATCGGCATCGCCATCGCAAAGATCAAAATATAAATTAACGCTCGGGACGTCTCCAAGTTAAGGCGTCTTTGCCTGAAGACCGCAAGATGCGAAGTCGGTCTTGGCAGGGTATGGGCCCGTCGGGCACGGGGTCGGGACACACCGTGCCCGCCCCTCCTCTCACTGCAGTGGCCTTCGGCCACCCAGTCGCCGCGCTTACGTAAGCGGCTCCTTCCGAGAGGGCCCGCCGAACCCATACCCTGCCAAAACCTCCAAGGCAAAGACGCCTGGCCTGACGCGGGGGTAAGGGTTGTAAAAACCCTGTCGGGATGGAGCGAAGCGACAGGTTCCCGCACCGAGCTTGCATAAGCGCGAGGGCCGAGACGGGGAAAGGCGAGCACGGTGTGCGTGTGGAGCGCAGCGACACTTTCTTGACCCTGTTTTTTACAACCCTTACCCCCCGTGGCAGGCCATTGGGTGGGGAATCAGCTTGTGTAGTTGGTTCGGAAGAGGAGGCGCGGGGCGGCGCTGCTCCAGCCCAGGGCTGGGAGTTTAGTCCTTACCCCGCGGTAATTTCGAAAGCCGGCGGAGCGTCCATGGTGCGCTTGACCAGGCACTGTTCCGCCGCCTTTATCACCGCGTCCCTGTATTTCGCGGGGAAATCCTTGGGCAGGGTTATGCGCATGGCCACGCGGCCCAGCAGATGCGTCGCCTGGTTCAACTCAAAGGATACGTTTATCTTCAGGCCCTCGGTACCGAGGCCCCTGGATTGAATGAAGCCCAGCGCGAAGATGCCGGCGCAGGTGCCCAGGGAGGCCAGGAACAGGTCGAAGGGCGTAGGCGCGGAGCCCTCGCCGCCGCCGCCGGCCGGCTGGTCGGTGGCTATCTCGAAGCCGTGCCAGTTGGCGCTCACTTTCTTGCCGCCCGGGAAGGTTATTTCCATATCGCTCATGATAATCTCCTTGTCTGCGCTCAAAGCGTTGCTTTCTTCATAATTTAGATGAAAAAAGAGCCTGAAAGTTTCAGGCTCTTTTCCGGGTCTGGTTCCCAGGGTCAATAACTGTTATGCCGGTTCATCTCTTTGGTGATGCCGGGGATGATGGTGGTCTTGCCGTCGCCTATGGCGTGCATCTTGAGGATGTCGCCGTAGACCTTGTCGAAGGCCTCCACCACCGCGGGGTCGAAGGATTTGCCGCTCTCCTCGCGTATGTATTCGTGGGCCTTTTCGGTGTCCCACTTGGGCTTGTAGACGCGCGGCATGCAGAGCGCGTCGAACACGTCGGCCACGGAGACCACGCGCGCGTAGAGGGGTATCTGCTCGCCTTTAAGGCGGGCCGGGTATCCCGTCCCGTCGAACTTCTCGTGGTGGGAGGCGGCCACCTTGCAGGCTATCTGCAGCAGCGAGCTTTCGGCGTTGCAGAGGATCTTGGCGCCGTAGACCGTGTGTTTCTTCATCTCCTCGAACTCTTCGGGGGTAAGCTTGCCGGGCTTCAGCAGGATGGCGTCGGCTATGCCCACCTTGCCTATGTCGTGCAGGGGGCTCGCGTAGCGGATGTTCTCCACCTCCCGCTCGGGCATGCCCAGGCCCTGCGCTATAAGGGCGGAATATTCGCTGATGTGGCGCAGGTGAATGGCCGTGTCCTGCTGGTCGCGGTATTCGGCGGTGACGGCCAGGCGGTAGATGGTCTCCAGCTGGGACTTGGAAAGGCTCTCGTAGAGCTGGGCGTTCTCAATGCCCGAGGCCGCCAGCGAACTGATCAGCTGCAGTATGCCTTCGTCGTCCACGTCGAAATTCACGCCGTTCTTGTTCATGGCCTCGAACACGCCTATGATATGGCCGCCCACGTTCTTCATGGGCACGGCCAGGATGCTGCGCGTGCGGTAGCCGGTCAGGCGGTCCAGGTCGTGGTTAAAACGCTGGTCCTGGTAGGCGTCCTTGATGTTCATGGTCTGGCCGGAGGCGGCCACGTGGCCCGCTATGCCTTTGCTGAAAGGCACGCGGATCTCGGTATGCTGCATCCCCAGCGCCACCTTGCTCCAGAGCTCGTTGGTCTGGCGGTCAAGTATGAAGACGCTGCAGCGGTCGCAGTTGAGTATGGTCCTTACCTGTTCGGCTATCAGTTCGAGCAGCCTCGTAAGGTTGGTTTCTTTGGAGACGACCCCGCCGAAATTCACAAGCAGGCGCAGGCGGTTTTCCAGTTCTTCGGCCCTGGTCATAATTCTATTTTAGCATTATCGGGCCGCTTTGCGGGTTCCGCGGTCAGCCCGTCCAGCAGCACGCTGTAATGCACGGCTTTGGCCGCTGGGTAGGCCGCCTTCAGGCCGGCGTTGATCTGGACAAGGCAGGAGGTGGCTCCCACCACCACGGTATTCGCCTGCACCGAAGCGATATTGCGAAGCTTACGGTCCAGCACCGCGGCCGAGAGCTCCGGCTGCGTGAAGGCGAAGGCTCCCGCGCCGCCGCAGCACCAGTCGCTTTCAGGCAGCTCCGTGTAGCGTCGCCCGGCCAGCTTCTTCAGTACCTCGCGCGGTTCCACCCTTATCCCCTGGCCGTGGGCTGCGCGGCAGGAGTCATGGTAGGTTATGCGGCCCGCGGTTTCCAGCTTGTCGGCCGCGGCGTGCTCGATCTTCCCGGCCGGGATTATCTCCAGGATGTCCCTGACCGCCGCGGCGAAGGCCGCCGCCCTGGGGCGCCACTCCTCGTCGCCGGTGAAAAGCTGCTCGTAGGACTTCATGAAGGCGGCGCAGGAGGAACAGTCCGCCACCAGGGGGAAATCCCCGAAAACGGCTTTGAGTTCCTCGTAGCGCAGAATATTGCGCCGCGCGAACTCGCGGGCGTCGTTGAGGCGGCCGTAATTGTGCGCCATCAGGCCGCAGCATTGGTTCTCTATGAAAACGCCTTCTCCGGCGTGGCGCCGGAGGACGCGCACGGTGGCCAGGGCCACCTCGGTGAAAATGTAGTTGGGGCCGCAGGCCGCGAAATAAGCCCAGTTGACGGAGGTGCGGCCTTGCGGGCGCAGGGCCGGGTCTTTTGCCAGGAGCTCGGCGGCGAAGCGCAGCGGGGCTTTCTCAACGGCGCTTTCGGCGTCGGCCAGGCCCGGCATGCCCAGCAAGTCGTAGAGGCCCAGCCTTGCCGCCAGGCGGGGCAAGCCGGTCCTTTTTACCAGGTAGGCCAGTTTGAGCCAGAGGCCGAATAGCCAGGGCGCGTCCAGCAGCGTTTTTACCGCCGCGCGCGAGAGAAAACCGTTGCCGTAACCGGAGAGGGTCCGGCGGCCTTCCAGCACTATATCCGGGGTGGGCACCTTGGCGTAGCAGGCGCTGGAGCAGGCGCCGCAGAGCAGGCAGGTGGACAGCGCCTCGGCGGCGTCGGCGGGGCTTTTCGCCTTGCCTTCCAGCAGCAGGCGCATGAACTGGTTGCGGCCGCGGGCGGACAGGGTTTCGCGGCCGGTCAGCATATAGGTGGGGCAGGAGGTTTCGCAGTAGCCGCAGCGGTTGCACTGCGCGGCGGCGTCGTAAATATTCCGTTCGCCCAGGTCGGTGAGCAGCGCGGCAAGGTGCCGCCCGCCGGTCTCGCGGCCGTAGAGCTCGTTGGTCTCGCTGGGGATATGATGGGCGGCGGCGGGGGGCAGCCCGGCGGCGGCCCCGTCCCGGTTCTCTTCGTCGTTTTGTTTGTTGTGGCTCATGGCGTATTCCGGTATATCCAGGGGTTAAGCAGGTTGCGGGCGTCCAGGGCTTTCTTCAGGCGCCGGTGGTATTCGTCAGGCTCGAAAGCGTCCCACGCGGCCGGCTCCTTGTAAGCCGCAGCCGAGCGCCTGGCGCCGGCCGACAGGGCGAAAGTGGCGGCTATGATCACGCCGTAGGCCCCCATGGAGCCGCAGAAAAGCTTTACCGCGTCGTAACCGGCCACGTTCTTTACGGTGCGGCCGCCCAGCTCCAGCAGGGTTCCGTCGGCGGTCACCACCTCAAGGCCCAGCAGTATCTCGCGTATGCCTGGCCAGACCTTGGCGGCTATCAGCCCTCCCACGCTCCCTTTAATATCCGGGAGCTCTATGTTCAGCCCCGCTTCCTTAAGCTGGGCGCGCAATTCCTGAAGAGAAAGTCCGGCTTCTGCCCTGGCCGTCAGGTTTTCCCTGTCTATCTGGACGCGGCCGGCCAGGGCGCGCAGGTCCAGCTTTTTGTCGCCTTCCGTTATGCGGCCTGGTTTTAGCCTTGTGCCCAGGCCGGTTACGGCTGTGGGTTCGCCGGCGCGCGAGCGCAGGCGCAGTTCGTCCACCAGGCCTCTGGCCTGCGGGCTCAGGGAAGCCCTGTCCGCCAGGCTCTCCGGGGCTGCCTCGGCGCGCGCGTCCGCGGCTACAGGCAGTATCTTGTCGGGGTTGGCGAGCGATAAAGGATCGAAGGCGGCCTTGATGCGGCGGAAGAAATCCAGTTCGTCCCGGCCGTAAAGCCAGTTCATGGCCACGCGTTTCTCCACGCCTATGCCGTGCTCACCGGAAATGGTCCCGCCCAGTTTTATGCAGGATTTAAGTATCTCATAACCGGCTTTCTTAACGCGCTTCACTTCCTGCACGTCGCGCCGGTCGAATATGATGTTGGGGTGCAGATTGCCGTCCCCGGCGTGGAAAAGCAGGCCGGCGGTCAATTTGTATTTGGAAAGTATCTCGCGGGTTTCCCTCAAGGCCTCGGGCAGGCGGGGGCGCGGCACTACCCCGTCCTCCACCAGCACGTCGGGCGCCAGGCGCGCCATGGCCGGGTAGGCGCCCTTGCGGGCGGCCCAGAGCAGCTCGCGTTCGGTTTCGTCCCCCGCCACCCGGAAGGCTGTGGCCTTATTGGCGGCGCAGATCTTCTCCACGTCGTCCAGTTCCTTCTTTACCTTGGAGGTGTCCGCGCCGTCCAGTTCTATGATCAGTACGGCCTCGGTGCCGCGGGGGAAAGGGTTGGGCTTGCCGCTGAGGGCCGCGCCCAGCGAAACGCTATCCATGGCCTCCAGCGCCCTCGGTACTATGCCGTCGCCGATTATCCTGGTGACGGCCCGCATGGCGTCGTCGAGCGAGGCGAAAGCCGCCGAGGCGGTCTTGATGTGGCGCGGAAGGGGGAGGATCTTCAGCCAGGCGTGCGTGACCACGCCAAGGGTGCCCTCGGAGCCCACTATCAGGCTCATCAGGTCGGGCCCCGGGTCGTTATAGGACCAGGTCTTTATTTCGCCTTCGGGGGTGACTACCTCCAGCTTTTCTACGTTGTCGGACGTTACTCCGTATTTAAGACAGAGCGGCCCGCCGGCGTTCTCGCCAATGTTGCCGCCAATGGTTGAAACTTTCTGGCTGGCCGGGTCGGGCGCGTAGAAGAAGCCGAAAGGCTCCAGCGCCCGCTGCAGTTCCATGTTGACCACGCCGGGCTCCACCAGGGCCAACCTGGCCAGGGTGTCTATCTGGCGTATTTTTTTGAGGCGGGACAGGTTAAGGATGACGCCGCCCTTAAGCGGGATGGTGCCGCCGGAAAGATTGGTGCCGGCCAGCCGCGGCAGGAAAGGGATCCCCTCTTTGTACAGGAGCTTTATTACGGGGGCCACCTGGCCGGTGCCGGTGAAGGTCACCACGGCTTCCGGCCGCGCGCGGGCCATGCCGGCGTCGTAGGAATACATCAGTATCTCGGCCTCGTCGGTGCGCACGTTGTCGGCCCCTACTATGGCCTCCAGCTCCGGGCGTATCGCGCTTATCCTGTCGTGTTTGAACATATTCTTTTTGCTATTTTACGGGCTTCAGTTTGGCCGAGAAATGGGGGAGTATGGCGGGGGCTTCCATCACCTGGAGCCCCTTTATCCCTTTCTTGTTCTTCGCCAGCCAGCCGAACACTTCTATGACGTAATCTATGTGGCTCTGCGTGTAGACGCGGCGCGGCATGGCCAGGCGCACCAGTTCCATGGCGGCGGGCAGGAAATTCCCGCCGGCGTCCCTGCGGCCGAACATGAGTGATCCTATTTCCACGCCGCGGATGCCGCCTTCCAGGTAGAGCGCGCAGGCCAGCGACTGCGCCGGGAACTGCCCCGGTCCGATGTGCGGCAGGAATTTCCTGGCGTTCACATAAACGCCGTGGCCGCCGGGCGGGTTTATTATCGGCACGCCGTGCTTAAGGAGCCCCTCGCCCAGGTAGGCCGCCGAGCGGATGCGGTAATGCAGATAATTCTCGTCTAAAACTTCGCGCAGGCCTATGGCGATGGCTTCCAGGTCGCGGCCGGCCAGGCCGCCGTAGGTGCTGAAGCCCTCCGTCAGGATAAGCATCTGGCGCGCCTTGGCGGACCAGTCCTTGTTGTTCATGGCCAGAAAGCCGCCCATGTTCACCAGCGCGTCCTTCTTGGCGCTCATCCAGGCGCCGTCGGCCAGTTCGAACATTTTTTCAGCTATCTCGCGCACGGGGCGCTGCGCGTAGCCCTTCTCGCGCAGTTTTATGAAATAGGCGTTCTCGGCGAAGCGGGCGCAGTCGAGGAACAGGGGGATGCCGTACTTAAGGCAGAGGGCCTGCACCCCTTTAAGGTTTTCCATGGAGACCGGCTGGCCGCCCAGCGAGTTATTGGTCACGGTCATCACGCAAAGGGGGATGTTCTTCGCGCCTTTTTCCCTTATGAACTTCTCCATGGCCGCTATATCGGCGTTGCCTTTGAACGGCGCCGGCTTATCGAAGTCCAGCGCGCCTTTTGCCGGGAAGTCCATGGCCTGGGCGCCGGAGTATTCCACGTTGGCGCGGGTGGTGTCGAAATGGGAATTGGAGATGATGTATTTGCCCTTGCCGCCTATCACGCCGAACAGGATCTTCTCGGCGGCGCGGCCCTGGTGCACGGGGATAACCTCGTCGAAGCCGGTAAGGCCTTTTATTTCGCGCTCGAAATTATAGTAGCTGCGCGCCCCGGCGTAGGATTCGTCGCCGGTCATGATGCCGCCCCATTGCGCCGCGCTCATGGCGCCTGTGCCAGAATCGGTCAGCAGGTCTATAAGGACCTTCTCGGCTTTGATGTTGAAAAGGTTGTAGTGGGCTGCTTCCAGTACGCGCAGCCGGTCCTCGCGCGTGGTTATGCCCAGGGGCTCCACGCTCTTTATCTTGAAAGGCTCTATTATGGTTTTCCAGTTGTGCTGCATGTCCGCTTCTCCTTTACTTAACCAGCAACGTCATTAAAACGAAATAGACCAGCATCAGCGCGCCTCCGAAGGGCAGGGCGGCCCGGGCCCATTCTTTGGATTTTATGCCCAGCTTGGAGGCGCTGACTATGTTGGGGATATTGCCGGGGATCAGCATGCCGCCTGAGACCAGCAGGCCCATCAGTATGAAAGTTATCTGGCGGTCCGTCATCACCGGGGCGATCTCCGCCGCGGCCAGCGTGGCGTTGTCGAGGATGGCGGATATGGAATTGGCCCAGTAGAGCGCCCAGACCGGGAGTTTGGAGGCGAAGCGTTCCGCCAGCGGGGTCAGGCCGGCCCCCAGGAAAATAAGTGCCATAACAAAAAGATAGACCTTGCCGGCGCGTTTGAATATGTCCCTGTTGGTGTCGTGGGCGTCCTCTTCCAGGCCGGCGGCATGCGAGACGGCCGCCTCGGCCCCACGCGTCGCCATGGCCGCGCAGAGCAGCACTCCGGGCACCACCCACAAGCCTATCTGCTTCAGCAGGTAAAAGAAATTGGCGTCGTGCGGGGGACCTTTCAGTTTGGCCACCACAATGGTGGACAGCGGCTCGCCTATGGGGGTGAGGGCCGCGCCCAGGCCTATGGCGTAGCAGGCGTAGACGGTCAGGCGTATCTCGAAGCGCCTGCTCAGTTTAAGCAGCGTGACTATCTCGGCCAGCATGATGGCCGCCACTATGGCCGTGAAAACGCTCGAGCCCAGGCCGAGTATGGTGACTACGGCGAATATGGCGCCTTTGAGCCCGAGTTTCCGCGTGAGGAAAGCGAGCCAGCCGCGCAAATGGCCGCGGACCGCGCGGAAAAGCCAGCCCACCGCCGCTACGGCGGCCGTTATGGCCAGCGGCTCGCGCAGGGCTTCGTGCACCAGGCGCAGGCTCCACAGGCCGGAGATGCTTACCGCGGCCATCCCCATCACAAAAAGGAAGGCCTCAAGGTCTTCTTCCACCCGCTTTACCGAAAAAGGCAGCAGCAGCGTCAGGCCCATCACCACGGCCAGGCCGGCGATTATCAGATAATCAGACATATGTTCCTTGGCATCATGCTCATTTATATTTTATTATTTTAATGAGCTATACAAAAGCGCTATGTTCAAATTCAGGCGGCCTATAGGCCTTTTTTTATGCGGCGGAGGGGCGCTGGGGTCCTGGCAGTCCGGGGTCCTGGCGGAGCTTGTGCGCCAGGGGCTGCATTTCGACGCGCTGGCCGGCTTCAGCGTTGGGTCGCTCAACGGGGCGGCCTACTGCTATAACAAGACCGGGGAACTGCGCCAGCTTTGGCGCGATATGAAGCCTTCCGGCATCCTGAAGCTGCGCCCCCGCTACTACAATATCCCCCTGGAGCTCTACCAGCAGGCCGGCGGCAGTCCCCTGACCAGGCTAAATTTCTTCATGGAGAACCAGCTGGCCAAGTTGACCCTTTTTTCCAACAAGCCCGTTTACGATTTCCTGAGCGGCTGGCTGGCGCGCAGTGGGTCGCAGTTCGAGCGCAATATAAAGTTCTATGTCATCAGCCACGCCGTGGAGATGAAGCTGCCCTATATAGTAAGTTTCGACGGCTCCACCCAGGGGCATAATTTGTCCTTTATCGACGCGCTGGTGGCCAGTTGCGCCATCCCCATGATTTTCCCGCCGGTGCCGGTGGAAGAGCATGGCCGCAAGTATAACCTGGTGGACGGCGGGGTGATAGGCATAGCCAATATCAATCTGAATTTGTTCGAGGGCTGCCGCACGGTAATAATGATAGGCAATTCGCGCGCCCAGGACATGGACTTCCCGGCCATGGGGCCGCTGGGCTATTTTGAACGGAAGGTGCGCCGAATGCTGGCGATACACACCCAGAAAATTTACGAGTCCCGCGTTTTTATAAAATCCGAACCCGACGTCTACATGATAAAGCCGCCCGTAGACCTGGGCCTGGGGCTGCTGGAGTTCGACGGAGCCAAGTGCGAAAACGCTTTCGATATAGGCGAGGCCGAAGCTAAGCTCTTCCTGCGCAACGCCGGCCAGGCCAATAATTGATATGCCGGAACTCGGCGCCTTTAATTTCCTTGCCCTGGTTTCCTTCGGGGTTATCATAGGCCTGATGGGGTCCGCCATGGGCATAGGCGGCGGTATTTTCATGGTGCCTTTCCTGGTGCTGGCACTGAAGCTCCCGATACACCAGGCCGTTGCGGCCTCGCTGGTGGCCATAGTGGCCACGTCCAGCGCCGTGGCCGCGGTGAACGTTGAGCGGGGGCTGGCGAATATAAGGCTGGGGATAACGCTGGAGGTCACCACGGCGCTGGGTTCCATAGCCGGGGCGCTTATAGCAAGCCGCCTTCCGGCCGCGGCCATGCAGCTTATGTTCGCCCTGACGCTTTTCCCGGTTTCGGTCCTGATGTTCCTTAAAGGCCGGGCCTCGCCGCGAGGCCCGGCCTTGTCTTCCCCGCCTTCCGCCTTCGATTCCGCTTTTTTCGACCCGGCCTCGGCGGCCCATACGCCCTACTCGGTAAGGAACATAACCCCGGCCTCTTTCATCTCTTTCTTCGCCGGGTCACTTTCCGGCCTGCTGGGGATAGGCGGCGGCATAGTGCAGGTGCCGCTGATGAACCTGCTGTGCGGCGTGCCCATGAAAGCGGCGGCGGCCACCAGCAATTTTATAATAGGCGTTTCGGCGGCCGCCAGCGCATACGTCTATTTCCGCAAGGGGCTGGTGCCGCTGGAGCTCACCGCCGTTATAGTGACGGGCGTGCTGATAGGCTCTTTCCTTGGTATATACGCCCTTTACAAGGCGCGCTCCGAGAGGCTGCAGATGGTTTTTTCGGCGCTGACGCTGGCCGTTGCGGTGAAGATGCTGTCCGGGGCATTAAGGGCGTTCTGATATGGAAGAGAGTTTTTCTCAAAAGAAGTTCACCGGCCTTATCCAGCGCACCCTGCTGGCCGGGGTTTTCCTGAGCGCTTTCCTGCTTTTTCTTGGCTTCGCTTTCGCCGTCTCCGGCGCGCCTTACGGCCAAGAACTGCTGCGCGCCGGTATACTGGCGCTGCTGCTCACTCCGGCGGCCCGCGTAGTTATGCTGATATACGGCTACTGGCGCGGCGGGGAGTTTTATTTCGCGCTGGCCTCCTTTGTGGTGCTGGCGCTGCTGGCGGTTTCAGCGCTGGTTTAAGGATACAAATATGAAGATATTGCTGCTCCTCTCCATGATATGCGCCGTCCCGCTTTCGGCGCAGCCGCTGTTGAATATCCCCACGGCGGTGGGCTCCGTCGACGACGAAGGCCTCGGCCCGGCGCTGGTGGACCTGAACGCCTCCACCCGGCCTTTCACGCTGAGCCCCGGCGCCGACGAGCGCTACGACCGCGGCATAGCCCGCATGTACCGGCTTGAATTCGACAAAGCCGAAAGCGAGTTTCGGGAGATAGTAAGGCTCTCTCCGGAAAGCCCCGCCGGCTACTTCGCGCTGGCCGCGCTGGCCTGGTGGCGGTACTCCCAGAATTTCGACGTACAGGGCGGTTATAAGGCCATAGAGGACGAATTTATTTACAATTCCGACAAGGTCATAGATATTTCCAGAAAAATGGTGAAAGAGAACCGCAACCTGGACCAGGCCTATTTCTTCATGGGCAGCGCCTATGGCCTGCAGGGCCGCTGGTACGCCGTGCAGCGCAGCTGGTGGCGGGCTTACACACGCGGTAAAAAAGGCCGCAAATTCCTTAAAAAATGCGTGGAGGTGAACCCCGCGGTCTACGACGCTTTTCTCGGCTTGGGCATATTCGATTATTACGCGGCCACCCTGCCCGGGGCGCTGGGCCTGGGCGCCAAGCTGTTCGTGGGCGGCGACAGGCAGCGCGGCATGGAATACGTGCGCCTGGCCAGGGAAAAGGGCCGCTTCTTCAAGGTGGAGGCGCGCTTCTTCCTTATAGAGATCTATTCCATGCATGAAAAAGATTTTAAGGCGGCCTACGCCGAGAACGAGGCGCTGCGCGCGCTGGACCCGGCCAATATGCTGTTCCGCATGGGCGAGATAATGACGCATATACAGGCCAAGGACTGGCAGGCGGTGCTGGACGAATGCGAAGCCTTCCTTGGCGCCTGGCAGATGCATCCGCAGAAGGGGCTGGAGACCCAGCTGGCCATGATCTACCTGTCCGCCGGCGACGCGCTGATAGCCATGAAGCGTTACGACGAGGCCGCAGTCTGGCTGACCACCGGCATTGAAAAAACCGGCTTTCCGGAAAAAGGCTGGGTGACTTACTGTTACCTGCGCCGGGCGCAGGCCCTGGACCTGGCCGGCCGCCGCGCCGACGCTCTGTCCGATTACAGTACAGCCGCCGACCGCCCCAATTTCTGGGACTCGAAGAAGTACGCGAAGGCGGGCCTGAAAAGAGCCCCAGATTACGCTGAGGTCTACAAGCAGATGACGGTGGATTGACGCGGGCGGTACGGGAGGCCGGGGTTTTTCTATAATGTGGGTGAAAGGCAGGAGAACGCTTATGATTAAAACTGAATTTACCGCGGTGGTGCCGGTGGCGGGGACGGGGACGCGGCTGCGCCCGCATACCTATACCTATCCCAAGGTGATGCTGACCGTGGGAGACAAGCCCATAATCGGCCATATTCTCGACGACCTGGAAGGGGCAGGGATAAAAAAGGTCTGCATGGTGGTGGGATACCTGGGCGAGAAAATAAAGGAATACGTAGCCAAGAATTATAAACATCTGGACGTAGCCTATGTGGAGCAGACCGAACAGAAAGGCCTGGGGCACGCTATCTGGCTCACCCGCCGCTGCGTCACCGGGCCGGTGGTGGTGATGCTGGGCGATACCATCCTGGACGCGGACCTGTCCAAGTTCATGAACTCCAAGGAAGATTGCATAGCCGTGAAGGAAGTGGGCGACCCGCGGCGTTTCGGCGTGGTGGAGGTGAAAGGCGGGTATATTTCGGCCATGGTGGAAAAGCCGGAGAACCCGAAGACCAACCTGGCCATAGTCGGCATCTACTCCTTCCATAATTCTTCTGCCCTCTACAACAGCCTGGAAAAGTTGGTGGACTCGGGCATTACCACCAAGGGGGAGATACAGTTTACCGACGCGCTGGCAGCCATGGTGAAATGCGGCCACAAGATAAGGCCGGTGCCGATAGACGGCTGGTACGACTGTGGAAAACCCGAAACCCTGCTTGAGACGAACAGGCATATACTGGATAAAAAGAAATTCTCCCCCAAGGCCAAGAACTCCCTTATAATCCCGCCGGTCTACATCTCGCCCACCGCGAAAGTGGAGAACTCCATAGTGGGCCCGTACGCCTCTATAGGCGACGGCGCCAGCATAGATTCCTCGATAATATCGGATTCTATAGTGAACGAGAACGCCTTTATCATCAACATGAACCTGAGCGGCTCGCTGGTGGGGCCGAGCGCCACCGTAATAGGCAGGAAGGACCAGTTGAACGTGGGGGAAAACTCGGAGATACGGTTCGATAAGACCGCCTGCGATATCTGACCCTGGGGCGGGAAATAAAAAAGGCGGCCGCGGCCGCCTTTTTTATTTCCCGGCTGAGTGTTACTGATCGTTCCAGTCAAGGGACTTTATTCTCCGGAGGGCTTCTTCCAGCTTTTTGTCCGGCTCGGTAAGCGAGAACCTCACGTAGCCCTCGCCGAACCTGCCGAAGCCGGAGCCCGGCGCGGTAAGGACGGAGGCGTGCTCCAGCATAAAGTAGACGGAGTCTAACGAGGAGCGTTCTGCCGGAGGCCTGGCCCAGATGAAGCAGCTGCCACCGGGGGGCGCGAATTCCCAGCCGCAGGCGGCAAGCCCCTTGCAGAAGGCGGCCGCTCTTTTTTTAAATCTCTCTCTTATCGGCGGTACTATATTGTCGTGGTTTTTCAGGGCGAAGGCCACCGCGTTCTGTATGGCGTTGAAAGGCCCGGAGTCTATGTTCTCTTTGAGCTGGTTCAGGGCGCAGACCAGTTTGGAGTTGCCCACCACCCAGCCCACGCGCCAGCCGGCCATGCAGTAGGTTTTGGAGGAGGAATAGAACTCCACGGCGATGTCGCGCGCGCCGGGGACTTCAAGGATACTGGGCGCCGGCTTGCCGAAATAGATCTCGCAGTAGGCCGCGTCCTGGGCTATTATAACGCTGTTCTTCCTGGCCCATTTTACCAGGTCCCTGTAAAAATCCAGTGTGGCCACAGCGCCGGTGGGATTGTTGGGGTAATTCAGAAAAAACAGTTTGGTCCTATCCACTATTTTCCGCGGTATCCGGCCAAGGTCGGGTAAAAATCCGTTCTTTTCCTCAAGCGGCACGTCGTGGATGCGCCCGCCAGAAAGCACCACGCCCGTTCGGTAAGTGGGGTAGGTGGGGTCGGGGATAAGGCAGTAGTCGCCGGCGTTCATCGCTATAAAAGGCAGATGGGCTATCCCTTCTTTGGAACCTATTAATATCGAGATCTCGTCGTTGTGGTGGAAATCAAGGCCGAACCTTCTCTTGTGCCAGGCGGAAACTTCTTTTCTCAGGTTCTCGTTGCCCTTGGTGTTGGGATAGCGGTGGTTGGGGGCGCTTTTAACCTCGCGCGCGGCGCAGGCCACGATGGACGGCGCCGTGGGAATGTCAGGGTCGCCCACGGCCAGGCTTATGATGTCCTTGCCTTTGGCCCGCTCGGCGCGCTCTTTCCTGTAAAGTTCCTCGAACAAGAAAGGCTTGAAAGATTTGATCTTGTCGCTCAGTTCAATTTTCATAAATCGCGCGCAAGCCGGAGGCTACTTTATACCGATCAGGCTCAAAGACGGCAGGTAGGTGACCAGCGCCAGCATGGCCAGCAGTATCAGCAGGAAGGGCCCGACGGCGCGGTACAGTACCGGGAGCTTTTTGTGGAAGCGGGAACTGGAAAGGAAGAGGTTGAGCCCCAGCGGCGGCAGCATATAGCCAATCTCCAGGTTCAAAAGGAAAATTATCCCCAGGTGCACCGGGTCTATGCCGTAGCCGGCCGCCACCGGCACAATTATGGGCACCACTATGATTATGGCCGAGAAGATCTCTATCATGTTGATGACGAGCAGGAAAGCGTTGAGCAGCAGCAGGAACAGCACCTTGCTGGCCACATAAGTGTGCAGCCAGGCGAAGATCCGGTCCGGTATCTGCGCGTCTATGAGGTAGCTGGTGAAGCCCAGCGCCGTGCCCAGCACCAGGAATATGGCCCCCACCAGCAGCATGCTTTTTACCGCCACGCGCGGAATGTCCTTGAAGAGGCTCAGGTCCTTGTAAATAAAAACTTCAGTTATCAGAACGTAGAAGGCCATAACCGAGGCGGCCTCGCTGGCTGTGAACAGGCCCAGGTAAATGCCGCCGATTATAACGAAGGGCAGCGGCAGTTCCCAGGCCACGGCCCGGGCCGACCGCTTTAGTTCGGCCATGGAGAAAGGGATGCGCTTTACGCCGGCTTTGCGCGCTACGAAGAAAGCGTAAACCGAGAGTGCAAGCAGCAGCAGCGCTCCCGGCAGCAGGCCGGCTTTGAACAATTTATCAATGTCTATCTTCGCCACCAGGCCGTAGAGTATTATGGGCAGGCTGGGGGGGAAAAGCAGGCCCAGGCTGCCGGTGGTGGTAAGCAGGCCCAGCGTGAACTTCTCCGGATAGCCCTGCTTCGAGAGCATGGGGTAAAGCAGGCCGCCCAGGGCTATTATGGTAACGCCGGAGGCCCCGGTGAAAGCGGTGAACAGCGCCGTGGTGAACAGCGCCACTATAGCGAGCCCGCCCGGCAGCGTGCCGAACATGGCTTCCGCCAGGGCCAGCATGCGCTGCGGGGCGCGGCTTTCCGCCAGCATATAGCCGGAGAAGGTGAACAGCGGTATGGCTATGAGGGCCGGCAGCGAGGCCAGCCGCAGCATTTCCACTATCACCGCCGAAGAATCTATCCCGGCGCTGGCGAATAGGAATATGGAGCCGCCTCCGATAAGCGTGAAAACGGGCGAGCCCAGGAAAGCCAGCAGCAGTATCAGCGGGCCGATTATAAAGGCCATCAGAAAGGCCCCTCAAAATGGTCTTCAGGCCGGAATATCCCTATGACCGTGTGAACGCCTATCAGGGCGAAAGCCGCGGGGATGATCATTTCGGCCCAGCCGCCGGGCACGCCGAAGCGGTTGATGTAAAAAGCTATGGAGCCGGCCGCGAACTCGTCGCGTATGAACTTGTAGGAGGCGTAGAACAGCAGGCCCGAGGCCGCCGTGGTGAAGATAGCGGCAAAAGTTTCCAGCGGCGCGCGCAGCGCCTTTGGCGCCAGCTTTACGAATGTTTCCAGGGCGAAATGGTGGGAATAGCGGGCGGCCAGCGCGGCGCCGGTGAGCCCCGCCCACAGCACCATATGCCGCAGCAGCGGGTCCAGCCAGACTATACCGGAATGGAATATGATGCGCAGCAGCACCTGCGTGAAAGACAGGCCCACCATGGCGAATATCAGGCCCACAATAACGGCCTTTTCCGTTTTTACTACGTATTCCTCAAAACTGAAGATGAAGCGCATGCTTTTATTATCCTAAATGCCCGCGCCGCACCGCAAGGCGTGATTTTTTGTATCATAATCGCAGGTCAGTCTCTCTCTTCACCGCCGCTTTAGCGCGCAAATACGGAGGAAATCATGAAAATAAATAAAAAAGTGGAAGACGCCATAAACAAGCAGGTCAACGCCGAGATCTATTCGGCCTATCTTTACCTGGGCATGTCGTCGCGCTGCACCGAAATGAACCTGAAGGGCATGGCCAACTGGTTCTACGTGCAGGGGCAGGAGGAGATGACCCACGCCATGAAGTTCTACCGCTTTGTGCTGGAGCGCGGCGGCCACCCGGTGCTGCCTTCCGTGGAAGGCGTGCGCACTGACTGGAAGACACCGCTGGAAATGTTCGAAGCCGCCTACGCGCACGAGCAGACGGTGTCGGCCCTGATAAACAATATTATGGATATAGCCCTGGCCGAGCGCGACCACGCCACCGCCAGCATGCTCAACTGGTTCATAGACGAGCAGGTGGAGGAGGAAGCCAACGCCTCCGAAATAGCCGAAAAGCTCAAGCTCATAGGCGAATCCAAGGACGGCCTGTTCATGCTGGACAAAGAACTCTCCGCCCGCGTGTTCGTAGACGCCACCCAGCCCGCCGCCTAAGAAAGGGGGACAGGCTACTTTTTAATTTAAAAAGTAGCCTGTCCCCATTATTAAGGATAGAGATCATGCCTACCGATATTGAGATTGCCAGGACGATAAAGATTAAGCATATACGCGAGATAGCGGCCCAGCTGGCTGTTGCGGAGGACGACCTGGTGCTTTACGGCAAGCACAAGGCCAAGCTGCCGCTTAAGCTTATAGACCTTGAGAAAGCTAAAAAGAACAAGCTGATATTGGTCTCCGCAATTTCCCCTACGCCGGCCGGCGAGGGGAAGACCACCATTTCCATCGGTCTGACCCTGGGCCTAAACCGGATAGGGAAAAAAACCACGGTAGTGCTGCGCGAGCCCTCGCTGGGGCCGGTATTCGGCATAAAAGGCGGTGCCACCGGCGGCGGTTATTCGCAGGTGCTGCCGATGGAAGACATCAACCTGCATTTCACCGGCGACTTTGCGGCCATTGAAAAGGCCCATAATCTGCTGGCCGCCATCATCGACAACAATATCCAGAACAAAAAGAACAACCTGGGGCTGGACCCGCGCACCGTCACCTGGAAGCGGGTGATGGATATGAACGACCGCTCCCTGCGCAAGATCATAGTGGGGCTGGGCGGCACCATGAGCGGCGTGCCGCGCGAGACCGGCTTCGACATTGTGGCGGCTTCCGAGGTTATGGCGATATTATGCCTGTCCAACGATCTGAAGCACTTAAAAGAGAAGCTGGGGAATATTTTTGTGGGTTACACCTACGACCGCAAGCCGGTCTATGCCCGCGACCTGAAGGCCAACGGGGCCATGGCCGCGCTCTTGAAGGACGCCATCATGCCCAACCTGGTGCAGACCACCGAAGGCACGCCGGCCATAATCCACGGCGGGCCTTTCGCCAATATCGCGCATGGCTGCAATTCCATCATTGCTACGCGCATGGGCCTGAGCCTTTCGGACTATGTGGTGACCGAGGCCGGTTTCGCCTTTGAACTGGGCGCGGAGAAATTCCTGGACATCAAGTGCCGTTACGCGGGTTTGGCCCCCAGCGCCGCCGTGCTGGTGGCCACCATAAGGGCGCTTAAATATCACGGCGGCGTCGGTCTTAAGGAACTTAATAAGCCGGATACCCAAGCCGTGCGGCGCGGCCTTGAAAATCTGGAGAAGCATGTTGAGAACATGAAGCAGTTCGAGCTTTCACCCGTGATAGCCCTGAATAGGTTTACATCGGACACTGAAGAAGAAATAGCCGTTGTAAAAGCCAAATGCGCGGAGCTGGGCGTGCCTATGGCTGTGGCAGACGTGTGGGGCAAGGGCGGCGAGGGCGCTGTTGAGCTGGCCGGGCTGGTCTCCAAAGCCGTGGAGAATAACACACACGGCTTCAAGCCGGTCTACGAATGGGAATGGCCGGTGGAAAAGAAGATAGAGGCTATAGCCGGTAAAATGTACGGTGCCAAACACATAGACTATACTGCCAAGGCGAAAAAGGACCTGGAAAAAATAAACGCCCTGGGCCTGGACAAACTGCCGGTCTGTATAGCCAAAACCCAGAAGTCGCTGTCGGACAACCCGGAACTTATAGGCCGCCCCAAGGACTTTGTGGTTACCGTGCGCGAGATCGAAATAGCCTCCGGGGCGGGTTTCATCATCCCCATCACCGGCGACATCATGCGCATGCCCGGCCTCCCCGAGCACCCCGCCTCCGAGAACATAGACATAGACGAGAACGGCAACATCACCGGCCTGTTCTAAAAAGGAGCCAGCCTCCTT
>DMXM01000036.1:40294-81183 GCA_003482905.1 Elusimicrobiota bacterium
AAGGAGGCTGGCTCCTTTTTAGACGATATCCTCTTCTTCTATGGGGGGGAACCAGCGTTGGGCGGCGAAGGTGGGGAGAACGGCGCTGGCGATGAGCACTCCGGTTAGCACCGAGTACTGAGCCTGGTCCAGGATGCCGGATTTGAGGCCGAACAGGGCGGCCATTAAGCCGAATGTGAGCCCGGTGGACATCAGCAGCGTGAAGTAACCGCTGTTGGCCGGAAAGAATTTCCTGGCCAGGAAATATACCCCAGCGAATTTCGCCCCCTGTTTAACCATGAAAAGAGCCATGAACAGCCCCGCCGCTCCCCAAAGGGCCGGCAGGGAAACCTTCATGCCGGCCACAATAAAGAACAGCGGCGTGATGAAAGCGTAGGCTACGGTGCGCAGCCGGGCCTTAACCGGGGCCGCCGCGTGTCCTTCCTTAAAATGTCCGCTCATCAGCAGGCCGAATATGAAGGCCGGCAGCATGGCCTGGCTGGCGCCCAGCTCCGCCAGGTAGATGAAAGCCAACAGTACGAAAAATATATATTTTATCTCGGGCTCTATAACCTTGCCGGCCAGCGCCGGATGGCGCATAATGCCGCCTGAAAAACGCCAGGCCAAAACCAGAAAGGCGCCGGAGACCGCCAGGAAGAGGGCGGTGTAGAAGTTGGGTTTGAGAAAAGCGGCGCTGAGCGCCAGCGCGGTGAACGTATTGGTGAGGAAAGTGCAGGCCATTAGCAGCTTTCCGGTCTTTGTGCCGGCGCGACCGGTTTCCACCAGCACCGAATACACCACGGCCAGCGAGGTTTCGGACAGGGCTATGCCGGCTATGGCGGAGGCTGAGGCGCCCCAGCCGGCGGCGTAGCGGCAGAACAGGAAGCCTGCCGCCAGCGGCGCGAAAAAGGAAAGAAAGCTGAGGGCGGCGATACGCTTAAAATTTTCTTTCAGCAGTTTCGCGTCCACCTCGGCTCCGGCCAGGAAGGTCAGAACGATGCCGCCGAAGCCGGCGATGTAAACCATCCAGCCTGCCGGTTGAACGCCAAAGCTGCCTGCCGCCAGCCCGAGCAGTATTTCGAATATGGCCACCGAAAGCCCGAGTTTCAGGCTCAACAGGCTGGCCGCGAATATAAGCAGTCCCGCGATCAGGGGTATTTTATCAGGTTCCATGGTTTCTCCATAAAAAAAGACCTCTACCTTGCGGGTAGAGGTCATTAGCTCATTCGAGCGGTTCCCCCGGGCGGCCGGGGCGGCGGACATCATCGCCGTTTACAATTATATCAGCTTTTCTTGCCGGCGCGGAAGGCTTTCAGGGCGGCTTCTACTTTATCCAGCAGCTCTTTTGAGTAGAGTTTGCCTACCAGCGAGAGTCTGGCTTCGTTGCCGGCCCTTTCCAGTTCGGCCACCACAGCGGTGTTGGCTGGTTCGGTGAATATAAGGTTTTTGGCTTTCAGTATGCCCACCGACTGGTCGTTCTCTTTGCGGCTTTGCAGGGTAAGCGCCCTGAAATGTTTATCGCCAAGTTCCAGCATGGTTTTCTGGTCCTCTTTCGACAGTGTGTCGAAGGACTTTTTTGAAATGACCACGGCGCCGGAGGCGTTGGTGAGCGGCAGGGCGAAAACGTACTTCATGCGTGCGAACCATTGCAGCGCTATCACCGAGAGCGGCGATCCGTAGACGCCGTTTATCATGCCGGTCTGCAGCGAGGTCATCACGTCGGTGATGGAAAGGGGGATGGGTTTTATTTTGAGCGCGGCGAAGGTGGCCTCCGCTATGGGGTCGCCTTCCCAGATCCACATTTTAACGTTGCGGAGGTCCTCCGGCTTTGTGACTGGTACATTGGAGAAAACATTGACGTTGCCTACCTCCGCCCAGCCGAGCAGCACATAGCCGCGGCTTTCGAAGATCTTGCGGAAATCCGCGTCGAAAGTCTTGTATATGTGGTCTATTTCTCTGGCGTTCTTGAACAGGAACGGCGTGTCGAGCAGGCGGGCCTCGGGAGCCATTTCGCCTATCCCCACGCCGGTGAAGCCGCCGGCCTGCAGCTGGCCCAGGCGTATCTTCCTCACTACGTCCTTCTCGTCGCCGGAAACGCCGCCGGGGTAGATCTTGAATTTCACGCGGCCGCCGGTCCTGGCGGTAGTTTCCTCGGTGAACTGCCGCATGGCCTTCATCCAAGTTGAGCCGTCCGGCGCCAGCGTGGCGAATTTAACCATGGTCTGCGCCTTGAGCGCCCCGGGCAGGGCCAGGCAGAGAGCGGTCAGGAATATTAAAGTGTTTTTAGAAAAGTTCATCTTTTTTCTCCAGTAATGTTTTAGCCTTCAACTTGGCCACTTCGTCCGGCAGGCGGGTGTCCCCGTCGCGCGGTTCGGCTTCCAGCACGGAATTGAGCAGCCGCTCGAATAGTTCCTGGTCCTGCGCGGCCACGGCCGCCATCTTGGCGTACATAAAGCGGTTCAGCAGGAAATGTTCGCCGGGACCTTTTATGGATGTTTCGAAATAGGACTTAGCTTTTTCCGGGTCACCGCCGAACATGCGCGGGCGGATGGAATAATAGGCGCCCATAAGGCCGTAGGCCCCGTTATAGTAGTAGCCGGGGTCCAGGGCCAGAAGTCTTTCAATGGCTGGTTCCAGCGTGGGCAGTTCGGCCACGGCTTCGGGCTTGTCGCGGTTTATGTTTATGTAGAGGGCTTTGCAGAATGTGTTCCAGAATAGCGGCGGCACGTCCGCCTTTTTGACCGCGGCCGGGGTAAGGCCTTTCAGCGCGCGGGCGGAGTAGGCCTCGCCTTTTGCGTAAAAGACCGAGGCGCGCTGCGGTGTTTCGTCTTCCAGGAACATCAGCGCGTAGCCGCAGAAACCCTGCGCGGCGTTAACCAGTAATTTTCGGTTGCCGGGGTCGCTCTTTATCAATATCTCCATCAGCTGGAGGTTGGCGGGGAGGGCTTCTTTTACATATTGGGGATCGGCCTGGCTGAAGACGGCCGGCAGGCCGCGGTCTATAACTCCGGAGGTTACGCGGGCGGCGGTGCGGTTAAGGGAGCAGCCGGAAATTCCGACCGTCAGCGGCAGCAGGAATAGGAGTTTTTTCATTATCTTTTCTCTTTTACCATGGTGCGGAAGCTCTCGGCTTCTTCGGCGTGGTCCTTAAGGAAGTCTTCGGCTGGGGTGGGGAAACGGTAGGTCCAGTTATGGTCGCCCAGGGTGCCGGGCGTGTTCACCCTTTCCTTTGAACCGAAGATGTCCTGTATGGGCAGTATCACTATGCGCGAGCCCGCCCCCAAGAGCGAGGCCAGGGCCTTCTCCCTGGCTTTGGAGAAAGGCGGCGGTTTGGTGGTCTCTCCCGAGACCAAGTTCCAGAAAAGCTTCTTCTCGGCGTGGTCCACGGTCTCCCACCAGTCGGCCAGCGGTTCGTTATCGTGCGTGGAGGAAGTCGCAAGGGAGACGGCCGGGTAGGTTTCGGGGGCGGTGTAATTGCCGTCTTTGCCTTTTTCCCAGCGCATTACCTTGTAGCCCGGCACGTTGAGCTGCGAGAGGACTTCCCCCACGTAAGGGGGGATAAGGCCCAGGTCTTCCGCCACCGGCAGCATGCGGCTTGCCCCGGAGACGGCTTCCAGGAAGCGCCGGCCGCGTTCGCGCTGGCCTTTCTCGTCCTTGATGTCGAAATCGGCTTTAAGGGCCACGTCGCGCGGTATTACCCAGGTGCGGAAAAAACCCACCATGTGGTCTATGCGGAAGAGATCGTAGAATTCCGCCGCCTTCTTTACCTTCGACCGCCACCAGTCGAAATTGTTCCCCTCTATTACGGACCAGTTGTAGGCGGGCAGGCCCCAGCGCTGGCCGGTTTCGCTGAAAGCGTCGGGCGGGGCGCCTATTTCGCGGTTTATGTCGAATTCGGCCTGGCGGCTCCAGACGTCGGAGCTTTCCTGGTTCACCATGAAAGGCAGGTCGCCCAGCAGTTTTATGTCCAGCTCGGCCGCGCGGGTACGGGCGGCGGTCCACTGGCGGTGGATGGCCCACTGGAGGTACTTGAAGAAAACTATCTGGTGTTCTTCGCGGCCGTGAAACTCGGCCAGCGCCCCGGCGTCGCGGTTTTTCAGCGGCTCTTCCCAGTGCGTCCAGGAAGTCCAGCTGTGGGTGTCTTTCAGGCGGCGGAAAGAGGCGTAGTCCTCCAGCCAGCCGGCGTTTGCGCGGCAGAAGGCGCGGAATTCCGCGGCGAGGGGGGAGTCTTTAAGGATATGGCGCTGGTGGAAGGCGGTGTAGATCTTCCAGAGGGTGGTGAATTTGAGGTGGCGCACTTCGTTGTACATTACGCGGTCGGCCCGGCGCAGCTGTCTCAGGCCGGCCTGGAAGCGGCGCGAGCCTATCTCTTCCAGCAAATCGGGGGATTCTTTGAGTTCGGGCAGTTCGTCCACGGCGATGTAAATGGGGTCGAGGGCGAAGGCGGAAAGGGCGGTGTAGGGGCAGGAGACGCCGGGGGGCATTTCATTTATGGGTAGCACCTGCAGGAGGTTGAGGCCCATGGCCTTCATAGCGTCGAACCAGAGGGTCATGGAGCGGGTGTCGCCTATGCCCCAGTCCTTCTTGTGGCGCATGGAGAAAAGGGGGAAGAGTGTTCCTGTGTGTTTCTTTTCTAGTAATGGATGCATAAAATTGTTTCCCGGTTTTGCGCTTAAGAACGCAGGATGCGTAGTCGGGGCTGTCCAGGGTGTTGCCCCGCGCACCCTGGATGATGGAAACCGTTGCGCGGTTTCCCCCCAGCCGGGATAATTAGGCTGGGGCCCCCCCTTCCCCAAAGGGTGCGCGGGGCAACACCCCGGCCATCCCCTTCAAAGCGCAAAACCTCTCCAGATACATCTATCTTGCCGCTACTGCTTCTATTTCTACCAGCGCGGCTTTGGGCAGGGCTTTTACTTCTATGGTGGCCCGGGCCGGCGGGTTTGAGGCGAAAAATAAGGAGTAGGTTTCGTTCATCCGGGCGAACTGGCCCAGGTCGGCCATGTAGACGGTGGTTTTGATTATGTTCGCCAGCGTCAGACCTTCGGCTTTGAGTATGGCTTCCAGATTTTTAATTACGGCCTCGGTCTGGGCCTGTATATCAGGCGGGGCCATAAGGCCGGTGGCGGGGTCTACGGGCAGCTGGCCGGAGATGAATATGAGGCCGCCGGCTTCCACGGCCTGGGAGTAGGGGCCGATGGCGGCGGGGGCGTTCCTGGTGGAAATTATTTTTCTCATGGTCAGTTCCTCTTAGTTGTGCGTATGAAATTCTCTATGGAGCGGTCGTAGGTGCGTTCCGCTTCGGGCGTAAAAAAACAACCCGGTATTTCGCCGCTGGCGCGGTGGTAGGCTACGCAGTCGCAGCAGAGGCCCTTGCGCTGGCACGGTTCATAGGTGCAGGTACAGCTTTTAATGTTGGAATCTTTTTTGCAATTCATACGCGGCCCCTTTGCGCATATTTTACTATATTGGGGCGCGGCCCGTTCTTATATGGGTCTCTCATCCTGCTCGCCGGCAGCGGCGGGGGAGGGCATGGCTACGCGGACTTTGCTTAAACCGAGGTCCGGGGCCTTGCGCAGGCCTTCTTCGATCTCCTGCGAGCGCTGGTGCAGGTAGGCTTCTATGGGGGTGGGCTGTATGTAGGCGGCTATTTCCGAGATCTTCGTGGCGCGCTCTGCCCCGCCGGAATTGCCGTACCAGATGGCGGTACGGCGGCCTATGGCGGGATTGGGGTCGTAGTCCTTGCGGCCGCTCACCAGTATGCCCTCTATCATCAGGGTTTTCTCGTTGAAGACGGGGCTGCCGGAGTTGCCGCCGAAAGTGTCGAGGTTGCTGCTGAAGAAGCGGGTGCCTTCGATATCGGCTTCCCTCACTACGGCGTCGCCGGCCACCTTGGCCGGCAGCCCGGAGGGATGGCCTATGACGAATACGCTTGTATTCTTCTTTATGGCGCCGCCGCGGTTTATGGCCAGCGGATCGTGGCCGGCCGGGCGGCGGTCGAGTTCCAGCAGGGCGTAGTCGGCGACGCTGTCCAGGCGGTGCGCCAGCACGCGGCAGTTGAAAACTTCCTTGGCGGGTATGGCCGAAGGCATCTTTCCGCTGCGGCTTACCGCGTAGCCGAATACTACTTTATCCCTGCCGCAGGCGAACATGGCGCCGTTCTCCTGCACGCAGTGCCCGGCCGTGAAGACCAGTGGCCGGCCCTCCTTGCTCTGCCCAACGTAGGCACCGGAACAGTAGGCGGCGGCCGGCTGTTTTGCGAAGCGGTGGCCCGGGACCAGTTTGAATTTAGTTTCGAGGTTTTCGGTTTCTACACGGTAATTCCCGGAAATTTCGTCAAAAATCAGGTTTCTGCTTAAGATCAGGGATATAGATGAATCGGCGAGCAGGCGGATGGTTTTGTTGGCGGCGTAGACATCAACGCGGTTGTCGTCGCCGTAGATGGCGGCTATCGGGCGCGGGGCGCCGTTCTGCCCTGAGGCCGGCGACGAGGGGTCCGTGGCCGGCGCCGCTTCCGGCATCGGGATATCTTCGGAAACCCCGCCGCCAAGCTGGTCGAAAGCTTCGGAAATGGGCGCGTCCCTGAGGTCGGCCGGTGTGACGGGCGCGGCGATATGCCGCTTTACGATCAGGCCCGCGGGTATTAAGGCGATAATCAGCGCCGCAATTGTCCTGTTTCTCATAAATTATCCTCCAAAAGATTTAAACCGTTAAATTCATCCGCTGCCGCCCTTTAAATTATAGCAACCGTTAAACGCCTTACGCAGGCATTTCTTCCTGCCCCGATACGGCCGGGACAGATTCAACGCCGGGCATCGCCACCCGGAAGCTGCTCAGGCCGAGATCGGGGGCTTGTCTCAGCCCTTCGTTTATCTCCAGCTCGCGCCGTATCAGGTATGCTTCGGTGGCGGTCGGTTCGATATAGCCGCTTATTTCGGAGATCTTTGTGGCTGTCTCACCGGTATCTTCATGCCGATATCTGGCTTCGGAGTTGTCTCCGGTCAGCGGGTTGGTAATATAGTCGTCCTTTCCGCTTACCAGTATGCCTTCTATCATCAGGGTCTTTTCATTGAAGACCGGGCTGCCGGAGTTGCCGCCGAAAGTGTCGAGGTTGGTGCTGAAAAAACCGCGCTCCTCCGTAGCCTCTTCTTTCAAAGTTACAGTAGCGTCCCCGGTTACTTTCGCCGGTAGCCTGCCGGGGTGGCCGATGACAAAAACGCTAGTCCCGGTTTTTACGGCGCCGCTGCGGTTTATGGCCAGTGGCTCGTGATCGGCCGGGACGCGGTCAAGTTCCAGAACGGCATAGTCGGCCCCGGCGTCTTTCCTGCGGGCCAGCACGCGGCAGCCGTATACTTCTTCTCTGGCAAAACCCGCTGGGGCTTTCCCGTCGCGGCTCACCGCGTATCCGAACACCACTTTGTCCCTGCCGCAGGTGAAGCCAGGCCCCGACTGGGATACGCAGTGGCCGGCCGTGAACACGATGGGTTTGCCCTCGGGGTTCCTGCCGACATAAGCTCCTGAACAAAAGGAGGCCGCCGGCTGCCGCGCGAAGCGGTGGTCGGGCGGAAGATTATATTCTTCTTCGAAGGTGCGCGCTTCGATGAAATATTGCCCCGAGTTCCCGTCGAACTTCAGATTCGACCCGAGGAACAGGGCCACCGTGGAATCCGCCAGTATCTGTATGGTCTTGTGCGAGTGTATGACCTCGGCTCTGCTGTCCTTGCCGTAGATAGCGGCGATCCGGTCCGCGCAATAAGCCGCTGGCGCGCTGGAGGTTATGAAGAAAGCGGCCGCCATCGCATTTATAATTCTAACGGTTTTCATAATCTCCTCCTTTTCCCGGTCTTTGTCGCGCCACAAGTCCTTGTATAGTGTATGGCGCGGCTTGATGAATATCAAGTTCCATTGGTCCCCGGGCCGTGTAGGTCCAAAGGGCAAACACCGCGCCCGGCGGTCTTTCATCGGGGCGTCTTGCCCAGTTACGCATAATTATCAATAATTTAACAATGCGCGATACTATACACTTTTCAGGCATCGGCGGGGTCGGCATGAGCGCCCTGGCCCAGGTGGCGGCCATGGAGGGCCGCGCGGTGAGCGGTTCGGACCGGGATTTCGACCGGGGGCGCAACCTTGGCGTGAAGGCGGCCCTGGAAAAACTCGGGATAAAAATATTTCAACAGGACGGTTCCGGCGTCAACGACGGAACGGCCGAACTCGCGCTTTCCACCGCCATCGAAGATTCAAACCCCGAAGTAACTGGGGCCAAGGCGCGGGGGCTGAAGATAAGCCACCGCTCGGAACTGCTGGCCGCGCAGGTCAACCGGTTCGACACCATAGCCGTGGCCGGCACCAGCGGCAAATCCACCGCCGCCGCCATGCTTTTTGCGGTGCTGGAGGCCGGCGGGCTGGAGCCGTCCATAATAACCGGCGGCGCCCTGGGCGCGCTTAAAGAGCGCGGCCTGATAGGCAACGCCTTCCGCGGCAAAGGCAAGGTGCTTGTGGTGGAGGCGGACGAATCCGACGGCACCATTGTACGCTACCGGGCCAAGACCGGCCTGCTCCTCAATATCAGCAAGGACCATAAAGACCTGGAAGATCTGAACAGGATATTCACGGAATTCGCGGGCAACTGCGGCCGCGTCCTGGTGAACGCCGACGACAAAGCGGCCCGCTCGCTGCTGCCCTCCGTCCCGGCCTTCGGCTTTGATGCCGGCGGCTGGAAGGTCTCAGAAATAAAAACGGGCCCGTTCTCTTCCGAGTTTAAAATAAACGGCGTGGCTTTCACCCTGCCGGCGCCCGGGCTTTACAACATAGAGAACGCGCTGGCCGTCTGCGCGGCGGCCGCCGTCTACGGCGTTAAATTGGAAGCCGCGGCCGCCGGGCTTAAGAATTTCCGCGGCGTGGAGCGGCGTTTCATTCTTGTCGGCGAGAAGAACGGTGTCACCGTTATAGACGATTACGCCCATAACCCGGCCAAAATAAGCGCGGTGCTGAAGGCCCTTCACCAGGCCCCCGGGCGGCGCCTGCTGGCGGTGTACCAGCCGCACGGCTTTACGCCCACGCGGCACCTTAAGGCGGAATTGATAGAGAGTTTTGTTTCCGGGCTTAATCCCGGCGACATGCTCATAATGCCGGAGATTTATTATGCCGGCGGCACCGTCAATAAGAACATTTCATCTAAGGATATTTCCGACGCCGTGGCCGCGGCCGGGCACAAGGCGGCCTTTTACGAGAACCGCGCCGATATCCCGGCGGCGGTTTCCAGGCTGGCCGGCCCCGGCGATATAGTGGCGGTGCTGGGCGCGCGCGACGCCACCCTGGCCGCTTTCGCCGCGCAGATACTGGAGGCGCTGCCCTGAACCGGCTGGAAAGGCATAAAGGAGAAAGTTATGAAACCAGTAAAAATAACCGAAGGCGTTTACTCGCTGCGCGTCAACCATTTCAACCGGCGCCTTTTCGACTCGCTCATCCCCCTGCCGGAGGGGACCAGTTATAACGCCTACCTGGTGAAAGGCTCCGAAAAAACGGCGCTGCTGGATTCGGCCGACCCTGAGAAGGCCGAAGTGCTCTTTGATTACCTCAAAGGCGAGGAGAAGATAGATTATGTGGTCTCGCACCACGCCGAGCAGGACCACTCCGGTTCCATACCGCTTGTACTGGCCCGCTATCCGCAGGCCAAGGTGGTCACTAATCCAAAGTGTAAAGAATTCCTGATGACGCACCTCCATATCCCGGCCGAGAAATTTATGGAGGTTAAGGACGGGGACACATTGCAACTGGGCGGCAAGACCCTGGAATTCGTCTACCTGCCGTGGGTGCACTGGCCCGAGACCATGGCAACTTACCTGCGCGAGGATAATTGCCTGTTCTCCTGCGACTTTTTCGGGGCCCACCTGGCTACAGGCGAGTTATTCTCCGAGGAGCATACCATCTACGAGCCCATGAAGCGCTACTACGCCGAGATCATGATGCCGTTCCGCTCCAATATAAAGAGCCACCTGGAAAAGCTGGCCAAGTACGAAATAAAATTCATAGCGCCCAGCCACGGGCCGGTGCATAAAAACACCAGGTTCATAATGGACATCTACCGCGACTGGGCCGTCAGCGAGCCGCACAATAAGGCGGTGGTGGCCTATATTTCCATGCACGGCAGCACTTACGCGCTGGTCAGCCGCCTGGTCAGCCGCCTGCAGGAATTCGGTGTCTGCGTAGAGAAGCTGAACCTGGAGCAGCCCGACGAGGGCCGTGTGGCCATGGCGCTGGTGGACGCCGCCACTATTGTCATAGGCACGCCCACGGTGCTGACCGGCGCGCACCCCAAGGCGGTTTACGCCGCGCACCTGGCCAACCTGCTGCGGCCGAAAGCTAAATTCGTTTCGGTCATAGGCTCTTACGGCTGGGGCGGCCGCGCCGTGGAGACCATAGCGGGGCTTATTCCCAATATCAAGGCCGAGCTGCTCAAGCCGGTGATCGTAAAAGGCCTGCCCACGGAGGCCGACCTGAAACAGATAGACGACCTGGCCGCCCTGATAGCCGAAAAGCATAAAGGCGCCGCTATACCGTGCCAGACGGTGCGTATTTAGTGTTAGCGGGAAAATACAAGGAGATCAAAATGGCGAATAAAATAATCGCGGTCGCGGTGCTTGTCTCATGCTTTAGCTTCGGCGCTTACGCGCAGGACGACGCGGCGCAGCCGCAGCAGCCGGCCGTAGTGCAGAACGAGGCGCCCGTGCCCGCAGACGTGAAACCCGCCGAACCGCCCCAGGAAGGACGGGTGCAGGGCTGGCTGCGCAAATGGCGCGAAAGGAAAGGGGAAAATACGGCCCCGGTTGAAAAGAAAGAGGATGCCGTTGCCGGAGAAAAGATGGAGAACCAGGGGGAGCGGCTGCAGGAGCGCGGCGAGAAGCGCGAAGAACGCGGGGAGCGCGTTGAAGAGAAGGGCGAGCGCATGCAGGAGCAGGCGCAGAAGATGGAAGAGCAGGCCGCCAAACAGCGCGAAAAGGGCAATGAGACGGCAGCCGACAAGCTGGAGCGCAATGCCAAGCGCAAGGCGAACCGCGGCGAGGCCCTTGAAAACAAGGGGGAACGCATGCAGGGGCAGGGTGAAAGGATGCAGAAGCGCGGTGAAAAGCGCGAGCGCCGCGGAGAAAGGAAACATAAAGGAAAAGGCCGCAGATAAGAGGCGCCGTACAAAACTATCCAAGGGCCCCGGCGCAAGCCGGGGCCTTTTTTGGGGCCCTTGAAATCCGCGGGTTCGTCTGCTAGACTCTGGTTAAGGATGGCCTGCTTTTTCAGTTTCCCTGGGCAGCCGGGAAGGGTGAAAGACAGGACCGTGCTTTTGTTTATGGCAGGGAAACTGTTATGGCGGACAATTCCGGCAGCAGAAAAAAAGCGCTTATAGTCAGCGTCCTCGCTTTCCTTTTCGCGGGAGGCGGCGTCTTCCTTTTCTTTATCATACAAGGGGCCGACGACCTGACCGGGGCCAATAGGAAGGGCGCTTTCACTTACGGCGGGGCCGCGCGGGAGGCCACTACTTCCTTCTTTAAATTCATAGGTTTTGACGACGTGGAGTCCGTTATCCCCAAAGGCGGATATAAAGAGCGCCCTATTCCCGACTGGCTTAAGGCTGAGGATGAAAGGCAGCGGGAAGCCCTGGTGAAGTCCGGCGGCGACGACATCCTTTCCGACTGGCGGGCCCCCGCGGCCACAGTTCGGTCCGCTGTCCCCAGGATGTCCGCCAGCGGCGGCTCCGGGATAGGAGGCGGCGGAGGGGGGGGCGGGACTAAATCTTCGGGCGGTGTTTCAAGGTTCGGGGACAGCTCCGACGCGGGGAACGTTAAAATTTCGCATGATTCCGCGGGCGCCGGCGGCGCGGCGGCTAAAGGGACCATGGGGGCACTGAACAACGCGCGTGCGGCGCTGGGCGCGGGGTTGCGCAGCGGTTCCGCCAATACGGCAAAAGGCCAATGGGACCGCAGTTTCGGGGTGGGCGGTTCCGGGTCCGGAGGCGGAAACCTGGCTTACGGAAAGAGCGGTCTTGTGAACCTGGATAAGATAAAGAAAGGCGAGGTGGATAATTTAAAGACAAAGGCGGGCGGCTCTCTGAAAACTCCCGAGGTTGGCGAGCCCGTAAAGGATGAAGAGGCCGAGGCCCAGGACCCCGTGCTGCAAAAGGCCAAAGAGGCCGCTGAGGACACTATAAAAAAGGACGTCGCCCAGGCCCTGGTGGGCGCGGTGGCCCCCAAATTGGTGCCTACCGGCGGCGCCGACCCCACCAGTAGAGGTGAGGACCCGGACTTGTCAGGCAGCTGCGATCCGGCGGCCGGTCCGCAGACCCAATTTTGCTCGGCAGCGCTTGATAATAAGCTGATGCCGGATGATAAAGTCTTATACAAGGTTGTAGGAAATAGCCAGGATGGGAAAATTGTGGCGGTCACGTATAGCGGTTCTGTCCCGATAACGGATGGCGTGGACGCGGGGAAAACCATAAACTATACTTCTCCCTCCACCGCTTTGGTCAAACCGGACGGAGCTGTGGAGATTATAGGCTGGGGAGATGTCCAATATAACACTACCACCACGGTTGCCAAGTAGTCAGCCCGGCCGCGGGCCCCCCTTGACAAGTCAAGTTTCGTCTGCTATAACATACCTGTAAAAATAGACTTTGCCTTGAACGCCCGCGGGGCTGTGTTAAGGAAAGTTAGAGTTTTTTTATATCGGACGGAAAGGGCGCACAGGCGGAATTATGATAAAGATGCAGACCCGTAAAAATAAAACCACCCAGTACGTCATCGGCGGTACCGTGGCGGTGATCATTCTCGGGCTCTGGGTGTCCCTGCCGCTGATGAACGGTTCCTCCCTTGATTCCTCGGTTTCGGCCGGCAATCCTTTCAGATCAAAAGTAGCGGATATCTCCTCGCTCGGCAGCGATATCCCCTCCGAGGGCGGCGCGCCGGGCTCGCCGCTTAGCGGGGAAATGATAAACAACCCGGCCACCTCGGGGGAAGAGGTCGCGTCCTCTCTTTTTCAATCCGGCCTGGAGGGCGACGAACCTCTTACTGAAGTTACCGCCAGCGCCTCAGCTTCGGCTCCCCTCCCGGCGATCCCTGGTTTTTCCGGCGCGCCGGCGCCTTCCGGCCCGGGGGCCAAACTTAACGCCGTAGCCTCTATCAGCGGCGGCAACTCCAACTCAATGACGGCGGGCGGTATGCATAACAAGTTCTTCGGCGCCGGGGCCCCCAAGGCGGATTTCGCCCCGGCGGCCGGCGCGGACCTTAAGAAAATGGCCGCCGCCGATAATAAGCCCGGACTGCTGGCCATGCTGGGCAATACCGCGGAGAAAAGCCAGCTGGCGGCGAAGACCGGCAGCATGGACGCGGCCAAGGGCGGCTCCGCCGAGGCTTTCACCAATACGGCCAGGGCCGGGTCTTCCGGCCTGGACGATAATATGGAAGGTCAGTCTTCCTCTTCCGGGCTGCAATTGGGCCAGACGGCCCAAGACCTGAAAAAAAACGATCCCAATATAAGCAAGCATAAGGTTACTATGCCCGAGCCCAAGCCCGTGAAGGACGATAAAAGCGATGAAGAGATGAAGAAGATGATAATGCAGATGGTAATAAGCAGCTTCCTGGGGCCGATGTTCGGAGCCATGGCCGGCAGCATATTCCCTACGGCCCATTAAATTGAAAGAGCGGGAGGTTTTATGAGCGGCTATAAAGAAAATAAAGAAGAAAAAGGCGGCTTCTGGTCGGCGCTTTCGGGGCTTTTTCGCGGCGGTTCTTCCGCCACAGGCGGCGCTTCGGGCTTCGGTTCTACCGGCGGCCTTGGCTCTGCCGGCGGGCTGGGCGGCCTTTTTGCCACAAAGGCCGGCTTAGTCGGTATGGTGCTGGGCGGGGCCACGTTAGCCGCCGGCGTGGGCGTTGTTTACAATTTTATCGGCCCCTCGTCAAAGCCGGCCTACTCGCCGGATCTGTTCCAAAACAGCTATTACGAGGAAGAATCCTCCAAGGCCGGCCTTGAGCGGGCCAGCGGCCGGGACGCCTCAGGGGCGGCTTCTTCCACTCTGGATATGTTCAAGGAGCAGGCCAGAAAGGACGGCCTTGGCGGGCCGGCTGGCGAGGCCGCGGACGGAGCGGCCCCGGATGCCGCCGTCAATGCGCCCGCAGGCGGACCGTCGGCCGACGGTGCGGCGCCAGGAGCTTCCGGTATGGAGGGGGCAGCCAGCGCCGGCGCTCCAAAACTTCAGGCCGCTTCCGGCTTTGGCGGTAAGGGCGCTTCCGGCGGCGGCAGTTCAATGCCCAAGATGCAGGGCGGCGGCGGCCTTTCCGGCGGCATAGGCAATCAATTCGCTTCTGTTTACAAGGCTCCGGCGCAGGCCAATGCCGGCAAAACCTCCGGCATGACGGCTTCGGCAGCGCGCGTAAAGAATTCTCCCAAATATGCGGTGCCCAACTTCAATAAGAAAGGCGCTTTCGGCCAGGCCAAATACGCTGGCAACTTGGGCGCGAAAGCGGCCTACACCGCGGACGGGGCCGGCGCGCGCACCTCGGCCACCAACGCCTTCTCCGGAGAGACCAGCGGCTCTGGTGATGTGGGGACCCCGGCTACAGGTTCGGGCCTTGGTGGCGCCGGCGTCACCAACGGCGCAAATCTCAAAGGCAGCGACCCCAGCCTCAGCAGCAATCAATCCACCCCTCCCAAAGTGCCGGACGCGGAGGCGGTCAACCCCTGGCAGAAGTATGAAGACATGGCTATGAGCGGGATGATGAAGGCTTTTGGCTGCCTCCTGCTGACCATGCTTTTGGGGCGCTTCGCTAAGACATGGCCTCCCCTTCTTTACGCCGCCCTAGCCGTGGCGGCCATCGGCGCCATATTCGCCCTCAAGGTTATTATGGCCGGTATGACGCTGATGAATACTTACGGTCAGAAGATGATGGGCGGCATTTATGTGTTTACCGGTGTTATGCTGATAATACAGTTGTGGAACGCCGCTTGCGGCGCGGCCTCTAACGCGACCGCCGCGGACGGAAAAGGGGCGACCTCCGCCAGCAAAGCATTCGGTGCCGATAGTGGTAACGGCTGGGCCAAAGGCCTCGGTGAGATGAAGATCGGTCCCTTATTCGGGAATTAACCTGGGGATGGTACTGGAGGCGTTATGAACGACAATCTGCCTGATATAAACTTTAAGGAAAAGGAAGAGAAGAAGCGCGGCGTAGCCGGCTGGCTGCGCGGTAAGCTGGGCTTCGGCTCGCGCGGCGCCATAGGCGAGGCGGGCATGAATCCCTCGGCCATGAACGTGGGCAGGGCTCTCGGTACGGCCAAGTTCGGCGCTTCCGCCGGGCTCGGCAGTTTTCTGTCAGGTAATATCGGCGCCATAGCTACCGTGGCAATGGTGGCCGTGGCCAGCGGCGTTTACCTGGCCAGCAATGCCCCTTCTCCCGGCGCAAGCACCAGCGCATTCAGTTCGGGCAAGGTCGCCGATAACTATGTGCCGGCCATATTGAGAAGCCAGGCCGCTAACCAGGGGTCCTCGCTCGACATGTTCAAGGACACTAACAAGGGTGCCTTGGGGGCGGAGGCCGACGCCTCGTCCGGGGGCAAACCGGCCGGGGAGGAAGCCGCTCCGGCGGAAGACCCTAAAGCCCAGAATGGCGACCAGTCTGCCGGGGGCCAGAACAATATGGCCCAGGAGATGATGGCAAAACTTCAGGGCGGGGGTGCTGGTTCGTTGACCAGTTCCATGGGCGGCGGCTCCAACAAGTTCTCCAGCATGGGCGGCTTCGGCAATAAGTTCAACCAAGGGGCTACCGGGGCAAAAACCGGCTTCAGTTCCGGCATCGGCGCCGGTTTCCAGGCTATGCCCAAGTTCGACGCCCGTAAGGGAAAAATGACGGCTATGAAGGCCTCTTCGCGGCCTGTTTTCTCCTCCAGCAAATCCGGCAAAACGGTCAAGTCCGGCGTCGGCTCTCTCGGCCAGGCCAAGGGCCTGCGCGATACGCAGAAAACGTACACCGGGAATAATATAGACTCGGCCCGTTCCACTCAGGATAAAGCCTGGGAGGGATCGACCGCCGAGGGCGGCGCTTCCGGCGGCGGGGCCGGCCTGGGTGACGGCGGCGCGGGCATAGTAACCTCCCCCTCGCTGGACAACGGCAGCGGCGCCGGCGGCGGCGGGGTAGACGATGGCACCGGGAATGACCCCCTGGCCCCTGATGTCTCCTCCCCCATGAACGCCAGCCCTTGGGCCGGTCTTGCGCAGAGCGCTATGATGTATATAATGATCTCGGCCGTGCTTTCGGCCATCGGCGGTATGCTAATACAAGCTGGGGGCCCTTGGCTTACACCTATCGGCTATGCGTTGTGTGCCGCCGCCATGGGTCTTGGTCTGATGGCCCTTATGGCCGGCGTACAGATAATGACAAGTCATGGTCAGGCTTTGCTGGGAACGGTATATGTCGTAGGCGGCGGGGCGGCTATGGCGGCGGCGGGTCTGGCAATGGTCGGCGGCTTCGCCTCCGGATTAGCGTTGATTCTGTCCGCTGTCGCCGGTGTAATAGGCCTGATCGGCTCCATGCTCGGCGGCAAGTAGGCAGGGCGCGCCGGCTTTATGATCGCCGCCGGGTTTTATCCCCGGCGGCTTACAGCCCGCGGCGGGAGGACGGTATATGGGCAGCAAATTTATCGAAAAACATAAACGCAAATCGGTTCTTGCCGCCTTGCTCTTTCTTTTCCATGGCAGGGTCAAGTATGTCGCCGTAATGCTTATCCTCGTGTTGATGTCTCTGCCGTTCGTCATATCAGGGGAAGTTCTGGGCAGGATACTGGAGTTCAGCCCCCTGGCGACTATGCTGCGCTCGGTAGGTCTGGGCAGTGTGGTTTCAACTATAAGCCCCGGGCATTCCGAAGACCTCTTCAAGGCGGCTTTGGACCGGGCCGTGCAGGAGAGCGAGAACAATTCTTTCTGGAACAAGTTCCTCAAAAGCATTAACGCCACCATGCCGCCTGCCGGCTCGGCCTCTTCCATGACCATGCTGCGCGGCGGCGGCGACATATTCGGCCTGCCGCGGATAAAGGACGCCAAAGGTGCCGGCGCCAAGCGGGGGCCGGGGCAGGTAAAGGGCGCGGTGAACGACGAGGAACGCCAGAGGGGGGAGACAGGCGACGCCGTGGACTTGGAGTCGCTGCTGGCCGGAATGGCGGGCCGCGGCGGCGGAGCGGGTAACGGCGGCGGTCTTTACGGCGACCTTATGGGCCAGAACCTCGCGGGCCGCTTCTCCGGCGGCGGCGCTTCCGCCGGTAACGCTCCGTATCTGAACCGCGCCATGTTCGGCGGCGGCAATTCCCCGTCCGGCGGCGGCAATTCGGTTTCCGGGAAGTCAGCCGGCATGTATAACAACGTCATGGGGGTTGCCGGCAGCAAGGTGCCTGTGCCGGGGGCGCCGCAGAAAGTCAACACTAAAAAGATGGGGAAGGTGTCCGGGTTCACCTGGAAGAACGTGGGGTATAAGACCAAGTCCAACGCTATGAACGCGAAGATCGGCGACAAAAAGCCGATGTTCCAGCTGGCCGAAACTTTCTCCATGACTGCTTCCGCCTCTAAATCCCAAAATACGGCCTACGAGGCCCAGGCCGCCTATACCGGGGCGACTTATGACGGCAATGACGTAAACCTGGACATTATGCAGACCGACGCTGCCGCCCCCGTGCTGCCGGACAACGCCTACGCCGGCGATGTCATGGGCAACGCCGAACAGTTGCAGCAGGTGGCCAAGGACTGTTCCGATTCTCAGGGCACGAACGGCGCCAAGATGTCGGAGGACGCCGCCCAGATAGAGCACAATTCAAACAATATGGGTTCCGCGCCGCAGTGCTACAACCACGGCGCTGTGGCCGCCTGGAACGCGAAAGTGGCGGAGCAGAAAGCGCTTTGTCAGGATTTTAACGTTAATAATACCATACTTTCGGGCAAATGCCAGACCGACACACATCTTATGGACTGCGCCATATATTCCAATTACACTACCAATGGCGGAATGCTCATTAGAACCTGTCCCAGGCCCAGTAGGTGGCTGAGATGGGTAATAATGTTCGCTCTCCTGATTATAATGATCATTGCGGCTATTTTTCAGGTGTGGTTTGTGGTGGCGTTGGCGTTTGCCGCCATGCTGGCCACTTACGCCCTGGTAGGCAATTCCGCGCCGCCCGCTGATTCCGCGTATGTAAAAGGCGCGGATATGACGGAGCAGGAAGAAAAAGGCGGCTTTGATAGGAATTGAAGCCCGGGAGCGATTTGTGGAGATCAGGCCCGCGGACTAAGCTGGATGGCGGAAGGTGCGTTTCCCCATACTACCAGTGCGCCGGCGCCAGGAACGCGGCGCCGCCCGGTGAGGCTCCGGCTTTGCCGGCGGGTTCTTTGCGTGGTTTACGGCGGAGGCCAAAGGGCCCAGGCGTGCGGGGGTCCAATGACACTTGGCCGGCGCGTCGATATTAGGTAGATTATATTGTGGAGTACCGTGGGAAGGCTCGGCGATCTGTTGCGTGACGGTTAATTTATTAAGGATCCGGAGGCGGTTATGAACTTCTACAATGAAGACGAGAAAAAAGACGGGGCGCCCGCGGCGCCCGGAATGTCCACTTTTAAAAAGACTTCCGCTTTTGGGAAATCCCCCATGTTCTCACGTACCGCCGGCGGCATAATGGACCGCATCAAGAACCTGTCGCGCAAAGACATGGCTTTTGTGGGCATAGGGCTTAGCGTGCTGGTGCTGGCGCCCGTGGCGGAGTACATGATGTCCAAACCCTCAGCGGACAATCTGCTCGTCCCCGGTTTCGGCTCAAGGGAAGGCTCGGCGGCCTCGGGGCTTTATGAACCGGGGATAAACGCGCTCAGCCAGGGTTCTCCCGACGGTTCGGGAGAGGTTATAACCCCGCTTAGCTCGCGGGATCCGGCCTCGCTGATACTTGGTTCCCAGCCGGCCGCGCCGGCATTGCCGCCGCCCTCCGCTCCCGCCACCAGTTTCCGCGACGCCATGAAAGACGCCGGCCGCAATGCCTTCTCGGAAGCCACAAGATCGGCCGGCGCCCCCACCCCCGTTCCCAGGATGCAGTCCGCGCTGCGCAGTTTCGGCTCTTTTTTCAGCGGGGGAGAGGGTACGCGCACCACGGGTAATTTAAGCGGCGGTAAGATCATCGACGACGCTAAGTCGGCTTCCGGCAAGGCGGCCAAGCGCTCCATGATGGGCCCCGTGGCTATGCCAGGCTACAAAGGCGTGGCGTCCAATACCCCCAACAGCTCTTCCAGGGGCGCTTATGAAAAGCTCCGCTCCGCGGCCGACAAATCGGCCGGGAACTTCAGCGGCGGTTCGGCTATGAATTCGCTGGATAAGGCCGCGGCCGACGCGCTCGATATAGGCAAGGGCGGCGGCGGCCTGGGCGCCGGCGGCGAATCCGACAAGACCACTAAACCTTCCGGTTCCACCACCAAGTACGACCATAACCGCTCCGGAGAGACCTTGGCCGAAATGGCCGCCAAGCAGCGCCAGCAGAAGGAGCTGGACTGGGAATTCTATAAGAAGTACGAGATCCCCAAGCAGATCATCAACGCCATGGTAGGCGCCGTGGGCGGCGTGCTTGCCGAGGTGGTCAAAGACACCATGGGACATATATTCGGCATGGACACGCCTGGGCCTAAATGCTGGGTGCCGCAGGGAAAGGTAGTAGGAACGCTTGCCCAAGACTGGGCCGCCGCCAGGAAAGATTGCGCGGGGAGCGCGGACCCTAAATGTGTGATCGCAAAGGTCTGCACAATGGACGGCGGGCCTACTATTGTCTCATACCAGGCGGGCAAAGAATCCGCTTTAGCGTATGAAAAAAACTGTATGTGCAATGACTATGCCGGGAAGACCGGCGGCGCCGGCGCCCAAAACCCTCCGCCCGACCCCACGGTGACAGATCCGTCGATCTTCGGTGATTATGACACTACGTTCAAGGAGATAGTGCAGCTGACCGCCGAGGCGGAGGTTTCTTCGTCTAAAGTGGAAGAGAACTCTAAAAAGGTAGTGGCGGGGTTTAAGGTTCTAAGTAAAAATGTGAAGGGCCCGTTGCAGAATACTTTGAGCAACTATAAGGGTCTGGCAAGCTCCGCTCACAGTGATTACGCATTAAAGGTGAACGCGGCCCAGCTTGAAATGAACAGGGTCAAGCCCTTGTATGACACCTTTGTCGCCCAGCTCAAAGTCGTTGAGGAGGCCAATAAACAACAGAATGTGGTTGGCGAAAAGGACGAGTCGGATAACTCCCAGTTTGACACTAAAGGCGAGGAAAAGAACGCTAAAATTAAAGAGGCTCTTAAACAGTGGGGCCTGACCGGTCCCATGTATTTTGAAACCGCGTCAGGCTTGATGGCGGCGCAGCATCGGTGGTCGGCTAACTATAAAACACAGATAGACCTTGTGGGTAAAGGGATCGGCGCGCTCCAGCAAAAGCAGGCTGATGTGGACTCCGCCGTGGCCGCCATAGAGTCCGCCGATTCCGGCGCCGCGGCCAAACTTAAGAGCCTTACCGGCAGGCCTATCGCCGACCCCGCGGCTCCGACGGAAGCAAAGGCTGCCGAAGGCGGGAGCGAGTCTCCGCTTAGAAAAGAGTCTTACATGCGCGGCGCTGACTGGGATATTTTGTGGGCCGCTAAACATGACCTGAATACAGAAAAAGCGGAGGCAAAGGAAACCAAGGATTGGGGCGATTGGACCGAGGCTGTGGCCTCTGGAAAAGATAACCCTCCGATGGTAAATCCAGATGGCATTCTCTCCAACCAAATGCGCAGCAAGGAGATTAAGGACAGCATAACTTCGGAAAGGCTGCCCAGCGTAGAAACCATTAAAACCAGCTTGGCGGACACGGAGAAGCAGATATTGATGACCAAGAACCAGCTTCTCGGCCTTGGCGTGTCCAGTTCGTATTTTGGCGGCGGCGCCGTTACCCCTCCGGCAGATGGCGGCAACGGAGATACGCCGTCCGTTCCTGTAAACACCGACGCCCTGAACGGGCAGGTCGGCGATCTTCAGGGTGAATATAGCGACGCCTTCGCCGCGGCAAACAAGATCCCCTCCAATACCGCGGTGGACCCGGCCCACAGGCCCACCTACGACAGCATGGTGGAAGCATATAAAGCCTCCCCCGAATACAACGGGCTAAAGCGGGACACCGCGCGCCTGGGCGCGCTTCAGAAGGAACTGGCCGGTAAGGTTACCGCCGACAGGGCCAAGGCGATAGAGGCCGAAGTTGGCCAGATACGCGGGCGTCTGGACGCCAACAGGAGCGGGGCGATGAAAGGCCTGGTAGTTCTGAACAAGTTTGTGGCTGATCACCCCTATAAACCGGCCAGCGGGGGCGGCACCGCCAATCCGCCGGTAGTTACTCCCGTCACGCCCGTCACCCCCGTAAATCAGCCGGTCAATACCGACGTTCTGAAATTGCAGGTGGATACCCTGCTGGGGCACTATAATGACGCCTTCGCCGCGGCCAATAATATCCCTTCCAGGGAGAAAGTAGCCGTAAAGCACAGGGCGGCGTACGATAAGAAAGTGGCCGCTTATAAGGCTTCCCGCGAATATACCGCTCTTAAGGCCGACATAGCGCGCCTGACCGGGTTCCAGAAAGAGCTGACCGGCAAGGTGACCGCCGACAGGGCCAAGGCCATAGGGGCCGAGGTGAACCGCATACGCGGCCGCCTCTCCGCCAATAAGAGCGGGGCGCTGTACGGGCTTTCCATGCTGAAGAAATTCGTAGATGAACACCCGTATCATGCAAGTGCAGGCGGTAACCATAACGGCGGCTCCGCGCAGCCGACGCACCCGGTGCAGCCGGCTAAGCCCTCCAAACTGGAGTCTTACCCGGACGCCGCCGACGCGGTGGAGAAAGCCGGCGACGCCAGGATGATCTGGATGAACGCCAGGAAATCCTCCGACGGCGCGCTGGACCACTGGCGCACCGAAGAGGATACCTATAACAAGAAACTTAAACTGGGGAAGGACGACCCTTTCTACGGCGTGAAGCATCCCGCCTATACCGGGCAGCTGCTCTCGCAGCAGAAGCGTATGGACGAGGCCGCGGCGAACTATAGGAGGCTGCAGCCCGAGACGGACCGCGCCTACCAGGCGTACGACGGCGCGCTCAAATCCGCCAGGCTCCTGCTTAACAAGTATAAGTTGCCGCTGACCTACCTGCCCAAGTGAACCGGCGCGGCTAAGGCGAACGGCCCCGCAAAAACGGGGCCGTTTTCTTTTATCCTTGATCAATGTCACTGGGCCCTTAGGCCCAAGAGAAGGGGGGGCTAATGCCTCTTATGTGGCGTACACCATAAATTAGATAATTTATCTGCGGTTATAGTCCTCTCTTGTGATGCGTGTGGGGGAATTCAATGAAAAACATAATATTTGCGCTCTGTTTAGTCTTCATGCCCGGGCAGATATGCGTTGCCGGGGTTCCTGCTGCTTTAGACGCGCTAAAAGCATCGGTCGGGGTCACCGCTCTGTCTGACTCTGCTTTGCAAATAAAGCCCAAGCAGAACCCGTCCTCCACCCTTACCTGGGATGTCCCTCAAATTCTGCTGGATTACAATAAAGACTGGGCCTTTGAATTTAAAGGTAAGCAATATACCGTTAAGCTCGATTTTAAACAGGGGGCTTACGACCCTTATGTGAAGTCCTATAAGGCCAGGCCTATTCTGTCTATAAATGACGTTACAGGCATGGATGAGTTCGGGATAATCTCAGCGTCGCAATTCATTTATCTGGATGAACTGGCCGGAGACGGCATAATGATGATATATCTCGACGAGACAAGCAATCTTACTCTTCTAAGATACGGCAATTCAATATTGCTGCAGGCCTGCAACCCGGAGACGGGGACTTGTGAAGATATTAATAAAAGAACCATCGGTGAGCTCTACGCGTTCTGGGAACTGGCGGCCAAGGAATTCCCCGTGACGATAGGGGGGCGTAAGCTATATATGGTGCCGCAGGATTTTTTAGACGGAGGTTTCAGATCCGGATATGTTGTGACTGAAAAGTCTCCGCTTTACTATACAACCGGCCAGCCGCAGGATTATGTGGAACTTTTTAGGACAGGTGAAGACTGGAATCTGCAATTCAGGCCCAAGGCTTATTCCCTGGCCCTCGGCTTAACCTTTGAACTGACAGGTAGTGTATATCCGTATACCTGGACCGTACGGGAAATACTGGACTCCGAAGTGCAGGAAGCGATAAATGAGTCTCTGGCTAACCGCGGCAGGGGAGCAGCGCCAAATCCTGTGCCAGGGTTAAAAAAGATCAACGTTACCTCTCCGGTCATAAAGGCTGGGAAATGAAGTCTTTGTATCTCGGCGTTATTTTTGCCGGACTGTGCCCGGGTTTAAGTTCAGCAGGAGCCTTGCCGGGATTTTTTGACGGGCCCGTGTCTGAAAGGGCGCTCGGTCAAATGATGCAGCAAGTTCCTTATATGCCGGCCGCAATCCAGGCTGAAAAAGTATGGGACGCGGGCGCATTCGCTCAAGGCGTGCAGCTGGCCCTGGATAAATACGCGCGCGTGCCTAACGCGGCACAGCGGCGGCAGATAGACGAAGCTTTAACTCTTCTAGGCGCAAGTGAGACCGGTTTTTCGCTCTGCCACAGTCTGTCAACTCAATGCACCATCCAGTCTTTGGCAAAGGAGAACATTGAAATAAGGGTAAAGGCGGATATGGTGGTAGGCGCGGCCGGGCAACCGTTGCAGCCTAAATACGCCATCGGCAATAAAAAACTGGTGATCCTTACTCCCGCTATGTTCAACGGGAAGGAAACCGGCGCCGTTGATCTGGCTGTAGCAATAGCGCATCAGTTAAGCCATGTCCAGGATGTTGTCCGTACGGCAAGTGACCTGGAAAAGGCGGCTATAGTTACCGAGGAAAAAGCCTTCCTGGCGGAGCTGATGGTGTACACCCAGTTCTATCACTTCGATCATGGGCAGGTAGAAGAGCCGCTGATGAATTTTATGCTGGGCTTCTGGCATTATAAAGAAGAAGGCGGGCCGCTGCCCAAGGATTTTAACTATAAAGGTAAATCCTACTCCGCGGCGGAGTTTATCAGGGCTTATCTTGAACCGGCGGAGTCGGGGATGGAAGGCCTAATAAATCTTACAAGGTCTTTTTTGTATCCGCAGCTGAATCAGCTTTCTCCCCAAACCGCCGTGGAAATGGAGAAGAGGCAAGCAATAGAAAGGGATATGGGTTTGCTCTCCGTTGAATATTTGATCTGGCGGGAAACTTGCGGGCTTAACCAGACTAGTTATTACAACCCCTTGGGCAACCAGCAGCCGCCGGTGAACCCGCCGGTCACTCCTCCTGTTACTCCCCAGCCCCCGCCAGGTCCGCGCGAATGGACCTTTATTGGCGGAGGGACATTTATGATGGGAACCAACGAACTGATAGACGGCTTTGAAGGTCCGAAGCCTGTGCGCCAGGTGTCAATTAAGGCTTTCGAAATGTCCAGGACTGACGTGACCGTGGCGCAATATGCGGAGTGCGTAACTAAAGGGAAATGCGCGCTTCCGGGTGCCGGGGGGAATTGCAACTGGGGCGTGCCAGGCCGTCAGGACCACCCAGTCAACTGCGTCACCTGGGATCAGGCGAACCAGTTCGCCAAATTCAAGGGTGCAAGGCTGCCCAGCGAGTCCGAATGGGAATATGCCGCCCGCGGCGGCGGTCAGACACAGAAGTACCCCTGGGGCGGCGAGGCACCCGTAGACAGCCTGTTAGTAATGAATACAGCGGCGACCATGCCGGTCTGTTCGAAGCCCGCCGGCAACACTGCCCAGGGTTTATGCGACATGGCCGGCAACGTCAGGCAGTGGGTGCAGGATAAATACCAGAATTCCTATGCCGGCGCCCCGACCGATGGCAGCGCTTTCAACGGCGAAAGCAATTACTGGGTTATGCGCGGCGGCTGTTTCAGCAGCGCAAGCTACGCCCAGGACGATAACTACAGCCGCAGCCTTGGTTTCAACAGTGTCTGCGTAGGCTTTCGGCTTGCCAGGTGAGGCAAATCCGGAGCTTTGATCATATTTGAACGGAAGGGTGATAAAAATGAAAAAAATGACTGTTTTATTTCTGGGCTTGGCGTTTATGCTGGTTGTTTCTGCCGCTATTCTTCTCGGGTATGTCTATTCCAAAGACACAGGCGTTTCGCTTACCGGCCGGGCGCGCCTGGACTATAACTGGGATTATATCTTTGCCGAGGCCCCGAAGCATGTGGCAAACTATGAGGGCAAGCTATTTTCCTTTTCTTATCTCGACTATAATGATAAGAATCCCCTCAGACCTTTTGAAGAGGAATCCGGCGGATATATGTTCGGCGATCTGCTAGCCGTGCATTGGTTCCTCAAACCGCCGGCTGAAGTAAAGTCCGAGCTGCTCGGGTATCTTTCCTCACCCGGGGGGAAAAGTTGGGAGCCGTCAAAGGCTTTTGCCGAATGGATGGTTAGTGAGACGGATAAATATTACATAGCCAGCGTTGAAAAAATAATCCTTAAAAACGGCGTTCCTGCGGCTCTTTTTTCGGTTAAGGCGAAACATGACGCCCTAGCCGGCAACTACAGATATCTCGTGACGGAGCACAAGGGCGTCGTGGTCAGAATGGAAAATATCGCCGGGGCTGAAGTTTCTAACGAGCAGTATCGATTGCTGGTTTTTGTCGGGATGGAATTGTTTACTATGCAGCGCCAAGTCCATCCGGACGGTGCAAGGGACAGGAATAGCGCGCGTATGTTCACGCGCATTATTGAAACCTTTGAGTTTAAGAGTTAAGGGACTTATGCGAGAAATACTTTTGTTGATGTTCGCTTTGCTGTTTCCGGTCGTTAGTTCTTATGCGGAGGAACCCGCCTCCGCCACACTGGGCGCGCTTTCCGCTGCAATGGAGCAGGGGGGCTTGCGGGCGGACGATCTGTCAAAAGTGTTTGACGGGGGAAGAAGCCGCAGCGCTTTGGCCGTTACGGGCGCCGCTGCCCCTGCCGCCGCGCTTGTCGCGCCCGCGCGGGCGCGTAAGTCTGTTTCTCTGGCAGTCCCGATGCCGACCCTTATAGAAAAGATCGTAACAACATCTCCTATTTATAAAGAGGAGGAGGGAATCATTGCTAAAGCCAAAGCCGCTATCGCCGCTGCCTCCTCCGGCAAGCCGCTTGCCGATTTTAATGATGCGCAAAATGTGACGCTGGTCTGGGACAGGGCCGGATCTTTTAATTCAAACCCTTATGCTTTCACCGCTCCTCCCGGGTCTGACGGGAAAAAGGTCATACATCTCAGTTGGGAATACCGCGCACTGCTGACGGATATCAGCGACCCGAACTTCACTTTTTTATCATCCATTATCGCCCATGAGCTTACGCATCAAAGCGATTATGCTGCGGCCGGAATTACAGATACTAATACTAAATATAAATCTGTTACCCTGCTCCTTGAACTGAATGCATTTAATAATAATGTATACCTGTACAATCAGCAGCGACAGGCTAAATGTACCCTGGCGCCCGAGCTGGAAACAAGGGACCTTCAGATGCTGCGGTTATATGCCGACATCTATAATTATGTGAACGGCGGGCCCCGTCCGAAGCCGTCGGATTTTTTGCAGCTCCAAAAGATCGGAAAACTGTCGTTTAATGAGTATTTGGCCAAGGTCACCAATTCCGGGAGGACGGGCACCTGGTCCCTTGGCGGGGTCGTAAAGGACCTCTATCGATTTGATTCTTCTTACGAGACCCCGCCCACCCCTGTCACATTTTGGAGCAAAGAGTATAAGCAATATAAAGCGATAGAAAAATCATTGAACCGTTCGGCTGAAGAGTACGGTAAATGGCATAACAGTATTTTTCCGCCAGGTGCCCCAGTCAATCCCCTGCCGCCGGCTAATCCCCCAAAACCGCCCAAACCGCCTAAGCCCCCCAAGCCCCCGCCCGACAATGACGGCGGTGGCGGGGATACCGGTGGAGGGTCAGGTGGACAGCAAATTCCGGGTTGGGTTCAGCCTGGCATAGACAGTTGGGGAAAACAAGGGCAATGGTTCATAGATAAAGAGCCAAATGGCCCGGATAAAAAATAAGGCGGTAGTTCCGGGTTTATTCGCTCCGCGGGCCAGCCCCCTGCGGGGCTTTTTACTCACAATCGGGCTTAAAATCGTATAATATAGTTACGGTTTTGGTTCTAATCGGTCGGTTCAGGGGACTAATATGGCCAGGATGAAGAAGGCGGATTACCTTAAAGAGACGGTAAAGCATATCGATATCTCGCGGCACAACGTGGTGCCGCTGGTGGACGCCATGAACGACATGGCCTTTTCCGCCCGGGACCTAGCCCGCGCCGCCCGGATCTATAACCTGATGCTGGCCGACAAGAACTGTTCGGTCATCCTTACGCTGGCCGGCTCGCTTTTCTCGGCGGGCCTTAAAAAAGTGGTGGCGGACCTGATCCGCCACAATATGGTGGACGCCATAGTATCGACTGGGGCCGTTATAGTGGACCAGGATTTCTTCGAAGCCCTCGGCTTCAAGCATTACAAAGGCGCCGCCCACGGCGTGGACGACAACGAGCTGCGCGCCCTGCATATAGACCGCATCTACGACACGTTCATCGACGAGGACGAACTGCGCGTCTGCGACGACACCACCCGCAAGATAGCCGATTCCCTGGCCCCCAGGCCCTATTCCTCCAGGGAATTCATAGAGGAGATGGGTAAATATCTTTCCAAACACGGCAAGACCAAGGATTCCGTGGTGCTGGCCGCCTATGAAAAACGCGTGCCCATATTCGTGCCCGCCTTTTCCGACTGCTCGGCCGGCTTCGGCATGGTGGCGCACCAGTGGAATAACCCCGCCGGGCATATGTCCATGGACTCCGCCAAGGACTTTTTGGAACTGACCAAGGTTAAAATAGAGGCCCGCGACACGGGCCTGCTGATGATAGGCGGCGGCGTGCCCAAGAACTTTACGCAGGATACAGTGGTGGCGGCCGATATAATGGGGGAGGCCGCCCCCATGCACAAGTACGCGGTACAGGTGACCGTGGCCGACGTGCGCGACGGGGCGTTGTCCTCCTCCACGCTGAAGGAAGCCAGCTCCTGGGGCAAGGTGGCTACCACCCATGAGCAGATGGTCTTCTCCGAGGCTACCCTGGCCGTGCCGCTTATAGCCGGCTACGCCTACCATAAGGGCGCCTGGAAAGGCCGCAAGGCCCGCAATTACTCGGACTTCCTCAACAAGGGAACTCGCTGAGATTTTGGAATTAAATTGGAATAAGGGGAAAAGAATGAAAAAATTAATGGTTTCTTTAACTATGCTGGCTGGACTGGGGCTCAATGCCTCCGCGCTGTATTTTAATGGCGGTATGACCGGCACCACCGGCACTGACTACAGCGGTTACAAACTGAACCTGCGCGTAGGAGAGGGCGACTTCGCATTTGAGCCTTCCCTGACCAGCTACAAGTACGACACCGCGGCCCTGGCCAACAAGACCTACCGCACCTACGGCCTGCGCGGCGCGTGGGAGCAGGAGAAGTACACCGTGGGCGCCGAAGCCGGCACCACCCCCGAGGTGAACGGCTACAAGAACGTTTACGCCGGCGGCGACATCACTTTCTCGCTGACGCCCACCTCCGGCGGCAAGACCCGCCTGGCCGGGCCCGGCGCGCGCTCCGTCTCTGGCGGCGGCAAGGGCGTGGCCCATATAGATGTGGGCGCTTCGCTGCGTCAGACGCAGCATACGCAGACGGTCGGCACCACCGACAACAAGACTTCCCAGACCGCGGCCACCCTGTTCGCCGGCGCCAAGGTGCTGATGCTGAACCTCTCCGGCTCCTATACCGGCTACGCTTACGGCTCCGAGGACGCCGCCGTGCAGGGCTTCGTTCCCGGCTTGGACTTCGCTGTGATCGCCAAGCCGCGCTCCAGCGTGACCGCGCGCGTGGACCTGCCGTCCGCCCTGCCGATGATAACTCCGTTCGCTTCCTACACCGCCACCAAGTACAAGGGCGCGAAGGACGCCTCCGCGCTCGGGTTGGGCGGTTACGTGGACCTGAACATGCTGGTGGTCAACGTGGCCTACCAGATCTTCGACAACGGCTCCACCAACAAGAGCTTCGTTTCCATCGGAGCCGGAGTTAAGTTCTAAAACCGCGGTTATGCGGGGAAACCAGGCCGGTTTCCCCGCTTTCTTCTTCTTAATGGTCCCACATATGTCCTACGAAAATTTCGCCACTAAATACCGCCCCGAGAATCTCGGAGAGGTGATGGGACAGGAAACCATCAAGACCACGCTGATGAACGCCGTGAAGCTGGGCCGTATAGCCCATTCCTACGTGTTCTACGGCCCGCGCGGCTGCGGCAAGACCACCATAGCCAGGATACTGGCGATGGCGCTGAACTGCCATCATCCCAAGGACGGCGTTCCCTGCGGCAAGTGTCCCTCCTGTGTGGAAATAACCGAGTGCAAGTCGCTGGATGTGATAGAAATAGACGCGGCCTCTAATACGGGCGTGGACAAGGTGCGCAGCGTCATTATCGAACAGGTCAGTTTCGCGCCTTCCCGCGACAAGTACAAGATCTACATCCTCGATGAAGTGCACATGCTCTCCACCGGGGCCTTCAACGCGCTCCTGAAGACCGTGGAAGAGCCCCCGGCGCACGTGGTGTTCATCATGGCCACCACCGAACAGAACAAGGTGCCGGCCACCATACTTTCCCGCTCGCAATGCTTCCGCTTCCGGCCCATCTCGGAGGCTGACATCATCACCCGCCTCAAGGAAGTGACGGCCGCAGAAAAGATCAAGTCCGAGCCCGAGGCCCTAAGGCTTATAGCCCGTTCGGCCGGCGGCGCCCTGCGCGACGCCCTGACCATGCTGGACCGCGCGGCCTCTTTCGGCCGCGGGGAAGTTAATGCCGAGGTCATCAGCGAGCTGCTGGGCCATCCGGGCGCGGAGCTGGTGAATTCCATGGCGCTGGCGCTGGTCAACCGCGACGCGGCCGGCCTGCACTCGGCTTTCGACCGCCTGAACGCGGAAGGGCACGACCCGCTGGCGGCCATGCGGGACCTGCGCAATAATTTCGCCGCGGCTTTCCTGCACGCCCAGGGGTTCTCCTCCGAAGGCGAACCCATAAAGGGCCTGCCGGCCGGCACGCCGCCGGCGCTGCTGGCGCGGCTGTCGCGCAAGCTCAATGTTATCATTGAGGAAGTAAAGTTTTCGGATTCGCTTTCCATCGCCGCCGAAATAGCCCTTTTTACGCTGGTAGAGGTGCCGCAGGACCTTGAGGCCATGGTTAAACGGCTGGAGGGGCTGGAGGCGCGCCTGGTTTCCGGCGCGGCCGCCGAGCCGCCGCCGCAGGTCGGCCAAAAAAAAAATGACTTTTTAGCCCCCGCGGCCCGGCCAACAGCCCCGCCGGTTCCCGCCCCGGCGGCCGTGCCAGTTCAGCCCCCGGCTGCCCCGGCCGACGCCTGGAAAAAAGTGCTAGGCCAGGTTTCGGCAAAAAAACCGGCCCTTTATAATGTTCTGCTGTCGGTGAAAATAGTTTTCACCGAGCCCGGGCGCTGGCGGCTGATCAGCGCCAATAAATTCGAGACCTCCATGGTGGAGAAGGCTCTCCCGGACCTGGAAGAGATGCTGGCGCGTTACGCGGGCATGAAGATAAGCCTGGCGGCCGAATATGCCGCCGCTCCGGTGGCGGAGGCCGAGGAAATATCCGGGCCGGACGGCGACGAGGCCGTAGTGGACGACGGGGAATCCCTGGAGGCCGAGGCCGCCCATGAGGGGCCGGCCCCGGCCGCCCCCGCGAAGCCGGTTTCCGCCGAAACCGAGCCCGAGCTTAAACATCTGGCCAAGGTTTTTCACGGGCGGATTACTAGGATAAACAAAGTAAAGTAGGCGGCGGGCGCCTGACGGAAATTTACAATAATGAAGGCTTTAGAAAAGATCATAGGCGTTTTCCGCAAGTTCCCGGGCGTCGGTCCCAAGCAGGCCGAGCGTTTCGCGCTTTACGTGGTGCGCGCCTCCTCTCCCGAGATAGAAACGCTGGTGGAAGCTTTGCGCGCCGTGAAGGCCTCCGTCAGGTATTGCGGCGAGTGTTTCAATTACGCCGAGGGGGAACTGTGTCCCGTCTGCGCCGACGCCCACCGCGACCGTTCCCTGATCTGCGTGGTGGAACGGCCCCAGGACCTGGCCGCCATAGAAAAAGCCAAAAGCTTCACCGGGGTTTACCACGTGCTGCACGGCGCCGTCTCGCCGGCCGCCGGCGTGGCGGCGGAACAGATAAAACTTAAGGAGCTTGTGGATAGGGTGCGCGCCTCCGACGGGGCTGTTAAAGAGGTCATAATCGCCACCAATCCCGACGCCGACGGCGAGGCCACCGCGATGTACCTGATACGCCTCCTGAAGCCTTATGTCGCCAAAATAAGCCGCATCGCCTACGGCGTGCCCCTGGGCGGCGACATCGACTACATGGACGAAGTTACCCTCGGCTACGCCCTTAAGGGCCGCGTAAATATTTGAATTTCCCCGCACCGTAACGCTTCAACGTTCAACGCCGTAACTCTCCCACGCTTAAACAAGGGCGGCTCTTGCGCGCTATGCTGCTTTCTTATTACCGCAGGCCTCTTTTCCTCATTCTCCTGGTCTACGCGGGCGGGATAGTCCTGTTCAGGGATTTCTTCGTGAAACCGCCCGAAGCCCTGCCTTTCGCGCTGCCGCGTTCCGGCGTGCCGGTGGAGGGGCGCGTGGCGGAGTACCCCTCGGCCGTGCCGGGGGGTGCGCGGTTCCTGATTGAGACCGAGAAGGTTTACGGGCGGCCGTTCAAGACCGGTCTTATGACGTACGCGGCCTCCATGGGGGCGGCTTCTTACGGGGACAGGGTCTCGCTGCTGGCGGACCTGGAAGCGCCTCCCGGCGCGGCCGTCCCCGGCAGCCTCGACTGGGCGGAGTACCTTTTGGACCGCGGGGTGGTAGCGCAGGCGCGCGCCAGGGAGGTGGAGGTTTCCGCCGGGGCCAACGTTTTTATAAGGCTGGCCCGGGGCTTCCGCTACGGCGCTATGGGCGCTTTCGAGGCCTCCCTGCCGGGCGAGGCGGCGGCCGTGCTGGGCGGCGTGGTACTGGGGGAGAAAAAGAGCGTTCCGCCCGCCCTGAAGGCCGATTTTCAGGACTCCGGCGCCATGCACCTGCTGGTGGCCTCCGGTTCCAACGTCGGGTTCGTAGTGGCCGTGGTTTATTTTATCTGCGCGAGGCTCGGCCTTAAAAGAAAATATTCGGGGCTGGCGGCCCTGGCGCTCGCCGGCTTTTATGTGACGGCGGCCGGGCTGGACCCCCCGCTGGTGCGCGCCTACCTGATGTTCTCGGCCGGGCTTTGCGCCTGGCTGTTCAAGCGCGAGGCGGGGGCTTTCCACGCGCTGACCGCGGCCTGCCTGGCCATCCTGCTGGCGGCCCCGCGTTATCTTTTCGACGCCGGTTTCCAGATGTCTTTCCTTGCCGCTTACGGGCTTATAGTCGGCATGGCGCTCTGGGGCCGCCGCGCAAAAAGGAGGGGCCTGGCCGGCTACGCCGCGGGGCTTTTCCTTATGAGCTTTTTCGCCCAGCTCGGTCTCTATCCGCTGCTGGCTTTGTATTTCCATAAAGTATCGCTGGTCTCGCTCGTTTCCAACATGGTCCTGGTGCCGGCTTCCGGCGTGGCCATGGCGCTGGGTTTCCTGCTGGCGGCGGCTTCGGGGACCGGGGCGGTCTTTAACTGGCTGGCTTTCCTGACGGGCGGCTTCATGGCGGTTTTTATAAAGATCGTCCGTTTTTTTGCGGACCTCCCCTTTTCGTCGGTAAGCGCGGCCGCGCCTTCGCCCTGGTTCATAGCCGGCTTCTTTATCCTCGCCCTGACGTTGCTGCACGCCCCGCTGCTGGGCTTTAAACGGCGCCGGCTTTACCTGGCCGCGCTCTCGGGTTTTGCCGTAATGGCGGCGGGGCCGCTGACGCGCTTGCAGGCGTCCGCGGGGCGGCAGGCGTATAAAGCGGTCCTTTTCGGGGACTATAATACAGCGAGCGCCCTGGTCCAGGCCCCGTCCGGCGGACTTTACCTGCTTAACCCGGGGGTGAACGGAAAGAAGCTGGCGGCCTCGGTCTTCGACCGCGGCGCGCGCTCTCTTGAGGCGGTCATGTTCACCTCCCTGGAGGAGAAAAATTACAGCGGCCTGGCGGAGCTGGCAAGCCTGGTGAAGATAAACAATCTCCTTCTCCCTTATGGCCCGCGGCCGGAGGAGTTGGGGAGGCTGCTGGTCCGGCTGGAAGCGGACGGCGCGCGCGTGGCCCGGGTTTGGCCCGGAGAGGAGCCGGCGGCCGGCGCAAGGCTCGCCTGCGGCTGGGACGGCGGTTCCGCCGGCTATACCGGAGCGGCGGACAGGTTCTGGTGGAGCGTGGGCGCCGTAAAGCTTAGCAGGGAAGGGAAATACGCGGTTGCCGGGGAGGGGGAGGCGGCGGAGGCTGTAAAAGGCGAAGTGGTCCGGCTAGGGGGTATTCAATGAGCCAAAGGCCGGCGGGCGGCGCCGCGATATTAAATTTGTATAATTTCCCTATGGAAACCCTTACGCCCAAGACGAATTTTATCCGCGAGATCATAGACGCCGACCTGGCTTCCGGCAAGTTCGAGGGCTGCGTTCACACGCGCTTTCCGCCGGAACCCAACGGCTACCTGCACATCGGCCACGCCAAATCCATTATCCTTAACTCAGGCATAGCCAGGGATTACAAAGGCAAGTTCAACCTCCGCTTCGACGACACCAACCCCTCCAAAGAAGAGCAGGAGTACGTGGATTCCATAATCGAGGACGTTAAATGGCTGGGCGGGGATTTTGAGGACCGCCTGCTTTTTGCTTCGGATTATTTTCAGGCTATGTACGACTGGGCCATGGAGCTGGTCAAGAAGGGGAAGGCCTACGTGTGCGATCTGAGCGCGGACGAAATGCGCGGCTACCGCGGCACCCCGTCGGAACCCGGGAAGGACAGCCCGTTCCGCGGCCGGACCATCGAGGAGAACGTTAATCTCTTTGAACGGATGAAGAACGGGGAATTCCCGGACGGCTCCCGCACGCTGAGGGCCAAAATAGACATGGCCCACCCCAACCTGAACCTGCGCGACCCGGCCATGTACAGGATACTGCACGCCGAGCATCACCGCCAGGGGAACAAATGGTGCGTCTACCCGATGTATGACTGGGCGCACGGCCTTGAGGACTCCATAGAAAAAATAACGCATTCCATCTGTACCGTGGAATTCGAGAACCACCGCCCTCTTTACGACTGGTTCCTGGACGCGCTGGGCATCTACCACCCGCAGCAGCTGGAATTCGCCCGGCTGAACCTGAGCAACACCGTGCTCAGCAAGCGCAAGCTGCTCGAACTGGTCAGGGACGGGCACGTGGCCGGCTGGGACGACCCCCGCATGCCCACCATCTCCGGCTTCAGGCGCCGCGGCTATACGGCCTCCTCCATACGCGCTTTCTGCGACGAAATAGGCGTGGCCAAGTTCAACAGCATCATCGATATCTGGGTGCTGGAGAACGCCATCCGCAACGAGCTCAACGCGGCCGCCCCGCGCGTAATGGCCGTGCTGAAGCCGCTTAAAATAGTGATCGACAACTACCCGGAAGGTCTGGTGGAGGAGATGGACGCGGTCAACAACCCCGGGGACGAGGCCGCCGGCACCCGCAAGGTGCCTTTTTCCCGCGAGCTTTACATAGAGCAGGACGACTTCAAGGAGGTCCCGCCCAAGAAGTTCTTTCGCATGACGCCGGGCCAGGAAGTCCGCCTGCGCGCCGCTTATATAATCAAATGCGAAAGCGTGGTGAAAGACGCCGCCGGCAATATCACCGAGGTGCGCTGCACCTACGACCCCGCCACGCGCGGCGGCGACGCACCCGACGGCCGCAAGATAAAGGGCACCATCCACTGGGTTTCGGCGCGGCATGCCGTAGCGGCCAAGGTGCGGCTTTACGACGCCCTGTTCACCAAGCGCAACCCCGACGACGTAGAGGAGGGGCACGATTACAAGGAGAACATGAACCCCGGCTCGCTGGAAGTGATAGAGAAGGCTTATTGCGAGCCAAGCCTGAAGAGCGCGCGGCCGGGCGAGCGGTTCCAGTTCGAGCGGCTGGGCTACTTCTTCGTCGACCCGAAGGATTCGGCGCCGGGGGCGCCCGTGTTCAACCGCACGGTGACGCTTAAGGATACCTGGGCCAAGATAGAACAGAAGCCACAGGGGTGAAATAACGGGCCTGCCATGAAACGCATTAAAACCGTAGTCCTTTTTTACAATTCAAAACGGCGCAAGGCCATGACCTATGCCGCCGCCATAGAGCGCAGGCTTAAGGCCGCGGGGGCCGGGGTCTCCAGGGTCTGCGTGAACGACGCCTACTGCGACTTCAAGGCGGCCGACGCGGCCGTGGCCGTGGGCGGCGACGGGACCGTGCTGTACGCCGCGCGCCACGTGATAGGCCGCGGCATCCCCGTGCTGGGCATAAACGCCGGCGGGCTCGGTTTCCTGAGCGGCATAGAACAGAAAGACTTCCTGAAAAGCCTGGACGTCTTCCTGCGGGGGGACTTTAAAAAGATCCGCCGCAGCCTGCTTTCCGTCAGGGTGGAGCGCGGCGGCAAGACCGTGTTCGGGCCGCTGCCGGCCCTGAACGACTGCGTGATACGCAGCCCGGAGTCCCGCGCCTTCACGCTGCGGGCCTCTTTCGGCGAGCAGTTCCTGTCCGAGTATTTCGGCGACGGCCTGATCATCTCCACCCCCAGCGGCTCTACGGCCTACAGCCTGGCCGCCTCCGGGCCGATAGTCATGCCGGACCTGGAAGTGTTCCTGCTCTCGCCCATCTGCCCGCACACGCTGACCCACCGGCCGATAGTGCTTTCGGCCGCGGAGGAACTTAAAGTGGAGGTGCGGGGCGGCCATTCGGGGCCGCAGGTGGTCACCCTCTCCATCGACGGGCAGGAGAACTTCCGCCTGGCGCCCGGGGACACAGTGGCGGTGGGGAAACACAGCAGGAGTTTCCAGATGCTGGCCCCCGAGGGATTTTCTTATTTCGATATACTCCGGCGCAAGCTGAGTTGGGGCGAAAGGTAGTCGGGCGGAGCAATACCCCTCCCTCCTCGGGTATTATAGCGGAGGGGGAAGACTTTCAAATGCTTAAAAAACTTTCTATCAGGAATTTCGCCGTTATCGACTCGCTCGACCTGGAGCCGGGGCCCGGGCTGAATATATTTACCGGCGAGACCGGGGCCGGCAAATCCATCATAATCTCCGCGCTGGGTTTCCTGCTGGGCGAGCGCTCCGGCTCGGACATCCTGCGCCCCGGCGCGGCGTCGGCCGAGGTGGAAGGCGATTTCCGGGCCGCCAACCTCCCCCCTAAGGCGGTTGAGCGCTGGGGGATAAAGGGCGGGGTTTTCAGTATACGCCGCCAGGCCGACCCCAAAGGCCGCACGAAGGCCGCCATTAACGGGGCCCCCGCCACGCTGGCGCAGCTTTCCGAAATGGGCGGCTTCCTTGTGGATTTTCACGGGCAGAACGAGCACCAGAGCCTGCTGAAGCCCGAGGTGCAGCGCGACCTGCTGGACCGCTACGGCAAGCTGGAAAAAGAAGCCGAGGCCGTCGCCGGGGCCTGGGGCGAGGCCCGTTCCATAGAGGAAGGGCTGAACGCGGTTTCCATGTCCGAGGACGAGCGCGCGCGCCTGCTGGACCTTTACCGCTTCCAGCTTGAAGAAATATCCGGCGCCAATATAAAAGAGGGCGAGGAAGAGGAACTGGAAGCCCTTTGGCCGCGCCTGAAGAATTCCGAGAAACTTTTCTCCCTTTCCGGCGATACCCACGCCCTGGTGGACGAGGCCGCGGGCAACGCCGAGAAAGCCGCGGAAAAGATCAAAGCTCTTTCCGCGATAGACCCCGTGGCGGAGCCGCTGACGGCCAGGCTGGCGGCCGCGGCCATTGAACTGCGCGACCTGTCCGGCGAACTGCGCTCCTACGGGAAGGGCGTCCACTCCAACCCGGGCGAGGTGGACCGCTGCCTGTCGCGGCTCGAGAAATTCAAGAGCCTGAAGAAAAAATACGGGGCCGACATCCCGGCCGTGCTCGCCAAGGCGGAAGAGCTGCGCGCCAAAGTGGCCAGCCTCGACGACCTGACGCTGGACCGCTCCGAGCTGGAAAAGAAACTGGCCGCGGCCAGGGCGAAACTTCAGCGGCTGGCGCTTGCGCTGCACGACAAGCGCGCGGCCGCCGCTAAAAAACTTTCGGCCGAAATACTGAAAGAGGCCCAGGGGCTCGGCTTTAAGGAAGTGCGTTTTTCCGTGGACGCGGCCTACGACGAGGCCGCCATTTCCTCCTGCGGCGGGGACTCCGTGGAATACCTCTTTACCGCCAACCCGGGCTATCCTTTAAGGCCGCTGCGCTATACCGCCTCGGGCGGGGAGATGGCCCGCATAATGCTGGCGCTCAAGACCGCCCTGTCGCGGGCCGATCGCATAGGCGCCCAGGTCTTCGACGAGGTTGACGCCGGCGTGGGCGCCGTGACGGGCCGCCTGGTGGGGGAAAAACTCGCCCGCCTGGCGGCCGACAAACAGATCTTCTGCATAACGCATTTGCCCCAGGTGGCGGCTTTCGGCGCTGCGCATTTCTTTGTGGAGAAGGCCGTTAAGAACGGCGTTTCCGCGGCCTCGGTCAGCCTCCTGGACGCCTCCGCCCGCGAGCGCGAGATCGCCCGCATGCTGGGCGGCAAGAAGCAGTCCACCGACGTGGGCCTGAAACACGCCCGCGAGCTGCTGGCCGAAGCCGGGAAATAACGCGGCAGAGCGGCGGAGTAAACCCAGTTGAAAGGACCCTACAACATGGAAGTAAGAACCAGATTCGCCCCCAGCCCCACCGGCTATATGCATATCGGCAATTTGCGGACCGCCTTGTACGCTTATTTGCACGCGAGAAAGAATAACGGCAAGTTCATCCTGCGCATAGAGGACACCGACCAGGCGCGCCTAGTGGAGGACAGCGTTAAGGTGATCTACGACAGCCTCAGCGTGACCGGCCTGGAACATGACGAGGGCCCGGACAAGGGCGGCCCTGTAGGGCCGTACGTGCAGAGCCAGCGCCTGCCTATTTACCGTCAGTACGCGGACCGGCTTCTGGCCGAAGGCCACGCCTACCGCTGCTTCTGCGAGAAGCATGAGAAACAGGAGGACCCGGGCGAGGAGACCGACGCCCCGATACTAGGCTACGACGGGCGCTGCGGCAGGCTTTCCGAGGCCGAGGTTAAGGCCAACCTCGCCAAGGGCATGCCTTACGTCGTCCGGCAGAGGATAGACCGGGAAGGCAAGACGATTTTCAGGGATTTCGTGTACGGCGAGATAGAGGTGGACCATAAGCAGCTCGACGACCAGATCCTGCTCAAGCGCGACGGCTACCCGACCTACAATTTTGCCAACGTAGTGGACGACCACCTGATGGGCATCACTCACGTGATGCGCGGCTGCGAGTATATCTCCTCCACGCCCAAGTACATCCTGCTCTACAAGGCCCTCGGCTGGGAGGTCCCGGAGCATATCCATCTGCCGCACATTCTCGGCCAGAACGGCAAGAAGCTCTCAAAGCGCGAGGGCAGCGTGGCGCTGGGGGACTTTCTGAACAAGGGCTATCTGCCCGAGGCCATCCTGAACTATATCGCCCTGCTGGGCTGGAACCCCGGCACCGAGCAGGAGTTCTTTACGAAAGCGGACCTGATAGAGAAATTCGATATCGCCAGGATCGGCAAGGCGCCGGCCATGTTCGACGAGGTCAAGCTTCAGTGGCTTAACGCCCAGCACATAAAGGGCCTGAAGCCGGAAGCGGCGCACGAATTATTCCTGAAGTTCTATCCTGAAAAGATCGTGCACGGGTTCGACGTCCGGAAGCTTACCGGTTATATACAGGGTAAGGTGGAGAAACTCTCCGACATCCCGGCTATGGTATCTTTCCTGGCGGGGCTTAATGAAAGATATCCCGCGGAGCTCTTTGTCCACGCCAAAAACAAGACTACCCTTGAGGGAAGCAAAGCCGTGCTGACGGACCTGGAAGCCGTCCTCAGCGCCCTGCCTTCCTGGGACTACGCCGCGATATTGGGTACCGTAAAAACCTACGCGGAGGCCAAAGGCGCCAAGCTCGGCCCCGTCATGTGGCCGCTGCGCATAGCCATCTCCGGCCAGGCCGTCACCCCCACCGGCGCCGTAGAAATAGCCGAACTCCTGGGCAAACCCGAAACCCTCTGCCGTATCACGCTAGCGATAGGGAAGTTGTAAGCTCGTTCTTCGCAGGCCTGGCGCGGGGATAGGGCTGTAGCCGGTTTTGCGGGGAAACGCAGGATGCGTAGTCGGGACGGCATGGGTATGGGCCTGTCGGGCACGGGGTCGGGACACACCGTGCCCGCCCCTCCTCTCTCAGTCGCCGCGCTTACGTAAGCGGCTCCTTCCGAGAGGGCCCGCCAAACCCATACCCATGCCGTCCCTTCAGTGCAAAACCGCAGGCCTGGCGTGGGGATAGGGTTGGCAAAACCCTGTCGGAGGCCCGAGCTTGCATAGCGCGAGGGCCGAGACGGGGAAGGGCGAGCACGGTGTGCGAGACCCTGTTTTTGACAACCCTATCCCCGCGTCAGGCCAACCCCGGCGACCTTCTGTAACAATTTAGTTACATCTTTGAATCAAATCCTAAATAGAAGATTTGTAAACTTTCCTTGTTAAACCTTATGAAATACTGGTTCTACTCGGAAGGCAATATCCTCGGTCCCTATGAGCCGGCAGAAATGCTGGCCCTGCCGTCGTTTGCCGAGGAAAGCCTTGTCTGCCCCGAGACGGCCAACGGCGACAAGCCGGGAGACTGGCGCCCCGCCAGCCAGATAGCGGAGATCGCCTCGGTCATCAGCGCCGGGGCGGGCCACCTGGTGGCGGCCGGAGCCATACCGGGCGCCTATGAATACGAAAAAGGCTTTAACGCCTCCGCCCGTTATTTCGAAGAGAAAGAACCCGCCGCCGGGGCCTCCTACGGAGACCTGCTGGATACCATCGACAACATCCTCGGCGCTTACAAAGAGGGGCAGGAGAGCCCCGCCGGAGCCGGTGAACCCGATTACGAGCTGGCCAATAAATTCGATATCCGCCTGTCGCGCATCCAGGAAGAGCTGGAAGCCGCGCGCTGGGAGAAGAACCTTCTGCTTGAAAAAATACGCATGAAGGAGTTGGACGAAAAGAAGAACCGCGAGCGCATAATAGAATTGGAGGCGCGCCTTAAAGGCGAGACCATGAGGGCGGAAGTAACGGCCCGCGAGATCGAACAGGTGCGCCACCTGGCCGACCTCAGGGAAAAAGCCGAAAGCGTGCGTAAAACAGAGGAGATCGAACGGGAAGAACTGTCGCTCAGGGAGGAGGAAGCCTCCCTCGCCGCCGCGTCCCACGAGCCTGCCTCCGCCGCGGCCCCCGAGCCCGCCCCCGCGGAGGCCCCCGAGGCCCAGCAGCCGGTCACCGAGTTGAAGGTAAAAAATTTAAAGAGCATACGCGCTTCAAGCGAGATAAAACTGGAAACCTCGCTTGGCGCGGAAGTTAAAGAGCCCTCGGATAAAGCCGGCCTCGGTAGCCGCAAACTGAAAAGTCTTGGCCAGGTACAGCCTCCGGCCTATGTTTATGGTTCCCATTACGATAAGCCGCTGCCCGGCCCGGAACCGGCCCCGCCCGGCGCTTTCAGCCCCGGAGCCTTTGAAGCGCTGCCGCAGCAGGCCAGCGGACTCGTTTACGATTTCACCGTTGTAACCGCCAAACCCGAAACTTTCCAGCAGTTCAAAATAGAAACACGGCGGGAAGAGG
>DMXM01000036.1:81338-187653 GCA_003482905.1 Elusimicrobiota bacterium
CCGCCCGCCTATGATTTCGGCGCGCAGGCCCCGGAGGCTCCGGCCGCACGGCCGCAGGGCGTGCCCCAGCACGATTTTCAATTTCAGCCCGAGGCTCAGCCGGCGCTGACGCCGCCGGCCCCCGCGGCCCCCGCCCCGGCGGAGAGCCGGGCCCCGGCCGTTCAGGCGGAAGCCGCGCCGAAGGCGCAGCTTTCTGTTCCGGAACAGAAAGCCGCGGGCGTTCCCGTGGATTCACCGGACAAAACACAGCGCATTGTGGAGCCGGCGCCGGCGGTAAAGGTTAAACCCGAAGCTAAACCCCCGGCTCTGCCGCGGAAGAAAGGCGGCAAGCTCGCCTTCGTCTCTATACTTGTAATTTTCGGGTCCATAGCCGCCGGCGGCCTGGGCTATTTCTTTATGGGAGAGGGCGTCAGCTTCTCCGAGTTCTCGATGCTTAACCTGGGAGGCAAGAAAAAGAGCGCGGTTATGACCAGCCAGCTCGAGGCAAGGGAGCCGGCCGCCAAGACGGGCCCCGCCGAGACGCCTCCGCCGCACCCGGCCCAGGAACAGCCGGCCGCCCCGGCCGAACAGCCGCAACCGGCACGGGAGCCTGAGAAGCCGGTCAATGAAAACATCCGCAAGGCCCTGGAAATAGTGAAGAATTACAAGCTTTTGGGAGGCCGCGGCACGGTTGCCAGCTGGTTCGCCAACTCTTTCCTGTCCGGAGCGGCGGGCGGTTCCAATGAAGAGTGGACGGCTACGCCGCTGCACGGTGATATTCTGGTGGTGCAGTACCGCCTGCTCCGGCCCAAGCAGGATCCGCTGATCTACCAGTTCGAGGTCGACGCCGCCAAGCGGGATATAGTGCGCGGAATAAACAACAGCGCCATAGAACTGCTGGACCTTTCCTCCAGAGAAAAGAGCGCCGCCGCCGTTCCGGCCAAAAAGCCGGCCGCCAAGCCCAGGGCCAGGAAACCCTCGCGCCCTAAAGAAGTGCCCATACTGCCCCTGCCGGACGCCCCCGCCGGGCTCTCCGGCTACGAGTCTGACCCCACCGGGTTCGAGAACGCGCAGGCCGAGGGCTCGGAACAGGTAAAATATCTCAAGGCCCAGGAATCGGACGAAGAACTGTTTTAAAAGCACGCCGCGCCGCTCCCGGCATTGCCGTACGCGCGGCGTTCGTGGTAGTATAATACGTAATTGAATTCCGTGTGCCTGCGCCGCACGCCGTTATCATATGTCTGAAAAAGGTTTGTCCATTAATATTTCAAAGCGCCTCGGCGAAATGCTGGTTACCGCCGGCCTTATAACCGCCGCCCAGCTTAACGAAGTGCTGGAGATGCAGCGCACCACCGGCAGCAAGCTGGGGCACCTGCTTGTCCACAAAAAATATATAGACGAGCGCAGCCTGCTTTCGTTCCTCAGCAAGCAGTTCGGCATAGAATTCGTGGACCTGCGCGGTTTCGAGGCGAAAGCGGAGATCCTGAAGATCATCCCGGAGAACATCGCCCGCCGCTACGGCCTGATCGCCGTGGATAAGTCCGAGAACAGGCTTAAGGTGGCGATGGAGGATCCCCTTAATATCGTGGTCCTCGACGACCTGAAGATGATGACCGGCTACGACATAAAGCCGGTCTTCGGTTCGGAATCCGACATTACGGCCGCGATAGATAAGAATTACGGCGCCAAGACCTCCAAGGAGGCCTTGGACGACATCTTAAGAAAAACCAGTGGCGGCACCACCGAGGTTTCGCTGGTGGACGAGGATTCCCTGAAGGGCGGGGGGGAGGACCTGATCTCGCTGGAGGAAAAGGGCGAGGCGGCGCCGATAGTGCAGATGGTGAACCTCATCATCTCCTCGGCCATAAAGGCGCACGCTTCCGACATCCATATCGAACCTACGTACAAGGACACCAAGGTCCGCTTCCGTATAGACGGCGTGCTCCACGCCCAGCCTTCGCCGCCCAAGAAATTCCATAACGCCATTATAAGCCGCCTCAAGATCATGGCCACTCTCGATATCTCCGAACGGCGCCTCCCGCAGGACGGGCGCACCAAACTGAAGATCGAGGGGCATGAGATCGACCTGCGCGTCTCCATCCTGCCCTGCGGCCCCGGCGAAAAGGTGGTAATGCGTATCCTTGACTCCTCCGGCCTGAAATTGAGGCTGGAAGACCTGGGGATGGAGCCCGAAAATCTGGCGATCTTCGCGAAGTGCCTGAAGGCTCCGCACGGCATCAACCTTATAACCGGCCCAACAGGCTCCGGCAAGTCCACCACGCTTTATTCCGCGCTGGCCACGCTTAACGCGCCCGACGTGAATATTGTCACCATAGAGGATCCCATCGAATACAACCTGGAAGGCATAAATCAGGTGATGGTCAACACCGACGTGGGCCTTACTTTCGCTTCCGGCCTGCGCTCTTTTCTGCGCCAGGACCCGGACATTATAATGGTGGGCGAGATCCGCGATTTCGAGACCATGTCCATCGCCATAAACGCCGCCATGACCGGCCACCTTGTTTTTTCCACGCTGCATACCAACGACGCCCCGGGCGCCATAACCCGTATAGGTATGATGGGGGTGGAGCCCTTTTTAACCTCGTCTACCGTGCTGATGGTGGTGGCGCAGCGCCTGGTGCGCGGGATCTGCAAGAACTGCAAGGAAACTTACGAGGTAAAGCCGGAACTCCTGGTCAGTCTTGGGGTCTCAAAAGCTGTCCTTGATAACCATGTTAAAAATGGTAAAATAGTGCTGTCTCGAGGCAGGGGTTGCGAGATCTGCGCCAAGACCGGTTATAAGGGGCGGATGGGCATCCACGAGATACTAGAAGTTAACGACGTCATCAGGGGTCTTATTATAGATAAGGCGCATGTCGCGAAGATAAAAGAGGCCGGCTGCAAGAACGGCATGATAACCCTGAGGGAGTCGGCTCTCCGCAAGCTTTTTACCGGCGCGACCACGGTGGAAGAAGTAATACGCGTTACAGGGTCCGGAGTGGACTAGGGCGGGCGGATAACAGCGGCCCCCCGGCCGGATTTACAGATTTCTTAGGAGCATATACATGGTAACGATGAGCGAATTGTTCATAATGATGCACGAGAAGAACGCCTCGGACATCCACATCACCGCCGGCGCCACGCCGATGCTCCGCATAGACGGGGACCTGCTCCAGACCCCTTTTGAAAAGCTCACCCCGGAGATGTGCCAGACCCTGATCTTCTCCCTGATGACCGACGCGCAGCGCCAGCGCTTCGAGGCCACCAACGAGCTGGACTTCGCTTTCGGCATCAAGGGCATGGGGCGCCTGCGCATGAACGCCTACCGCCAGCGGGGCGTGGTGGGCGCGGCCATCCGCTCCATCCCCAGCAAATACAAGACTTTCGACGAGCTGAATCTGCCGCCGGTGGTCTATGAGCTGATGAAGATGACCAAGGGGCTGCTGCTGATAACCGGCCCCACGGGCTCCGGCAAGTCCACCACGCTGGCCTCGATGATAGACTATTTGAACGAGCACCGCAATTACCACATCATAACGGTGGAAGACCCTATCGAGTACGTGCATACCCACAAAAAGAGCATCGTCAACCAGCGCGAAGTCGGCGCCGACACCGAGACTTTCGGCGCGGCGCTGCGCCATGTGCTGCGGCAGGATCCCGACGTTATCCTTATCGGCGAGTTGCGCGACCTGGAGACCATCGGCGCCGCCCTGAATATCGCCGAGACCGGCCACCTGGTGTTCGCCACCCTGCACACCTCCGACGCTTCCCAGACCATAAACCGCATCATCGACGTATTCCCGCCGCACCAGCAGGAGCAGATCCGCGTGCAGCTGTCGTTCGTGCTGCAGGGCGTGTTCGCCCAGCAGCTGCTGCCCATGGCGAGCGGCACGGGCCGGACGCTCGCCTGCGAAGTTCTTATCGCCAACTCGGCCGTACGCAACCTTATCCGCGAGCAGAAGATAGAGCAGATCCCCACCATCATCCAGACCGGCGGCAAATACGGCATGGTCACCATGAACCAGTCGCTCGTCGACCTTTATAAGAAACAGAAGATCAGCTATCAGGAGGCCGTGAACCGCTCCGCGGATCCGGAAGACCTGAAGAAACTGCTGCAGAAAACTCTGTCGGTGGGCAGCTGAGGCGCCAAACAATGCAATTCGCTTATAAAGCCAGGGAAAGCAGCGGTAAAACCGTTGAGGGCGTTGTCGACGCGGCCGACCAGAAAGCGGCCCTCGCCCGTCTGCGCGAGCAGAAGCTGGCCGTGGTGGAGATCAAGCAGGGCTCGACAAGGAAACCTTTTTTCAAACCCAAGATAGACAGCAAGGATATCGTAATCTTTTCACGTCAGCTTTCCACGCTGGTTTCGGCCGGCGTGCCCATAGTGCAGGGGCTTAATATTCTGGAGGCGCAGGCGGAGAACCCGGCTTTCAAGAGCGTCGTGAGCGGCCTGCGCGGCGATATCGAGGCCGGCCTTTCCATCGCCGACGCCATGAAGAAGCACCCGCAGGCCTTCACCGAACTATATGTGGCCATGATCAAGGCCGGAGAGGTAGGCGGTATCCTCGACACCATCCTGGAGCGGCTCTCCGGCTTCCTTGAATCCTCGGAGCAGCTGCGGGCCAAGGTGAAGAGCGCGTTGATGTACCCGGCGGTGGTGTTCAGCGTGGCCGGCCTTATCACCATCTTCCTGATAATGTTCGTCATCCCCATCTTCAAGGACATCTTCTCCAGCTTCGGCGCGGAGCTGCCGTTCCTCACCCGCGTCATGATAAATCTTTCCGATTTCCTGCGCGAGAAGATCTTCTACGTGCTGCCGTTCCTGGTGGGCGGCGGCTGGCTGTTCAAGCGCTGGATGAAGACCGACAAGGGCCAGGAGAAGATAGATGAGATCTCCCTTAAGCTGCCGGTGTTCGGCATACTGCTCAAAAAAGTGGCCATCGCCAGGTTCACCCGCACGCTGGGCACGCTTATAAAGTCCGGCGTACCCATACTGCAGGGCCTGGAGACGGTGGCCAAGACCTCAGGCAACAAGATCATAGAACGGGCCATCAACAGCAGCCGCGACTCCATAAAAGAAGGCGGCCGCATCTCCGACCCGCTCAAGAAAGCCAATATTTTCCCGCCTATGGTCATCCAGATGATCAGCGTCGGCGAAGAGACCGGCGGCCTGGACACCATGCTCAACAAGATAGCCGATTTCTACGACCAGGAAGTGGACACCGCCGTAAAAGGCCTGACCTCCATGATAGAGCCCCTCATCATAGTCTTCCTGGGCGTCGTCGTCGGCACCATCGTCATCGCCATGTTCATGCCCATGTTCAGCCTGGGCGAAATGGTCGGCTAAATATTTCCCTAAAAATAAAAAGCCCGGACCCCTCCGGGCTTTTTATTTTGCTTCGGGCGCTAAATGTTTTTTTTCTTTCCTGAGGAGTTTCAGTTTGGCTTTAAGGCCGCCGGGGGCGGAGAAGCCGCCCAGAGTGCCGTCGGACCTGATAACCCGGTGGCAGGGCACCACCGGCGCGAAAGGATTTTTCCCCAACGCCGAACCCACCGCCCGCGCCGCGCCCGGCCGCCCGATCCGTTCCGCTATCCACTTATAACTGCGCGTCTCGCCCTCCGGAATGCTCATGCAAGCCTTCCACACCGTCCGCTGGAACGGCGTATACCCTTTCATCTTCTCAAATATTTCTTTTTTATCCATATACTATTTTAGCGAGGAACTGGGGGTACGTGTCGACGGCCGGAGCAAGCCGGGCCAGGTTAGCAAAAGCCTGCCGGAGGCCCGAGCTTGCATAAGCGCGAGGGCCGAGGCGGGCAGGCGCGCGCACGGTGTGCGCGACGCCGGTTTTGCGTTCTGGCCCGGCTTGCTTCGGCACACGGTCAACCCTCCAACTCCGAGCGCCCCCGCAATTTGCGGTGATACGTAACCCCGAAGCGGTGCGCCTCGTCGCGCAGCGCCTGCAGCAGCCGCAGCCCCGGGTGCGCCCGCTCCAGCAGCAGCGGCCGCGCGCGCAGGGGGGAATAGATCTCCTCCAGGCACTTGGCCAGGCTGATCACCGGCAGCTTCACCTTCACCGCCGCCATCGCCTTCATAGCCGCCGCCAGCTGCCCCGGCCCGCCGTCTATCACCAAAAGGTCCGGCAGCGGCTCGCCCTTCTTACCCAACTGCGCCAGCCGCCGCCCCACAATCTCCTCGATCATCGCAAAATCATTAGAGCCTTCCGGCGCGTTCTTAAAATTGATCCTGTAATGCCGGTAGTGCGCCGTATTCCTCTCGCCGTTAATAAAACAGACAGAAGAACCCACCGCCTGCCTGCCAAAAAGACTCGACGTATCAAAAGCCTCAATATGCGCCGGCGGCCGCGCCAGGCCAAGAGCCTCCTTCAAGGCCGTCACCGAGCCGGTGCGCCCCGTCGCCTTCTCGATAAAATCAGGCTCCAGCTTGCCCACCAGAACGCGCTCTTCCATGTGCGTAAAAGCGTTAAGAAAGTCGCGGTACATGCCGGCCTCCTCGAAGGCCAGCCCGGCGGAGGCTGCCGCCATTTTCTTCTTAAAAGAAGCGCGCAGCTTTTTATAATCGCCTTTAAGGAAATCAGCCACACGGCCCGCCAGCGCGCCGTAGGCCGCCTTTGATATCTTCCCCGCGCACGGAGCCGTGCATTGCCCGGTATGAAAATACAGGCAAGCCTTTATCTTGCGCTCGTCCAGAGGCTTCGCGATAGAAAAATCCCAGCGGCAGCGGCGCAGGTTTATGAACTTTATACGCGACAGGTGCCCCAGCAGTTTCTTTACCGGCTCCACCTTAGGGAACGGCCCGAAGTAGAGCCCGCCGTCCTTCAGCTTTTTACGGGTAAAGAATATTCGGGGGAAATCCTCCCGCGTGATCTCAACGTAAGGGTAGGATTTGGAGTCCTTCCACATCTCGTTGAAGAAGGGCTGAAGCTTGTAGATCAGCTGGCGTTCGGTCAGCAGGGCCTCGCGCTCGCTGGCGGCGGCCACATAGTCTATGCGGCGTATCAGCGCCACCAAATTGGGGATCTTCCAGCGCCGGTCGCCGGGGTTCTTCTGAAAGTATTGCGCCACCCGCGCGCGCAGGTCCTTGGCCTTGCCCACGTACAGAACGGTCCCGGAAGCGTCGCGCATCAGGTAGACGCCCGGGGTCGCTGGCAGATGTGAAAGGTCCATGGCAGGGTTAAAATTTACCGCCGGTTATCAGTTTGCGTTCTTCAACGTTTAAAAGCTTCAGGCAGAAGAAATAGACGGCTACGGCGCCCGGCACGGCGCAGGCGGTCACCGCCAGAGGCCCGGCGGGGCCCAGCGCGCGCTTCAGGGCCAGGGCCGCCAGCCCGGCCGCGGCCGCCGCCAGCGTCGGGCGGAAGATAGGCAGGTCGGAGAGCGGATTGAAACCGGAGCGTTTTTTAAGGACCAGCATAAAAGCCAGCGCCGCCGCCCAGGAGCTTAGCGCCGTGGCCAGCATCAGCCCGCCGGCGCCAATGGCGCCTCCGAGCGGCAGGCACAGTAGAGCATTGAGTGCCAACTGGCAGGAGATTATAACCATAGGCTCTTTCTGCCTGCCCAGCGCGTAAAGGGCGGAGACGGAAACCTTGTTAAAGCCATAGGCCGGCAGGCCCAGGGCCAGCCAGAAAAGGGTTTGCGCGGTAAGCAGGCTGTTCTCCGGCAGGAACCTGCCGTGCTCGAACAGGGCGCGGCAGACGGGCAGCGCGGTGACGGCTATGCCGACGGCCGCCGGCAGCATTATAAGCCAGGAGGCCGAAAGAGCCAGCCTGAGATGGCCGCGGAACCCCTCCGTATCCCCGGCCGCCTTGCGTCCGGCCAGCTCCGGCAGCGAGACCGAAGCCGCCGCCGCCGCGAAAAGAGAGACCGGGAACTGCACCAGGCGCGCGGAGTTGTAGATGGCGGTGACGGCTCCCGCCGGCAGGAAGCTGGCGTAGGCCGTGCTGATCAGCATGGAAACCTGGTCCTGCGCCAGCGTGAACGCGGCCGGGGCAGCCGCCAGCAGGGCCGGCGCGGCCGACAGGTTCTTGAGCGGGTTGGTGAAATTGAGCCTATAGCCTTCGCGCCTGAGCGCCGGAACCAGCGCCAGCGCCTGTATGAGGCCCGAGGCGGAGGCCGCCGCCGCCACCATTATTATCTTGCCGCGCTCGTCCAGGGCGCTGAAAAATCCGTAATGAAAGAACAGCAGCACGCCTATGACCGCCAGCGAAAAGGCCGCCGGGGCCAGCGCCGGGAAGAAGAATCTGCGCGCGGAATTAAGCGCCGCCGTAAAGAGCGCCGAAACGTTCACGAACAGCAGGTGGGGCATCAGCACGGCCATCAGCAGCGCCGTCAGTTCCAGCTGGCCCGGCGTTCCCTTAAAGCCCCAGGCGGCCAGGGCGACCAGCTCGCGCCTGAAAATTACCCCGGCCAAGCCAATGACGGCTGAAAAACCAAAGATAAAGGTCCAGGCGGAAGAGAAGAAAACGCCGGCGGAGGCGTCCCGTTTCGCTTTTTCCTTTTCCAGAAGGGGGATAAAAACTGCGTTCAGGGCTCCTTCCCCCACGGTGCGCCTGAAGACATTCACCAGCCTGAAGGCCGCGTAATAGGCGTCAGCCAGGGCCCCGCCTCCGAAAAAGGCCACGAAGAGGGCGTCCCTGGCGTAGCCGAGGGCCTTCGTTATAAGTCCGGCCCCGGCAAGTCCGGTCATGCCGCGCGCGAACGACCTGTCGGCGTTTTCAGCGCCGGGGCCGGGGATTAAATTTGCTTTTTCAGCCATGGAATGATAAACTATGATTACTATGGCAAAACTCAAGACCGGAAGACATACCAGCGCTATCAAAGCCTGGCGCAAATCAGAGAAACTGGCCTCCAAGAACAGGGGCGTAAAAACCAGGATCCACGACGCTTCAAAAGAGTTCGGCGCTCTCGTCGTCAAGAAGGACATGGAAAACGCGCAGAAGATGCTGCCGAAAGCCTATTCTATTCTTGATAAAGCGGCCAAGTCAGGGACCATACACTGGAAAGCGGCAGCCCGCAAAAAGTCCCGTCTAGCCGCCCGCATCAAGGTGATAGCGCAGAATCCCTCGGTTAAATAAATCTCTTTCTTTAGGCCGTCCGAAGAGCATAGCTCTTGATACGGCACAAACATAGTTTAGAAAGAACACGCCCCGGCGCAGTTGGCCGGGGTTTTTGCGTTACGGCTATTTCCCCGCGGTTATCTCGTGGACCAGCTGGCGCACTATAAGGCCGGGGTCCCTCTTGGACGACGACTTGAGCAGCTCTTCCGCCTCCAGGCAGCGCCGCAGGCTGCGCAGCAGCTTGTCCTCCGTGTAGGCACCCGCGTCGCGCAGGGCCGCCTGGTATTGGCCGGGGGACATGCCGGCCTGGTAGCAGGCGGCCGGGCCTTCGCCGGCGGCCGACAGGCGCCGCACCTTGATCAGGCGCTCCACCGAACGCGAAACCTGCGCCAGCAGCGCCAGCGGTTCCGTGCCGGCCGCCAGCATGCTTTCCGCCGCCTGGGCCGCCTGGGCGGCGCGTCTGCCGCATACCGCGTTAGAGAGTTCGAACGGGTTCTGCGCCCGGGAGAAACCGGCCAGGGCTATGGCGTCTTCCGGGCTGAAAACGCGGTTGAGCCCGTGCATGTAGAGGGTTATTTTCTCCGCTTCCCCGTCCAGCGTGACCGAGTCGGTGCCCAGCAGCTCTATAAGCAGCTCTAGCGCCTCCCCGTCGGTCTTTACGCCTTTGGCCAGCAGCACGGAGTTCATATGCTCCACCGCCTGGGAATGCGACATGGCGGCGAAGTTGACTAGGGCGCAGGCCGGGCCCAGGGCCGCCGGAATGGGGTCGGCTTTCTCCCTTGGCCAGTCCGCCAGCAGCAGTAGGCAGGCGCTGGGGCAGGGGTTCTCGAGATAGGCCAGCAGGGTTTTGAGCGGTTCCTTCTTCAGCTTCTCCACATGTTTGATCGCCACGAACCTGACTTCAGCCAGCATGGGCGCGGTCTGCGCCTCGTCGATGGCCTGCGCCATATCCGTGGTCTCGGCGTCGCGCACCGAGAAATTGAACGACTCCGGCTTAAAGATACCCTCCAGGCGTTTCAGCGCGGCCTCTTTCAGGGCCGTTTCCTCGCCGCAAAGATAATAAACGGGCCTGGCGTTCTTTTTGGCCCATTCATCGGCGAGCGCTTTGGGGGTAAGGGTCTGCATCTGGTTTAAGGGGCGGTCGACGTGGACTGCTGTATTTCAGTCGCCGGGGGCAGCTTTTTCTGCGAGGCGCTCGATACCGAGCCGAAACCGGACACGGTGCGCAGCACCACGTCCTTGGCCAGTATTTCCCAAAGGGCTTCCCTCGCCTGTTCTTCGGTCAGGCCGTTGGGGAGGTTGGCGGCGGAGTACATCTTGGTCACCTGCAGGCCCGGTTCCTCCCATAAATAGCGGTTCTGCTCGCGGTCCAGCAGGCGTACGGAAGCCACGACATTGAGCTTGTAGACCGTGGGCACCAGGTTCACGTCGTATTGTATCGGGGTAAGGATATAGTGGCTGATCTCGCCCACTATCACACCCTGGGCCGCGCTCTCCTGGGACACGGAGTATTCCCCGTTCTTGAGGAATTCGTCTATGACCCTGAGGGTGATCTTTTCCTCAAGGCCGAATTGCTGCGTCTTATTGGCGAAAGAACGCACGGCGATGCGTTTTATATACTGCGGCAGCTTCTGCTCCGCCGGCCTGTAAACTATCTCCGAGCTGGAGCACGCGCCAAGCGCGAGGGCAGCCGCTGCGAATATCAGTTTCTTCATAAATCCCCCCGGTTATTTAACGACAATGCTTACCAGACGGCCCGGCACAACTATGACCTTGATTACCGTTTTGCCGGCCGTGTGCGGCGCCGCCGCTTCAAGGGCCAGGCGCTTAATTTCTTCCTGCGGCGTGGTTTCCTTCACGGTCAGGCGTTCCTTCACTTTGCCGTTCACCTGCACGGGAACTTCTATGTCGCGCGAGGCGATCACGGTTTTGTCCGCCAGCGGCCACGGCTGCTTCATCATGGTGCCAGCGCCGCCGGAGAGTTCCCACAGTTCGTCGGTGATATGCGGCGCGAAAGGGTGCAGTAAGGACAGGAAAGTCACGAAGTCCTCCCTGGAAGTCTCTGTCTGTTCGGTCAGGCGGTTAAGGTAGACCATCAGCGCGGAGATGGCGGTGTTGAATTTAAGCGACTCGATGTCGGCGCCTACCTTCTCTATGGTCTGGTGCCGCAGCAGCAGGTCCGGGCCGGCGGCTTTGTCATCAGTGAGCGCCGTACGGCGCTCCAGCCCCCAGGCGTAGGCGCGCTTGATGAAACGGTAGACCCCTTCTATCCCGCGCAAATTCCAGGGTTTGGTGTCTTCCAGCGGTCCCAGGAACATTTCGTAAAGCCGGAAAGCGTCCGTGCCGTAGCGCTCCTGTATCTCGTCGGGGTTTATCACGTTCTTTTTTGACTTGGACATCTTCTCCACTACGGGCTTTAGCGTTTCTCCCTCGGGAGTCCTTGCGGTTCCGTCCTCGGCGATGTCGAGTTCCTTGTAGCCGCGGTAGGCCCCCTTGCCGTCGCGGTAGGCGTAGGCCAGTATCATGCCGGGGTGGACGAGTTTCTTGAAGGGTTCGTTGGTCGAGACCAGGCCCAGGTCGAACAGCACCTTGTGCCAGAACCTGGCGTACAGCAGGTGCAGCACGGCGTGCTCCGAGCCGCCGATATAGAGGTCCACCGGCATCCAGGCCTTCTCAATTTCTTTGTCGACGAAGGCGGACGGGTTCTTCGGATCTATAAAGCGCAGGTAATACCAGCAGGAACCGGCCCACTGCGGCATGGTGTTGGTCTCGCGCTTCGCGGAGCCGCCGCAGGAAGGGCACCTGGTGTTCACCCATGAATCTATAGCGGCGAGGGGGGATTCCCCCGTTCCGGTGGGCTGGTACTTCTCCACTTCAGGCAGCATCACCGGCAGGTCGCTTTCCGGTACGGGTACGGCGCCGCACTTGGGGCAGTGCACCAGCGGGATAGGCTCGCCCCAGTAGCGTTGTCTGGCGAACAGCCAGTCGCGCAGCTTGAAATTAACCTTGGCGCGGCCTATGCCTTTTTCCGCCAGCCAGGCCGTTATCTTCTTCTTGGCCTCCGGCGTGGGCAGGCCGTCTATAATGCCGGAATTCACGGAGGTGCCGTCGCCGCAGAAGGCGCCTTCGCCCTTCCAATCCGCGGGGGCTTTCAGTACCTCTATGATCTTCAGGCCGAATTTTACGGCGAACTCGTGGTCGCGGTCGTCGTGCGCCGGCACGGCCATGATGGCGCCGGTGCCGTAGGTGGTCAGCACGTAGTCGGCGGTCCAGATGGGGAGTTTCTCTCCGTTGACCGGGTTGACGGCGTAGGCGCCGGTGAAGACGCCGGTCTTGTCCTTGGCCAGCTCGGTGCGTTCCAGGTCGGATTTTCCGGCGGCGGCCGCTATGTAGGCCTCCACCGCCGCTTTTTGGTCCGGGGTGGTCAGTTTGCGCGTAAGGGGGTGTTCGGGAGCCAGCACCATGTAGGTGGCGCCGTAAAGCGTGTCGGGGCGCGTGGTAAAGACCGTCAGTTTTTCCCCGCCGGGCAGCTCAAAATCCACTTCGGCGCCCTCGGAGCGGCCTATCCAGTTCTTCTGCATCAGCATCGTTGAATTCGGCCAATCGGTGCCTTCCAGGCCGGCCAGCAGGCGGTCGCCGTAGGCGGTGATCCGGAGCATCCACTGCTTGAGAGTTTTCTTCTCTATGGCGGTTTCGCAACGGTCGCACTTGCCCTGGAAGACTTCTTCGTTGGCCAGGCCCGTCTTGCACTTGGGACACCAGTTTATCGGTCTGGTATCCTCATAGGCCAGGCCCTTTTTGAAAAGCTGCAGGAACACCCATTGCGTCCACTTGTAATAGGCCGGGTCGGTGGTGCTTATTTCACGGTCCCAGTCGTAGCTGAAGCCTAGTGATTCCAGCTGGCGTTTGTAGTTGGCGCAATTCTTCTCCGTGGTCACGCGCGGATGCACGCCGGTGGAGATGGCGTAGTTCTCGGCGGGCAGGCCGAAAGCGTCCCAGCCCATGGGGTGCAGCACTTCAAAGCCCTTCATCCTCTTGTAGCGGCACAGGATGTCGGAAGCGGTGTAGCCTTCGGGATGGCCCACGTGCAGGCCCTCCCCCGAGGGATAGGGGAACATGTCCAGGCAGTAAAATTTGGGTTTGCCAGGGAGGCGTTCGGTCTTGAAGGCGGCCTTTTCGCGCCAGCGCGCCTGCTGCCGCGCGTCTATTTCCTGTAAACTCCGGGCGTTTTCAACTGTGTTCACTCTGAAGCCTCCGTGCGTCCGCCTGCCCTTTTAAGGCGGCTTAAACCGCTATTAATTTTATCAAATATGGAAGGGGGCGGGGAGGGGAAGACCGGAAGGAAGTCTATCTGATTTTTTTTAGCAGTTCGGCGGTCCGTTCGTTCATGCGGCGGCGCAGGGCGGTGGTGCCGTCTTCCATGCCGGATAAATGCAGGGCCCCGTGCGCCGCAAGTACCAGAAGTTCCGTGAGCAGCGCGTGCCCCATGGCTTTGGCTTGGCGGGCGGCCACCGGGACGCAGACGTAGATCTCTCCCCAGTTCGCGCCCGGCAGCCGGGACGGCGGGAAGTTGAAGGCTATCACGTCGGTCAGCCGGTTCTTAGAGAGGAAGCGGCGGTTGAGGGCCCGGATGCCGGGGCCGTCTGTAAATACCAGGTTGACGGCTTTGGCGGCGTTGCGCCCGAGGCCCAGCGCCGCGGCTTTGGCCAGCAGCCGCCCGGCGGCCTTGACCGCGGGGGGATGTTTCCCTTCAAAAAAAACGGTTACGGGCATATTTTCTCCCACTTGTCGTAGGCCGCCAGGATGTCCGCCACCAGCGGGTGGCGCGCCACGTCCCTGGCCGAGAAATCAACGAACTTAGCGCCCTCTACCTTCTTTAATATCTCACGCGCCAGCACCAGCCCCGAGCGGCCCTTTTCCGGCAGGTCTATCTGCGTTACGTCGCCCGTCACCACCATTTTAGAGCCCATCCCCATGCGGGTCAGGAACATCTTCATCTGTTCCGGCAGGGTGTTCTGCGCTTCGTCGAGTATTATAAAAGCGTTCTCCAGCGTGCGGCCGCGCATATAGGCCAGCGGCACCGTCTCTATGATCTCGTCGGAGCGCAGGGCGCGGAATTCCTCGGGGCCCAGCAGCGCGTAAAAAGCGTCGTAGAGCGGGCGCAGGTAAGGGTTCACCTTGTCGGCGATGTCGCCGGGCAAGTAACCCAGTTTTTCCCCGGCCTCCACTATGGGGCGGGTGAGGATTATGCGCTTGACCTCCTGCGCGTGCAGGGCCCGCAGGGCGCAGACGGCGGCCAGGTAGGTCTTGCCGGTGCCGGCCGGCCCTATCCCCATGGTGAGGTTCCCGGCCAGTATGGCTTCCACATATTTTTTCTGGTTGTCGGTGCGGGGCTTTATTATTTCCCCGTAATGGGTCTTGTAGAGCGCGCCCTCGGGCAGCGGCGGCACTACGCTTGGGCGGGCTTCTTCGCGGGGCAGGCGGGCGGCGTAAAATTCCTCGAGCGTGCCGCGCAGGCGCTTCAGGGCTTTCTCCACCGCCGCCGGGGAGCCTTTCAGCGTCAGGTCGGCGCATTCAATTTCCGGGTGGTGGCGCACGTAGACCTGCACCTTCAGGTCGCGCTCGAGGGCCTTGATATCCGCGTCGTCGCCGCCCAGTACTACCAGGATCTCTTCCCTGCTCTTCAGTCTGAACTTTTTCCCGGTCATTGCCACTTGGAGATGCCGCGCGGAATAACCACTATGCCGTCCGGGTCTATGTAATAGTGCTGGGCGTCCTGGTCGGGGTTATAGCCTATGGTGGTCTTCGCCTCGATGGTGTTATGCCGGTCCATGATGACCTTTTTGAGGCGCGAGCCGGCTTTTATTTCGCAGGCGTCCATTATTATGCAGTCCTCGAGCTGGCATTTTTCGTGCACTATCACGTCGTTGGCCAGGATGCAGCGCTTCAGGGAGGACTGGCTTATGACGCAGCCGTCGCAGACCATGCAGTCCTGCAGGTTGGACTCTATGATCTTGGTGGGGGCGGCGGTGTGGCGCGAGTCCTGTATCGGCCAGAGCTTGTTGTTCAGGTCCATTTTGGGCTTGGCGCCCAGCAGGTCCATGTTGGTCTGCCAGAAAGCCTCCAGCGTTCCCACGTCGCGCCAGTAGTTCTTTTCCTCGTAAGGCTTGCTGCCGGGCAGGTTCTGCCCGTCGAAGTTGTAGGCGAAGACCCGGTAGCGCTTGAGGATGTTGGGCAGAATGGTCTTGCCGAAGTCCAGGGCCGCGGTCTCGCCGGACTCCTCATGGAGTATTTTTACCAGGGCTTCGTAGCTGAAGATATAGTTTCCCATGGAAGCCAGGACCGCGTTGGGGTTGCCCGGCATGGGCTTGGGGTTCTTCGGCTTTTCCTCGAAGGCGGTAATGCGGTTCTTGGCGTCCACCACCACGGTGCCGAAGCGGGAGGCCTGCTTGATGGGTACGGTAAGGGCCGACACCGTAACGTCCGCCTTGCTGGCCACGTGGAAGTCTATCATCTGGCGGATGTCCATGCGGTAGATGTGGTCCGCGCCGAAGACGGCGACCAGGTCGGGCTTATAGTCGTTTATAAGGTTCAGGTTCTGTTTGACGGCGTCGGCGGTGCCGCGGTACCACATCTCGCCCAGGCGCATCTGCGGGGGCACCACGGTGATGAAGTGCTCCTTGGTGATGCCGCCCAGGTTCCAGGTGGAGCGCAGGTACTCGATGAGGGACTGCGACATGTACTGCACCAGCACGTAATTGGAGTAGATGCCGGAGTTGATGAAGTTGGAAAGCACGAAGTCGATGATGCGGTATTTACCGCCGAAAGGCACGGCGGGCTTTGAGCGCTCTTTGGTGAGCGGGTAAAGCCTTTCGCCCTTGCCACCCGCCATGATGATGCCTATTGTTTTCATGTCGAAACCCCTTTAATTTCAGCTTATCGCGTCCAGTATCTCCCGCAGGTCGCGCCCGAGGCACAGGAACACCGGTTTGTCCACGGCCGTGTAATTCTTTATGCGCTGCTGGCGGAGTTCCTGCGTGGCCCCTATCAGGTCCTCCAGCGCCTTGGCCTCCCTGGCCACTATGATCTCCTGCTCGTCCAGGCCGTAGGAAAGGAAAAAGTTTTCCTGCAGGTCCTTGTATTTTGCGGCCACCTGCCCGCGCTCGGCCAGCAATTTCTCGCGTTCGGCCTCGGAAAGCTCGTACCAGGTATGGGTCTTGACCACGGGGTGCAGCAGCATGTAGCGGTGGCGGCCGAAAGTATCTTTGGGCAGGAAGCCGAATTCCAGTTCCTTTTTAGGCGTCTGCGCGTCCGCCGGATTATGGACCCCCAGGAAAGAATGGACCGGCGTGAAATACCTGCCGGCGCCCGTGGAGAAAGTGCGCGCGCAGATCTCCTGCAGATAGGCCAGGTCGTCGGACATGCGCCAGAAGAGGATGTCCGAGTCCGAGCGCAGCCCCGCCACCATGTAGGTGCGCAGGAAGATCTTTTCCTGGCAGGAACCGACCATGTTCTCGAATTCCTGCTTGGCGGCTATCTTCTCGTTGGAGATCAGCCGACGGAACTCCGGCTGGAGTTTCATGAACATGAAACTGGAATATATATTAGCGGCTCTTTTTTGTTTTTCCATCTTTGCTCCCGGGGACCGACGACGCCGGCGCCAGGTATACGGAGGTGCGGTCCAGTATTTCTATCTCCTCAGCGGTCTCAAGGCCTGTCTTTATTTCGGTTACAAGGAACCTGCGCCCGCCGGATTCCAGGACGTCCCCGCGCGGCACCAGCATGGCTCCGTCGCTCCTGCCCACCATCAGGACGCCGTTGAACTGCTCCCCGATCTTAATGCCGCCCTTGAGGTCCGCCACCTCCAGCCACAGGCGGCTGAACAGGGGCGAGCCTTTGAGCGGGACATAGTCGGTCAGGACCGTCTTGAAGACATTGTCCGGGTCGCGCGCGTACTCCACGTCGGCGGTCATGCCGCGGCCGAGCCTGGAATAAAGCGGCTCCGTGTTCTTTCCCACCACTACCACTTTCTTCGCCACGGTAAAAAGACGGTCGCCCCTCAGTACATTGGTTTTGGGGGTAATGTGGATGCCGGTCAGGATCCCCTGGGCCGCCGGGTTTATGTCGAAATACTTGTAAACGTCCTGCCAGCGGCGCTCGGTCTGCTTCCGTTCCTCCTCGCTGGAGGAGTCGAGCAGGGCGGCCATTTCGGTGGAGACCATGCGGGCGATAACGGTCTGCGGCGTCACAAAGTCGAAAAGGTCCGACTGTATATACTCCACGCGGCCGTCGAACGCGGCGAAGATATCGTAGCTGTCCTGGGCGGTGGTGATGCCGGTGACCGGGGTCTTAACTTCTATCAGGCCGGTCTTTATGGTTTTCGGGTAGGTATTGTCCAGGGGCAGCCAGTTGGCCGCCGCGGGGGCTTTCCCCGCCGGTTCCCCGGCGCCCGCCGGAACGGCGAGCAGCAGCGCGGCCGCCGCGGCCCTAAACAGGTTCTTTTTCATGGAGTTTAGCGTAGGCCTCCCAGGTCCAGGGCATTTTCTCGCGGAAGATCTCCTGTATGGCGTCGGCGTACTGCCGGATCTCGTACTGGGCGTGGCTGTCGGCCCTGAGCTCTATAAAATTCAGCAGGCTGCGCGCGTTGATGCTCCAGTAGAACTGCGTGTACTGCGCCACGGGCAGCACCATGCGGGCCATTTCCTTGGCGGCGCCGGCTTCCAGGAGCTCCTGGTAGGCGGCGTAGGAGGCCTTTATGGCCTTGTCGTAGGCGGCCAGCATTTTTCCCTGGTCCAGCGCGCCGGAGCGCACCGAGCCCTGCCTGTTTATCTTGTCCTGCACCCTGAAGGCCTCCGGGTAGTAGAATTCGTCGGACACTTCGGTGTACCTGGCGGAGATCTCGTTATAGGAGGCGATGCGGTGCCGCATCCACTGCCGCGCCACGAAAATGGGGCACTTGATGTGGAACTGGAAGACCGAGTGCTCGAAGGGGCTTAAGTGCGCGTTGGCGAGCAGGTACTCTATAAGCTTCTTGTCCTGCAGCTCGCCCTTCGAGACGGAGCCGAACGAGACCCTGGCGGAATCTACCGCGCGCCGGTCCCCGCCCATGAATTCTATGAGTTTTACAAATCCTTTGTCCAGGACCGGGTACAGGCCTTTTTCCGGCTTCAGCGTGGTATCTGTCATGTTCCCTCCGCGGCGGGTCAGCGCAAATGTTTTTTGAAAGCTTTTCGGTAAAATTATATACTTTTATAAGTATTATTAAAAGCATGAAGATCAAAAAATCATCAAAACGCGCCTCCGCCGGGCTTGCCCGCAGTTCCAGCCTGGGGTCGCTGGCCAGGATAATGAAGATCCTGCTCTCTCCCGGGGGCTGCCCGTGGGACCGTAATCAGACCCACGCTACCCTGCTGAAATATCTGCGGGAGGAGTCCGGCGAGGTAGCCCGGGCCGTGCGGAAAAAAGACTGGGCCAACCTCCGCGAGGAACTGGGCGACGTGCTGCTGCAGGTGGTCTTCCACAGCGCCCTGGCGGCCCGTGACGGCCGCTTCACGCTGGCCGACGTTATCAGGACCATTAACGCGAAGATGGTAAGACGGCACCCGCACGTTTTTGGCGGCGGGAAACTTTCCACCCCGGCGCAGGTGCTGCGGGCGTGGGAGAAGATAAAGCTGGGGGAAAAGGCGAAAGCCGCCGCCAAGAGGAAGAAATATGGATGAAACAGCCGCCTTTGAACAGATAACGGGACTTCTGCCCGTGGATTACGTCATCCTGGGGATAGCCGTCGCCGCCCTTTTCGTGATCTCGTACTTCAAGGGCCGCGGCGAGACCGATACCAAGGATTATTTCCTGGGCAGCCGCAAAACCCCGGTCTGGGTGGCTACCCTCTCCTTCGTGGCCACAGAGATAAGCGCCATGACCATTGTGGGCATTCCGCCCATCGGCTTTACCGAGAACTGGCAGTACATGCAGTTCTTCATAGGTTCCGCCCTGGCCCGCATATTGATAGCCTTCTTCTTCATCCCGGCTTTCTACAGGTTCAACTGCACAACTATCTACGAGTTCCTGAAGCACCGTTTCGGCGCCGAGACGCAGTACGCCGGCTCGGCGTTCTTTTTCTTCACCAGGCTTTTTGCGTCGGGAGTAAGGCTGTACGCGGCGTCGCTGGCGGTTTCGGTGATAATGGGCTGGCCGCTGGCCAACACCATAGGTTTCTTTACGGTCGTCAGCATAGTCTTCATAGGTTTCGGCGGCATCAAGGCCGTGATGTGGACCGGCACTTTTGAAACCATAACTTTCTACCTGGCCGGCGGAGCGGTGGCCGGCTATCTGCTGCTGCACATAGACGGTGGGCTGACCGGCGCCTGGCACGTGGCGAGCGAAGCGGGAAAACTTTCCATCTTCAACTTCGGCTGGGACCTGAAGAACCCCAACGTGCTTTGGGCGGCGGTGCTTAACGGCGTGTTCGGCTCCATGGCTTCCTTCGGTACCGACCAGGAACTGATGCAGCGGCTGCTGACCCTGGAGACGCGGCGCGAAAGCCAGAAAACCCTGATAGCGACCATCTTCGCCAGCGTCCCGCTGACCGCGCTCTACCTGGGCATAGGTACGCTGCTGTTCGTGTTTTACAAGCAGAACCCGGCCCTGCCGCTGCCGGCCAACGCCGACAAGATCCTCTCGCATTTTACTATCTACGTGCTGCCCGCCGGCTTAAAAGGTCTGGTGCTGGCGGCGGTGGTGCTGGCCAGTATAGACTCGCCCCTGAGTTCGCTGTCCTCGTCGTTCATTACTGATATTTACCGGCCGCTTATAAAGAAGGGGGCGGATGAAAAGCATTACCTTTTTGTCTCGCGGCTCAGCGTGGCGGCCTTCGGCCTGCTGCTCGCGGGTATAGCCTGGCTATGCGCGGCGGGCTCGGGGCGCATGCTCTGGATGGCCTTCAAGGTGAACGGGGTCACCGCCGGCAGCCTGCTGGGGGTGTTCCTGCTGGGCCTCGCCACCAAGCGGGTCGGCAACCGCGGGAATGTGGCGGCCATGCTGATCAGCGCGTCGATGGCCGGCGTGGTGCTTTATCTGTCGGAAAAGGGGCTGGCGCCCATAGGCTGGAGCTGGATAATTGTGATAGGCACGGCGTCAACTTTCTCGCTGGGCTGGCTGTTCGGCCGGGCGCCCGCGGCGAAAACCGGCTGAATATAGAGCGGTAAAAAATAAAAGACCTGCGGGTGGCCCGCGGGTCTTTTATTTAGGCTGGCCGCTGTTTTAGTTGACGTGCTTGAGCAGGTGTTCCTTGCGGCGCTTTATTTCCGCTTCCAGCTTCTCTATGTTTTCCTTGGCCGTTTCCTTGGTCTCGTCCATCCAGTCGCCCAGCTGCTCACGGGTCTCTTTTCCCGCTTTGGGCGCGAACAGTATCCCCAGGGCCGCGCCTATCAGGCCGCCCACCATGAAAGCTCCTATTATCCCTCCGCCGTTGTTTTCAGCCATATATCCTCCGTTAAAATTCAGTTTACCGCTTCCTAATATTATACATTGCCGCGGCCTTTGTCAAACATGCGTTTGTGCCGTAACAAAGCGCTATGCGCCACAGACGGCCAAACCTTTAAGGTTTACCTTAAATTCGGGTATAATACTCCTGATGAAAACGGCGTTTTTTCTGCTGGCTATGGCCGTGTTCCCGGCGCGGGCGGCGGCTTACCCGCATGACGCGCAGCTTAGCGCCAGGCTTAAAAAAGAATTCGAGGCCGTCATAAGTTCTTCCGCGGCCGGCCGGGAGCTTTACGCCAGGCTGGAAGATGCCGGCCCGGGCTATGCCGCCCTTAAAGTACTGGTCCGGCGCGACCCGTCAGACTTCTTCGCCTGGTTCGACCCGGAGGCGAACGCCGTCTATTTTAATTCAAGGTTCATACTTAAATTCTTCGAGGCCAGGGGGTTCAAGGACCGCCAGGTGGTGGAGGTGCTCTGGGGCAACAAGGAGGTCCGCGCCGAACTGGTGCGGCGCGCCAATCCGGTCTATCTGCACGAATTGGTGCACGCCCTGCAATGCTACCTCTACCCGGAATACCGGCGGGACGCCGGCGCCAACCCGCTTGAATTCGAGTACGAGGCCTACCTGACGGAAGACATGTACGTCCACGGACGCGCTAAGGCCGACCCCGGGCCGCTAAAAGAGTTTATCGGCGGGGCCTACACGGATATCTACACCGCCAGCGTCTTCGGCAGCTATCTGTCGCTCCCGCTCGACCCCGCGCGCTACAGGGAGAAGATACGCCGCATTTACGAGGAGCAGCTGGGCGGCTACCTAAGCCTGGAAAAAGCCGAGAAGATAAAGAAGAACGGCCTGGCGGATTCCAGGATATTCGCCTACGCCTCCGGAGATGTCGGCGGCTACGCGGCGGACGCCGCTTCGCTGGCGCGGCTGCGCGCGCAGAAGACGGCGTTCTCGCGTTTTCTGGATGAATTTTATGCCGTGCGCTGGCCGGCTTTCGGCGCCGACGCCCTGCTTTTCGTGGGGGAGATGGCGCTGGAACAGAAGAATTACCCACTTGCGCTGGACTGCCTGGCCGTGGCCGACGCCAACTCGCCTGAATACGGCCTGTCCGCGCAGGCAATGGAAGCCATTAAGACCAAGGGCGCGCTGGCGGTGCTGGAAACCGCGTCTTTCATCCGCGATATGCATAAAAAAATGAGCGTAGAGGTGCTCAGTCAGCACCTTAAGGCCCTTGAAAAGGCCTGCGTCGCCACCGGCCGCCCTTTCCCGGAGGACCTGGCCGGGCTGCGCGGGGAGACCTACCCCAAAGCCATGGCTTTCTACGCAAAAAAATACGCGGCTGAAAAAGACCGTTCGCGCGGGGATTATTATAAAGAAAATCTGGACTACTTCGCGGCTGGCGCGGAGCCGGCGCGGAGCGGAAAGCGGTAAATTTCTTTTTCCTTGAACTTTGACCGCTATATTGAGTAAATTAATATATAGGCAGGCAGTAAACATACCAGCGGGAGGAAAATATGATCGACATCGCCAAGAATATCGCCACCGCCCCCAGACGCACCAAAGCTTCCGTTATCCGCGAACTCCTGAAGATAACCAATAAGCCGGGCGTTATCTCCTTCGCCGGCGGCCTGCCCGACCCCGAGCACTTCCCTTACGATTTTGTGGCCGAATCCGTCAAGGAGATCATGGCCAAAAAGGGCAAGGTTGCCCTGCAGTACGGCCCCACCGACGGGCTGCCGGAATTGAAAGAAGAATTTATAAAGTTCCTTAAGAAACACGAGGGCATAGACGCCAAACCCGAGAACCTGATAATAACCACCGCCAGCCAGCAGGCGCTGGATATGGTGGGCCGCCTGTTCATAGACGCCTCCGACCCCGTGCTGGTGGAAAAGCCCAGCTATATGGGCGGGCTGCAGGTGTTCAAATCCTACGGTGCGGAATTCATCGGGGTCAAGCTGGAGGACGACGGCGTCAGCACCGACGAGCTGGAAGAGAAGCTGGCCTGGCTGCGGAGCCAGGACGAGCATTATAAATTCGTCTACCTGGTGCCGGATTTTCAGAACCCCAGCGGCGTGACCCTCTCGGCGGCGAAGCGGAAGAAGGTGATAGAGCTTTCCGACAAGTACAACGTGGCCGTGATAGAGGACTCTCCCTACCGGCAGATCCGCTTTGAGGGCGAGGCGCCCGACATGCTCTACCGCATGGACAAGGAAACCCGCAAGACCGATAATATTATTTCGTTATTCACCTTCTCCAAGACCTTCGCTCCCGGCCTGCGCCTGGGCGTAATACTCGCCCACCCGCAGATCATTAAAAAAATGGAGATCATCAAGCAGTCCCTCGACCTCTGCACGTCCAGCCTCAACCAGCTGATAGCGGCGGACTTCCTGCGCACCGGCTATTTTGAAAAACACATAGAGGTGATCAAGAAGACCTACAAGCTGAAGAAAGACACCATGGTGGGCGCGCTGGAAAAATATATGCCCGAAGGCGTCACCTGGACCAGGCCGGAAGGCGGCCTGTTCCTGTGGGTGCGCCTGCCCGAGGGTATGAGCGCCGACGACATGTTCGCGGACGCCCTCAAAGAGAATGTGGCCTATGTGATAGGCTCGGCTTTCCATTCTGATGGTTCCGGCAAGAACACGATGCGCCTGAATTTCTCATATCCCACACCGGAAGATATAGACGAAGGGATAAAGCGCCTCGCTACCGCGGTAAAGAAACGCCTGGTCGGCGCCTAGTTTCTCCAATTAATGTCCGACTTTTCAGCCGAATTCAGCCTGAACCTGCGCCGCGCCGGAGTAGTGGGAGCCGGCGGCGCGGGCTTTCCCGCCTATATAAAAGCGCGGGGCAAGGCCGAATACGCCATCGTCAACGCGGCCGAGTGCGAACCCCTCCTGAAGAAAGACCAGAAGATACTGGAGTATTTCCCTGAAAAGGTTTTTGACGGACTTGAGCTGCTGATGCGGGCCGTAGGCGCGAAACACGGGATAGTCGGCATCAAGAAAAAACACGAAAAAATAATCCCGCGCCTGGAAAGCATCGCTAAAAGCCGCGGGAATATCTCCGTCCTGAAGATGGGGGATTATTACCCGGCCGGCGACGAGCAGTGCCTGGTTTACGAAGCCACCGGCCGCATAGTGCCGCCGGGCGGCATCCCGCTGGACGTGGGCTGTGTGGTCAGCAACGTGGAAACCCTTTATAACGCGGCCTTTCCCGGCCGCCCTGTCACCGAAACGTTCGTTACCGTCAACGGTGCAGTAAAAAAACCGGCTACGTTCAAAGTTCCGGTGGGCATAACCTGGCGCGAGGCCGTGGATTTATGCGGTGGCTCAACAGTGAAGGACGCCGCGTATATAGACGGCGGCCCCATGATGGGCCGTGTTATGACCGATTTTGAACTGCCTGTGGTTAAGGCCTCGGCCGGCATCATAGTTCTGCCCAGGACCCACCAGCTCATAGTTAAAAAAGCCCAGAGCCGCTCCGTATTCACCCGGATAGGCCGCTCCGCCTGCGACCAGTGCTCTTTCTGCACCGAGTTCTGCCCGCGCTACCTGCTGGGCCACGACGTGCAGCCCCACCGCGTGATGCGGAATATGCTTTTTTCCTCCGGGCCGGAACATAAGCTGCACGGCCGGTACGGGCTGCTCTGCTGCGAGTGTTCGCTGTGCAGCCTCTACGCCTGCCCCGAGGGGCTTAATCCGCGCGAGGCGTGCGTGGCCGCCAAGGCGGATCTGCGCGAGATCAAGATCGGGTTCAAGAATTCTCCCCTGAATACCGGCCGCGCGCCGCAAGTCCATCCCGTGCGGGAGTTCCGCAAGGTGCCGGTTTTAAAACTGATAAAAAGGCTGGGGCTTGAGGATTACAACAAGGACGCGCCCTGGAGCGATGTTTCGTATAAGCCCGCGCGGGTTAAAATTTTAATGAGCCAGCATATAGGCGCGCCCAGCGTCCCCTCGGTAAGGGAGGGGCAACGGGTGGAGATTGGCGCGGTGGTGGGGGACCTGCCCGCCGATAAGCCGGGCTGCCCGGTGCATGCCAGCATTCCCGGCACCGTCGGCAAGGTGAATGAAAAGTACGTGGAGATAATCGCTTAAGGTTTTATTATGCTAAACGCAATCGGCGGTGTTGAACTTTCGAGCGTGGCCAAGGGGCTGGAAGCGGCCGACGCCATGCTTAAAACTTCAGACATCAAGTTGCTGCTGTCGCGCTCCATCTGCCCGGGCAAGTATATCATCCTGCTGGCCGGGGACGTGGGCAGCGTGAACGCCGCGGTAGAGGCCGGCGCCGCCAAAGCCGCGCACGCGCTGGTGGACAGTTTCGTCATAGCCAATATCCACCCCGAGGTGTTCCCGGCCATAGAAGGCACTACCGTTGTGGAAGGTCTTGAATCCCTGGGGATAATAGAGGCCTTCTCTGTTTCGGCCCTGGTAGAGGCCGCCGACGCGGCGGTAAAAGCCGCCCCAGTGAAGCTGCTGGAGATCCGTCTGGCCATGGCCCTGGGCGGCAAAGCTTTCGTTACCATGACCGGCTCTGTCGCCGCCGTGGAAACCGCCGTAGCCGCCGGCGCCGCCGCGGCCGGCAAAAAAGGCCTGCTGGTGGAGAAGGTCGTGATCCCGCAGCCCAGCCCGGAACTGCTGCGCGAGCTTCTTTAAGGGCCTTGACAATCTTCTTAGGGCGATGTATACTCAATGTAGATACATTTGGAGGGCGTTATGACCACTATTATTCAAAAATGGGGAAACAGTCTGGCATTGCGCATTCCCAGCGCTCTTGCCAAGGATATTCATTTGCATCAGGGCTCCATGGTGGATATGGCGGTTGTGGAGGGCGAGATGGTTGTAAAACCCAGAGGGAAATCCAAAATCTCGCTCGCTCATATGCTTAAGGGCATCACCAAAAACAATCGGCACACCGAGCAGAATAGCGACGGCGCGGCCGGCCGGGAAATCTGGTAATGCCCGGCCCCTATTGTCCGAAGCGTGGCGATGTTGTCTGGTTGTCCTTTGCGCCCCAGGCAGGGCATGAACAGGCTGGCCATAGGCCGGCTTTGGCTCTTTCCCCCGAGGCCTATAACCGAAAAACCGGTCTTGCCATCTTCTGCCCCATCACTTCCCAAGTCAAAGGTTATCCTTTCGAAGTTCACCTTCCCTCCGGCCTTAAAGCCTCCGGCGTTGTCCTGGCTGACCAAGTAAAAAGTTTCGACTGGCAAGCCAGGGGCGCGCAATTCTGCTGCCGAATCCCGGGGGCAACCCTGGCGGAAGTATTAAGCAAGCTCAACGTCTTGTTGGATGACTGCTAGTCGCTGTTTGGCGCTTTAATTGGGACGTAGGCGGGTTTCTTGTGTTTGTCGAGGATGCCGCATGGCCAAAGACGTATAACGCCAAGATAGTGTCGCTTTGCTACTTGCGACCATTCCGCCGTGGCCTCGCTTGGTATTCGCCAGCCGATTCTGTAAGCGGTGTGTTTGTCGATGGTTTTGATAAACTGGTCCCTGCGTCCCCACGTAAGTTTTATAAGTACTTGCTGGAAAAGAATTAATGGCTGAATTAGCTGATAGAAAAATAAGGTACATGGGATGGGCATTTCTTGTGGTGGGGGTGCTTGCGAATATCTGCCTTCCCCATGTAGCGCTTTTTTATGCCAATTATGTGGAACGGGCTCAGGATTGGTCCAGAGCGATTTCTAACACTATTCATTATTTTGTCGAATATCCTAAGGTAGGGAAGGCATATTTGGAATACAATTTGCATCTGACAGGGTTTGGGGTTATTTCCATGTTGCTCCTTAGGGTTTCAGCAATCTCTTCTATTCCTGCAAACTGTAAAGTGAATATCCCAGGGCTCATCTTTGCAGGTATAACTGTGCTCCTGGCAACGTTTATTGGATATGTGGGCATGTTTATGTCCAGGGGAAGTACGTCTGGCCTGGCTTTTATGTTCATTCCGTTTTGGGCATTACTATCAGCAGTACCGGCATTCATAGTTGGGTGGCTTTGGGGACGATTGATAATTAAAACGGGGGCTGTCAATAATTGATTACGATTAGCCTGTATGGTTCCATTAGTTCTTGTTTGGGGGACGGATCTTGGTTTTATAGGTATCTTCTGTCATGCGTTGTGTCCACCCGGCGCCCTGCCAAGCGTAGGGAACTCGTCCGGGACGTGTAGCAACCCATATCCGTTTCTATGGACTTGATCCCGGTATCCAAAAACCTCAAGATTTGTATAATATAAATAATTAATTTAAGGAGACTTGCATATGGCTTCTAACAAACGGACACCGATGATCGCGGGCAACTGGAAGATGCATCTTAATTCCAAAGAGGCCGCCGACCTGGCCGCCGCCATAAAGAGCGGCCTCGACCCCGACCTTAAGCACGAAGTGCTGCTGGCCCCGACTTTTACCAACCTGCACGCCGTAAAGGCCGCGCTGGCCGGTTCTAAAATAATACTCTCGTCCCAGGACGTAGCCTGGGAGGAAAAAGGCGCCTTCACCGGCGCGGTTTCCCCGTCGCAGCTGATAGACGCGGGCTGCACCGCCGCCATCATCGGCCACTCCGAGCGCCGCAAGGTGTTCCTGGAGACCGACGAGATGATCAATAAAAAGATGAGGGCCGCCATAAAGGCCAACCTTATACCCGTGCTGTGCATAGGCGAAACCCTGGAAGAGCGCGAGAGCCAGAAAACCTACCGCGTGCTGGAGACCCAGCTTAACGGAGCATTCGCAGGCATCACCGCCGCCGAGGCCGCCAAGGTAGTGATAGCTTACGAGCCCGTCTGGGCCATAGGCACCGGCAAGACCGCCACCCCGGACCAGGCGCAGGACGCCCACGTTTTCGTGCGTAAGCAGATGGAGCGCATTTACGGCAAACCCTACGCCGAGGCCGTGCGCGTGCTTTACGGCGGTTCGGTAAAGGCCGACAACGTCGACGAACTGATGGCGCAGCCCGACATCGACGGAGCGCTGGTGGGCGGGGAAAGCCTTAAGGCCGACAAGTTCCTGCGCGTCATACATTTTCAGGCCGTACTTTCAAGGTAAACAACAATGGACGAAAAACTTGTTAAAGAGATGGTGGAGGACATAAAGCTGCGCGAGGAGCGCTCCTCCCTGCCTGTGCCGGTGGGTATTTCCAACCGCCACGTGCATCTGACCAAAGAGGATTTCAAGACCCTGTTCGGCGCCGAGTGCGACGACACCCAGCTTAAGCCCGTAAAGCAGCCCGGCCAGTACGCGTGCAACGAGCTGTTCACGCTGGAGGGCCCGAAAGGTTCCATCAAGAACGTGCGGATGATCGGCCCCTACAGGAAATACAGCCAGGTGGAAGTCTCGGCCGCCGACGCGCGCCGGCTGGGCGTAGAGCCCCCTATCCGCGATTCCGGCAAACTTGCGGGCACCCCCGGGATAAAACTGGTCGGGCCCAAGGGGACCGTCACGCTGATGAGCGGCCTGATAATGTCCAAGCGCCATATCCATTTCCAGACCAGGGAGGCCGAGACCTTTAAAGTTAAGGACGGCCAGGAAGTGCGCGTGCTCTGCGGCCGCGGCACAGAGCGTGAGGCCATCTACGAACGCGTGCTCTGCCGCGTCCTGGACAGTTTCTCGCTGGAGCTGCACCTGGACGTGGAAGAAGCCAACGCCGCCGGCATGAAGAACGGCGACGCGGCTTTTATAGTGTAAGAGCGATAAACTTTGCTTTATCTTAAATTGCGGTTGGAGGATACAATGGACGCACTTGGAATGATAGAAACCAAAGGCCTGGTGGCCTGCGTGGAAGCGGCCGACGCCGCCGTGAAAGCCGCCAACGTAAAGATCGTCGGCTACGAGAAGATCGGCTCCGGCCTTGTGACCATCCTTTTCAGGGGCGAAGTTGCCGCCTGCCGCGCCGCCTGCGACGCCGGCGCCGCCGCCGCCCAGAAAGTGGGGGAGCTCGTGAGCGTGCACGTTATACCGCAGCCTCACGGCGACCTGGAAGGCAAGCTGCCGATAAGCGCCGACAAGCGCAAATAACGGGATTTATCTGACGGGGTATCGCCGGCAGCCGGCCAGGCCCCGGGTCAGTGGAGGAATCATGCTATTCGCACGAGTAGTGGGTAACGTGGTCTGCACCCGCAAGGACGACAAACTTGTGGGGACCAAGCTGCTTATGGTGCAGCCGGTGGGCCTGGACGACAAACCGCGCGGCAATACGCTCGTCGGCATTGACGCCGTAGGGGCGGGCACCGGCGAACTGGTGCTGCTGGTGCAGGGTTCGAGCGCCCGCCAGACCTCGAAAACGGAAAACACACCGGTAGACTGCACCATATTCGCCATAGTGGACACCATAGAGAAGGAAGGCAAGGTGGTGTTTAAAAAATCCGCTGACAAGATGAACGGATAGCCGAGCCATTATGTCCATTAGCGAAGAAGATCTGAAAAAGATAGTCACAGAAGTTGTGCGCAGCCTCGGCGAGCGGCCCGAAGGGGGCGCTGGCCGGTCCGGTCCCGTGTTCGAGACCGTGGACGAGGCCGTAGACGCCGCCGAAAAAGCCCAGCCTGTCTTTCAGGACCTGGGCCTGGCGGCGCGCGGAAGAATAATAACCGCCATGCGCGAAGCGTCCCGCGCCAACGCCAGGCGCTGGGCGGAGGCCGCCGTGGCCGAGACCGGCATGGGCCGCGTGGCCGACAAGGTGCTGAAAAACCTGCTTTGCGCCGACAAGACCCCCGGCGTGGAGGACCTGCGCGCCGCGGCTTACACCGGCGACAAGGGCCTGGCCTTGGTGGAATACGCGCCTTTCGGCGTGGTCGCCGCCATCACCCCTTCCACCAACCCGGTGGCCACCATTATCAGCAACGCCATAGGGATCCTGGCCGCCGGCAACTCGGTGGTGTTCTCGCCGCACCCGGCCGCCAAGGGCTGCGTGGCCGACGCCGTGCGCGTTCTGGACGCGGCCATTGTGGCTGCCGGGGGCCCCGCCAACCTGATCACCACCATAGCCAATCCCACACAGGAAGCCACCAAACAGCTTTTATGTCATCCGAAGGGCCGCCTGAACATGGTGACCGGCGGCCCCGCTATAGTGAAAGTGGCCATGACCGCCGGCAAGGCCTGCAAGACCATCGCCGCCGGCCCCGGCAACCCGCCCATAGTGGTGGACGAGACCGCTATTTTCCCCGATTGCGCCGCTGAGATAATTACCGGCTGCGGCTTCGACAACAACGTGCTCTGCATCGCCGAGAAGGAAGTTATAGTGACGGAGGCCGCCCGCACCCGCTTCCTGGAAGCCATGCGCCGCGACCACCGCGCCTACGAGCTGACCAGGGACCAGATGGACCAGTTGGCGAAGCTCGCCATACTGGAGCCGGGCCGAGAACCTAAGATCAACCGTGATGTCATCGGCAAGAACGCTTCCGTTATAGCGCGGGCCATAGGCCTGAACATCTCCGACGACATCCGTGTGCTCTGGGCCGAAACCGCCAACGATCATCCCTTCGTTGTCAGCGAACAGCTCATGCCTGTGCTTCCCGTGACGTTCGCAAAAGACATAGACGCCGCCATAGAGCTGGCCTGCTTTGTGGAGGGGGGCAATCACCACACGGCCGGCATGTACTCCACCAATGTGAAGAATATGACCAAAATGGGCCGGCGCATGGCCTGCTCCATCTTCGTAAAGAACGGCTGCACCCTGCACGGGCTGGGGCTGGGCGAAGGCTACGCCTCAATGTCCATAGGCACGCCCACCGGGGACGGCATAACCAAAACCAGCCATTTCGTGCGGCCGCTGCAGTGCAGCGTGGTAGGAGACCTCAGGATAGCTTAAGGAGCTTTTATGCAGGCAAATATTTCGCTCGGACTTGTTGAACTCTCGTCGATAGCCAGGGGCATAGAGACCCTGGACGCCATGTGCAAGGCCGCCGGGGTTAAGCCCGAGGTGCACCAGGCCATTTCCAAGGGGAAATATATCATAGTCATCTCAGGCCCGCTGGGCGAAGTGGAATCTTCCCTGGCAAAAGGAGCCGAGATCGGCGGCGACGCCGTTATCGCCAACCATATCATACGCAACGTCCACTCCGGCGCGCTGGCCGCCCTTAATAAAAAGGTGAAGCCGGGCAATATAGAGGCCGTGGGCATTGTTGAAACCAAAGAGGCCCTGCCGGCGCTGTTCGCCGCCGACGCTGCGGCCAAGGCGGCCTTCGTCCACGTGGCGGAAGTGAACACCGGCAAAGGTATAGGCGGCAAGGGCTATTTTACCGTAGTCGGCGAGCCGGGCGCCGTGCGCACCGCCGTGACCGCGGGCGTGCAGGCCATAGGCGAGGACGCCGTGGTGAGCCGCATAGTGATCCCTAACGCGCACGAGCATATCGGCGCGGCCATATAAGCGCAGCAGGAGACTTTATGAAACTTGTAATAGGCGCGGACCACGCCGGCTTTGAAGCCAAGGAAAAAATTAAAAAGTTCCTCCAGGGCATCGGCCACGACGTAACGGATTTCGGCTGCTACTCTACGGAGCCGGTGGATTTCCCGGACATAGCCCTGCTGGTGAGCGAGGCCGTGCGCAGGAAAGAATTCGACCGTGCCGTGCTGGTGGACGGCTTTAACGGCGCAATGCCGCTGGCCGCCAACAAGGTGCACGGCATAAGGGCGGTGGCCGCTTACGATATTATCTCGGCGCGCTTCGCCGCGGCCCACGAGGACTGCAACGTGCTGTGCCTGGGCGGTAAGACGCATGGCGAGCTGGCCCTGCAGGAAATGGTGAAGGTCTGGCTTAGTACCCCTTTCGAAGGCGGCAAGTACCAGAAGCGTCTGGATAAGATAACGGCGATAGAACAGCGCTGCTGCTGATTTAAAGAAACGATGAAACAGGCAAAGGTCATAGGCAGGGTCTTCTGTTCGCGCCAATGCTGCGGCATGGGGGCGAAGACTTTGCTGCTTATACAGCCTTTGGACTGGGAGACGGACAAGCCGGCGGGCGACCCGCTGGTGGCCGGGGATACCGTGGGCGCCGGCGCCGGGGAAACGGTTTTCTTCGTGGCCTCGCGCGAAGCCATACTGGCTTTTGAGGGCTGGGAGGGAGAGACGGCGGCCGCCGCCGACCCGCCCCCGGTGGACGCCGCCATAGTGGGCATAATAGACGGCAAGAAGTTCAACTGAAGATATGGCTATAGGTTTAATACAGGCTGCCGCGGGGACCGGAACGCAAAAACAGCGTCGCGCACACCGTGCGCGCGCTTCCGCGTCAAGAAAGTGGCCTGCGGCCACGCGCCCTCCGCGCTACGCAAGCGTCGGGCTCCGACACGGTTTTGCTAACCCGGTCCCCGTGTCAGCCTTAGCTGCACGGAATCCGTGGGTATCTAATTTATGTTCATAGCGAAAGTCATCGGCAATGTGTGGGCTACGCGCAAGCACCCGGGCTTGAAGGGCGCTACCATGCTGCTGGTAAAGGCCGTGGATCCCATGGACGGCAATAAGCTCACGGGCGAGGCCACGCTGGCCCTCGACGGCAACCAGGGGGCCGGGGTAGGGGACACCGTGCTGATAGTGGATGAGGGCGGCTCGGCCAGGAAAATTTTAAAGAACTCCAAGGCGCCGGTGCGCACCGTTGTGGCCGGCATCGTGGATACGGTCCACATTACCGGAAAGGAATAAATATGAACGACGAGGATATAAAGAAGATAGCGGCCGAAGTGGCCAAGATCCTAAGGGAAAAAGGGCCGTCGTTCCCGCGGCAGACCCTGGGCGATTCCGTATCCATAGGCTCGGGCGGCAAAGTCTTTCAGCATCCGCTGGTGAACCCGGTGGGAAATTCCGGCGTGGCGGCTAAACCGGTTGCGGCGGACAAGAACACTTGTTCAGGCAGTTGCCGTCTGGAGGGGTCCCGTTCCTCGGGACAAAATAGTTCTTCCTCTGTTCCGTCATTAGGAGAAGTGAACACCTGCAGCTCCTCCTGCCAGAGCTGCAACCCGCTGACCAACTATACCCCCCAGCAGGTCAAAGCCAGCGTGGACCGCGTCAGTTTCTGCAACCCCAACGAGGCCAGCTCTTCCATAGCCGGCATGATAGACCATACCCTGCTTAAAGCCAACGCCACGCAGGAGGAAATAGGCAAGCTTTGCGAGGAAGCCCGCAAATACCGCTTCGCCTCGGTCTGCGTGAACCCCGGCTACGTGGCCATGGCCGCGCGGCTGCTGCGGGGTTCCTGTGTAAAGGTCTGCACCGTCATCGGCTTTCCGTTAGGTTCCACCACGCCCACCGTAAAGGCCATAGAGGCGCGCGACGCCATAGCCAACGGCGCCGAAGAAATAGACATGGTCATCAATATCGGCGCCCTCAAATCCGGCAACGACCAGCTGGCGCTGGACGATATAAAGGCCGTGCGTGAGGCTACGCGCGGCAAAGTGCTGAAGGTGATCCTTGAAACCTCCTACCTTACGAGGGACGAGAAGGTCCGCGCCTGCCGCATGTGCAAGGCCGCCCAGGCCGACTTCGTTAAAACTTCCACGGGTTTCGGATCGGGCGGAGCGACCCCCGAGGACGTGGCCCTTATGCGCGAAACGGTGGGCCCGGAGATGGGCGTGAAGGCCTCCGGCGGCATCAAGAACGCCGAGGTGGCAGCGGCCATGATCAAGGCGGGCGCCAACCGTCTGGGCACCAGCGCCAGCATAGCCATAGTTTCCGGCGGGGAAGCTGCCAAGGGCCAGTATTAATTTGCGGTAACTAAGGAGAAAACGACATGTCAGAACCGAAAGAAGCGTTGGGAATGATAGAGACCAAGGGTTTTATAGGCATGATAGAAGCCTCTGACGCCATGAGCAAGGCCGCCAAGGTGCGCCTGCTCGGCTACGAAAAGATCGGCTCGGGCTACGTCACCACCATGTGCGTGGGCGAAGTAGGCGCCGTGCGCGCGGCCGTGGAAGCCGGCGCGGCCGCCGCCCAGAAAGCCGGGGAGCTGGTGGGAATGCACGTGATCCCGCGCCCCGCCGACGAACTGGATAAATACCTCGCCAAGATCTCGGTAAAGGCGTAAGCAGGCGGGGTGTAGTGCGGGTAACGGGTTATCCATAACCTGCCGCCTGCGGTCATGAACAATGCTTACAAAAGGCGCCGTTGAAGACATCATAATGAGCCACCTCCGGCCCGTGCCGGGGGTGGCGCGCGCCGCCGGGAAAGTGCCGGAATTAAAGAAGAGAGTTTTTGTCAGCGACTGGGAGCTGCGCCGGCTTTACAGGCCCGGCTCCAAAAGCGTTACCGTGCCGGTCAACGCCATTATAAGCCCGCTCTCCATGGACTGGCTGGGCTATAACGGAGTAGAATTGATCCGCAAGGAATAAAGCCCGGGAGGGGCGTTTCGAATGAAAACACAGCTAGGCGTCATAGAAGGTTTTTACGGCGAGCAGTGGACCTGGGGCGAGCGGGCCGATTACGCCGGTTTCCTCAGGAAACACGGTTTTTCTTTTTACATCTACGCGCCCAAGGCGGACGGCTACCTGCGCAAGAAATGGCGCGAGCCTTTCCCGAAAGTGCTCGAGGAAAAATTGACGAAGCTGGCCGGGCAGTGCCACTCCGCCGGCATCGAGTTCGGGATAGGCTTCAGCCCCTACGAGATCTACCTCTCCCCCTTCGATCTGGAATCTAAAAGGCTTCTACAGAACCGCCTGGACGCGTTCAACCGTATAGGCGTGGATAAGTTCGGGATACTCATGGACGACATGAAGGGCGATCTGCCGGGCCTCGCGGAAAAACAAATAGAGGTGGTTAACTGGATAGCCGCCCGCTCAAAAGCCAAGCAGTTCGTTTTCTGTCCCACCTACTACTCCCTGGACCCCGTGCTTGAGAAACTTTTCGGCAAGATGCCGGAAGGATATTTCAACAAGCTCGGCGCCGAACTGGATAAAAAGGTCAGCATGTTCTGGACGGGGGAGCTGGTCTGCTCCAAGGCCTACAGCGAAGAGCACCTGCGCTCGACGGCCGAGAAGCTGGGGCGCAAGCCCATCCTTTGGGACAATTATCCCGTCAACGACGGGCCCCGCATGTGCAAATTCCTGCACCTGCGGCCGGTTACCGGGCGCCCGGCGGAGATGGGCAACTGGCTGGCCGGGCACGCCGTCAACCCGATGAACCAGGCCGCGCTTTCGAAGATAGTGCTGCTGACCCTCAAGGCCAGCTATGAACAGGGGGCGGCCTATAATCCGGACAAGGCTTTCAGAAAGGCGGCGGGCATGGTCACCTGCCACGACATGGCGCTGCAGCTGGAACGCGACCTGCCGGTTTTTATGGACCGCGGGCTGGACGCCCTGACGGACGAGGAGAAGAATTCCCTGAAGACCGACTACGCGCCCTTCCTGGAGTTTCGCGAGAACGATACCGCCGCGGCGGCGCGCGAGGTTATCGACTGGCTTTCCGGCCGGTATAACGTTACGAAGGACCTGTTCCTTACCCAGTAGAAGATCAGAAATTATCCGAAGAGCGCCGGGACTGCTTTATGTCGCCCCGGCGCTTTTTGCCTTCTAGGCGGCGTTGCTTCGACCCGTAGGAGGGCTTTGTGGCGCGCCTGCGTTTGGGCGGGCGGGCGGCGCGGAGCAGCAGTTCCTTAAGGCGGGCCCTGGCGGCCTGGCGGTTCTGTTCCTGGGTGCGGTACTCGCTGGCTATGATGATTATGTCGCCGTCCGCGGTCAGTTTCGAGCCCGCCAGGGCTTTGAGCCGTTCGCTTACGGCATAAGGCAGCCCGGCCGCGTGCGGAAAAAAGCGCAACTGCACGGTGGTGGCCACCTTGTTGACGTTCTGTCCGCCGTGCCCTCCGCTCCTGACGAATTTCTCCTCGTACGAGCCGGGGGGCAGGAAAAAATCCCGTTCTTCCATGCGTTAATGTTATCAATACATGAGCTGGCGCCGCAACAGGGGATATGCTTACACGGCAGCAAAAAGCCCCGGCTTGGCCGGGGCTTCTATATAAGGAAGGGGAGTATTATTTCGTTGCGCCGTAGGTGTAGGCGGGTTTCTCGCCGGAGCGGTCTACTATGGACCAGTAGGGGGCACCCTCCAGGCGCAGGAAGAATATCCAATTGCTTTCCACCATTTCGCCGTTCATCGGCTGGTTATGTTTATAAGGGCGCACTATGGAGAGCTGGGTGGCCGGGGTGTTAAGGAGGGCCATCATTTTCTGCCGGGCCTTCTTGAGTTCGGACTTGGAGGGATTGGTTACTACGCCCATTGTGCCCAGGACCTTTGCCAGCGGGCCGGCGGGGTTATTGTGGTTTTCCAGCAGATCGGTCAGGGCCAGGCGCAGGGCGTGTTCGAAGCAGAAAGCGTTGTTGTAGTCCCTGTCCTGGCGCATGACCTCGGCTTCCGGGATATCCATACTGATGGCGGTTATGGCGAATTCCTTTATCAGGAGCTCTTCGGCTCCGGAATAATTGCCGCCGTCCCTGGGGGCGGAGCCGGCCGGGGCGGCAATGGCGGGGATCTCAATGGCCGCAAATTTAGCGGTGGTTACTTCGGTGGCCCAGTTCTCCGCGCAGGCGGGTACCGCGAACAGCGCTGTAATTAATATGGCGGCTGACAGTTTCATCTGTGCTATCCTCCGAAAAAGTTATTTCCTAACCCGGATATAGTCTAACAAAGTCGCGTAGGCCAGCGCTTTGACAGCGGTCAGGTTCTCATTGTTTGACAATTATAAGTCCAAGGTGTATAATATTTCTGGCAGACAAGGTATATGAGTGCTAATTAAAAAAGCGGAGACCGATCCAGACCATGCGTGTTCTTAAACCAGAAGTGGCGCAGGACAGGAAAGAAAAGATCCTTAGCTGGGTGGTCTACAACTATGTCAGCACCGGGCGTCCCGTCAGCTCCGAGCTTATAGCCGAGGAAGGCCGGTTCAACGTTTCCAGCGCCACCATAAGGAATATATTGAAGGAGTTGGAGGAGAGCGGCTATCTCTACCAGGCGCACACCTCCGGCGGGCGTATCCCTTCGGATAAAGGCTACCGCGTCTACGTGGACAATGTGCTGGGCATGCAGCGCCTGGCCGCCACTGAGAAAGACCGGCTGGAGCGCGACTATGACCGCCGCGTGGAGCAGCTTGACGGTTTCCTGAAGCACACCTCTAAAATGCTGGCCGACATGTCCAAGTGGGCCGGCTTCGTGATGAGCGCGGATACGGACCTGGACAGCGTAAAGCGCCTGGACCTGCTGAGCGTGGGTCCCAAGAGCGTGTTATCCGTCATGTTCGCGCACTCCGGCCTTATAAAGCACGCGGCCTTCACGCTGGAGCACAGCGCGGACAAGAACGCCGTAAAGTCCCTTTCTACCCGCCTCAATAAGCGCCTGAAGGACATGCCGATCTCCGACCTGCCCCAGGTTATCTGGAAAGAATTCCTTCTGAAGGAAAAAGACAAAGGGCTTGAAGAGCTGCTGAAGAAATTAGTGGAATACTTCAGGGGGCTTTCCAAGAGCGAAGACGCGCTTTACCTGGAAGGGTTGAGCCGCATTTATTCCAACCTCGAGGACGGGAACGTGGAGGATCTGCGCAATATCGCCCGCCTGCTCGAGGAAAAAGACCGCTTTTCCGGCCTGCTGAGGGAGCGCCTGCGCGACTGTTCCCGCAAAACCAAGGCCCTGGCCGTTCCCGGCAAGCGGCATATCGTGGACGTGACGATAGGGTCCGAGAACAGCGTGAAAGAATTCAGGAATTTCAGCCTGGTTTCCAGTTCCTACTGCATGAACGACAAGGCCGTGGGGCTTGTGGGAATTCTGGGCTACAAGCGTATGGAGTACCCCCGCATGATCTCCCTGGTGGACACTGTAAGTTCCATGATGGAGGATATGCTGGGCGAGTGGGAAAAAATAGACTTTGAAGAATAAGGCATATGAAAGACAATAAGGCCGAAGAAAAAAAGATAAAGGCTAAAGCCGAGGACCTCGGCTGCCTGTGCGGGGACGAAGCCAGGGCCGTCGAGGCCGCCGCCGCGGAGCTGGACAAGCAGAAGGCGCAGTCGGCGGACTATTATAACCAGCTGCTGCGCCTGCAGGCCGATTTTGAGAATTACCGCAAGCGCGTGGAGAAGGAAAAACCCGAGCTCATCAAGTGGGGCAAGGCCGAGATCCTGCTGCGGCTGCTGCCGCTCTACGACATGCTGCTGTCCGCCCACCTGCACGTCAACAACGCCCAGGGCGCCGGCGGCAACGAGGAGGTCCTCAAGGGCCTCGATATGATATTCAAGGAATTCTCCAAGGTGTTCGACGCCGAGGGGCTGCGCCAGATGGAGCCGGTCGGCAAGCCCTACGACCCGATGGCTTCCGAAATACTGGGCGTGGTGGACGGTACGGACGAGAACGACGGCTTTGTGGTGGAAGAGCTGCAGAGAGGTTTCTATTACGGGGAAAAGATCCTGCGTCCGGCCCGCGTGAAGATAGCCAGGAAAAAAACGGCCGAGCCGCCTCCCGTAGAGGGAAAACCGGCGGCCGAAGAGGGCGGGAAGTAACGTTCTGATCTTGCGGCGCGAAGCGGAATTTATCTAATTATAGTGGAGGATATTAAAATGGCAAAAATAATAGGCATAGACCTCGGAACTTCTAACACGGCGGCGGCGGTGATGGAGGGCGGTAAAGTCACCATCATCCCCTCGGCCGAAGGCACCAGCCTCGGCGGTAAGGCGTTCCCGTCCTACGTGGCTTTCGCCAAAGACGGCCAGATGCTGGTGGGCGAGCCCGCCCGCAGGCAGGCCGTGGCCAACCCGGAAGGCACCGTTTCCGCCTTCAAGCGGAAAATGGGTACCGACCACAAGTACCAGATCTCGGGCAAGGAATTCACGCCCCCGCAGCTGGCCGCTTTCCTGCTTCAGAAAGTGAAGCGCGACGCCGAGGCCTTCTTGGGCGAGAAAGTTGAGAAAGCCGTCATAACCGTGCCGGCCTACTTCAACGACAACCAGCGCCAGGCCACCAAGGACGCGGGCACCATAGCCGGCCTTGAAGTGGTGCGCCTGGTCAACGAGCCCACCGCCGCGGCCCTCGCCTACGGCATAGACAAGGAAGGCCGCGACCAGAAGATCATGGTGTTCGACCTGGGCGGCGGCACCCTGGACGTCACCATCATGGAGCTGGGCAAAGAAGGCACCTTCGACGTGATCTCCACCTCCGGCGACACGCAGCTTGGCGGCACCGACATGGACAAAGCCCTGGTGGATTTCATCGCCGGCGAGTTCCGCAAGGACACCGGCATAGACCTCACCAAGGACCCCACATCCACGCAGCGCATAAAGGAAGCCGCGGAAAAGGCCAAGATTGAGCTCTCCACCACGATGGAAACCGAGATTAACCTCCCGTTCATCTCCGCCGACGCCACCGGGCCCAAGCACATGGCGCTTAAACTCGGCCGCGCGCGCCTGGAATCCCTTGTGGAAGGCATAGTGAAGCGCTGCCAGAAGTCCATAGACACCGCTCTGGCCGACGCCAAGCTTAAGACCTCGGACATCAGCCGCATCATCCTCGTCGGCGGCCCTACGCGCATGCCGATAGTGCAGAAGTTTATAGAGGACTTCGTCGGCAAGAAGATAGAGCACGGCGTTGACCCCATGGAATGCGTGGCTTCCGGCGCCGCCGTGCAGGCGGCCGTGCTGACCGGCGACGTAAAAGACGTGCTGTTGCTGGATGTCACCCCGCTGTCTTTGGGCATCGAGACCCTGGGCTCCGTGATGACCAGGCTCATAGACAAGAACACCACCATACCGGCCAAGAAGTCGCAGGTGTTCTCCACCGCGGCGGATAACCAGCCCGCGGTCACCATCCACGTGCTCCAGGGTGAGCGCGCCATGGCCGGCGACAACGTGTCGCTAGGGAAGTTCGACCTTGACGGCATTCCCCCGGCTCCCCGCGGTACGCCCCAGATAGAAGTGGCCTTCGATATCGACGCCAACGGCATACTGCAGGTGCACGCCAAGGACCTCGGTACCGGCAAGGCGCAGCATATCACCATCAGCGCGCCCAACAAGCTGTCCAAGGACGACATAGACAAATTCGTCAAGCAGGCGGAGCAGTTCGCCGACGCGGACAAGAAATACAAGGAAAAGGTGGAGACCAAGAACGAGGCCGACACCGTACTGTATACCACGGAGAAGGCGCTGAAAGAGCACGGGGACAAGATCTCCCAGGACGAGCGCCTGGCCGTGGACCGCGCCATCAACGAGATGAAGGACGCCCTGAAAGGCGACGACATGGAGAAGATCAAAAAGACCAAGGAAGAGCTTATTAGCGTCTCCCAGAAACTCGGCGAGGCGGTTTATAAAGCCGCCCAGGCCAAGGCCAACCCCAACGCCGGAGCGGGCGCGGCCCCCGAAGGCGCCAAAGCGTCCGCGGGCGGCAAGGACGACGTAGTGGACGCCGAAGTCGTAGACGAGAAAAAGAAATAACGAAGTTCCAGCTGGCGTGGGGCGTTAGGGCGTTGAGGCTTATAAAAAGCTAAAATTCTCTTACGCTCCGCGCTATTTAGTAAATATTTATGGCCTCAAACGATTATTACCGCACCCTGGGCGTTGCCCGCAACGCCAGCCCCGACGAGATCAAGACGGCTTACAGAAAGCTGGCGATGAAACACCACCCGGACCGCAACCCTGGCAACAACGACTCCGAGTCCGCCTTCAAGGAAATAAACGAGGCCTACGAAGTGCTCTCCGCCCCGGAAAAGCGCCAGATCTACGACCAGTACGGCGCCGAAGGCCTTAAGGCCGGCGCCGGCGGCGGCCGCGGAGGCTTCGGCGGCTTCCAGGGCGCGGACCTCGGGGATATGTTCGGGGACCTGTTCGAGAATCTGTTCACCCAGGGCCAGGGCGGCGGCCGCGGCCGGCCCAGGTCGCGGCGCGGCGCTGACCTAAAATACGAGGCCGAAATAACGCTGGAAGAGGCTTTCTCCGGCGTAAAGGTCCCGGTTAATTTCGAGCGCACCGAGGTCTGCCAGGAGTGCGCCGGCACCGGCGCGCGCGGCAAGACCGGCATAAAGAAGTGTCCCACCTGTCACGGCGCCGGCCGCGTGCAGTACTCACAGGGATTTTTCTCTTTCAGCCAGGCCTGTCCGGACTGCGGCGGCCAGGGCGAGGTTATATCCAGCCCGTGCAAGGTCTGCGGCGGCGCCGGCCGCCAGAAGAAGAGCGCCTCCATCAACGTTAAGATCCCCGCCGGTGTGGAAGAGGGCGCGGTGCTGCGTGTTTCCGGCGGCGGCGACGCGGGCATGAAGGGCGGGGACTCCGGGGACCTTTATATACAGGTGCGGCTTAAGCATCACGCGCATTTCGAGCGGCAGGGCCGCGACCTTATATACGAGGCCGCCGTGGCCGTCTGGCAGGCGGCCCTTGGCGGCGAAGTGGAAGTGCCTGTGATAGAGGGCGGCCGCGTTAAGATACGCATCCCCCAGGGCACCCAGCACGGCAAAGTGTTCCGCGTGCACGACCAGGGCATGCCCGGTCCCGGCGGCAGGCCCCGCGGCGACCTGATGGTGAAGGTGAAGCTGGAAGTGCCGCACAACCTTAGTCCGCGCCAGCGCGAACTTTTCGAGGAGCTTTCGAATATCGCCGGCCACAAACCGCCGGAGCCGGAAGGGACGGATAAGAGTTTTTTTAAGAAGATATTAGGCTAGAGTCCCGATATGCCGCAATACTATATCCCCGCAGAGAACATGCGCGGCGGCGAGTTCTTCGCCGGGCCCGACGAGTCCGCCCATATAGCGCGCGCGGCCCGCGCCCGCATAGGCGACGAGATCGAGATCTTCGACGGGAAGGGCGGCCGCCACAGCGCGGTGATAAAGTCCGTGACTGGGGACGCCGTGACCGGGACGGTGAAAGCGGCGCTGCCGAGCCCTGAGTATAAGACTAAAATTACGCTTTGTTTCGCGGTGGTGGCCAGACCGGCGCTGGAGGAGATCCTTACGCACTGTACGGAGGCCGGGGTGGACGCGTTCCAGCCTGTTATGGCTTCAAGGGTGCAGTTCGACCTGTTCAGCGACTGGGAGCGCAGGACCGGCCGGCTGAACCAGGTGGTGCTGGCCGCGGCCAAGCAGTGCGGTAGAGGGCTGCTGCCGCTGGTGCGCAAGCCCGAGAAGCTCGACGATCTGCTGCTAACCGGCGGGCCGGCCGTGTTCGCCGCGGCGGACGGGCTTATGCCGGACGAGGCGGCTAAAGCCGTGGCCGGGAAGACGGACCTGAATGTTTTTGTCGGCCCTGAGGGCGGCTTTACCAAGGGGGAGATAGAATTCGCGCGCGGAAAGGGCGCGGTGTTCATGAACCTCGGTCTGTACACGCTCAGGGCGGAGTCGGCCTGTCTGGCCGCCGCTTCGGCCCTGCTTACCCGTCTGGGGTAAAGCTTGCTATCCGGCCGGAGCATTTGATAGAAGATAGGTGGGGATTTTAAAGGCAGACTGCAACTATGATCGATCTTAAACCGATTTTCCTCAGGAAAGTTAAAAATATTCTGGCCGGTAACGTGCCCGAATATGATGTTATGGTCTACGGCTCGCGCGCCGACGGTACGGCCAAGAAATATTCTTATCTGGATATCGCGGTGATGTCGGATAAACCGCTGGTGGCGACCAGGTTGGAGAAGCTTTCTTCGGAATTTACCGCGGCGGGTTTCCCTTTCCGCGTTGAAACTATCTGCTGGGCCGCCACCGGCCCCGGCTTCCGCAAAGAGATAAAGAAGACCGGCGTTCTGATACAGAACTCGCCTAAAAAATAGTCGACTTATGATAGACCTGAAGCCGATCTTTCTGAAAAAAGTGAAGGCTATACTCGCGTCCAATGTGCCGGAGTTCGACGTGATGGTCTACGGCCACAGGGCCGAAGGCGCGGCCAAGAAATATTCCTACCTGGACCTGGCCGTGATGTCGGATAAACCGCTCCCCGCCGCGCGCATGGAAAAGCTCGAGGCCGTCTTCAAGGCCGCGGCTTTCCCTTTCCGCGTTGAAGTAATCTGCTGGGCCGCCACCGGCCCCGGCTTCCGCAAAGAAATAAAAAAAACCGGCGTCCTCATCCAAACCTCCCCGAAGAAATAATTAAGCCCGCGTCCGCTCAATGGGTTCGGGGCGCCAAGGGGGCCGGAACGCAAAACCGGCGTCGCGCACACCGTGCGCGCGCCTGCCCGCCTCAGCCCTCGCGCTTATGCAAGCTCGGGCTTCCGGCAGGCTTTTGCTAACCCGGCCCCCTCGTCGCCCCTCCGGCACAACCCGCCGGCCTCCTTAAATTGTAAAATATGGGGGTGAAGGTTTATTTTAAGACGGTGGGGTGCAGGGTGAACCAGGTGGAGACGGAGAGTCTCCGCGAGAAGTTCGCCGGGCTGGGGCATAGCGATGCGGAGACGCCGGAAGAGGCGGACCTCGTGGTGGTGAACACCTGCTCCGTTACCGCCAAGGCCGACCGGGACTGCGTGGCCTTTCTTAAGAAAACCGCCGCGGCCAATCCCAGGGCCGCCATAGCCGTAACCGGGTGCCTGGCTACACTGGAACCCGCGAAGATATTGGCCGCCGCCCCCGGCGCCACGCTGTTCACCAATAAAGAAAAAGAGAACATCCCCGCCGTTTTCTGCGGTAACGCCGCCACCGCCGATTTCTTCTCCGTCAGCAAATCCCACGGCAAATCACGCGCCTTCATAAAAGTACAGGACGGCTGCAACCTCAAGTGCGCCTACTGCCTGGTAAACCTCGCCAGGAACGAGCTCAGATCCAAGCCGCTGGAAGCCACGGTTTCCGAAGTGAAAAAACTCATAGAAGCCGGCTTCGCCGAAATAGTCCTGTGCGGCACGCGGCTGGGAATATACCGCTGCAAAGACACCGGCGCCAATCTGGCCGAACTTGTGAAGCGCCTCTTCGCTCTTGAAGGGAATTTCCGCCTGCGCTTCTCCTCCGTCGAGTCCGAAGAACTGACAATGGAACTCCTCGCCGTGTTAAAAGCCGGCGGCCCCAAGTTCTGCCATTATTTCCACCTGCCGCTCCAGGCCGGCGCCGATCCCGTGCTTAAGGCCATGGGCCGCCTCTACGATACCGCCCGGTATAAAGCCAAAGTGGAAGAACTCCGCGCTATTTTCCCCGGCGTCGGCATATATGCCGACATCATAGCCGGCTACCCCACCGAAACCGAAGAGGATTTAGCTAAAGCCGCCCTCTTCGTCCGTGACTGCGGCCTCTCCGGTCTGCACGTCTTCAGCTTCTCCGCCCGCCCCGGCACAAAAGCCGCCACCCTCAAGCCGCTCTCCCCTAAAATAGTAGCCGAGCGCTCAGCCATTCTGCGCGCACTGGACGCCGAGTTGCGCGCCGCTTACGCCGCCTCCATGCTGGGCGGCGAAACAGTGGCCCTCGTCCTAAAAAACAAAGACGGCCGCGCCCTGGCCCTGGCCTCCAACTTCGTCAACCTGGAGCTGCCCGGGCCGCTCAAGGCCGGCACCCTCGTTAAATGCCGCGTAACCGCCGCCCGCGCCGGCGCTTGCCTGGCGGAGGTCGTATAAAAACCTGCCCCTCCTGCGGCTACGGCAACCCTGACGCCAGCCCTAAATGCGGCATATGCGCCCGCGACATTTCCACCGTGCCGGTCATAGTAGAGCGCCTTCCGGAAAAAGAATCCCTGGGGCTTATCCTGACCGGCCTGCTGCTGGTGGTTTGCGGCCTCGCTTTCTTTGTTTCCGGGCGTTTTGCCGATAAGCCGGCCCGGCCGGCCTCCTGGGAGACGGAATTCTCCGACGAAGCCTCCTTTGGATATGAGGGCGTGCTCTATTCCCTGGATAAAATGGGCCAAATGCGGTTCCTGCCGCGCGAGGCTAAGCGTAAAATAGTTCCGCTGATGTACAGCCCTGACGACAGGGTAGCCTGCGCCGCGGTAAGGCTGATAGGGGGCTGGCTCCGCTCCGGTGAGGAGCCGGAGGACGAACAATTCTGGCTCGGGATCCTTGCCAAGGCCGCCTCTTCCGGCAGCCCTGCCGTGCGCCGTCAGGCGGCGCTGGCCGCGGAACCTGGCGGAGCGGGCAAAAAGGGCAAAAAAGCGCGATAATATACCGCGAACAACTTGCTATAATTAAAAAGTAAGACGCGTATATATATTAATCAAAAACGGCACGGGGGCGGCCATATGGACAGAAAAGACGGAAAGAAGAAAGAGTCTATAGACGAAATACTTTCAGACCTCAACGGTCTCCTCAATAAGATGCCGTCCATACTTGACGGGATAAGAATGCCTGAGATAAAGCCGGTGGAGTTCTCCAAACCCGCGCCGGAGCCGGAACCGATAAAGAAAAACATGCCCCCGGCGCAGGATGCGGATAAAACCATAATTTTAGAGTCTCTTTCCGGCCTGCCCGAAGGCGCCTCCATGCCCGGGGAAAAGCACGTCCAGCCGGCGCAGGACGCCGGAGATAAGACCGTTATCCTGGAGGCTTTCTCCTCGCTGCCCGAGGGCGCCGCGGCCCCTGAGGCTGAGAAGCTTGTCCCGCAAAGCCTCGGAGATTTTATGTTCGGAGAAGGCGCGGCCGAGCCGGCGCCGGAGCCCGCGGTAAATCCCTCCGCCTCCCAAAAAACCGAGCCCCCCGTCTCCCAATCCGAGCTGCAGCCGGAACAGCCGGAGACGGTACTTCCGCCCTCCGCCACGGACCTGCCCGCGGCCGCGGCGGCGCCGGAAAAAGCGCCCGAGGAACCGGCCAAGCCGGCGGCCGCTCCGGCGAACGTGCACGCGTTCGAAAGCACCAGGGATTTCGGCATTCCCGACATAGACGCGCTTATGCAGTTGTCCGAAGGCGACATTCAGGCGCTTGTGGAGCCTGAGCCGCAGCCGGAGCCCGAGCCCGCGCCGGCGCCTCGGCCGGATACGGCGGAACCGTCCGTGGACGAACTTGCGGAATTTGAAAAGCAAATGAAAGCGGCAGTGCCGCAGGGGGGAACGATCGTGGACATGCCCGAAGAGAAAAAGCCGGAAGCGCAGCCGGCTCCCGAAGCCGCCCAGGTCCCCGCCGCGGAACCAGAAGCGCCCGAGGCGATTTCGCCTAAAGCGGAGATGGGTTTTGAGGCTTTTACGATAGAACCAGAGACGCGCCCGGCCACCGAAGCCGCCCAGGCGGGAGAGCCTGAGGGCCTGATAATAGAGCCGTCCGCAAAAGCGGAAGGCGGGGACGGCCTTACCCTTGACCTGGAGACACGGCCGGCTACGGAGGCCGCCGGGACGCTGCAGCTGGAGCAGCCGGGAGCTATTGGCGCGGCGCCCCAGGAGCCCGCCCCGGCCGCCGGCGGCATCGAACTTTCCATAGGCGGCCAGCCTGAAAGCGCGGGGACGCCGGGCACACAGGATTCTTCATCCAAAGCTGAGGAGACACTGCAGGGCATGGCCTTCGAGCCGGCCAGCGCGGCAATATCCGGAGGGCAGGATAGTTCTTCCACGCCGTTCTCGGGGGATGAAACGCTGGTCGTGCCTCCCCCTTCGGGCGGCTCCGGCGACGAGGAAAGAACGGTTATTTTCGAGGCCGGCGCGGTCCCGGGGATCGTTTCGGGGGCCCAGGCCGGGGACCTGGTCGTCCTGGCGGAAAAACCCGCCCCCGAGGGAATCCCGGCCGAACGCCTGCGTTCGCTGGCCTTTCTTTATTCGGCGGAGGACAAAGCCCTTTGCGCCACCGTGCTCGCCGAGCTGGACGCCATCTGCCTGAAGTCCGCCACCAAACCTATGTTCATAAAACGCGCTTCCGTGCGGGAATGCGCGGCCGATGTGAACGCCAACTATGTCCTGCAGGCCGTCACCGACGCCGGCGCGCAGGGCTTGGTCTGCGTGGGGGCCATCCCGCAGGAGAAGATCTACGAGATAGAGAACGCGTTCAGCTCCTCGGGAGGGTTTTTTCGGCACTATGACTCCGCCTCCTTCAGCCATTCCACGGCGCTGGACCTCGTTTCTGACCTGATACTCCGCTAACGGAAAAATATGATTAAAAAGTGGGAAGTGGTTCCGGCGCCCAGCGAAAAAAATCAAGGCCGGCATAAACTCCTGATAAAGGGGGATACGAAGGACATTCTGCAGATAGTCAAAAAGCTGGGCGGCCTCTGTTCCCGCCCTGAAAAGACTACGGGTGAATTTAATTTTGTCATCTATCTGTCCAGACTTGAGAAGGACACGCTGAAGAAGCTTAAGTCCGTGGCCGGTGAACAAAGCTCTCCGGCCGCGGACGCGGGTTCTTTCGGCGAGGAGCCCCCGCTTTTCGATATCCCCAGGCCCAGGCTCAAGCTGGAGCCCGCTCCGGCGCCGCAGTCCGCGCCGGCCCCGGTGATCCCGCAAACGGCTTCGCAGGGGGCTAACGTCCCGTCCATTTCCGCGCGCAGAAAGAAGTCGGCGGCCCCGGAGACCGCCGCCGAGCGGCCCGCCGCCCTGGCTCCGGCGCATCAGGCTTCCATCTCGGCCAGGGCAAAGACCAAGTGGTCCATGGAGCTGCCGCTTATCCCGACCTACAGTTTCCAGACGCTGATCTCGGGCTCGCACAACCGCTTCGCGCACGCGGCCGCCATGGCCGTGGTGGAGAACCCGGGGGTGATCTATAACCCGCTGCTGCTCTTCGGCGCGCCGGGCACCGGCAAGACTCATTTTATCAACGCCATCTCCTATGGGCTTTCCGCCTCCATAGGACAGAACAATATTTTCGTTACCGACGGGATAAAGCTTTCCAGGGGTATTGAAATAGTCTGTAAAGAGGGGGGGATGGCCCGGCTCGAGGAGATCTTCGCCAAGGTGAAGGTGCTTATAATCGACGACGTGCATCTCCTGGCGGTCTCCGAAACCAACAAGAAATACATCTCGAAGTGGCTTAACGACTTTGTGGCGCAGAACAAGCAGATAGTGGTAACTTCGGTTTTTCCTCCTAAATCCCTGGCGGGGCTGGAGGAAGCGGCCGGCTTCCAGTTCTCGCAGGGCTGGATGGTGGACCTTAAGATGCCCGGCGCCCAGGCTTACAAGTCCATAATGACGCAGATCCTGCAGGGCCTGGACGTGAAGCTTTCGGAAGATGAGATCACCTCTATTTTCGCCAGCGGTACGATGTCGTTCGGGGACGCCGAACGTACGCTGGGGGACATGAAGAAGCTGGAGAAGTTCCTCGTCAGCTCCCGCAACAGTCTCTCGCACCTGCAACTGCTGGACACGCTCATCGGCTTCGGCGAGACGCCGGTGCCGGGAGCCCTCAGCGACCAGGACGTACAGCAGGCCTCCGCCTGGACGCCGTCGCAGAAGGACACCTGGTTCAAATGGGGCATTTTCTACCCCAGGGGGATGAAGCGCGAGGCTGACTTCGCCCTTTATTCCCTGCATGAGCGCGCCAGGGAGCTGGGCCTGAATACCGAATGGAGCCAGGTCTTCGCCGAGGAGTACAACTCCGACGAACTTTACGGCGTGCCGTTCAGGGTGGGGAATTACGCCAGCGAGAGGAACGTGAACGGGGTCATAGTGCTGGGACCGCAGCCGACTTCCTCCCTGGGCGCGCAGGAGGCGGAGTTCCGCCATATTGTTTTCAAGATACTGGACAGTTTTCTGATAAAGGGCGCGTGGCTCCCGCAGGGGAAATTTAAGTCGAAAGCCGCCTACGCTAAAATCCTTATGGACCTGGTGTAATGAATGGTTAACGAACTTATAGGGGCCGGCGTTCTGGGCGCGACCGGGGCTTTCGGGGCCTTTTGGTACCTGAAATTCCGGGAAGTCCTGCCGATTGAGGCCCGCCTGCTGGCCGCGCAGAAAGGCTTCTCCGACTTTACGTCCTTCACCAGGGAAACGATGGAGCGCGCTTACGCCCCGGAGCAGCCGGAACATTACGGGGACATCACCAACTACTACCTGATAAAACTGCACAAGGTATTCCCGGACAGTTCCATGCTGCTTTTTGAGAAAGGCCCCGGCCAGTGGAAGCTGGTGAACTATCTTAAACATTTCAAAGTGGAGCCCAAGCTCCTGACCGCTTACAAGTGGAGCGCTTTCGACCGCAGTTCCTCGGAAGGGGACCTGCTGCGTTTCGACGACGTAAGGGCAGGCGACTACCAGGGCGTGGAGGAGCTGTTCTCCGTTTTCGACATCAAGTCCGCGCTGATGTGCCCTTTCAGGCCGGCCGGCGGCGCCGCCGAGCGGCTGATAGTTTTCGGCGCCAATCAGCCCTCTTCCTTTGACGCGGCACAGCCCTATCTGCGTTTCGTGGCCTCCCAGCTTTCCTCCATTTCCAAGGTCTCGGACAAGGTCTTCGCGCTTAAAAAAGAGACCGACAGCCTCAAGAGCGAGGTCAGCGCGGTGGTAAAAGAACTGGATGTGGCAGGTTCGCGCCTGATACAGCGCGCCCGCGAGCGGAAGGCGCTTTACGAGGTGGTAACGCAGGTTACCGGCCCCGGGGGCGACACCCAGAACGGCTGCTCGGCCATCCTCAATATAGTGGCCAAAATGGTGGAGGCCGACGTGGTGGCCTGCCTGCTTTTCGACGAGGCGAAAGGCGAACTGGTGGTGAGCCCCGGATCCTACGGCATCCCGGACGCCGAGCGCATGCTTTACAGCATCCCGGTCAGCAACCACGCCTCGGCTTCCGTGCGAACTTTTCTCAGCCGCAAACCGTTCATTACGGCGGACGCGCAGAACGATCCCGACGTGCTGACCCGCTACGCCAAGCTCTGGGAGATCCATTCGCTGATGATCGTGCCCATCTCCCTGCACGACCGCATTATCGGCGTCATGCGCGTGGGCAGCCGCCGCCAGGATTTCTTCACACCGGACCAGCTGGAATTCCTCACCATCATAGCCGACGAACTGGCCATCATCATAGAGATGGTGACGCTCTACGAGAACCTCTCCAAGACCGCGCAGGAACTGGCGCAGCTCAACAAGCTCAAAGACGAGTTCCTTTCCACCGTCAGCCACGAGCTGAAAACCCCGCTCACCACCATAAAGGGTTTCGTGTCGGTGATCCTCAGCGGCGAGGTGGGGCCTCTTAACGAACAGCAGCTGAATTTCCTCACCGTGACGGACCAGTCCGTGAACCGCCTTACTCATTTGATCTCCAACCTCCTCGACCTCTCCCGCCTCAACGGCAAGGTGGAGATGGAATTCCAGCGGGTCGACCTGGTGGAGCTCGTGCGCATGTCCGTTTCCACTATGCTGCTTAAGGCCAGGGAGAAGAACATTTTACTGTCGAGCACCATGGTCAAAGGCCTCCCCAGCGTGCAGGCCGATACCCGCTGGATAGGGCAGGTCGTAGACAATCTGCTTATAAATGCCATCAAATACTCCGGTGACGGCGCGAAAGTGTGCGTTAGCGGCACGGATAAAGGGGAGGCCGTAGTCATCTGCGTGGAGGACAACGGGCCGGGCATACCGGCCGAAGAGCAAAAGATGGTCTTTGATAAATTTTACCGGGGCAAGGCCAGCGCCAACCAGGTGCCGGGCACCGGCCTGGGCCTGGCCATTTCCAAATCGGTCGTGGAGAAACACGGCGGGAAGATCTGGGTGGAATCGAAGCCGGGGAAAGGTTCCAGGTTCTGTTTCGCCCTGCCGATAGCCAAGACTAAATAGGGCCGTCCGCGGCCGGGGGAGCTTATGAAACTAAAACTCACTTTTTTGGCCGCCGCGCTGCTGCTGGGCGCCTGCGCCCATGCCCCGGCCCCTGGTTCGGTCAAGGCCGCTCCTGAGCCTCTTGAGGCCGACGGCGCCTGCGCCTTGAACTCCCGTGACCTGGCGGCTTCGCGCGCTTGCGCCGTGCGGGACGCGGAGCGGGGCGCGGTGAGCCGCGTCGCCGGCCTCTACCTGGACGAGGCCGTCCGGGCCGAAAGGTCCGCGGTCCTTGAAAGCAATCTGCTCAATAATCCGCATCTTTACGTGGCCAGGTATAAAACCCTCTCCGACGGCCCCGACGGCGGATACTACCGGGTGCGCATTAAGGCCTGGATCTACCACGGACGGATCGCCTCCGAGCTGCGCGCCCTTAACCTGGCCGGGCCGTCGGCCGCCGCCCCGCGCGCCGCGTTCGTGCAGCGCGGCGAGGCCGCCCCGGTCTTTGCCGCCGCTTTCCGTGAAGCTTTTATAAAGCGGTCGGCCGTGAGTATCGAAGAGTTTCCTTTCGCTTCCGCCCCGGCTTTAGCGGCGGGGGACCAGACCGCTTTGCTGGACGCCGCGGCCGCCTCCGGGGCTGACCTGCTGATCGCCGTTTCCGCCTCGGTTTCCGCTGTCGGCGCCGGGGTCAGCACCGGTTTTTACCCTTCCAGGGCCGACGCTTCCGTAAAAGTCTACGACGCGCCCTCGGGCAAGATAATCCTGGACTTGGCCAGCCAGGCCAACGGCATAGATTCCACCGAGGCCGGTTCGTTCTCGAAGGCGCTGGCCGCGGCCGGGGAACTCCTGGCGCAGGAAACGGCTGCCCGCGCCGGGCGCCTCCTTAAGCCGGATGCCGCGTTGAAACTGAAAGTTTACGGCCTGGAAGGCCTTGAGATACTTGAAAAACTGAAAGCCCAGTTGTTGAAGCTTGAGGTGAACGACCTGCGGCTGGAGAGTTACTCCGCGGGAACGGCCGTGTTCCAGGCGGCGCCGGAACGCCCGGACCCGCAGGAGTTCGCCAGCGCCGTGCTGCGCGTGGACTCGCTGGGGCTGGAGCTGGAGGGGGCGGGGGGCCAGGAAGTGGCTTTTTCCCTCCCCCGGTAAGCATGCGCCCGCCACTTTACGCGCACGCTTTTTTGCTGGCGGCGGCCTGTGCCTGCTCCGGAAAAACCGCGTACCTGGTTTCCCCGGCGCTGCGCACTGCGGCCGACACGCGCGTGGCGGTGTTGCCTTTTGACAACCAGAGCACCGATATCGGGGCCCCGGACGTGATGCGTAAACTCGCCGAGGACGGCTTAGGCAAGCGGGGCTACGCGCCGCTGCCCGCCAAGGAGGTAGATGCCAGGCTTTCCTCCCTGGGAGTTTCCGAGGGAGGTCAGTTGCCGGGTGTTAAACCGGGGGCGCTGGGCGGCGCGCTGGGAGTGGACCTGCTGGTCTACGGGGACGTGGAGGATTTTACTTTTCAGAATCTCGGGTTCCTGATACGCAAATCTGTTGCGCTGCGCGTAAAGATCGTCTCGGCCTCCACGGGGGAAACCCTTTACGAGGGCTCGGGCTCCGGCAGGGACGTAAAGGTGTTCTTCGACAAGGACCAGGCAAAGGCCGCTTTTGTGGAGCAGATGGCGGTGAAACTGGTGCAGAATATATTAAAGACGCCGCTTAAGAAGGAAGCCGAGACGGCGGCCAGGAAGGCGCTGGACAGCCTTCCCCGACGGTGAGCCTTTAGGAACAGGATAGAATAACGGAGGATAGAATGAAAAAGATAAAACTTTTAGCCGCGGCCGCGCTGTTCGCCGGGGCCTGCGCGCCTTCCAAAACCGTAAAGACCCAGCAGGCCGTCAGCGTGGACAAGACCGAAAAGGTCGAGTCTAAGTACACCGGACCGAAGCGCCGCATAGGCGTGGTGGAGTTCGAGAACAAATCCGCATACGGCCAGGGCCGCCTGGGCGGCGCAGCTTCCGATATACTGGTGACCGAACTTGTTAAATCCGGCAAGTTCATCGTGGTAGAGCGCGACCGCCTCGCCAAGATAATGGAAGAGCAGAAATTCCAGTCCCAGGGAATGGCCGACCCGGCTACCGTGGCCAGGATCGGCCAGGTAATGGGCCTGGAGGCTATAGTGGTGGGTTCCGTCTCCCAGTTCGGCGTCAAAAAGGAGGGGTCCGACTACCTGCTGACCCAGTCCAAGCGCCAGGTGGCCGACGTCACCGTGGACATAAGGCTGGTGGACGTGCAGAGCGGCCAGGTGATACTGGCGGATTCCGGCAAGGGTATGGCAAAGTCGACCAAGGCTTCTTTCCTGGGTATGGGCACCAAGGGCGGCTATGACGAAACGCTCGAGGGCGAGGCCCTGCGCGCTTCGCTGGTGCAGTTCGTCACCAATATCGCCAGCCAGTTGAACAAGAAACCCTGGTCGTGCATGATAGCCGCCGCCGCGCGGGAACAGCTTTATCTGAACGCCGGGCAGGACTCCGGTGTGACCGAAGGCATGAAACTGGACTGCTACCGCCAGGGGGACGCTATACGCGACCCGCGCTCCAACCTGGTGATAGGCCACGTGGAGGACTACCTGGGCCGCGCCGAAGTGACCGGCCCCTGCGGTGATTCCGGCGACTGCGCCAAGGCGCAGTTCACAAAGTCCGCCGGCGGCTCGGCCAAGGCCGGGGATATCTGCCGCCTGGCGAAATAGTTCCGCCGGGCTTTTCTGGTTTTTATGTTATCCAAGTTGCGCACATTATGTCTTAAAGGCATAGACGGCAGGGAGGTAAGCGCCGAGGTCTACATTGCCCCGGGCCTGCCCGCCTATACCGTGGTGGGCCTGCCAGACGCCGCCGTAAAAGAGGCGAAGGACCGGGTGGTGGCCGCCGTGCGCAATTCCGGCTACGAGTTCCCCTCAAAACGTATAACCGTCAACCTGGCCCCGGCGGAGATAAAAAAGTCCGGCACGCATTTCGACCTGCCCATAGCCCTGGGCGTGCTGGCCGCCTCCGGCAAGCTCGGAAAGAAGCCTCCGGCGCGCATGGAAGATACATTCTTCATAGGAGAACTTGCATTGGACGGCGCCGTACGGCCGGTGGCGGGAGTTCTCCCCATGCTGCTGGCGCTGAAGGGTTCCGGGAAAACTGCCGTCGTTCCGGTCGGAAATTCCGCGGAGGCCGCCGTTTCCGGCGTAGCCTGCCTGGCCGCCTCCTCCCTAAAAGAAGCCGCTGCCTGGCTTGCCGGCGCCGGGGAACTGAACCCCTGCGCCCCGGCCCCTGAACATAAGCCATCCCCATTCCAGGCGCCGGACCTTTGCGAGGTGAAGGGACAGGTCTTCGCCAAGCGGGCACTGGAAATAGCCGCGGCCGGTTTTCACAACGTTATTATGGTGGGGCCGCCCGGCGCCGGCAAGAGCATGCTGGCCCGCCGCTTCGGCGCGCTGCTCCCGCCGATGACCTTCGACGAGTCCCTGGAGACTACCAAGCTCTATTCCGTCAGCGGGCAGGGCGCGGCCGGGCGCCTTGTGAGCGAGCGGCCTTTCAGGGAACCGCACCATACAATTTCCGACGCCGCGCTTATAGGGGGCGGCTCCAGCCCCAGGCCGGGAGAAGTTTCCCTGGCGCACAACGGCGTACTTTTCCTGGACGAATTTCCGGAATTCTCCCGCCCGGCCATAGAGGCCCTGCGCGAGCCGCTGGAGGTCTGGAAAGTCACGGTTTCCAGGGTAAAGGAGAGCGTGGCCTACCCTGCGCGTTTCCTGATGGTCGCCGCCATGAACCCTTGCCCCTGCGGTTATCTCGGCCACCCCACCCGGGAGTGCGCCTGTACGCCGCTGCAGGTACACAAGTATCGCGCCAAGATTTCCGGCCCCATCCTGGACCGTATAGACCTGCATGTGCAGCTGTCGGCCGTTAAATATGCCGACTGGGAGGCTCTGCCGAAAGGGGAACCGACGGCGGACATAGCGGGGCGGGTGATGAAGGCTATAGAGATACAGCGGCAGAGATTTAAAGGGGAAACGCGCGCCAACGCATTTATGGCCGGCGCCGAGCTGCGCAGGCATTGCGTGCTGCCGGAGGGGGCCTCGGCCGTGCTTGAGACGGCCATGAACAAACTGGGCTTCTCCGCCCGCTCCCTGGATAAAATACTTAAGGTCTCAAGGACCATAGCGGACCTGGAGGGCCAGTCCGACATAAAGCGGGAGCACGTGATTGAGGCGGTGCAGTACAGGATGCTGGACAAGGCCGCGGAACTGCCGGCTGGGATCTGAAATAAACGGAGGCTTACATGCGGAACTTTACTTTTACGGCTTTAATTCTGTTCACGCCCGGCCGGGCCGCGGCGGCCTCCGCGGCGGACGCTCCGCAGGTCATAATGCCTTCGGAGAACAAGCCGGCCGTGGCGACGGCGCCGGTCACTACGCAGGATTTTCCCCAGTTGGAGGAAGTACCGCTTTCGTCCAAGCCGGCCGAGGCCGTAGAACCGCCGGCGCCGGCCAAGCCCGTGCAAGCTGTTAAGTCCGCTGCCGCGCCCGCGGCCCCGGTCAAGCGCGCCGAAGAGGCGCCGCTTCCCGTTAAACCCGCCGTAGCGGTTAAGCCGGCGGCGGCTCCGGAAATTAAAAAGCCGGCGGAGCGGAAAAAGAAGGTTCTTCCTTCTACGCCTATCCCGCAGCCGGAGCCCAAGCCCGAGGGCGGCTTTACGGTGACCAAGACCCACAAAGTGACCGAGGGGGACACGCTTTGGGACCTTTCCGCGAAATACTACCAGGATCCTTTCAAATGGGGCAGGATATATAACGCGAACCTTAATGTGGTATCGAACCCCGACCTGATAAATCCGAAAGACGAACTGATCATACCGGAAATAACGGAAAGTGTCAGGCCCGAGACGCAAAAAACCGTGGTGGCAGGTGAGGGGGATACCGTAAAGGACGCGGAACTCTTCAGCTCGGAGGTGGCCCAGCCCGAGGCGGCGGAGGCCGCGCCGGTCGAGCCGCCCGCGCCCGCTAAGACGGCCGCGGCGGAGGCTAGCGACGCGTTGGCCGGTTTTGACCGCGAGTATATGTCCGAGGACATGCCGGAACATCAGAAGGAATGGGACTCCGGCGTGAAGGTAGTGCCGGACGGCTGGCGCGAGGACGGCGTCATCAGCGCCAAGGAAAAAGGCGACGGTGACGGTATGGACGACGGCCTTTCCATGGACGGAGAGATACTTGGTATTTCCATGGCCAGGCCAGGCCTGGTTAAAAAGGGAGACTATCTCGCAGTTTACATGAAAGGAACTGACGCCTATGACAAGGCCGGCCGCAGGCTGGGCCGCGAGGTGCAGGCGGCCGGCATGCTAGAGGTGCTGGAGTCCGAGGGCTCAAGGGTGAGGGCCAGGATAATAGATTCCGTTACTCCTATTTCAAAAGGGTACGTCGTAAAGAAGAAGTAAGGGCTAAGGGGGAAGTATGGGGGTGGACTTAGAGGAAGAGAAGCTGGCCCGGGTGCGGTTGAATTTTTTCGCCTGTCATAAAAGCGACTGGTTGCTGCGTCTTATCGATATGTACGGCGGAGCGGCCGAACTTTTAAAGCGGCCCCCGGCGGAATTAGCGGCCGGGGGCGGCGTGACGCTCGATACCGCCCTTCGCCTGGCCGCCCAGACGGCCGCCGCGGACCCGGAGAAAGAACTGCTGGCCGCCCAAAAGGCGGGCATTTCAGTTCTGACCGTCCTCGACGAGGGCTATCCCGAACTCCTTAAAAAGATCTACGACCCGCCGCTGGTCATCTACGTGCGCGGGGAGCTGAAGCCGCAGCCAGCCGCGGGCATAGTGGGCACGCGCAAGGCCACCGCTTACGGCCTGCGCACGGCCGCCAGGCTGGCGCGGGAACTGGCCGGGGCCGGCGTGGCGGTGGCCAGCGGCCTGGCCAGGGGGATTGATACGGCGGCGCACCAGGCGGCGCTGGAGGCAGGCGGGGTTACCTGGGCGGCGCTGGGGGCCGGCCTGAACGAAATTTATCCCTGGGAAAATAAAAAGCTGGCTGAAAGGATAGTCGAGGGGGGCGGGGCGCTGATCTCTGAATTCCCCCTGGACAAAGGTCCGCTGCAGGCCAATTTCCCCAGGCGCAACCGTATAATTTCGGGGCTGTCGTTGGCTACCGTGGTGGTGGAGGGCGGTTTTGAGTCGGGCGCTCTTATTACGGCGCGCTTCGCGCTGGACCAGGGCAGGGAGGTACTGGCGGTGCCGGGGCCGGTGGACTCCCCGGCGAGCCGGGGGCCTAATTTCTTTATTAAGAACGGCGCTTATCCGGCGGAGTGCGGCAACGATATTATTTCCTGCTTCCCCCCTGAAGCGATGTTCGGCCTGAAGCTTTCCGCCGGTGCGGAGGCCGAAAGCCCGTCGTCGGCGGCGCTGGGGGAGCTTTCTCCGGACGCGCTGCTGGCTTACAAGGCCATCGCCGGGGACGAGGCGGGGCTCAGCGCGGACGAGGTGACGCAGCGGCTGGCGTGGCGGGTGCAGCGGGCGGCGGCGGCGCTGTTCGAGCTTGAGGTTTCTTCGCTGGTCATCTCTAAAGGCGGCCGCTACTGCCGCTCTTCCTGAGGCGGCTATTCATAAAATTCCGCCAAGACCGCGGGGGGTGAAGTCGGGCAACCCGGGGTATGGGCCCGTCGGGCACGGGGTCGGGACACACCGTGCCCGCCCCTCCTCTCTCGGCCTTCGCGCTTACGTAAGCTCAGGCCTCCGAGAGGGCCCGCCGAACCCATACCCCGGGCTGCCCTCCGGGCGAAATTTTAGTAATAGCCGCGCTTATTTTGCCTTATAAGGATAAAATATAATATTATAGATATCTAATATGGCTGAAAAATTACCTAAAGTTAAAACCACTACTAAATCTATGGCTGAAAAAACTCCTAAGGTCGCCGCGGAAAAAACTCCCAAGGTTCTGGCTGAGAAGAAGCCCAAGGCCGCGAGGACCGGCTTGAAGCATCTTGTTATCGTAGAGTCTCCCACCAAGGAGAAGACGATAGGCCGCTTCCTCGATTCCGATTTTATCGTGCGCAGTTCTTTCGGGCACGTGCGCGACCTGCCCAAGGACGAGCTTGGCGTGGACGTGAAGGGTACGTTCGCGGCCAAGTACGTGCTGGTGGAGAGGGCCAAGAAGATAGTCGCCGAACTTAATACCATCGCCAAGAACGTGGACGTGGTTTACCTGGCCACCGACCCGGACCGCGAAGGCGAGGCCATCAGCTGGCATTTGAAAGAGGTGATAAAGGCGGGCGACGCCCCTTTCAAGCGCATCAGCTTCCATGAAATAACCAAGACCGCCATAGAGGAATCCCTTAAAAGCCCGCGCGACCTGGATATGGCGCTGGTGAACGCCCAGCAGTCCCGCCGCATCATAGACCGCATTGTGGGCTACAAGCTTTCCCCGCTGCTGTGGAGCAAGATCAAGAGCGGCCTGTCCGCCGGGCGCGTGCAGTCCGTCACCGTGCGCCTGATAGCTGAGCGCGCAAAGGAAATAGCGGCGTTCAAAGAAGAGGACTATTACACCGTTTACACCAGGCTGGCCAAGGGCGACTCCAAGGACTTCGACTCCAAGCTGGTGCGCTGGGAAGGCGCGCCGGTGGAGCAGACCATCCTGCTGAAGCTTTTCGCCGAGGATTACCGTTATAAAACCTCGGTCTTCAAGAAGGTGGAAGACACGGTGGAGGCCGGCACGCATTTGCGCGGCTCCACGCTGAAGGTCTCCAAGGTGGACGCCAAGGCGGTGCGCCAGAAGCCCAAGCCGCCTTTCATCACCAGCACGCTGCAGCAGGACGCCTACAACAAACTTGGTTTCTCGTCGGACCGCACCATGAAGGTGGCGCAGAGCCTTTACGAAGGCGTGGAGCTGGAAGGCGAGCGCTCCGGTCTTATCACCTACATGCGTACGGACTCCTTCAACGTGAGCGCCGACATGCAGAAAGAGGCCGCCAGGTTCATAACCGAGATCTACGGCAAGGACTTCTGCCCGGCCAAGCCGCCGACTTACCTTAAGAAGGTGAAGGGCGCCCAGGAAGCCCACGAGGCCATCCACCCCACCTCAGCCTATAAACGGCCGGAAGAAATGGGCAAGTTCCTCAACCCCGACCAGGCCAAGCTTTACGACCTTATCTGGCGCCGCTTCATGGCCAGCCAGATGGAAGAGGCCATCTTCGACTCCCTCAGCGTCGAATTCTCCGACGACAATAGCCGCGCCGTGCTGCGCACAAGCGGCCGCACTGTGAAGTTCGAGGGTTATTTGAAGATCTACATGGAGGAGAAAGAGGAAGAGGTGGCCGGCGAGGACGAAGAGGGCTCGGCCGCCCTGCCGCCCCTGAAAGAGGGGGACATTGTTACCCTTAAGGACGTCGTCACCAAGGCGCACAAGACCAGCCCTCCGCCAAATTACAACGAGGCCAGTATCATTAAGACCCTGGAAAAGCACGGCATAGGCCGCCCCTCCACCTACGCCGTCATCATAAAGAACGTCGTGGACCGCGGCTATATCAACCGCGAGAAGGACAGGAAGCTGCTGATCACCGAACTGGGCGCGCTGGTGACGGAGAAGCTCAAGGATTTCTTCAAGGATATCATGGAGATCTCCTACACGGCCTCCATCGAGGACAAGCTGGACGATATAGCCGACGGCAACATGGACTGGGTCAAGTTCATGCAGGATTTCTACGGCCCCTTCGCTATCGAGCTGGCCACGGCGGAAAAGGATATGACCAAGTCCCGCCCGAACGTCATCAAGACCGACGAGAAGTGCCCGCTGTGCCTCAGCCCCATGGTGCAGCGCGAGAGCCGCTTTGGCAAGTACCTGTCGTGCTCGCGCTTCCCCAAGTGCAAAGGGAAAGTGCCGCTGGACAAAGAAGGCAACAAGCAGGATTACTTCGCGCCGATCAAGACCGAGAAGATCTGCGTCAAGTGCAACAAGAACGCCATGCTGCTCAGGAAGAGCGCCAGGGGCTATTTCCTGGCCTGTTCCGGCTTCCCCAAGTGCCGCAACATCGAGCCGCCCACGCCCGAAGAAGTGGAGAGGCTTATAAACTCAAGGCCCAAGCCGGCCCAGTAGCGGCGAGGTCGTCGCAAAAAAATCCCGGGTCGAAAGACCCGGGATTTTTTTTAAAGCTCCGGCTATTTGGACGCGCGGCTCCAGACGGCGTAGCGCTCGCCGCTGGCTTCCAGCGTCCAGCCATCGCCGGGCGCCCAGCTCCTGTTGCCAAGCTTCATCACCAGCTGTTTGTTCTTGCCGGCTATGGTGGCGGTGTACAGGCCGTTGCTGGCTGCCAGTACCTGTATGGGGCTGGTGGAAGTTATCCCGGCGCTCCTGCGCACCGCTATCAGTTTTGCGATGGCGTCGCGGTAAGCCGGGCCCCAGTCGAAAAAATGCGGCCAGAAGACGCAGGGGATGCCGGGATGGGTCAGGATGTAGGCATAGCCCATCACGCGCTGGGCCTTATACTCGGCGGAGGCGTTCCGGATGAAATTGGGGTCGCGCGGGGAGGTGTCGTGGGATTCCACGTAGGTCACGGCCTTGGCCGGCCACCAGCCTATCACGCCTGAGGGGCGGCCGTTGTCGTTCAAGAGTTCGTAACGCTCGCTTTCCACCGCTCCCACCAGGGCGTAGCGCTGCGTAAAATCGAAAGCCGTGGAGGCGTTGGCGCGGCTTGGCGAGGAGTCGGTGCCGTCTATCCAGTTGGTGATCTGCTGGCGGTCCCCGTCGTAATATTCGCCCACGGTGAATACCGGGCTGGAGGCGGTGTTGTAATCCTCGATGTGGGACGGGGCGTAGCCCTTTACCATGTCGTAGCGCCAGCCGTCGAAACCTATGGTATGCTTGAGCCAGCGCATGAACACGCGGCTGTCTTCCTGCACTACGGGGTTGCGGTGGTCCAGGTCCCGGCAGCCGAAGTCGCCCTGGCCTTCGTCGCCGTAGATGGCGCGCGGCATGGCCGCGTAGGGGGGCTGGGCCCAGACCTCGTCGTCGTTGACTATAACGTCGGAGGACCAGTCGGGGGATTGGAAATCCAGCCAGTTGGCGCTGCCGTTGCGGTGGTTTAAAACTATGTCGGACAGAACCTTGATGCCGGACTTGTGCATAGCCTTGACCGCCCCTATAAGGGCTTCCTTCTTCCCCCACTGCGAGTCAAGGTCGTACCACTCGCGTGGGTAATAGCTGCCCACCGAGACCGGCGGGAACCAGATCAGGTCGAAGCCGGCGGCGGCGATCTCGGGGGCTTTCCGGGAGAGCACGCCCCACCAGCCGCCCGCGGGGTGCTGCCAGTAATCGTCCGCGTACCAGTGAAAGCCCTGCAGCAGGATAAGTTCGCTGCCTGGCACGTCCAGGCGGCGCTGCGGAGGAGGGGTGAATAATTTGCTGGAATACTTCCTGACGGCGGCGTACCAGTCGGATTCGGCGGCCGTGAAGGTCCTTGCCGGTTCCGGGACGGGGAGGAACGCGGCGCCGGCCGCGGCTTTCAACTGGGCCGCTGCTGGCCGAAATTCTGCCGCGTAAATAAACGAATTAAAAAGAGAAAGGAACGTTAACGCCGCAAAGAGTCTGGTGAACCGCGTCATGCCGTTTCTCCGTGCCTGTTTCAGGTGGATTACATGGATATTATATCTGTTTATAAATATCCTGCCTAAGGGCCAAAAGACCTATAAGGGCCCCGCTAATTGCTAAAATTATGGCATGAACCTCCTTGTTGAGCGATTCCTGCTGCACCTCAAGGCGCAGCGCAATTTCGCGCGTAATACCATAAAGGCCTACCAGTTCGACCTGGGCGAGTTCCTGGCCTATGCCTCCGCCAATAAAGCCGTCTCCCCGGCCGCCCTCGACCGCCTGCTGATGCGCGGCTATATATCCTTCATAAGCGAAAAAAAAGTTTCCCGCAACACCCTGCTGCGCAAGATCTCGGCCGTGCGGTCTTTCATGCATTACCTTCTGGAGACCGGCGCCCTGGAGACCGACCCCTTCGACCTTATTACCATCCCCAAGAAGGAAAAGCGCCTGCCGCGCTTTATGACCGAGGGTGAAGTGGGGCGGCTGCAGGACCATAACCGCCCCGAGGAAGTGAATGCCAGGGAAAAGAATTATTATTTCGCCCTGCGCGACTACGCCCTTTTCGAACTTGTCTATTCCAGCGGCCTGCGCCGCTCCGAGGCGGCCGGGATGAATATCGGCGACCTGGACCTGTTTTCCGGCTTCGCCCGCGTTACGGGCAAGGGCTCGCGGGAAAGGCTGGTGCCGGTGGGGGACAAAGCCCTGGCCGCCGTCAGGGAATACCTGGAGACCAGGCCGAAACCGCTGCTTCACGGCCTTCCGTTGTTCCTTAATCACAAGAACGCCCGGCTGACGGGCGCGGGCATAGCGCTGATATTTAAAAAAATGGCCAGGCGTGCCAGGTTCGCCAGGCCGATGAACCCGCATTCGGTGCGTCATTCCTTTGCCACGCACATGCTCGACCACGGCTGCGACCTGAAATCCGTGCAGGAGATGCTGGGGCATAAGAATTTGCAGACTACGGAGATATATACGCACGTGTCGCTGGAGCGCCTGAAAGAGGTTTACGACAAAGCCCACCCGAGGTCGAAAAAATGAGGAGGTTCAACCTCCGAACAGCGAGGTTGAACCTCAGTTAAACAACATCATGCCTTATGACCCTACTTTGGATATAGCCCCGGAACTGCTTTCACGCGCCGCGCGCGCGGTCGGCTTGCGCCCCGACATAACGCAGGGCGGCGGGGGGAATGTCTCCGTGAAGTTAGGCAGCGAGCGCATGCTGGTAAAGGCCTCCGGCGTAAAACTGAAAGACGTCGATCCGGACGGCGGTTACGCCCTTGTGAATTACGGGAATATCCGCCGCCGCATAGCCGCGGGTCCGGGCGGGGAGAACGAGTTTTCCGATTTCATCTGCGCGCAGGCGCTGCCGGTGCGGGGCGTGAAGGCGGCCAAGCCTTCCATAGAGACCGGCTTTCACGCGCTTTTAAACACGGTCGTAATTCACACGCACTCGGTTTACGCCAATATCCTCAACATGAGCGCGGAGGGCCATGCCCTCGGCAAAGAGCTGTTCCCCGGCGCGGAGTTCATCCCTTACAGATCTCCAGGGCCGCAGCTTTGCTCGGCTATAAACGACAGGGCCCGTGCCTCCGGCCCGCAGATCTTCTTCCTGGCCAACCACGGCCTGGCCGTGGCGCACGCCGGCTTGGAGGGGGCGCTGGAATTAAATGAACGCGTGAACGATACCATACGCCGCGGCCTGTCGCTGCCTCCCTACCCGGCCGTCAGCGCCAGCGGCAATGCCGCGCGGCTGGTGCATTATGGCAAGGCCTTCATGCTGGAGAATATCCTGTCCCCCGACCAGGCCCTCTACTGCGGCCCGGACGCGCTGAACGGACGTTGCGGCGAATCCGGGACCGAAGTGCTTACGGCCCTCTTTTATATTCTGGATCGTATCAAGGAGCTAAAATTCACCCCCCGGTTCCTCGGCAAAGAAGATATATCTTATTTCGACACCATGAAAAGCGGACGTTATAGCCGAAAGTAAGCAGCGTCACCTGACTATTTCTTTTTTAGTTCTTCAAGGCGCGCAAGGTTCTGGCGGGCGCTTTCCAGGGCCGGTGATATTTTTAGCGCCCGGCGGAAAAGTTCTCCGGCTCCGGCGTGATCTCCGGCGCGGGCCAGCAGTATGCCGTAATCGTTCAGCCCTTCCAGGTCGTAGGGATTAATTTCAAGAAGCCGCGCGTAAAAGACGGCCGCCTGGGCGGCGCGTCCGGCCGCGCCGTAGGCGCGCGCCGCGGCCAGCAGGCCGGGTGTGTGTTCCGGGTCCGCTTTCAGTACCGCCTTGAGGCAATCGGCCGCCTCGCGGGCGGCTCCAGCCGAAGCCAGCACGCAGTATTTGTTGAAAAGGGTCTCCGCGCTGCCCGGTCTTGCCGTCAGCGCGGTTTGCAGCGCGGCCAGAGCGCCGGGGGTGTCCCCGGTCCGCCAACGCGCGAGCGCGAGCCCGTTAAGATAAAGAACGTTGCCGCGGTCGGCCGCGGATATCTTCTCGAGAATGGCCAGGCTTTCCGGCGTCCTGCCCAGCAGGTAATATTCGCGGGCCAGGTTATAGAGCATGGGTTTGGAAACGGAGCGGCGCGCGGCATGCTCGTAGATCTTCAGGTCGGTGTCCCTTTGATTTATATTGAACGCGGAGGCGCAGACCAGCGCGGCGGCGGCCGCCGGCGGCAAAAAACGCCGCCAGCCCTGCGCGGAAGCCAGCTTCCCGGCGGCCCACAGGAAGACGCCGGCGTTGGCCAGGTAAACCCAGTGGTCCAGCATCAGGTCGTTGGCGGCCAGCAGGGGCAGTTTGGGCGCCAGGTTAAGCAGGTACCAGCCGGCGCAGAATACCGCCGTCCTGCCGCCGCGCCAGGCCAGGAACGCGGCCGCGGCCAGCGCCGGCAGGCTTATGTAACGCAGCAGCGCCAGGTCCGGCTGCATGCGGTGGGAATGCATGTCGAAAGGCAGCAGGGTTTCCTTTAAATAGAAGAGAACGCTTTGCGGAACTTTCAGGACCAGGCCCGAAATCACGGGGGTCAGCCCCTTTCCCAGCGCGTCCATGCCCAGCGCCTGGTGGCGGAGAAAAAGATAGACCGGGATGAAAGCGAAGAAAGGCAGCAACTTTAAATAGTCTTTTTTATCGCGCTTCAGGTACCAAAGGCAGAGCGCCGCCAGCGCCGGCGTTATTATTCCGTTCTCTTTGAAACCGGCAGCGGCCAGGAAAAAAATAAAAGAAAGGGCGACGCGCCTCTTCAGGAAGAGCAACAGGGAGGCCGCTATACAGGCGCTTGCGGCCAGCTCCGCCCGTCCGGCGATTATTATCAACTGTTCTACCGCCGCCGGGTGCGCGGCCAGCAGGATGGCCGCCCACATGGCAGCCGGCCGCCCGGCGCCGAGGGCCAGCGCCAGATAGAAGAACAGGACGGCCGTGGCCGCGTGAAAAAGAAAATTGGTAAGGTGGTAGCCGAAAGGCCTGTAGCCCCAGACGGCGAAGTCGGCCATGTTGCTGACCGTCTGCAGCGGGCGGTAATAGTTCAGACCCTGGTTGAACGGGTCGCCTTTGAAAGCCGAAACGAGGTTGCCCGCGTTCAGCTCCAGGCGTGGGTTCTGCTCTATCATGCGGTGATCGTCCCACATGAAGCCGGTCTTCAGGGTAAGACCAAAAGCCAGCAGGGCCGCCAGGAAAATGGCCGCCGGCGCCGCCGCGCTCTTAATATAAGTGCTTTTCATCATCCGTATTGCCGCAAGTGCCCGTGAACCACCCCGGGCTAGAATTCCAGGTTAGGCCGCAGTATGAACTGGAAGCTGTTGGGTGTTTTTGTTCCGGCCGCCGAGTTCGAGAGCGGGCCGGAATATTTTTTATCTGCGGTCCAGACGAAACCCAGGCCCAGCGTGAAGGCCATCCGGGAATTCTTCATGGGGAATTTCTTGTCCAGCACCAGGTAATGACGTATCGGTTCCAGTTTCTTCTGCGAAAAATCGGAGACGTATTCGAAGCCGCTGTTATGCAGCCAGAAACTGCCGCCCCGCTGCTTGAAATCGGTGCGGCTCCTGCGGAAGCCTACGAAAAAAGAATCAGCGATGTGGCGGTTCTCGTGGAACTTGGCGCCGCCGCGGAAGCTCCAGCGCAGGCTGCGGTCCGCCAGTATCTGCTCGCCCTTGAGCTTGCCTTCCATCTGTATCCAATTGTCGCGGATGAGTGTGTTGTTCATTATGTGATGTGTGCCCAGGTCCAGCAGCAGGCCGGAGTAGCCGTTGCGCTTGCCCCGGAAGGCCTTATTTATGGTGTCGAACGAGACCACGTTGCCGAGAAAAACAGAGAGCGCCCACGGCTCCTCGAAGCCGGCGGTCACGGCCTGGACGGCGTTGAAGTTGCTGGTCCACTGCATATCCCGGTAAAAACCGGGCTGGTGCCGCCTGACAAGCGTGCCGGCATAAGGCAGCGGGTTCAGACTGGCCTCTACGATAAGAGTGCGGGGCAGGTAGAATTTGCTGATGAGCTCTTTGTATATGTCCAGCTCTGAATCGACTTCGAGATGGGGTATGGGCTTTCCGGTGAGGCTGTTGTAAACCCCGACGGCGGAATAATAGGGGTCCAGTTCAATTTCTATAGAGGTTTTCTTTTCCGAAACTTCATCGGCGGCGGCGTAAAGCGGGACCAGGGTAAGCAGGAGGGCAAGCAGTAGTTTCATGGAAGTGATAATTTAGCATTTTTGCTATACTTTGCCCTATGAAAACCTGCCTGACCGCCGCTTTCCTGATACTGAGCCAGTGCGCCCTTAACGCGGGCCAGCTGGATAATAAGACCAGGGGAATGGCAGCGGCGCCGGGCATAAAGAACGCGGCCTGGGGCTTAAGCGTCAAGGACGCGGCCACCGGCATGGTAATACTCGAGCGCGACCCGCGGCGCAATCTTGTGCCGGCCAGCATCCTTAAAGTTTTCGTAACGGCCGCCGCGCTGGACAGGCTGGGCCCGGAGCGCTCTTTCCCCACACGTCTTTACTACGACGGGACGATATCCAACGGCTTTCTGAACGGCAACGTTTACATAAAAGGCGGCGGGGATCCCTCGCTTGGCTCACAGTTGGTAAAAGGCGCGGCGCCGCTGGACGAGGTTTTTAAGGCCTGGACCGAGGCCATAAGAAAAGCCGGGATAAACGTGATCAACGGCGCGGTGGTGGGCGATGAGTCGGCTTTCGAGAGCGTGCAACCCGGGTCCTGGGCCTGGGAAGATATCGGCAACTATTACGCGGCCCAGCCTTCGGCCCTTACCGTCAACGACGGGCTTTATAAGCTGTATTTTAAACCTTCGGAAAAAGAGGGCGGCGAGGCGGCCGTGCTGCGCACCGAACCGTACATAGACGGGCTTAAGTTCGAGAATCATATGAAGACCGGTCCCGCCGGCTCCGGCGACAACGGCTATATCTTCGCTTTCCCCGGGCAGTACCAGGCCGTGCTGCGCGGTTCTATCCCCGGCGGCGCGGCGGAATTCGCCATTAAAGGCGCCCTGCCGGACCCGGCTTTCTTCGCCGCGCAGAGTTTCAGCTATTACCTGGCGAAGGCCGGCGTCAATTCCAATAAAAAACCGTACAAAGGCCTGGCGCCGGCCGGCCCGGGAACCGTCCTGCTGGCCGAAACGGCTTCCGCCCCGCTTAAGAACACGGTGCGCGTTACCAACAAGCGCAGTTTCAACCTTTACGCGGAACTGCTGCTCAGGCAGCTGGGAGTGGGGCGCGGGGCTGGCGCCCCCGCCGCCGGGAACGCCGTTGTGAAGGCTTACCTGGCCGAGAACGGCGTTGACGTCGGGGAGATGAAGCTGGAGGACGCCTGCGGGCTTTCCCACAGGGACACGGTGAAAGCCGAAAATTTCACGGATATGCTGAGGGCCGTCTATAAGAAGAAATATTACTCCGAGTTCTACGACTCCCTGGTCTATCCGGGCGACCCGGACGCCACCGGCCACGTGCGCAACCTGGGGCGCGGCACCGCGCTCGAAAATAATTTAAGGCTCAAGTCCGGCTCGCTTAACGGCGTGCGTTCCTACACCGGTTACCTTAAAACTAAAAAAGCCAGGGTACTGGCTTTCACTTCTATCATTAATAACTATTCCGCCGCGCCCGCCGCCATAGACAAAATGCACGAAGAGCTGCTGTTGGACCTTTACAACGGGAATTGAAGCCGGCGTTAGAGACGCGCGTAATGGCTAAGGGCGGAGCCGCCTTTTAATTATTTTTTGCAGGATGTCCAGGTTTATCGGCTTTGTGATATAGTCAAAGGCGCCGAATTCCAGGCATTCGCGCGCAACTTCCTCGTCCTCGTTGCCGGTGATCATTATAAACCCGGTCCCCGGCATTTCCGGCGCCAGCTCCTTGAGCACCGAAACGCCGTCCCTCTCGGGCATGTAAATATCCAGCAGGATGATGGCGGGCCTGGCCGCGCGGGCAAGCTCAAGCGTGGCCGCGCCGTCGGCCGCCTCCAGGATCTTCCGATCGGGCGCCGCCAGGGAACGCCGCAGAACGGCGCGGATCTCCGGGTCGTCGTCGGCGATAAGGATCCCGGCCGGATTCACCGTCATATTAGAATTTCTCCTGGTTCTTAAACGGGTCTTTGACCTCTACGGTGGGGTCGAAGTTCAGTTTCTTCTTGCCGCGGCTATTCAGGTATTTGCCCAGTTCCAGGTCAATTCTGGCGGGGGCCGCGGCGCCGGCCTGCGCCAGCGCCTGCCGCAGCAGGCCCTCCGACTTTCCCGCGAAGTAAGCCGCGTCGCCCAGGACCCGCAGCGTTTCCGGCGGGTTATGGAACCCCATGGAGTTTTCCGCGCCGATAAAGGCCACGCGGTAGAACGCTTCCTCGTAATGATCTTTCGCCCGGGCGTAAAGCGCCTGGTCTATGGTTTTGCCGGCCTTCCGCGCGGCGTTGGCGCGCTCGAAGAGCTTGGCCGCGGCGGCGGTGGCGTAGCCGGCCCGCAGCTGCAGCGAGGCCGTGCGGTCCTGTATCGCCCGCACCCTCTCCATCAGCCATTCCGCCCCCTGCGTGTGGCACTGTATGCAGGCCTTCATGTCTTTCTTGAGCGGGCTCATTATCCGGTGGTCCGAGATCTTTTTGGAGCCCGAGCGGGTGTAGGGCATATGGCAATCGGCGCAGGCCAGCCCGGCTTTCCAGTGAGTGCTCTCATTGGAAAACAGCTCGAACTCCGGGTGGCGCAGGAACCCCAGCTTGAAGCCGGTTACGGCCTGGGTCCATTCCAGGTGCGCCGGATCGCTCTTGATCCTTTTGATGATGTCCTCTATGGAGATCTGCCCGTATTTGGAATTCTGCCAGGGGAAGAAAACGCCGGTGGAATGCATTTCCTTGTCCTTCGGTATAACATAGGTTACATGGCACTGCGCGCAGACCAGGCTGCGCATTTCCTGGTTGGAAAGCCCGGAGGTGTCCACGCCCATGTCCCGCAGGGCGCGGCCCAGCGTGAAGTCGTTTTTGATCTTCAGCGCCATGTCCGCGGGGTCGTGGCAGGTGATGCAGGCGGCGCCCAGTTTTTGGTGGTTTTTTGGGATGAGCGCGTGGATCTCTTCGAAAGGTTTTGAAAAATAATCCCGGCCCAGCTTGCCCTGCAGTTCCTGCGCGTAAGGCGTTTTGCACGTGAGGCAGGCGCCGCCCGCTTTGCGCCTGGCCGGGTCCACATCCAGGATGTCGACCATCATGTTCATATGGCCGCGCGGCTCGTTGTACTCTATGCCGAAGCCCCAGCCGTTGAACAGTAGCGCCATGTACGGGAATTCCGAGAGCTTGTCGTAGATCTTGCCGTCCGTATCCCAGCCTTTTTTGTAGCTGCTTTTGCCGGCCGGCGTCGGGTTGGCGTTCGCCTCCCAGCCCTCGTGTTCCAGCGGGTAATTCTTGGCCCATTCCTTGGGCTCGTATTCCCCGGCCTTGATCTCCGTCACCTTTATGGGTTCGGCGTTCTTTGAGCAGGCCGCCGCAAATACCAGCAGTAGCGGCGCGGTTAAAAGTATTCTTTTCATTTTTTATCCTCTCTGACGTTCAGCGTTCCCTGGCGCTTGTGCCCCACGGTGCGGTGGCAGTCTATGCAGGCGCGTTTTCCGTCCATCTCCGCCGTCAGGCCCTCGTGACAGCGTATGCAGTTGGCCTGCAGCACCCGGTGGCCGTGCGCCGACAGGGCTATTTCGTCGTGCTCGCGCAGGCCCGAAAATTCGTAAAAAACGTCCTTGTTGCCGTCTATGGTCTTCCACAGGTAGTGGTTGGCCGCGTTGTCGTTGGGCAGGTGGCAGTCTATGCAGCGGGCCTGCCGGTGCGCGGAATGCTCCCAGGCGGCGTGCTGCGGTTTCATGGAATGGCAGAGGCCGCAGAATTCCGGGGTTTCGGTGAGACCGATCATATGCGGCGGGCCGAACAGAAGAAAAAGGGCGGCCAAACCGGCCGCTCCGCAAAGAGCCGCAGCTTTTATAAGCGCCGCCCGGCGCTTCAGCGCGAAGGCTTTTATTCCTTTAGATAGATTTTCTATATGTGTTCCCGTAAATATCGCGCTTCAGGCGTAGCTATGCATCCCGCCCAGCAGGAAATTGACCCCGAAGTAAGTGAACAGCACCAGCGCGAAACAGACGATCAGTATTATGGAGAACGTCGCGCCGCGTACCCCGTTCTTGCGCAGGTGCAGCGCGACCGCGTAGGCAAGCCAGGTTATGAGCGACCAGGTCTCCTTGGGATCCCAGCTCCACCAGGCGCCCCAGGCGGTGTCGGCCCAGACCGAGCCGGTGATTATCCCCAGCGTCAGGAAGGCGAAGCCGGCTTTTGTAAGGCGAAGCAGGAAGTCCTCCGGGATCCCGGCCCGGTCTTTCCGGAGCGTCCAGGCGGCCGCCGCCGCGGCAAGCGCGAAGGCGGCGTAAGCGGCCATGGAGGACAGTACGTGAATTATCAGCCAGTCGGAGCGCAGGGCCGGCATCAGCGGACGGGCCGTACTGTCCAGCAGCGCGGCCGCGCCGAAGAGGGCGGAGGCCGCCAGCGCCGCGGCCGGTACGATCTCCGTCTTCCCGGTCGCACGGTAAAAGTAAAACGCCAGGGGGAAAATGAACCAAAGCAGGACCAGGAGCGATTCGTACTGGTTGGAGAGCGGCGGCCGCCCCAGTTTAAGCCAAAGCGCGGCCAGGCCCGCGCTGAGCGCCAGCCAGGCCAGCCCCAGGGACCACGCGGCAATGGCGGCCAGGCGTTGTTTTTTGAAAACGTAGCCCGCCGACCAGGCGGCCAGCGCGGCCAGGGAAAAGCCGAATGCGGCGTTGAATATTAGCGCAGCCATAAAAGGACTCCGATAAGAAGCAGGGCGAAGCCGGCGTAGACCACCCATACGGCGCGGTCCCTGGTTGCGGTAAGCAGGGTGTAGCCCGCTTCGGCCGGGTCATAGCTGGTCTGGTACAGGGTGTAGCCCCCCGTCCTCAGCGGTTTATTGACGGCTATCTCCGCGCGGATCTCCGGCCCCGAAGCGGGCTTGACCGTTACGGCGCTGGTGAAGTTCTTGATCTCCGCCTGCTCCAGGGCGTAAAAAATATCGAAAGGCAGGGCCTGGGCGTGCATGGCGGGGAAATTGCTGAAGAACCAGAGCTTCCGTTTCTTGCCGTTTGCAATTACCTCCAACTGGACGGCCGGGTTATGCCAGTAAGGGGATTTCTCCACCACCTCGTTCTTCGCCGTCAGGCCGAAGTCCCTGACCGCGCGCAGTATTTTTATGGAAGCGCTGCCCGGGCCCTCTACCACGGCTCCCTCCCTGGCGTCGAACACTTTGCGGGAACCATCGGCTTCCACGGTTATCCGGCCGAGAGGTTCCGCGTAGTACTCCAGGCGGAAATCCTCCAGCGTGACCAGGAACGGAAGCTTGTACGCCGTGTCGCCGGCATATGCGGTGTCCGACGGGACGCCGGTGCGCAGGGGCAGCGAGGCTTCAAAACGGAAGAAGCGCGTGGCGAAGGCCCCCAGTATCACTATGACCAGGCCGGCGTGAATGAGAAGGAAATGCGCGGAGGCGGTCCTGGTGCGCTTCAGCGCGCAGGCCGCTATGTTGACCGCGGTCAGCGCGCCGAGCGCCGCGAACCAGGGAGCGCCGTAGACGGGGGCGCCGCGGTTGAAAAGGGTCTGGTAGACGAAAGCCGCGGCCAGCGCCAGGCAGATGGCGAAGAACAGGCGCAGGGAGGAAAGGAATTTTATCATGCGGAGTCAGCCTAGAATGTTCCTAAGGAAGCCTTTGGCTTTCCTTATGCGGGCGGCGGCGGCTTCTTTTGGAACGCCGAGGCGCGCCATAACTATCGCGGTCTTCACGTCGTTGCCTGTCAGGTCCAGCAGGCGGCGCGCTTCTTCCCGGCTGACGCCGCCTACGGTGGCGGTGATGCGCTCCGCGCGGAGTACCAGCTTTTTAGAGGTGGTCTTTACATCCACCATCCAGTTGCGGTAGATCTTGCCGGAGATTATCATGGAGGCGGTCGAGATCATGTTCAGGGCAAGCTTGGTGGCGGTGCCGGATTTCATGCGGGTGGAGCCTGACACCGGCTCCGGCCCCACGTCGAGGGATATGCGTATGGCGGCCTCTTTCGCCCGCTCCCGCGGGTTGCAGGTGACCAGCACCGTTCCCGCGCCCGCTTTTTTACCGGCGGCCAGGCCGCCCTGTACGTAGGGGGTGATGCCGCTGGCGGCTATGCCTATCACGGTGTCGCCGCGCCGGGCCAGCCGGGCTATCTCGTCCCTGCCGTTCTCAAAAACGTCCTCGGCGCCTTCCTTGGACAGGAAAACGGCGTCTTTTCCGCCGGCCATCAGGGCGGTGAAAACGCCGGCCCCCACGCCATAGGTGGGGGGGATCTCGGCGGCCTCAAGCACGCCCAGGCGGCCGCTGGTGCCGGCGCCTATGAAATATGTTCTGCCGCCGGAAAGATAGGTCTTTGAGACGGCCCGCGCGGCTTTCTCTATCTGCGGTATGGCTTTCGCCACGGCTTTAGGGACCAGGGCGTCCTCGTAGTTCAGTTTCTCCAGCACGCGTCTCAGCGGCAGCCGGTCCAGGTCCAGGGTGCGGGGGTTGCTCTGCTCCGTTGGAAGTTTAGCGTAGGTAAAAGCGTCGTTTCTTTTCATAGGTCGTCAGTACTCCGGCATTTCCCCGCCGGCCTCCGCGGGCGGCTCGGGCGTCGGTCCCGCTCCCGGCCCAAGTTCGTCGGCCGCGGCGGTGGGGGTTTCCACGATTTCGGGCAGGCGGGGGTTCTTTATCCAGTCCAGCACGCGCCGCACGTTGTGTTTGTTGATCAGCCCCGGGCCGTAGCCTTTCGCCTCCACGATAACCGTGACGTTGCTCTTGCCGCAGGTTATCTGGGCGGTGTGGTTCAAGATCTTGAATTCCTCGTACTGGCGCGCCCTGTCGGCGCCGGCTATGAACAGGATCGGCCTGCGGCCATAGGCGCGCAGCGGGTTTACGGAGAGCACCGAGTTCACGTTAAAGGCCGGGGAGACGGCGATCACCATGGAAATTTCGGGATGCAGCGCCGCGGTCTTTATGGCCAGGGTGGCGCCCAGCACCGACCCGGCCAGAACAATGTTCTCCCCGGAGACGGAACGGGTGGAAAGGTAGGCTACCGCCGCCTCCACATCGCGCGTCATTTTATTGTAATCGTTGTCCTGGCCGTCCACGCTGAAAGCGCGCCAGGTCGTGGTGGCTCCCGTCGGGGTGATAAAACTATTGCCGTGCCCGCGCAGGTCGAAGGCCAGGTAGCCGAACCCGTAGCGCTTGAGCGGTTTGAGAATAGGTTCCCATTCCGTAAGGTCGCTCTTCTGCGCGTGGATCAGCACCAGCGTGGGCGCGCCGTCCGCGGCTTTCAGGTAGCGGCCGCTGAGCGGCCAGCCGTCTTCCGTGGTCAGGGTAACGCGCTCTTCCTCGCGCTGCGCCTGGGCGCCCGCGGAGCAGGGCGCCAGCAGCAGGGTCAGGAGGAGGGCCGGTCCGTGGTTCATGTGCGGCTCAATCTATGATCTCCCCGGGTTTGAACCAGAGGTTTATTTCGCGCGCCGCCTCCTCGAGGTTGCCCGAGGCGTGGACCACGTTCTCGTAATAGCCGTGCTTGCGGCAGATGCGGCCGAAGGCGCCGCGGATCGTGTCGGGGGAGGCGTCCTCTGGGTTGGTCACGCCGACGGCGGTGCGGATGCCCTGCACGGCGTTCTCGCCCTGGTAGACGAGGGCCAGCACCCGGCGCTTGGGGTCGCCGTGGTATTCGCCCTTGATGAAATTGATCAGGTGCTCGAAGAGCTTCTTGTCCGCGAACGGCCCTTTGCCATCCAGCAGCGCGTAGTGTTCCCGCGCCAGCTTATCGGTGACGGTGATGATCTTGGCGCCGACCAGCTCTAAATGGGTGTTCTCCAGCCTGTCGATGGACAGCCCGGCCAGGTGCCGCTGCATGCCGTCGGGTTTAATAAGTACCAGCGTTCTTTCAATAGCCATAGGTCTCCTCAAAGGCGGCGGTTTCTAAGTAAAGGTTATTCTACATTTTTGAAGGTTGCACGGAAAGCGGGCAAGCTTAACCGGCGTCAAGGCCGGGCGCCCGGAAATTATGCTATATTCAGTTTCAGAGGTAGCGGGGCACCGTGTGACGGTCCATAGCGGGAGAAGGGGGGGGGGCATGGCCGCAGGGGAAGAGATGGAAGAGAAATTCAACGATCTTATCGAGAAAGGGAGCATGTTCAGGGAGGATTTCCTGAACGGTTCCCGCTACCGCATGTACAGGTGTCCGGCCCGGAACGCGGGCTACGCGAAATGGAAAAAGGAATGCCTGCTGTGCGTAAAGAAGGCCTTCGGAGAGCGAAGCCGCCACTACACCGGGCTGGCCGCGGCGGAGAATGATCGCTCCGCGCGCGCTCCCGGCTCCGTCTTTACATTCTTTATCGACACACTCAAACGCGCGAAATGCGACCTGCCGCCCGTCCAGGCCGCGGCGCACGCCGCCCGTCAGCCCGACATGATGGAGGATTTCCTGGTCCGGGCGGAGGGGATGGTAGAGAAAGGGCATTATGTTTCGGCCGCGACGCTGGCGGGGGCGGTGCTAGAGGACCTGCTGCGCAGGCTCTGTATGGCGCGCGGGGTTTTCTGCGCCGAGAACGCCACCCTGGAGAACGTGAACGACAAACTTTTCGCGGCCGGAGTGTACGACGGCTCCTGGCACAGGGAAACGGCGCTGCGCATAAGTTTGCGCAGGACGGCCGAGAATTGTTACATAGAAAAGCTCAACGCGGACAACGTCTCCGGTATGATCTCGTGGCTCAGGGCTTTTATCGGACGGAAGTTCTCCGGAGCGGACGCCCTCTCCGTAACCGGCGCCTGAGCCCCGCCGCCCCTGGCGCGGCTTGTGTTCTTTGCGCCTTTCGTGTAAAATAATATGATTCTTAAGACAAGGGACGGCGGCCGATGGCCGCCCGCCCGCGCGGTCGGCCTTCTATGGGAGATTTATGTCCAAAGTAATGGTAGTTGACGACGAAAAAGACGTGGTGTACCTGATAAAGGTGCTCATGGAGCGGGAGAAGCTGGAGGTTCTGGAGGCTTACAACGGCCTAGAGGCCTATAATAAACTCACCTCCAAGGAGCCAGGCAGGGTCATCCCGGACGCCATAATACTGGACATAATGATGCCGGAAATGGACGGCTACACCTTTCAGGCCAAGCTGCAGGAAATAGACGAGCTCTGCGACATCCCGATAGTTATCCTGACCGCCAAAGGGCAGATGAAGGACCTGTTCGAGCTTTCCTCCAATATTTTCGCTTTCGTGGAAAAGCCCTTCGAGCCCAAGAACCTCGTAAAAATTGTTAAGGACGCGATCGCCTCAAAAAAATGACTACTCCCCCCAATTCCGGCATCAACGAAATAGTCGCCAACAACTACGCCAAGATAAAGACCTTGAGGGAAAAGGGCGTAGATCCCTTCCCCCACAGGTTCAAACTGACACATAAGATCGACCAGGCCGCCAAGCTGCCCGCCGACACCCCTGTGATCATAGCCGGCCGCATAGTGCTTATGCGCGTAATGGGGAAGGCCACTTTCGCCCATCTCAAGGACGGCACCGGCAAGATGCAGATCTACGTCAAAAAAGACGCCGTGGGCGACGAGGCTTACGAGATGTTCAAGAAGCAGCTGCACGTGGGCGATTTCCTGGGCGTGGAAGGGAAGCTGTTCGTGACCCATACCGGCGAGCTTACCGTAAGCGCCGAGAAGCTGACCGTGCTGTCGAAGTCCGTGCGGCCCCTGCCCGAGAAATTCCACGGCCTGACCGACGCCGAAGCCCGCTACCGCGAGCGCTACCTGGACCTTATTTCCAACGAGGAGTCCCGTAATATTTTCGTGAGGCGCTCGCAGATAGTGGCTGCCATCCGCCGCGTGCTCGACGGGGACGGTTACCTGGAAGTGGAGACGCCCGTGCTCTGCTCGCAGGCCGGCGGCGCCTCGGCGCGCCCCTTCATCACCTTTCACAACGCCTATAAGTACGAGCTTTATATGCGCATCGCCACCGAGCTGCCGCTCAAGAAGCTCATCATCGGCGGCTTCGACGGCGCCTACGAGATAGGCCGCGTCTTCCGCAACGAGGGCGTCGACACCCGCCACAACCCGGAATTCACCACCCTGGAGGCCTATAAGGCCTATTCCGACTATAACGGCATGGCCGAGCTGGTGGAGACGATCTTCGAGAAGTGCGCCGCCATCATCGGCTCCGACGTGGTCGACTACAACGGCATGCAGGTCAGCCTCAAGCCGCCTTTCAAGCGCCTGTCCCTGCCCGACGCCTGGAAGGAAAAGACCGGCGAGGACATCCACAACGTGCTTGACGGCAAGGCTTTCAATAAAGAGAACCTCAAGAAGCTGGCGGCCAGGCTGGGCATCGGCTTCGCGTCCGACACCCCTCCCGCCAAGCTCTTCGACAATATCATGGACGAAAAGATAATCTCCGGGCTGGAGCAGCCCACTTTCGTGATGGATTATCCCACCGCCGTGACACCGCTGGCCAAGTGCAAGGCCGGGGACGAATCCATAGTAGAGCGCTTCGAGTTCTTCGCGGGCAAAGAGGAGATCGCCAACGCCTACTCCGAACTGAACGACCCGGAGGACCAGAAGAGCCGCCTGGTGGAGCAGCTGCGCCAGAAGGAAGAGGAGAACAACGGCGAGGCCGATATTCTCGACAAGGATTTCATAGAAGCCATGGAGTACGGCATGCCCCCGATGGGCGGCATAGGCATCGGGATAGACCGCCTGTGCATGCTGATGAACGGCAAGCCCTCCATCCGGGAAGTCGTACTATTCCCGCTGCTGCGCCCTGATACCGATACCGCGAAGTAACGCTGCCGCGCGCCTCCACCCGGCCATCAGTAAGGTCCCCCAGGCGACACGTGGGCCGGGTAAGCAAAAGCCTCTCGGAAGGCGAGGCTTGCGTAAGCGCCGAGCCTGAGAGCGGCAGGCGCGCGCACGGTGTGCGCGACGCCGGTTTTGCGTCCCGGCCCACGCGGCGCCTGGGTCACACGATTTTACCCCTTGTTATGTCTACAGAATTCTTTATCGCCAGGCGCTACCTGCTTGCCAAACGCAAGGGCCTTTTTGCCATGATCACCACGTTCATAGGCGTGGCGGGGGTGGCGCTGGGCGTGGCCGCGCTGATAGTGACGCTGGCCATCATGGACGGCTTCCAGTCCGACATCAAGAAAAAAATAATCGACGCCCAGGCGCACATAACGGTATACGGCCGCATGCAGCCGCGCGACCTGGCCGTGGTCCGCGCCGAGCTCGGCCGCGACGCCCGCGTGGCGGCGCAGTCCCCGTTCGTGCTGGGCCAGGCCATTCTCACCTTCGACAGCCGCTCCACCGGCGTGGTGGTAAAAGGCCTCGATCCCGCCGGTGAGTTCACGGTCAATAATCTTAAGAATTCCCTGGTGCGGGGCTCCTGGGAAGCGCTTTCCCGGCCGCCGCAAGGCGCGCCGCAGGCGCTCATACTCGGCGAGGAACTCGCCAAGAACCTGGGACTGTGGGTGGGGGACGAGGCCGTCCTGGTCTCGCCCCAGGGCGGCACCGCCGGCATGGGCCTTCTGCCCAAGATGAAAAAATTCAAAGTGGCGGGCCTGGTGCGCACCGGTTATTACGAATTCGACAATACCATGGCGTATTGCTCGATACAGGCGGCGGGGGACTTCTTCGGGCTGGGCGGCGGCGCCAACGGGCTGGGGATACGGCTTAAGAACATCAAGACGGCCGGGCCGGCCGCCGCGGACCTGCGCCGCGCGCTTGGCTTCTCCTACACCGTTAAAACCTACGCCGATATGAACAAAACGCTTTTTGCCGCGCTTAAGCTGGAGAAATTCGTCATGTCCCTGGTGCTGGCGCTGATAATCCTGGTGGCCACTTTCAACATCGCCTCCAACCTGCTGATGATGAGCGTGGAGAAACTGCGCGACATCGGCATATTGCGGGCCATGGGCGCCGGGCCCGGCTTTATCCGGCGCGTTTTTTTCTGGGAGGGCAACCTTATCGCCGTCACAGGCATAACCCTGGGCGTGCTGCTGGGCGTCGGCCTGTCCGTTTTTATTTCCGTTTACCCGGTGGTGGAACTGCCGTCTGATATTTACTACATCACCAAGGTGCCGGTGGAGCTTAAGATAAGGGATATCCTGGCCACCGCCGGGGTAAGCTACCTGCTCTGCATGCTGAGCGCCATTTACCCGGCGCTGCGGGCTTCCAGGGTAAGCCCGGTGGACGCGATACGCTATGGATAAGATAGTAGAGATAACGGGGCTGAGCAAGGCCTACACGACGGGGCACGAGCAGATCCTCGTGCTGGAGAACCTGGATTTCTCCATTTCAAAGGGCGAATTCGTCTCCATAGTGGGGCCTTCCGGTTCCGGCAAATCCACTTTCCTCAATATCGTAGGTCTGCTCGACGACGTTTACAGCGGCGAGATCCGCCTGTTCGGCAAGCGCCTGGAGGACCTGGGCGAGTCCGAGAAGGCAGTGCTGCGCCTTAAGAACGTCGGCTTCGTGTTCCAGTTCGATTCCCTGCTGCCGGAGTTTACTGTCCTGGAAAACATAGAAATGCCCGCCCGCGTGCTCGGCTCCGCCGGGCCGGGGCGCGGCCTTGAGCTGCTGAAGCGGTTCGATCTGGAAGTAATAGCGGCCAAGTTCCCGATGGAAGTTTCCGGTGGAGAGAAGCAGCGCGCGGCCATGTTGAGAGCGCTGTGCAACAGCCCCGCCCTGCTGATAGCGGACGAGCCTACCGGCAACCTGGACCGCCACAATTCGGGCGTGATCCTCGACGACCTGAGACGCGCCGCCGACATGGGCACCGCGGTGCTGATGGTCACGCATAACGAGGAGGCGGCCCGCCGGGCCGACAGGACGCTGCGCATGGGCGGCGGTAAATTCGAAGCTATATGAAACTTTGCGAAGAATGCCACAAGGCCGCGGCGGCCGTATTTCTGAAGCTGGCCGTGAACAATAAGGTGACCGAGACCCACCTCTGCCCGGCCTGCGCCGCTAAAAAAGGCATAGGGCTGGGCCTGGAGACGGGCGCTTTCAATATCTCCGATATAGTCGGCAACATGAGCGGCTATTTCAAGGATTTCCTGCCGCCGGAGCGCAAAACCCTGCGCTGCCGGAACTGCGGCCTGAAATATTCAGAATTCAAGGAAACGGGCCGCCTCGGCTGCCCCGAGTGCTACGAGAGCTTCGGGCCGCAGCTGACCGAGCTGATGATGCGCATCCACGGGGCCTCGCAGCACGCGGGGCGGGGGTATGCCGGCGGGGCTTCTCTCAAGCTGTCCAGGGCCGAAGTCGCCAGGCGCCTGGAGGAGCTGCGTGCGGACCTTAACGCGGCTGTGGCGGCGGAAGATTTCGAGGGCGCGGCGCGGCTGCGCGACGCGATAAAGACGCTGGAGAACCGGCATGGCTGAGGTAGTGAATAATTTCCGTCCCTATGTCGCCTGGGCCAACGCGCGCGGAGCCTGGCCTGACATGATCTTCTCCACGCGCGTCCGGTTCGCCCGCAACCTGGAGGGTTTTCCTTTCCCGAGCCGCGCCGAGCCGCGCCAGCTGGCGGAGATACGGCGCCTGGCGCTGGCCGCGGCCAGGGGGAGCGGGCTGTTCTCCCGCGGCCATTTCCTTAAGACCGAGGCGCTCAACCAGCTGAAAAAGCGTTTTCTGGTGGAGCGGCACCATATCTCCCACGCGCTGGCCGCCTCCGTGCTGCCTTCCGGCGCGGCCGTTGCCAACGACGAGGATCTCTCTGTGATGATAAACGAAGAGGACCATTTGCGCCTGCAGTGCCTGAATTCCGGGTTCGCGATCGAGGACTCTTTCAAGGCGGCGCTCAAACTGGATTCGGCGCTCGGGAGCGAGCTTCCTTTCGCCTACGGCGTAAAATTCGGTTTTTTGACGGCTTGCCCCACCAACGTAGGCACCGGCATGAGGGTTTCCTGCCTGGCTCACCTGCCGGCCCTCTCGCGGCTGGGGCGCATGCCGGCCGTGCTGGAGAACCTCTCGCATCTGGGCGTGACGGCGCGGGGTATCTACGGCGAGGGGACGTACGTGCTCGGCGACTTCTACCAGATCTCCAACGCCACCTGCCTGGGCCGCAGCGAGGAAGAATTCTGCCAGAACATAGACCGCGTGATACGCAACCTGATACGCCAGGAGATAGCGGCCCGGGAGGAAATGCTCAAAGGCCCCCTCAAACTGAAGACCGAGGACGCCGTTTACAGGGCGCTGGGCCTGCTTAAACACGCCCGCCGGCTTTCCTACGAGGAATTCATGCAGAACATCTCCCTGGCCCGCATGGGCGCCGCCATGGGCTGGAATATAGGCGTGGATTTCAGCACCTTCAACCAGGTAACCCTGCTGATGCAGCCTGCGCACATCCAGGCCGCCGCGGGCCGGGCCCTTAACCCGGACGAGCGCGACGCCTTCCGCGCCGACTACCTGCGCGGCAAGCTCGGCTAAGTTTGCCCTGATGGCCCTTGACATTCCTTATTAATCTGCTAAAAACTAGGTAATGAAGCGCTTCCTTATCGCCTCGGTTTTATCCGCCGGCCTGCTGCAATCGCAGTGGCTGCCGCTTTTAGCCGCCCGTGGCGGCGAGTCCACCGTGATGATCCAGGGGTTTCACTGGGCCTCCTGGAAGACCGCCCCCTGGTGGGGTGTGGTTGGCGGGCGGGCGGGGGAGCTTTCCGCCGCCGGCATAGACCTGGTCTGGCTGCCGCCCTCTTCCGATTCCCTGTCCCCCGAGGGTTATCTGCCCAGAAAACTCAACGTGCAGGATTCCGCCTACGGTACGGCCGGACAGCTTGCGTCGGCGGTCAAAGCGCTGCACGCCCGCAATATAAAGGTCATCGCCGACATCGTGATCAATCACCGCGTGGGGGTAAAGGACTGGGCGGATTTTGCGCAACCCTCCTGGGGCCCGGATTCCGTCTGTGCAGACGACGAGTGGGGCAAAGGCGAGGGCGCTCCGGACACGGGCATGGGGTTCCACGCCGGACGCGATATTGACCACACAAAAAATTACGTGAGAGAGTCCATCAAAGGCTGGATGAAAGGCCTTAGGGACGTTCAAAACTACGACGGCTGGCGTTATGATTACGCGCGGGGGCTGGCTTCCCCGTATCTGCTGGGGTACAACCGCGCCACGGCGCCGTCCTTCGCCGTGGCTGAAATATGGGACGACTTGGATATTAACGATACTGACCTCCACCGCCGGGCTTCCGCGGACTGGCTGGATTCCGTGAACGGGGAAATAAAGGTTTTCGATTTCACAACTAAGGGCATACTCCAGGCCGCGGTGCGCTCCGGGGAGTACTGGCGCCTGAAAGACAGCGGCGGCGCGCCCCCGGGCCTGATAGGCTGGAGACCAGTTAACGCCGTGACTTTTATCGATAACCACGATACTGGCCCCAGCCCCGGCGGAAAGCTGAAGGACAAGGCCTGGCCTTTCCCCTCGGACAAAGTTCCGGCGGGCTACGCCTATATCCTTACGCATCCCGGGGTGCCATGCGTCTACTGGCCGCATTTCTTCGACTGGGGACTGAAAGACTCTATTTCCACCCTGATCAAGATACGCCGCGCGGCCGGCATAAATTCCGCCAGCCGCGTTTCCATTGTGAAAGCCGAGCAAGGGCTTTATGCGGCGATTATGGACGGTAAAGTGGCCATGATGCTGGGGGATAAGGCCTGGCATCCCGGGGCCGGCTGGAAACTTGCCGCACAGGGCCCGGCCTACGCTGTCTGGACCAGATAGCGGCCGCCGGCTTTTATTTCGCACCCCTTCCCCGTTCCCCGGCCTCCGGTTTCTTGCTTTCCGCCGCTATATATAATTAAATAGTGCTATGTATCAGAAGCACTGGAACCTGAAAAAACTGCCTTTTGAGAACACCCCTGACACGGAATTCTTTTTTGAGTCCGAGGAGCACGAGGAGGCCTTTTCCAGGCTTTCCTACGTGGTGGACGAAAAAAAGTCCTGCGCGGTCATCACCGGCGCCTACGGCACGGGCAAGACCCTTATCTTGAAGTCGCTCGAGCGGCAGTTCAAGAAAAAGGGCTACGTTTTTTCTTTCGTGCACAATCCGCGCCTCGACGACCTGGGCCTGCTCAAGATAATCCTGCACAATTTCACCGGCTATAACGTGCCCAAGGCCAAGGAAGACGTGCTGATGGGCATAGAGCGCTTCCTGCGCGACACCTTCCAGGACGGCAAGCACGTGGTGGTGGCCATAGACGAAGCCCAGCTGATAAACGACGAGAACGTCTTTGAGGAACTGCGGCTGCTGCTGAATTTCCAGACGGAGACCAGGTTCCTGCTAACGCTTATCCTGAGCGGCCAGCCGGAGCTCAAGGAGAAATTGGATTCCAATAAGCAGTTCAGCCAGCGCGTCACCCTCAGCTACCATCTTAAGCCGCTGGATTTCGAGGAAACAAAACAGTATATAGCCCATCGCCTGGAAGTGGCGGGCCTGGCGGAGAACATCTTCGACGGGCAGGCCATGGAACTTATCTTCGAAAGGTCGGGCGGCATCCCCCGCCAGATAAATAATATCGCCAATATGAGCATGCTGGCGGCCTACGCCAAAGGCGAAAAGGCGATAACCAGCGAGCTTGTGTCCGAAGGCGTAGAGAGCAGCCGGTAGCCCGGGGAATAATTCATGAAAATATTAGGCATAGGAGCGCACCCGGACGACCTTGAATTCGGCTGCGGCGGCACTTTCCACAAACTGGCGGCCAAGGGTCACAAGATACACATGCTCGTCATGACGAGGGGGTCCGTGGGCGGCGACCCGGAAGTGCGCCTGGCGGAGCAGCGGCGGTCCGCGGCGCTCCTGAAGGCCAGGCTTTACTGGGGCGGCTTCGAGGATACGGGTGTGTCCCTGACGCGGGAACTCATCCGCTCGGTCGAGAAACACATTGAAGAGATCAAGCCGGATATGGTCTTTGTGAACCACGGGGCGGATACGCACCAGGACCACCGCAGCGTCTCCCAGGCCGTGGAAACCGCCGCCCGCTATACGCGCAACCTCCTTTTTTACGAGGTTCCCACCACCATGGAGTTCAACCCCGGCGTTTTTGTGGACATAGGCCCCGTGATAAACAAGAAAGTCGGCCTGCTTAAATGCCACCGTTCCCAGGTCTACAAAACGCGGGTTAAAAATCTCTCTATAATAGAAAGCGCCAAGGCTGCGGCTATGTTCCGCGGCTATCAGGACAGGGTGAAATACGCCGAGGGTTTCGTGCCCCGCCGCCTGCTCCTGGACCATCTTCTGGAATGCAATAAATGATCAAACGGCAGGGCGGCTTATTTTCTTTTACCGTCCTTATCGTGCTGCTGGTGATGCTGCCGCCGGGCGGCTTTTCCGCCTGGACCTGGACCGAGGGGCTGCGCTGGGTTTACCTTTTCCTTATCGCCATGGCCGCCGTGTTCGTTCTGGCCCCGGTCAGCGGCTGGCTGGGCGTGAAAATAGGCGCCATGGACATGCCCGGCGCCAGGAAGGTCCATGTCTCGCCGGTGCCGCGCATCGGCGGCGCGGCCGTTTACCTGGGTTTCATGACGGCGATGGCCCGCAACCAGCAGTTCTCAAAAGAGATATACGGCATGATGATCGGCGGCACGATCATTTTCCTGCTGGGTTTTTTCGACGACTGGAGGGGGCTTTCCGCCAGGACGCGCCTTTTCTGGCAGGTAGTGGCCGCGCTGGTAGTGACTTTTTTCGGCCTGCATTTGAGTTTCCCTCTTAATATGCCCTTCGGCCTGGCAATTTCCACGGTGCTCTCCGTGGTCTGGCTGGTCGGCATAGTGAACGCTTTCAACTTTATGGACGGGATAGACGGCCTGGCTTCCAGCATGGGGGTGGTCTGCGCCCTGCTTTTCCTGGGCATCGGCTGGAATTCCAGCCAGTACCCGCTTTCTTTCATCTCGGCGGCTCTGGCCGGGGCCTGCGCGGGGTTTCTACGCATGAACTGGCATCCCGCCAGGATCTTCCTCGGGGATTCGGGTTCCACTTTTATCGGTTTTATCCTGGGCTGCCTGGCGCTTTACGGCGGCTGGGCCACCGACAACCCGGCCGTCTCGTTCTCCACGCCGCTGCTGGTGCTCGGCATCCCTATCTTCGACATCATCTATACCACTATTTCCAGGGTGCGCAACGGCAGCGTGCGGAGTTTGCGGCAGTGGCTTGAATATACCGGCAAGGACCATTTCCATCACCGGCTGATGAAGCTGGGGCTGGACGTGGAACAGACCGTCGGCTTCATAGTGCTGCTGAACATCTGCCTCGGGCTCGGGGCCTGGACCATACGCCATACCGCGTCCACGCTGGGCACCTGGCTGCTGCTGGTTCAAAGCGTAACTATCTTCCTGGTGGTGGTGGTGCTGATGGTGCTGGGCAGGGAATTAACTCCGGAGGCCAAAAAATGAAAGATACTATCATTAAAAAATTTTCCGTGCGGGAGCTGGACGCGGAACTGTTCACCCCCTTTACCATCGCGAGCGGCAGCCACAAGAGCCTTGAGAACGCCCTCTTTACGCTGGAGGCCGCCGGCGGCCTGAAAGGCTACGGCGAAGCCGCCATCGCCACGCACATCACCGGGGAAACGCGGGAGCGCACCGTCAAGAGCCTTAAGCGGGCCGGGGCGCTGCTGACCGGCCTGGACGCGGCCAATTACCTGGGCGCGATGTGCCTGCTTGAGGACGCGCTGGACGGCAACAGGGCGGCGCTGGCGGCCGCGCAGATGGCGCTGCTGGACCTGGCCGCCCGCCTGCAGGGGATCTCCCTCTGGAAGCTTTTCGGCGCCCGGTCGCCCGAGCTTAAAACGGATATCACGGTGGTGATAGGCGGGGCGGACGCGGCCTACGCGTTCACCAGGAAAATGCGCGCCGCCGGCTTCCATATTTTCAAGGTAAAGACGGGCTCCGACATGGACGAGGATTTCCGGCGGCTGGAAGCGGTGCATAAAGCCGCTCCCGCTTCCGCCATCTATCTGGACGCCAACTGCGCCTATGGCGCGAAGGAGGCCGAAAAATTCATAAACGACCTCGCGCGGCGCGGCATCCGCCCGCAGGTCCTGGAGCAGCCGGTGGCGAAGGACGATATCGAGGGGCTCGCCTATCTTTCCCGCAAATTTTCCATGCCCGTCTGCGCCGACGAATCGGCTTATTCCCTGGACGACGTTTTTAATCTTATCCGCAAGAAGGCCGTCACCGCGGTGAATATAAAGCTCACCAAGCTCGGCTTCCTGCGCGCGCGCGAGGTTTGGACGCTGGCCCGGGCCTCCGGGATCAAGCTTATGATGGGCGAGATGCTGGAGAGCGAGCTGGCCTCGGCGGCGGCGGCTCATTTCGCCGGCGGCCTGGGCGGTTTCGATTTTATCGACCTGGACACTCCTTTCTTCATAAAGGACAGCGGCATGCGCGGCGCTTCCTTCCTGTCAAAGGACGGCGTTTACTCCCTTGACGATGTGAAGGCCGGTATAGGCGTTGTTCCCGGGGGCGAGAAATGAGATCGCTTTTTCCGGCGCTGCTCTGCGCGCTCCTGGCCGTGCCGGCCGCCGCGCAGGTCCAGGCCGGCCTGCCCGGCCTGGAGGACCTGCCGGAACCGGCGCGTTACCTTGCCGGCTACGTTTCGGCCGGCGGGGGCCTGGCGTTCCCTTTCGGGGGCCACTGGGGGGACAGGGGCGACGGGTTCAAGCCTTCCGCGGTCTACAGTTTATCGGCCTCCAGGCGGCTGGACGAAATAGTCAGCTACGGGCTGGAATCCTCCTACTCCCCGCGGCACGGTCACCGGGCAATGAAAGATATGCGGCTGGGCATATTCGCTTTTACTCCTTTTATAAAGATCTCGTCCCCGGAGCTGGACAAGACATATTACGGCGTGCTGGGGGCCGGGCTTTACCAGTGGACGCAGCCGGCTTTTACATCAGGCGGCGTCAGGTTCGGCTCTGATTCAGGTTCGAGCGCGGGGATAAATATTGGCGGCGGCGTATCCTACCCATTCTGGCGGGGGACGATGATAGGGCTGGACCTGCGCTGGCACCATATCCTGAATATGAAAGGGGCAAATTTCGACCTTAATTCCGCCGACAATCTGAACGTTATGCTGGTCCTCCATTACGGCGTCTGGAAGAATAAGCGCCAGGCCTTGACAAGTCAATAGGCGCCTGCTATAATATACTCGGACGCCGGCATTGAACGGCCTCCAACTGTGAACTCCCCGAAGGCTGGGGACGCGATAACCCGCCAAAAGCGGGTTATCGCTTTTATGCGGTTTCTCTCCCCCGTCCTAATTAGTATAATTTATATATATAAGCGGGCATTGCGCCGTGCCGGCGGCCCGCGCCTGACGTTTATGGAGGCCTCATGGGAAAGTTCGTGGAATGCGTGCCTAATTTCAGCGAGGGAAAGGATTTAGCCAAGATCAACGCCATAGTGGACGCCGCCAGGTCGGTACCGGGAGTGCTGGTGCTGGACGTGGAGAAAGACGCGGACCACAACCGCACCGTACTCACGTTCATAGCCCCGCTGGAGACAGCCGCGGACGCCATGTTCGCCGTTACGAAGAAAGCCGCCCAGCTCATAGACCTTAACCACCACAAAGGGGAGCATCCCCGCATGGGCGCCACCGACGTGGCCCCTTTCATCCCCATAATGGATTCCACCATAGAGGAGTGCGTGAAGCTGGCGGAGGCCGCCGGCGAGCGCATAGGCCGGGAACTCAATATTCCTGTATATCTTTACGACAGGGCCGCCCGCAGCGAGAACCGCCGCGACCTGGCCAAGGTGCGCAAGGGACAGTTCGAGGGGCTGCGTTCGGAGATCGGCAAAAGCCCCGAGCGCGTGCCCGACTTCGGGCCGAACCGGATCCATCCCACCGCGGGGGCCATGGCCGTGGGCGCCCGCAACCAGATCGTCAATTTCAACGTTAATCTGGCCACCACCGACATGGAATTCGCCAAGGGCCTGGCTAAAAAGATCCGCACCTCCGGCGGCGGCCTGCCGGCCCTGCGCGCCAAGGAGATCTTCCTGGAGTCCAAAGGCCAGGTGCAGATGTCCACCGTGCTTACAGATTATAGGACCACCTCCATAAAGCGCGTGATGGACGAACTGGCCAAAGAACTGGCCCCTAAAAATATCTCCATTACCGGCACCGAGCTTATCGGCCTCACCACGCAGGACGCCATAACGGACTACGCCGTAGAGGCGCTGCAGGTTAAGGATTTTAAAAAAGACGAGCAGGTGCTGGAGACCAAGCTGCTGAAGCTGCTCAGTTCCTGGCAGGCGGGCGCCAATCTGTTCGTGGACGCGCTAGCTAATACCGACCCCACGCCCGGCGGCGGGTCCGCCGCGGCGGTGAACGGCGCCATGGGCTGCGCGCTGGGGCAGATGGCGCTCGGGATAAGCCTCAGGAGCAAGAAACTCGACGAGGCCAAAAAACCGGCCATGCGCGAGCTGGCCGAACGCCTGGCCTCGCACAAGGTGGCCCTGCAGAACTGCGTGGCCGAGGATTCCGCCTCTTTCGACGGTTTCATGGAGGCGATGAAGATCCCGAAGGACAACCCCGAGCGCAAGGTGAAGATGCAGGCCGCGCTTAAGCACGCCGCCGAGGTGCCCCTGAAAACGGCGCGTCTTTCCTCGGAGGCCCTGGCTGGGCTTACCGTCTGCGTCACTTCGATCTCCCCGCAGGTGGTGTCCGACTACCGCAGCGCCCGCTACCAGCTGGAGGCGGCCATACGCTGCGCCGCCGAGAACGTTTTTATAAACGCCGAAGGCCTGGAAGACCGGGCCTACGCCGAAAAGATAACCGCCGAAGTGAAGGGCTGGCTGGCCTCCGGCGCCGCGGCAAAAATATAAGGAGTTCTTAATGCCAAGCATGGACGCTATTTCGCGCAACTTGATGCTGGACAGCCTCAGGGAGTACGCCAAGCGGCGCATCCCCTACGACCTGATCCGCGACCTGGACGAAAAGAACGAATTTCCCGCCGAGATCCTTAAAGAAATGTACGACCGCGACACGCTGGGCGTGCACCTGCTGATGATCCCCGAGGCGTACGGCGGGGTTTCCGGCGGCACTTACGATATCTACCGCATCTGCGAGGCGCTGGCCCGCATAGACCTGGGCATCGCCACCGGCGTGTTCGCCACGTTCCTGGGGACGGACCCGCTCAACGTGGGCGGCACGGAGGAACAGAAAGAGAAGTGGCTTAAGCGCATAGCTTCCGAGAACCTGCTGGTGGCCTACGCCGCCACCGAGCCCGACGCGGGCAGCGACCTGGTGAACCTGCGCACCCGCGCCGAGCACGTGGTTAAGAACGGGCGTATTGCCGGCTATCGCATAACCGGCAACAAGCAATGGATCTCCAACGGCGGCGTGGCGGATATGCATACCGTGCTGGCCCTGGCTCCCGGCGGTCCGTCCTGGTTCATAGTCGAAAAGGACATGGAAGGTTTCTCGGCCAATAAGCACGAGGACAAGCACGGCATACGCCTTTCCAATACCGCCGGGCTTTCCCTGGACAACGTCTATGTGCCGGCCGAGAACCTCATAGGCATGGAGGAAGGCAAGGGCCTGCTGCAGGCGCAGGCCGTCTTCGGTTATACCCGCGTGATGGTGGCCGCTTTCGGCCTGGGCGCCGGAGAAGAGGCCGTGGAGCAGGCCATCCGCTACAGCCAGCAGCGCATACAGGGCGGCGGCCCCCTTTCCGACAAGCAGGGCTATACCCACAAACTTATCGTGCCCAATTATGTGAAACTCGAAGGGGCCCGGTCCTATATAGAGTACACCGCCCTGCGGCTGGACTCCGGCGAACACGGTCTGCAGACCGAGGGCGCTATAGCCAAGTATGGGGCCTCCGAATGGGGCAACAAGGCGGCCGACGACGCCATACAGGCGCTGGGCGGCTACGGCTATACCAAGGATTTCCCCGTAGAGAAGATCAAGCGCGACATCAAGATCACCTGCATCTACGAGGGCACCAGCGAAGTGCTGGAGATGACCATTTACCGCGGCCGCTGGCAGGAACATCTGAAATCGCGCGGCAGGTACTACCTGGACATGGCTGACCGGCTCGACGAGCTGCACGCCAAAGAGCCGCGCTGCGGCGCGCACGCCTCGGCGCTGGCGCTGCGGGCGCTGGGCGCGGTAATGGAAGAGTGCCGCTTGCAGAAGCTCACCCGCCACCAGCACGTTACCTTTAAACTGGGCCGCCTTATAGCGGCGGCCGAAACCGCCGCCATCTTCTCCACCGCCGCCGGCGCCCAGAAGTACGCTGAAACGGTGCGGTTCGACAGGGAAGGCTGGCAGGCCATGGCCAGGGTTTTCGCCCGCGAAGCCGCCCTTAATACCGCCATGGAAGGCCTGGCGCTGGTGCTGGGCGCGGCCGACAGCGGCAACAGCCTGGCCGACGCCGTCAATATAGAAGCCGTCCAGGCGGAGCAGAAAGGCATGGTAGCCGACATGGACCTGGTGGCCGCCAAGCTGAAGCAGACGTTCAAGGCGAAATAATTTTAAGGAGACCGCGTATGAATATCGTAGTTTGCGTGAAGCAGGTGCCCGATAGCACCGAAGTGAAGATAAACCCGGAGACCGGCACCCTTATCCGCGCAGGTGTGCCCAGCATCATCAACCCCTACGACCATTTCGCCCTGCAGACGGCGCTGGAACTGAAAGCCAAACATGATTTCAAGGTGACTCTCGTTTCCATGGGCCCGCCTCAGGCGAAGAGCGTGGTGCAGATGGGTATGGCCCTGGGCGCCGACGAGGGCGTTCTTCTTTCCGACATGGCTTTCGCCGGTTCCGATACCTGGGCCACTTCCTACGCGCTGGCCAAGGCCATAAAGAAGATAGGCAAGGTGGACCTGATATTCGCCGGCATGCAGGCCATAGACGGCGACACCGCCCAGACCGGCCCCGGAGTGGCCCAGCAGCTGGGCATGCCCCAGATAACCTTCTGCGAGCGTGTGGAAGTGGACGGGCGCCGGATAATAGCCCACAAGCAGATAGACGGCGGGCACGAAGTGGTGGAAGCCCGCCCCCCGGTGCTACTCACCATGATAATGCACAAGGACTATACGCCCCGTTATCCGTCTTTCCTTTCGGTAAACGCCTCGCTTAAAAAACCTTTCCACACCTGGAACGCCGCCGACATCGGCGCCGAGCCCCAGTACCTGGGCCTCAAGGGTTCGCCCACGCAGGTGGACAAGATCTATCCTCCGCCGCAGAGGGAAAAGGCCGCCATGTTCTCCGGCTCCGGCGCGGAGGGGATGGCCAGGATAATGCAGATAATGAAAGCCGAACATTTTCTGGAAGATTAACTTCGGTAAAACGATTTAAACAACAGGAGAATACGATGATAGAGGTTTCTAAAAAATGCATAGGCTGCAACAAGTGCGTGCCGGTCTGCCCTTTCGCCGCCATCAGCATGATAGATAAGAAAGCCGTGATGAACGAGGCCTGCACGCTCTGCGGCGTCTGCGTGCAGATCTGCCCGGTGCAGGCCATAACGATCACCCGGGAGGAAGCCTCGGCCAGGGACCTCTCCGGCCACAGGGGCGTCTGGGTCTACGTTGAACTCACCGAAACGGGAGAGAAGACGCAGGTTAAAAAGATAAAACAGGTAGCCCTCGAGCTGCTGGGCGCGGGGCGGCGCCTCGCAGACGAACTGGGCGAGGACCTTTGCGCCGTGCTGCTGGCCGACAAGAACCATAATTACGAAAAAGAGCTCGGCGCCTACGGGGCCGACAAGGTCTACATGGTGGAGCACGACGAGCTGTTTGAATACAACACGGACATATTTTCTACGGTGATAGTCTCCCTGGTGACCCGCCACAAACCCTCCATTATGCTCTACGGGGCCACCATACAAGGCCGCGACCTCGCGCCGCGCGTTGCCTCCACGCTTTACGTGGGCCTTACGGCCGACTGCACCGCGCTTGCCATAAAGAACGGCCTGCTGCTGCAGTCCCGCCCGGCTTTCGGCGGCAATATCATGGCCGACATCCTGGCCCCCAATTCCAGGCCGCAGATGTCCACCGTGCGCCCCAACGTGATGAAGATGGCGGAGCCCGTGCACGGCCGTTCGGCTTTGGTCGTGCGCGAGTCCGCCAAGCTCGATCCCAGCCTGCGCCGCGTAAAAGTGCTCGAGCGCATGATCGCCCACGACGCCGGCGCGGTAAAGATAGAGACCGCCAAGGTGATAGTGTCCGGCGGGCGCGGCATGAAGACCAGGGAAAGATTCAGGCAGCTGGAAGAGCTGTCCAAACTGCTCGGCGGCGTTGTGGGGGCCTCGCGCGCGGCCGTGGACCTTGGCTTCAAGGACAAGACTCACCAGGTGGGCCAGAGCGGCACTACCGTTTCCCCGAAGCTCTACCTTTCGTTCGGCATCTCGGGCGCGGTGCAGCATATAGTGGGCATGAAGGCCTCCGACGTCATAGTGGCCGTCAATAAGGATCCCAACGCTCCCATCTTCAACGTGGCCAAGTATGGGATAGTCGGTGACGCGCACGAGATAGTGCCAAAGCTGATAGAGGCCTTAAAAAAGGGAAAGTGACCTTACTCAACCGCCTTTTGATTATCGTATTCGGGGCCGGGCTTATCCCGATAGTCCCGGCCGGCGTCTTTTTATTCTATTTTCAGTCGCGCGCCAAGGATGATATCGAAAGCCTCCAGCGCAACGTGTCTCAAATGGGGGCGCTGATGATGGAGCGGGAGGCGCGGGACCTTTCCCGCCGCTTCGAACGGATGTGGGATACCGACGCCTCCTATGTGAGCCATAAGGGGCTTGAGCGCGCGCTTAAGAATAATCCGGAATTCCTTTACCTGGCTTTTACCGGGGCCGACGGCCGCGAGGCGCTGAGCGGGGGAGCCCCGGAGATCAAGCGCTACCTTGGATATCTGGACCTGGCGGGGGACACGCTTTTTCTGAAGGCCTCCCGCGACGGGCGCGCCGCGCTGGGGCGCTTCGAGATGGTCTTTGATATGCCCCTCTGCCGGCTGGTCTACCCCATAGGTGGCGGGTATTACGCTTTTGCCGTGGTGAACCTGCGCGACCTTTTCGAGAAGTTGCGCTCCCAGCGGCTGGGGGCTACAGGCGGCCTGCTGCTCACCGACGCCGAGGGCAACGCCCTGCCGCTCTCCGGGGCCTTCGAGGAATTCGACGGCGCCGAAGTGCGCGATATCCTGGGCCGGGGCCAGTCCTTTGAGATAACGGGCAAAAAGGGAGCCTATATCGGCGCGGCGGCGCGGGTGCGCGGGCTGGACCTTTTTGTAATCGCCCTGGAGGACCGCGCCGAGGCTTTCTCCGGCGTGAACCGCATAACCTGGCTGATGGCCTTTTTCCTGCTGGCGGTGGCCACCGTCTTCTATTTCTCCGCCCTTCTTTTTACCCGCCGGCTGGGTGTGCCGGTGGAGGCGCTGATGGCCGGCGCGGCGAGGGTCTCCGGGGGGGAGTTCAGGCTCCCCGTGGACGAAGAGACGGAGTTCGCGGAACTTTCGGCCCTGCTGCGCGCCTTCAATTTCATGATGCGGGAAGTGGACCGCTACCACGGCATACAGGTGGAAAAAGTTTTAGAGGAAAAACAGAAGCTGGAACTCCTGGTCAGCCTTATCCACGACGCCATTATACTGTGCGACCTGCGGGGGGAGCTGCTTTATGCCAACGCCGCCGCCAAAGCGCTGCTGGGCGGCGGGGACGTAGTCCCCGGCGAGAACGAGGCGCTGCGCCGCCGCATAACCGGCCTGATCCGCAAGAAGTCCCTTTCAAGAAGCGGCGTGGTGGAGCTGGAAGCGGGCGGCGATAAGAAGTTTTACAGGGCCAGTATCCAGACGCTCCTGGCCAAGACCCAGGACCCCGCCGTCTTCATGGTGCTGCGCGATATAACCCTGGAAAGGAAGATGCAGGCCATGAAAGAAGAGTTCTTCCATTCGGTGGCGCACGACCTGCGGGCCCCGCTGCTGACCATGCAGGGCTACATCAAACTGCTGGAAAAAGAGTTTCAGCCCGAAGCCAGGCAGGCCGGCTACGTCCGCAACGTGAAAGACTCCAGCGACAGGCTTTTCAAGCTGCTTGAAAATATCCTCGATATCTCCCGCATGGAGGCCGGCCAGCTTAAGCCCGACCTTAAGCCGGTAAACGCGGGGGAGTTCTTCGCTTCGGCCGCTGAAAGTTTCCGGCCCCTCTTTGAAGAGAAGGGCGTGGCCCTCGCGATAGAGACCGCGGGCGCCGGCGGCAAGGCGTTCTCCGCCGATTCGTCGCTGCTGCGCAGGGTCATAGAGAACCTTGTTTCCAACGCCCTGAAATTCACCCCGCGGGGGGGGAAGGTGACGGCCTCGGTAAGGGCTGAGAATGGCGGCCTGGTCTTTACGGTCGCCGACACCGGGCCGGGCATCCCGCCGGACCAGCTTGAGGCGGTCTTTGAAAGATACAAACAGCTTAAACCGGGCGGGGAAGAGGGCGGCTTCGGCCTGGGCCTGGCCATCTCCCGCAAAATAGTGGAACTCCACGGCGGCCGCATCTGGGCGGAGTCCGTGCCGGGAGGTAAGTTCTCGGTGCAGTTTCCGGCGTAAGGACATAGGGATAAAGGTCATTGAACGGTAAGGGGATTCTGGACATAATATGGCAAACAAAACAAAGAGCGCTGTTTCCGGCAACAAGAGGCTTTATATAGGGATATCCTTGTTCTCCCTGTTGTGGCTCATTTTCTCGGTTCCGTTCGAGGCCACTAAGCGGCTGGATTACAGTTGGGGGCATTTTGTTCTTAATCTCCCGTCCATGCTTAACACCGTAGCCAAGGTGGTTTCCGACCAGAATGATCCGGAGGACCCTTTTGGCAACTCCTATTCTTTTGGCAAGTACATAACCAAGCCGGCTCATCCGAAGGTGTCCATAATCGCTATCGACGAGCTTTCACTGGAGGAATATGGCTGGCCGGTGCCGCGGAGCTATTACGGGAACCTGGTAGAACAGCTGGAAAAATACGGCGTTAAAGGCATTTTCTTCGACATCATTGTTTCTAAAAGCAAGCGCGATAAAGATTCCGACAACAGGCGTTTTGTCGAAGCTGTGGCTAAAGCCGGAAATGTGGGAAATCTGGTCTTTAGAGACCCGAACACGAAAAGAATTATATACCCGGTCAAGGGCCTTGCCAAGGCCAGCGCCATTATGGGCCAGCCGCATGTCGAGGCGCTCATGGACTCGGACGGACAGGTAAGGCGCTATATGCCTTTCTGGGGGGGGCCAGTATATCAGTTCCCCCTGATATTTTCGGACGTTAAGTTCATTACATACGGAGAGACCGAACTTAAAGACACGCTGATCGGGAAAGAGTTCCCTGGTCTCCCGGTACCATCGATAGGTATAGGCGCCTATTCTTTTTATTCCGGCAAGCATCTTTCCCAGCTGTTCCTGGAATACAGCGATGGGAAAATACTGAACTATCGCAACTTCGTGGCGCGCAAGAAACACCCGGCCTGGGATACCGACAAGGACAGGGAAACGTTGTCCAGTTTTAGGCACATATCTTTTGCCGACATTCTGAGCGGGCGTTTGACTGAGGAGGAAAAGGAGGCATTAAAAGGCGGCATAGCCCTGGTGGGCGCTACTGCGATGGGGGCTTATGACCATTGTCCCAGCCCTTTCGCCCAGCAGCTGCCCGGGGTGGAGGTGCACGCCACTTTCCTGGATAACGTCATCTCCGGGGACTTCCGTGAAACCATCTCTTATGCCTGGATTTCTCTGCTGATATTGATCCTCCCATGGCTGCCGGTCATCCTGCGGCGTTATTCACTCGCCATACTGGTAGTTGTTTGTTCGAGCGTGCTGCTGGGCCTCTCTATGGTCTACGTTCTGCTGCTTGCGAACTGCCTTATGATGCCCTTTCCCAGCATAGCGCTGGCGTTATTCCTGCCTTTCGCCTATATCACGGTGGACAAGGGGCTTATGGAAGGCCGGGAGAAGAAGTGGATAAAGAACACATTCGGGCAGTACCTGTCGCCCAAGGTGGTGGAACTCATCACCAAGGACCCAGCCAGGCTTTCCCTGGGCGGCGAGAAACGCGAAATGACGGCTTTCTTCCTGGACATAGCCGGCTTCACTACGATGTCGGAAAAAATGACGCCAGAGGAACTGACCTCGATGCTCAACGAGTATCTGTCCGGTCTTACCGACATCATCCTGAAGCACGACGGGGTCGTAGATAAATATATCGGCGACTGCATCATGGCTTTCTGGAACGCCCCGCTGGACCAGAAAGATCACCGCAGGCTGGCTTGTCTTGCGGCCGTGGACTGCCAGGCCGAGATGGCCCGCCTGAACGAGAAGCTTACGCAGTACGCCATAAAACCCTCCTGCCGCGTGGGCCTTAATTCCGGCCCGATGGTAGTAGGCAACATGGGTTCCAAGACCAGGCTATCCTACACCGTCATGGGGGACTCCGTTAACCTGGCTTCCCGCCTTGAGGGCGCCAATAAGTTCTTCCATTCCCAGATCATGGCCAGCGGGGAGACTTTTGATGAATCGAAGGACCTTTTCGATCACCGCTTCCTCGGCAGCATCCGCGTGGTAGGCAAGGCCATCCCGGTAAAGGTTTACGAGCCTTTCGCCCGCAAGGGCGCCGCGGGCCCGGAGGTAACGGCCATGTTGAAGTCTTACGGGGCGGGCACGGAAAAGTTCTACGCCGGCAAATATGCCCAGGCCGCCAAGGACTTCAAGGCGGCGCTGAAAGCGCGCCCCTCCGACGGTCCCTCGCAGTTCTATCTGGAGCTGGCCGAGAAGTACGAGAAAGAGGCGCCTAAGGACTGGGACGGCTCTTTCAACCTGACGTCAAAGTAGAGGACTATGATAATATTCTGGAGACTTCTCCTCGCGCACCTGCTGGCGGACTTCACCCTGCAGTTCGACGTGGTCAACCGCCTGAAGCGCAACCACCTGTGGGGCATGCTGCTGCACTGCCTGACCCACCTGGCAGTGGCCGCGGCGCTGCTCTGGCCCTATCTTCCCCAGACCTGGGTGACGCTGGGGCCGGTCGGCATTAACGGCTGGTGGGCGCTGGCGATCATGCTGGCGCTGCACTTCGCGGTGGACCAGCTGCGCGTATACAGCATGCGCACCATGGGCTATCACGACGGCACCGTAAGTTTCCTGGCGGACCAGCTGCTGCACGTGTACGTGCTGTTCATGATCTCCCCGGTGGCTATCCCGTCCCGGGACATGCTGCTGGCGGAAAAGTGGATAGGCATAGCCTGCATGCTGGTGCTGGTGACGCACTTCACCACGGTGCTGGTCTATTTCGTGGAAAAGGACCTGCTGGGCAAGGCCTTCCCGCGTTTCGACGAGAAATATTTCCTTATCTTCGAGCGCGTCGTGCTCTGGGCCTTCTTTTTTGTCGGCGGATACTGGTGGGTCCCTTTCGCGCTGGCCTGGGTGATCCAGATAATTTACGTGAAAAAGAAGCGGATCATAGACCTGTCCCCGGTGAACGTGGCGCTGAGCGTGGGCGTCACCGCGGCGCTGGGGCTGTGGACCAGGTATATTTACTACGGGGCGCTGTAACCGGCGCGTATATAAGGCCTTCATGGACGTTACCGGAAAATTAAAGATCGACGACGCGGTCTTCACTTTTATAGACGTGGAAACTACCGGGCTTTCGCCCAGGTCCGCCCGCGTCTGCGAGGTGGCGGCCATAAGCTTCCGCGGAAGCGACAGGGTGGCCACGCTGGCCGAGCTGGTGAACCCCGGCGCGCCCATCCCGGACGCGGTTTCAAAGATCCACGGCATCACCGACGAGATGGTCAAAGACAGTCCGTCCTTCGGCGGCGTGGCCCCGCGGCTGCTGGCTATGCTGGAGAATTCCGTGGTGGTAGCGCACAACGCCCAGTTCGACGTCGCCTTCCTCTCGGCGGAAATGGAGAGGGTGGGGCTTAAATTCCCGAAGCTCTACGTAGTGGATACCCTGGCCATAGCCAGGAAGAACTGGAAATTCCAGAGCAACCGCCTTGCCAAGATAGCGGCGGAGCTTAATATTTCCAGCGAGGGCTGGCACCGGGCTTTGGCCGACGTGGAGATGACCAGGAAGATCTTTGAGCATTTCATAAGCGCCTTCAAGTCCGCCGGAGCGGTAACGGTGGCGGACCTGGTGAGCAAGAGCGGAGGAAAAACATCATGAACAAAAATAACAAGCCTTTCAGCCTGGGAACTTTCCCGGACATAGTGGATTTTGCGGAGGTGGCCCTGGGTTACCGCCGTACCGTAGTCCCTCCCAAAGCCCTTAAGCTCATTGCGGCGCGGCGCGCCAGCCTGGAGGCCCTGCTGGCCGGGGACGGCGTGATGTACGGCATAAACACCGGCTTCGGCGAACTGGCCAGCCAGCGCGTCTCCCGGGAAAGTCTTAAAAGCCTGCAGGTGAACCTTATCCGCAGCCATGCCTGCGGCGTGGGCGAGCCGCTCGACGACGCGGAGGCCTGCGGCCTTATGTTCGCCCGCGCCAACGAACTGGCCATGGGTAATTCCGGGGTGCGCCCGGTGCTGGTTAAACTGCTTTCCGCCCTTATAAACAAGGGCGTTATCCCTTTCATCCCTTCCAAAGGCTCGGTGGGCGCCAGCGGGGACCTGGCCCCTTCCGCCCACATGGCGCTGACGCTGATAGGCGAGGGCATGGCCAAATTTGCCGGCGAGGACAAGTGGCAACCGTCCGCCGCGGTCCTGAAGAAAGCGGGCCTTAAGCCGATAGAATTGGCCGAAAAAGAGGGCCTGGCGCTTATAAACGGCACGCAGGCCATGAAGTCGGTGGGCGGGCTGGCGCTGTTCGAGGCTATGAACCTTTTTTATTCCGCCGTCCTCACCGGGGCCATGAGCCTTGAGGCTCTCAAGGGCACGCCGACGCCTTTCGACAAGCGCATCCACGAGCTTAAGCCGCACCCGGGCCAGCTGGAAGTGGCCGAAATGCTGGAGACCCTGCTGAAAGGCAGCAAGATCCGCGCTTCCCACGCGGCCAACGACAAGCGCGTGCAGGACCCCTACTCCCTGCGCTGCATGCCGCAGGCCATGGGCGCCGCGCGCGACGCCATTGAGTACGCGCTGAACGCTTTTGAGACCGAGCTTGGCAGCGTTACCGACAACCCGCTGGTGGTGGAGGGGAAAAAGCGAGGCTCCATAGAGGTGCTCTCCGGCGGCAACTTTCACGGCCAGGCCGTAGCTTTCGCGGCGGATTTTGCCGCCATAGCCATAACGGCGCTCGGCAATATCTCGGAGCGCCGTATAGCCCAGCTGGTGAGCGACTTTAAAATACTTCCGCCTTTTCTCGCCCGCAATCCGGGCCTGGAGTCCGGCTTTATGATAGCGCATGTCACCGCGGCCGCGCTCTGCAATGAAAATAAAATACTCAGCCACCCCGCCAGCGCCGACTCCATCCCCACCTCCGCCAACAAGGAGGACTTTGTGAGCATGGGGATGACCGCCGCGCTTAAGCTCAGCACGGTGGTGCTTAATGTGGCGCGCATATACGCCATAGAGATGATGGCCGCCGCCGAGGGCGTGGAATTCCACCGCCCGCTCCGGTCTAGCCCCCACATAGAGACGGCTCTGGCGAAGCTGCGCAAGATCTCGCCCGCCTTCAAAGGCGACGAGGTTTTCTCCGGCCGCATAGAAGCCGTGGCCGAGGCGATCCTGGGCGGTTATTTCGTCGACTAAACTATTTGGAGGACGTGGTATGGGTGCCAATATAATACGCGCGGCGCGCGGCAATAAGATATCGTGCAAGGGCTGGCAGCAGGAAGCGGCCCTGCGCATGCTGATGAACAACCTGGACCCGGAGGTGGCGGAACGCCCCGAGGATCTTATAGTTTACGGCGGGCGCGGCAAGGCCGCCCGCAACTGGGACTGCTACCACGCCATAGTCTCGTCGCTGCGCAAGCTGGAGAACGACGAAACCCTGCTGGTGCAGTCGGGCAAACCCGTGGGCGTGCTGCGCACGCACGAGCATTCTCCCCGCGTGATCATAGCCAACTCCAACCTGGTGGGCAATTGGGCCAACTGGGAAGTCTTCGACGAGCTGGAGCGGAAGGGCCTTATGATGTACGGCCAGATGACGGCCGGTTCCTGGATCTATATCGGCACTCAGGGGATATTGCAGGGCACATACGAGACCTTCGCCGCCTGCGCCCGTAAACATTTCAAGAGCGACCTGACAGGCAAACTCACCGTCACCGGCGGCCTGGGCGGCATGGGCGGCGCCCAGCCCCTGGCCGTTACCATGAACGGCGGCGTGGCCATTGTAATAGAGGCGGACGAGACCCGCATACAGAAGCGCCTGGACACGGCCTACGTGGACATCATGAGCCGCGACCTGGACGAAGCTTTGCGCCTGGCGGACGCGGCCATGAAGGCGAAGAAGCCTCTTTCCATCGGCCTGCTGGGCAACTGCGCCGAAGTGCTGCCCGAGATGGCGCGCCGCGGCGTGAAAATAGACGTGCTGACAGACCAGACCTCCGCCCACGACCCGCTGAAGGGTTATATCCCGAAAGGCTACAGCATAAAGGCAGCCGATGAGCTGCGCCGCAGGGATCCAAAAAAATACCTGAAGCTTTCCATGGAATCCATAGCCATACACGTGGAGGCCATGCTGAAGCTGCAGAAGGCAGGCGCCGTCACGTTCGACTACGGCAATAATATCAGGACTATGGCTTTCAAGCAGGGCGTGAAAAAGGCCTACGATTTCCCCGGCTTCGTTCCCGCCTATATCCGCGACCTGTTCTGCGAGGGCAAAGGCCCTTTCCGCTGGGCGGCGCTTTCCGGCGACCCGAAGGACATAGCGGTCACGGACAAACTGGTGCTCGACCTGTTCCCTAAGGATGAACATCTCAGGCGCTGGATGGACATGGCCACGAAGAAAGTGAAGTTCCAGGGCCTGCCTTCCCGCATCTGCTGGCTCGGCTACGGCGAGCGGCATATAATGGGCATGCGGATAAACGACCTGGTGAAAAAGGGTAAGATCTCCGCGCCGGTGGTGATAGGCCGCGACCATCTGGATTCAGGCTCGGTAGCCAGCCCTTTCCGCGAAACGGAAGCCATGAAGGACGGCTCCGACGCCATAGCCGACTGGCCCATACTCAACGCCCTTATAAACACCGCTTCCGGCGCCAGCTGGGTGTCTTTTCACCACGGCGGCGGCGTTGGCATGGGCTACTCCCTGCACGCGGGGCAGGTGACTGTGGCCGACGGCACCAAAGAAATGGCTACGCGCCTGGAGCGCGTACTCACCAACGACCCGGCCATGGGCGTGCTGCGCCACGCCGACGCCGGCTATAAGATCGCTTCGGATTTCGCCAAAAAGAAAGGCGTAAAGATCCCGATGCTCAAATAAAACGGAGGAATAATTATGGCAAGTGAATTCAGTTTGACGTGGTTTCCAAGGTGGATTATACCGTGGTGGACGAGGCTATCGCCATCGCCATGAAGGAAGTCATCAACCGTTATGATTTCAAGGATTCCAAGTCCGAGATCAATTTCGACAAGAAGGCCAACAGCATAATGCTGCAATCCTCAGACGATTACAAGGTGAAGGCCCTATACGACGTATTGCTGACCAAGATCTCCAAGCGCGGTCTGCCGGTGAAGAATTTCGAGGCGCAGAAAGTGGAGCACGCGCTGGGCGGCACGGCCAAGCAGGCGGTGAAAGTGCAGCAGGGCATACCGCAGGACAAGGCCAAGGAAATAGTGCGGGCCATTAAAGACGCCAAGCTGAAGGCCAACGTCTCCATCCAGGGCGACACCCTGCGCGTCACCTCCAAGTCCAAGGACGAGCTGCAGAACGTGATGAGCCTGCTGCGCGGCGGGGATTACAAGATAACCCTCCAGTTCGAGAACTTCCGCTGATGGCCATACTGTTCACCGGCATAAAGCAGCTGCTCACCTTCGCTGGGGACAATGGCCCCCGCGCGGGGGCGGCCATGCGCGAGGCGGGTCTGGTTAAGAACGCCGCCGTGCTGGTGGATGGCGGCCGTATAGAAGCGGCCGGTCCAAAGGCCGCGGTTATGCGCCACCGCCTGGCCAAAAAAGCCAGGCAGGTGGAGGTTAACGGGGTCTGCCTGCCGGGTTTTGTGGACAGCCATACCCACGCCGTATTCGCGGAACCGCGGCTTAAAGATTTCTCAATGCGCACAGCCGGAGCCTCGTACCAGGACATTAAGGCCGCCGGCGGCGGGATAATATCCAGCATAGGCGCCGTGCGCGCGCAGGCGCCCAAGGCCATGGCGGCCCAGCTTGCGGCCCGCGCCGCGCGCTTCCTGGAATGCGGCACCACCACTATAGAAGTGAAAAGCGGATACGGCCTGAACCTGGAATCAGAAATTAAAATGCTGAAAGCGGTGCGCGAGGCGCAGAAATATACGCCCCTTGAAATGCTGCCCACCCTGCTGGCGGCGCACAGCGTGCCGCCGGAATTCAAAGGCGACACTCAGAAATATCTGGACTATGTTGTCGCCGAGATCCTCCCCAAAGCAGCCGCAGAAAAGCTGGCAGTATTCGCCGATATATTCTGCGAGAAAGGCTATTTTACGCCAGAGCAGACCACGGCCTATCTTAAAGAGGCGGCCCGCTTGGGGTTAAAGCCCAAGGTCCACTCGGAGCAGCTTTCCAATTACGGCGGCACGCGCGCCGGGGCCGCCGCCGGCGCCGTCAGCGCCGACCACGCCGACTACGTCTACGCCGAAGATATCGCGGCCATGCGCGACGCCGGCACCATCGCCACCCTGCTGCCGGCTTCCAATTTCTACCTGGGCCTGGCCAAGTATCCGCCGGCCAGGGAAATAATAGCGGAGGGCGTGCCGGTGGCGCTGGCTACCGACTTCAACCCAGGCACATCCCCGTGCTGGAACATGCAGTTCGTGCTGTCCGTGGCCTGTACCCATTGCGGCATGACCCCCGAGGAGGCCCTCTGCGCGGCTACCATCAACGGGGCCTGGGCGCTGGGCATTGGCGACAGGGTGGGCAGCGTGACGCCGGGGATGCAGGCGGACCTGGCTTTTTTTGCCGCCGATGATTACCGCGAACTGTGCTATTACTTCGGCGCCAACCAGAACCTGCTGACGCTGAAGAACGGCGACGTGGTCTACCCGAAATTTTAAATTATGAAGATCATTCTATTCGATATCGACGGGACCCTGGTTAAAGCCGGGGGCGCCGGCGCCAGGGCGCTGAACCACGCGGTAGAGGCCATGACGGGCCACCGGGAGGCGTGCAAGTCTTTCCAATTGCAGGGCGCCACCGACAAGTCCAATTTTGAGAACGCTTTTAAGGCCGGGGCCGGCCGCAAGCCCACCAAAAAAGAAATGGCCGCGCTCACGCAGAAGTACGTGGACCGGCTGCCTACAGAAGTGCTGGCCTCGGTAAAAGCTAAAAAATATTTCAAGGTAAAGGGCGTCGAGAAGTTCCTGGCCCTGCTGTCCGGCCGCAAGGACGTACTGGTTGGCCTGGGCACCGGCAATCTGAGGGAGGGGGCTTTTATAAAACTGGAGCCCTCCGGCCTTATGAAACATTTCGCTTTCGGCGGTTTCGGCTGCGACTCCCACCACAGAAGCGTCGTGCTGAAAAAGGCAGTTGAACGGGCGTCTAAACTGGCCCTGACAACCATAAAGGACAACGAGGTCTTTGTTATCGGCGACACTCACCGTGACGTGGAGGCGGCCAAAGAGGCCGGCTATCATTCCGGCGTTGTGCTGGACGGCTTCGGCGACCCTCAACTATTAATGCGTTCAAACCCTGAGCTGATGGCCAAAGATTTTTCCGGCCTTAAGCCCTGGCTGATCTGGCTGGGCCTGGAAAAAGACCCCAAGGGCGTTAAGCGCGGTACATATATCTGCCCCGATTCTCCCATAGAGCACGCCCATTACGGCCGCACCGGCCTGGACCTGCGCGACATAGACAAGGGGATTAAAGAACTGAGGAAAGCAAAAAAGAAGATAACCGGATGAACATCAAAAACACACTCACCTACGGCGACATAACTGAGATCCCCGCCCTGCTGGAGAAGTTCTCCCTGCGGGCGGGAACGCTGGGCAAACTGGCCCTGCGTTCCAAAGAGAAGACGGTTTACCTGGTGGGCCGCGGCTCCTCCGGTACGGCCACGCTGTTCGCCAAGTATATCTGGGAAACCTGCGCCGGGACCATAACCAATTTCATCCACCCGCATTCCATATTCGAAGCGAAGAGGCCGCTTAACTTCAAAGGCCAGGCCGTTTGGGCTTTCTCCCAGTCGGGCCGCAGCCAGGATATAACGGCCTGCGTGGCAAAGCTTATGGAGTGGGGCGCCAAAGCCGTGGCCGTCACCAACGAGGCCGACCTGAAGAACAACCCGCTGGCGCGCCTGGCCGGGCGGCATATACTGCTTTCGGATTCTAAAGAGGTGCCGGTGGCCGCCACAAAGAGCTTCGAGCTGCAGCTCTGGGCTGTGCTGTGGACGGCGCAGGCCTGGAGCCGCTGTTTCTCCGCCAGGGATTTCAGCGATACGGTGGCCGCTGCGCGCAAGGCGGTAACTAAGATAGACGGGAGCGACGCGCTGCTGTGGCGGATAAAGAAAGCCAATATGCTGGGCTTTGTAGGCCGCGGCGCCCTGAACGCTGTGGCCGAGGATTCGGCGCTTAAGTTCAGGGAGATGGCCAAGGCCCACGCCCTGGGCTATTCCGCCGCCGAGTTCCTGCACGGCCCGGTGGGCGCCTATACCAAGGACGACCTGGTCTTCCTGTTCACCCCGTCGGATAAACTGCCCGAGGATATCGTCAAGGTGAAGAAAGCCCTGGACGAACGCGGCACCCCCTATGAAATAGTGCGCCCCGGCCGCCTCAAATTCCCTTTCAGCTGCATCCCGGTGGACATCTCCATGAAACTCCTGGCCCTGCGCCTGGCCCTCTCCAAAGGCCTCAACCCAGACAACCCCAAAGGCCTAAACAAAGTAACCCAAACCTTCTAAATCCCGGGGCGTGCCCTTGATTATGCGGAGAATGTCTGGTATAATATCCGCATAGGGTGCGGAGAATGAGCAAATACATATACCAAAAAACAGAGTGGCCCAAATTCCATTGGGACCAGAGCGCCATTGCTCCGCAATTGGCTGCCGTGCGCCACAGGCAGGGACGTCTTTTTGGCCGCATGGCCGGGTTGGGGTTTGCCCAGCGCGACGCCGCCATTCTGGGGACTTTGACTTCAGAAGTAATTAAATCAAGCGAAATCGAGGGCGAAATCCTGAACGCGCAGCAAGTGCGTTCATCGGTCGCCAGACGGCTGGGATTGGAGGTGGCCGGTTTGGTTCCCAGCGACCGCCGCGTTGACGGCGTAGTAGAAATGGCGCTTGAGGCTGCCCAAAACTACGATAAGCCGCTTACCCAGGAGCGCCTGTTCCGCTGGCACGCACAGCTGTTCCCGCAAGGCGGAGGCAAGGCGGGGGAGATGAGAATAGGGGCGTGGCGTGACGACGCCAAAGGCCCCATGCAGGTTGTTTCCGGCGCCATCGGGCGCGAGCGCGTCCATTTTCAGGCGCCGCCGGCGGAGCGTCTTCCGGCCGAAATGACCGCCTTCCTTTACTGGGCCAACCGGCCGGCGGATGAAGATCCAGTTCTTCGGGCGGCGATCGCGCACCTGTGGTTTGTGACGGTGCACCCTTTTGACGACGGCAACGGGCGCATCGCGCGCGCCATAGCCGACTGGGCGCTGGCCAGCGCCGAGGCTTCACCCCTCCGTTTTTACAGCATGTCCGCGCAGATACGCAAAGAGCGCGACAAATATTACGACCTGCTAGAAGAAACCCAGAAGGGCGGGCTGGATATCACGCCCTGGCTGCAATGGTTTCTGGGCTGCCTGGACCGCGCCATTGAGGGGGCTGAATTATCCCTGGCGGCGGTCTTTGAAAAAGACCTCTTTTGGAAAAACTGCGCGCAGCTCGAATTAAACGGCCGCCAGCGCCTGATGATAAATAAGCTGCTGGACGGTTTTGACGGCAAGCTGACGTCCACCAAGTGGGCCAAAATCTCCGGCTGTTCACAGGATACCGCCCAGAGGGACATAGTTGAACTGATAGTTAAAGGTATTCTGGTCAAAGACCAAGCCGGCGGCCGCAGCACCAGTTATTCACTGAAAAAAAGTTGACCCTGCCGCCCCTCCCTAAATTAAATAATATTTAACCCGACAATACGGTATCTGGATGGTCTGCTATGCTATTAGTGGTTGGTGTGGAGGGGAGAACATTTCTATTGACAAACATAGCATATGTGCTATAATATGAAAAAGGCTATGAAAAAGAAAAAGGCTGGAATTCCTTTGGACGAGGTGTTTGCCGGGGCGGAGAGCGATCCGCGCTGGAAAGAGGCCTACGCCAAAGCCGATATAGAAGTGCGCCTTGCCTTACAGATAGCCAAAGCCAGGGCCAAGGCCAAAAGGACCCAGGGCCAACTGGCCAAAGCCGCCGGTACCACCCAGTCCGTAATCTCCCGCATAGAGGCCGGCAACCAGAACCTCACCATCCGCACCCTAGCCAAAATCGCCGCCGTCCTCCACACCGTCCTAATAATCCAGCTCCGCCATTCACACTAATTCCATTAAAGCCAGTTTAGCTAAGAATACAGTTAAGTGGGATAGGAGCGCTGCTTCCTAACTTCCGATTGTCACTCCCGCGGTAAATATCTGCAATTTAGGAAGATAGTAAGCAGCGTTCCGTATGTCCCACTGTTCGGACATCATTGAGTAGTGGGAGAAATTTCTAAAAGACACAGGCAAGTAATTTTGCCGGTGTCTTTTTGTTTGGTATAGTTAATTCTGTTAACTCCTCAAGGGGGAGAATAAATGAAAAAAATAGGGATGTTCTTGTTGATTCTAATTGGTTCGGTGGGTTGCTATTTTCTGCTTACAAAATGGATGTTTCAATTCGCACTGCTACTGTGCTGTGTTCTCTTTGGTTTTTTAGTCAGTATCATTGTTTTTGATTGGAAAGATTTTTTAAATCCAGATAATCGCTTTGCTAAATTGAATAGCCTTGGCCCAATAATAATTTCATTCGCGGCATTTGCTTTGGCTTACCAGCAAGCTGAAATAGTTGTAAGGCAGGAAAATGAACGGATTACTGAGAGTCGTCCATATATATTTGCCAAACGTATTGATGGTACGTTAGCCCCCAACAAGGGGGTTATAGTATTCCCACTTTATAATTCTGGGAAGTCACCGGGTATGTTAATGCGGCAGCGTACACTATTTGGTATGACAACACAAATACCGCGTAGTGTTCCTTTTACACTTTCCTATTCCTATGTGAACAAGGCTGATATCGGGCTTAGATATATATTCCCATTAGGAGATTTATCGCTTTCTCCACAAATCCAACTAGACCAAAAGGAGATTAACTATGTCTTTTCTGGCAAGCCTTTCGTATCCATAATTGAGTTGGACTATTGTGAAGTCAATAAAGCAACGCCACGGTGTTTTACTTTACATTTGACCTGCATTTCTCTGCTCAAGGGTGGGAATCTTGTTACTGAGATAAGCAAGCAACTTGATTTGCCATATGAAGGTGGCAATAGTCTTACGGAAAACTACAAGCGAATAACTATTCAATAGTGGTTCTTATTTTAATCAGATATCCCTTACTATAGTCAAATAGTTCGCCGCTGTGTTCCGTTGAGGTGACCAATTTACTATACCTACTCAAGATTTTAGACAGCCTTCTAAAGTGGCTGTTCTGTTTTGTGCGTATTCTAGGCTAAATCGGCCCCCCCTGTTTTAGGGCATAACAGCTGAGGTGTTGAAGCGGCGCCTGGTAACAAATGTTTTAAGGAGTCTGCTCCCAAAGGAGACTTTATGCTCAACACGAGGTCCCCTATGGGATATTAGGGTCAGGTCTTTATTTTTAGCAATTTACTATGGTGGTCAAGAACGTTTAAATCCCATACCCGTAGAATTCAAATGCTAAATTGCAAGGCCTGCCCCCTTTTTGCAAAAAGAAACCCCGGGGAGGCCCGGGGTTCTTTTTGTCTGAGGGACTTTACAGGTCCGTCATGTAGGCTATTTCGTCGTAGGGGGTGCGGTAGAGGGGCTGTTTCTGGCGCTTCTGGTCGAAGATGTGGCCGAATATGCCGATGGAGCGGCCCACCACGAACAGGGCGTTAAGGCAGCCCATGCTTACGATATTGTCTATCTCAGTTTTCTTGAAAGAGCCGCA
>DMXM01000026.1 GCA_003482905.1 Elusimicrobiota bacterium
CCCCACTCCTCAAATCCTAAATTTAATGCGGAGTACTCCGTTATGCGGAGTAGCTCACAAAAAGTTATTACCAGCGCATCATTTTGACAGCCTTTTACTCCGCATTATCATGTTATCCTTTGAATCTGTTTAGCTCACCGACCTAGCCTTCCCAATCTATCTTTAGTTACCCTTCTTTGGGCGGCCTGTGCCGTCTCAAGTAGTAAATCCAAACAATGGGGGGAAATCATGCTGTTAAAATTCTTCAGTTCCAGCGGTCGCATTCGCGCATTGCAAGGAGGCCCTATGGGAGCGTATTTTGATGGGTTCGCCCGCACACTTGCGCAAGATGGTTACGCACAGATTACGGCCCGCTCTCACATCCGTGCGGCGGAGCACTTTGCAGCCTGGGCAGATCGCCAGGGCCTCTCGCTTAAGAGTCTTAACGAGGAAACACTCAAGCGATTCTGGCACCATCTGCCTCGCTGCCGATGTCCACGGTATGGCTGCTCAAAACGGAACTTATCGCATGGCGCGGGACTGTTCCTGAAACACCTGGAAGATATTGGCATCATCCAGCCCGCCAAGGCTGCCGACCCCGTTTTGGAACCGACTCTTTTAGCTGCCTTCGGTCGCTGGATGCGAGAGCATCGCGGCTGCTGTAAGGCCACCCTCAATAACTACGGGAATCACATTAGCGAGCTTCTTCATCGTCTCGGTGAAAACCCTGAACGGTTTGACGCGCGAAGTCTGCGCCAGTTCGTTCTTGAAGGAAAACAGACATGTGGGGCATGGGCAGCGAAGACCCGCACCACGGCGCTTCGGATGTTCCTCCGGTTTCTCATCGCGGAAGGCAAATGTGCTTCTACATTGGAGGGGGCAATTCCCGTCTTAGCACTTTGGCGGCTGTCCTCATTGCCCCGGTACCTGCAGCCAGCCGAGGTGGAGCGTCTAATCGCGTCATGCAGTCCCGCATCACCATGCGGCCTTCGCGATCGTGCGATTCTGCTCCTGCTGGCACGATTGGGCTTGCGGGCAGGCGACATCGTTCATCTGCGACTACAGGATATCGACTGGAAAGACGGCTGGATCCGCGTTTGCGGAAAGGGCCGCCTTCAATCCCGACTGCCGCTTAGCCAGGAAGTCGGACGTGCACTGGTGGCGTATCTCAAAGGCGGCCGCCCCCGGACCGACAGCGACGCCGTCTTTGTCCGTAGTCGCGCGCCGTTTCGTGAGTTTCACTCGCATGCGGCTGTTTCGGTTATTGTTGGCCAGACTTTCCACCGGGCTCAGGTTACCCGACCGTGCCGTGGAGCCGCCCATCTGCTTCGCCATTCCATCGCCACGTCCATGCTGCGACAAGGAGCCTCGCTTCAGGAGGTAGCTGTCCTGCTGCGGCATCGTTCGATCCAGACGACGCAAATCTACGCAAAAGTCGATGTAGTGGCCCTGCGAAGGATTGCCCAGCCTTGGCCGGAGGTGCAATCATGATGCCACTACCCCAAGCGGTTGAGTCGTACGTGGCCCTCCGGCAAGCCACGGGTTTCGCGTTTAAATCCGCAGGCTCCCTATTGAGGAGTTTTGCTGCGTTCTCGCAAAGCAGAGGCGAATCGCATGTGTGTGCGCCGACCGCCATTGAATGGGCCGCACTGGCTCGTTCCCTTTCGCAGCGAGCCCGGCGATTGGGAACTGTTGTCCGATTCGCCCGCCATCTCCGGGCTGAAGATGCGCGCCACGATATTCCACCACCTGCCTTTGGCACCGAGAACAGAACGCGGCCAACCCCCTTCATCCTGACCCAAGAGCAGATTCAACGACTGGTCCAGGCAGCTTCAGAATCGGGATACCGGACGCTGCGTCGATCGACCTACAGCACGCTATTCGCGCTACTGGCCTGCACTGGTCTGCGGGTGTCAGAGGCCATTGAACTGCGGTTTGAGGATATAACAACCGATGGTCTCGTGATTCGGTGTACAAAGTTCCGAAAAAGCCGACTGGTCCCACTACATGAGACTACGCGAGCCGGACTTGAGCGCTACTTGCAGCAGCGACGTGCTTATACCCCGGTGGATGATCATATATTCATCTCGCTTCGCAGAAAGCCGCTCTTGATCACGGACGTGGAATCGGCATTTAGAACAGCGGCACGCGCCATCGGACTACCGGACGGACCTTCGCGTCGGCGGCCGACGCCGCACTCGCTTCGGCACACTTTCGCAGTCCGAGCACTCCAGTTGTGTCCTGCTGGCCGGGATGCTATCACACAGCACATGGTGGCGCTCTCAACCTACCTCGGTCACGGCAAGGTAACCGACACCTACTGGTACCTGGAAGCTGTGCCGGAGCTGATGACTGATATTGCGGACTGTTGTGAACGTTTTGCCATGGGAGGAAAGTCATGATACCAATCGCGCCACATCTGACGGTATTCTTCCAGAGCCGCCTCGCCGTAGAACGCTGCGTCAGTAGCAATACATCCGATTCTTATGCGTATGCGTTCAGGCTGCTCTTGGAATATGCGAGCAATCGCTTGAATGTCCCGCCTTCGCAATTACATCTGGAGCAGATCGACGCCCCAATGGTGGTCGACTTCTTGAGCCATCTTGAAACCGCTCGTGCCAATAGTCCAGGTTCAAGAAACGCACGGTTGGCCGCGATCAAGTCCTTCATGCACTTCATGGAGTTTCGGGAGCCTTCCGCTATGGAACATATTCGGCGCATTCTGAGCATCCCACCGAAAAAGGCCGAGACGCGTCTGGTTAAGCATCTGACGGTGGAAGAGATGCAGGCTATTCTGAACACGCCTGAACCAACCGGATGGGATGGCCTTCGTGACCGCGCGATGTTGCACCTGTGCTTCGCTGCGGGATTGCGCGTTTCTGAATTGGTCGGGCTTCGACTCGCCGATGTAACGTTACAGCCACATGCCTGCATTGTTGTTCACGGCAAGGGTCGGAAGGAACGTTGTCTGCCGCTCTGGAAGGTAACCACGACGGCTCTGCGTTCATGGTTGGCGATTCGGGGCACGAGCTTGGCGTCGGAGGTATTCCTTAACGCGCGTGGTCAGACAATGACCCGGTCGGGCTTCGAGTACATCCTGGAAAAACATGTTCGGACGGCGTCAAGCTCCTGCCCGTCGCTTCTCACGAAGCACGTCTCCCCGCATGTCCTGAGACATACCTGCGCACTTACCGTGCTTCAAGCGACCAAGGATTTGCGGAAAGTTGCCTTGTGGCTCGGTCACGCACATATGCAAACTGCGGAGATCTATACGCGGGTTGATCCCTCGGTAAAGCTTGAAGCCCTCGAAGCAATGGTGGCTCCAAAGCTGCGCACTGGCCGATTCAAGGCTACCGACAAACTGATCGCCTCATTGGCGCCACACATAATGCGGAGTTCGAAGATGCCATAATGCTTTACCTTTAATCGTTTTTTTCGAGCTACTCCGCATAACGGAGCACTCCGCATTAAATTTAGGCTATAAAGAATGGCCGAAGTTCCTTGGTAATGGCCCTATGGCAGGCGCGCTGCTGCGCAGGCTGCTTCATACGTGCCATACCATAACCTTTCCTAAAGGAGTGAACCTGAGTAAGCCCAAGTATGAGATGCCGGCCAGCGAAGACATGTAAGCTACGTAACCCGAAGTGTAGGCCCGGCGGCCGGAGCGCACAATGCGCCCCGGCCGCCGGCTATTGTGGGCTGAAACCATTGCCAGATGTCGCTACAGAGCCATCCCACAGGCAAATCGTGCCTCAACATCTGGACTGGTTTAACTGAACATTAGCGGTTTGGATTCAGTGGGCGGCAAAGGCAGCCTGCGTTTTTTGCAGAAGAATGTCAGACTACTTCCGCCCTCCGCCCAGTTCGGCCTGAATGGTTGTAATTTCGGGTAGGCTTGACTTGAATTTTTTGGGCAACGCCTGAGTGAGCTGATATTCCGAAACACCGATTGGCTTACGAATGTCACTTAAGGCATACTCAACGACGACTTTGTCCTTGCTCTTGCATATAAGTATGCCCACTGTCGGATTATCGTGCGGGGTCCGGAACCGGGCGTCCACAGCCTTGAGATAGAAATTCATTTTTCCTGCATGCTCCGGCTCAAAATCTGCTGTTTTCAATTCCACCACTACATAACAGCGCAGCTTGGTATGGTAGAACAGCAGATCAATGAAGAACTCCCTGTCCCCGGCCTTGAGCGGCACCTGTCGTCCAACATAGGCGAATCCCGCGCCAAGTTCAAGGAGAAATTGCGTGACATGTTCAACCAGAGCACTTTCAAGCTCCCGCTCTTTGTAGTCGGCGGTCATTGAAAGAAAGTCGAAGATATACGGGTCCTTCAGAGTCTGCACGGCCAGATCGGATTGTGGTTTCGGGAGCGTAACCGCGAAGTTGCTGACAGCCTTGCCCCCTCGACGATGAAGGCCGCTCTCGATTTGGTGAACAAGAACACTGCGGCTCCAGTTGTGCTCAATAACGCCCCGCACATAATACAGCGCCTCATCGATATTTCCGCATTTGGAAATTATGGCGATGTTATGCCCCCACGGGATACTAGTAATTTTCGCAACAAGCTGTTGCGCTATTTGGCCAACAGGCTGTTGGCCAATTGGTTTCCCCTGGCTATAGAACAGATACCACTGCTTGATGTATTTCAAATTGCTCTGGGAAAACCCCGTCATCCCAGGAAATTCCGCCGCCAAATCCTTGCTTAGCTGGGGCAGGAACCCGTCGCCCCACTCGGAATGTGTCTGTTTGGCGACAATCTCAGCGCCAAGCTCCCAGTAAAATTTAAGGAGCTGCGTATTGACCGTGACGATGGCCTTAAGCTGTGCCTTACGGATTCGCGCTTTAATATCAGCAAGCCAATCCCTATATCCCTTACTGGAGGTCAGGTTAAATTTCATAATTTGAATCCCTTTTTCATTCTATAATTTTATCCGCCCGAATTGGCATTTTTTGCTTAGAGATTCCGGCTCACATAGAATTTCGAATCCCCTTGACCCCTAAGTCAACCGGATTCGAACTTTTGAGGTTTTAGACGGTGCCAGGGACCGCTAACAGGAACTTTTCGCCCTCATAACCTGTAACCCGGAAGAGGTCCAGGGTCAGGAAAAAGGCAGGAACAAATCGGGTTTTCCAAATGAAGGCTTGCTTTAAAAAGTTCGGTTTTGGCCCCCGTTGACCGCGCCAATTTATGCCCGTTAGTGGCCCGATGAAGAAGGCTTCTTCGGAGACAGAACAAAACCGCGCCGTCAAGGCGCGGTTTTCATTTTCCGGTCGATTGCAGGCAATTTGCAACTGCAGCCCTGACCTTCCCCCTGTTTATTGACCCACTGCCAGGTTATTAAATCCTACGCACCGGCCGCCTTTGCCGCAAACGCCTGAAAGAATTAAGATAAAATAACAGCGGAGGGCGAAAATGAGATCCATACTCGCGGGGGCGCTGCTGGCGCTTGCTGTTCACGTTGCGGCCGCGGACGGGCCCGAACCGGTATTTTATCCATCCCGGCCTTCACAGGCCGCCATCGCCCTTTTTAACGCCGGGACGCCCTCGGTAAAACTTACCGCGGGTCCGGCATACAATGCCGGCGACAGGCTGTTCTTCACGGCGGTATACGCCTTATACTACCCGCCCAGGGGGCTGGCCCGGTTCCCGGACGGGGGCCGGGCGGCGCAGGCCTACGCGGCAGCGTATCTTTACGAAGCCCTGCCGGGAGGAAAACCTCCGCGCCTGGCCGGCAAGTTCGGGCACTGCGATATGTTCCTGGACGCCAGAACGTCCATGCTGTACAGGGACGGGGAGCTGCTGGTCAGGTTTTCAGCGGTGAACCCGCGGCACGCCCTGGAAGGCGGCACTCGCCTGAAAAAAGCCTACTATTACGCCGTCTCCCCGGCGTCGGGCAAGATCCGCGCCCTTGAGAAAGCGCCCGCCTGGCCGGACAAATACCCGGAAGCGGACTCCGGCGCCCACCTGCAGTTTTTCAGGCCGGCGGCGGCGGACCTTGAAGGCCTGGGGCTGCCCTCGCCGCTGCCCTACATAGCGGGCGGCGGGAACGACGCCCGCCTGAAGCGCATAGTCCTCGGCGAGGAAAAGTCCGACCGCCTGCTGCGGCTGGAAATACTCAGACACTGGCTGCGTACCGGCAGGCGCGCCCTGGCCGAAGGGACGGCGCAAGAACTTAAAGCCAGGCTGCCCGGCGTGCCGGCGCTCAAACGCTATCTGGCCGAAGAGGATATAAAGGCGGCCGAAACTATACTCGCCGCAGCGGAGCAAAAATGAAAAGACTTATCGCTGCAGCGCTCTTTTTAACTGCGGCCCCGCTCTGGGCCAGGATGGAAGACCGCACGAAGGAACTGTACGACGCCGCCGACCGCGGCGACCTGGCGGCGGTGAAGGCCATACTGGAAGAGAGCGACCAGAACGTGAACGTTGCCTACGGCAAAGCGGAAGTTTCTCCCCTCATGCTGGCGCTCAGGCACGGCAATATCGAGATGGCGCGGCTGCTCGTAGAGAAAGGGGCCGACGTGGCCGCGGTGGACCGCGCCGGCCGCCCGGTGCTGGAATACCTCAGGAAAACCTCGCCGCAGGTTTTCAGGCAGTTACAGACCCTTATCCTTAAGACCGCCGCCGACAAGAACCTCCCCCTGACCCCGGCCTGGGAAGACATCTGGCTCCCCGATGACCTGCCCTACACGGCCGCCTCCTCCTACGAGGCCGTGCTGCCGGCCCCCAATATAGCCGACGGCGAGCCGCGCACGGCCTGGGCCGGGAAGGCCGGCGAGGATGTCTGGCTCTTCATTAACCCCGGGGCGCAGACGCTGACGGTGGTGAACGGCTACAACAAGTCTCCGGCCCTCTTTAAAGCCAATAACCGCGTCAAACGCCTGGCCGTCTCGGTCTGGACGGCCGCGCATTTAGAGGCCGACGTTTCTGAGATAGCGCAGATCTACCACGCGGCGCGGCTGACCCCCGACCATATACTGGAACTCAAGGACACGGGCAAGGCGCAGACTTTCCCCCTCCCCTTCGACTGGGACGCGATAGGCAAGGCCAATAAGACGGAGCTCGCGGCCTACCTAAAGCGGGAAGACCGGCCGCTCATGTACTCGGATTATGTGTTGCGCGCCGAACCGCTGGAGGTGTACGAGGGAACAAAATACGACGACACCTGCATTTCGGAACTGAAGGCGGGGCGGCCCTGGCGCTACCACGGCGCCCTCGCCGGGGACTGGGACTCGGTAACCGGGGCAAAAGGAAAAACGCTGACCTTCTCTCAGCCGTGGAAAGGCCGGAAGTTCGCCTCCTTCCTGGAGAAAAAGCCGCTGCTGAGCGGCCAGTGGCGCGTAGAGAACGGAGAGCTGGTGACGGAAGGCAACGGCCAGGCGCGCCGCTACCGGCTGGAATTCGAGGAGAAAGGCGGCAGCCTGCTGCTGAAACTGACCGAGCCCGGCGGCAGGACCGAAACCTACAGGCGCCGGCCCGACTGACGGGCGGCGAAAAAAAGCCCCCGGCAGCGGGGGCTTTTTCTTTAGGCTATTTGCAGTTCTTTTTACGCTGGATGGAACTGTGCGTAAAACTGTAGCGGATATCGCGTTTTATCTTCGGGTCCAGGGAAAGCGCTTTCTCCAGGTCGGCCGCGGCCCGGCCGAAATCCCCGTCCGAGCAGGCCGCGGCGCCGCGCAGCAGCAGGGCCCGGGGCTGGGCGGGGTCGGCCGCGAAGGCCTTCTCAAAATCCGCCGCTGCGGCCGCCTTGTCGCCCGCCTTGTGCAGCGCGTAGGCGCGCTCGGCGTAGGCGGGATAATAGCCGGGCTGCAACTCCAGGAGTTCGGTCCAGAACCCCGCCGCCTCCTCATATTTTTTCAGGTTTCCCCTAACCTTGGCCTTGTTGGCCAGGGCCTTGGCCCGGGCGCCGTCCAACGCAGGCGGGCCGGCGGGGGCGGGCGACTCCGGACCGGGCGCCGCTGCTTGGGCCCCGGGTTCCGGTTTCCTTTCAGGCTCCGGCGCGGCCGCCGGGGCGCCGCCTACGGTAATGAGCGGTTTTTTAGACTTTATCAGGCCGCGCATCTGCCGCACGGAAGCCTCGTCCTTCATTTTCGGGTCCAGCTGCACGGCCCGGTCCAGGTCGGGCTCAGCCTTGTCGAGCTGCTTGAGGTTGGTATAGGAAACGGCCCGCAGGTAATAGCCGCGCGCGTTGGCGGGCTCCAGCTCTATCAGCCTGGTGAAGTCGCGCACCGCCTCCTCGTTGCGCTTGAGGCGGTGCAGGGCCAGCCCGCGGTCATGGTAATATGACGGCACGGACGGGTCCAGGGCGATAGCCCGCTCGAAATCGGCCAAGGCCTCGTCATGGTATTCCATGACGCCGTAGGCGACGCCGCGCTTATGGTGGAGGCGCGCGTCGGTCGGATGCTTTTTTATGGCCTCCGTGTAAATGACCTCGCGGGTATTGGAATCTGGGGCGGCCTGCGCCTTGCGGATGAACTCCTCGGCCGTCTGCGCCCCGGCGGGGGCGCAGAACAGCAGCAGGAGCAGCGCGGTCCGTGCGGGCGTCATTCGAAGGGCTTCCATTTGCACTGCTGCTTCCAGCCGGCTTCGCCCTGGAGATAGGCGCGGAACATTTCCGCGCCGGTTTCAGGGGTTACCACGGACTGGGAGGCGAAGTGGCCCGAGGAGTCCTTGTACTGCATATCCAGGCCCTTGGCCGTGTAGCCGGCCTGCATGAAGCCGCCGTCGGGGGCCGTCAGCGTCAGGAAGAAGTTGTCGTCGTTCATGGAGGCGAGCATCTTTTTCAACTGCTCTTCGGAGGGGTCCTTGGCCGTGCTGCCGTCGGCCATTTCCGCGGAATACGGGGCGGCGGACGCTTTCTTCTCCTGCGCCGCTTTTTTCTTGCCGAAGCCGAAACCCAGCGCGCCCAACTGGTCTTTTACCGCGGCGCTGTCTAGCACGCCGCCGCCCTTTGCCCCGCTGTCTTTTTTATCCGCGGCGCCGGCTTTCACTTTGGGCTCTTTCTTGCCGTAGGAGAGGAATTTCTTTTTGGCTATCGCGGAGGTGCCGCCCATCTGCTTCCAGCCGTAGCCCGCGTTTATCAGCGTAAGGACCCTGAGGTTATCCTTTTCCGCGTCGGCGTAATGGGCGACGGCCTTGGTCCCCATCTTATCGGAGAAGTAGCGCACCTCCCTTACTTTGCCGTTCCAGGACTGCAGGGCTTCCACCTCGGCCTTTATCTCTTTGTCCTCGAAGAACTTCTCATCCATGAGGGCGGCCAGCATGGGGGCGGTATGTTTCTTAACCCCGGCCAGGTCCTTGTTCTTGTAGGCGGTCAGCACTTCCCCGGCCACTTCCGGCGCGTTCTGCGCGTAGGCGGCAGGCGCGAGCAAGAGCGCTGAAAATACGGCGATAGCGAGTTTCATTATTTCCTCCTTGATCTGTCTACTTTCCCACGGTAACGGTGACGGTAGAACCTTTTTTCACCATCGTATTTGGAGCCGGGTCCTGGGCCCTTATGAACCCTATCAACTTGCCGGTCTGCTTTACCTTGAAGCCAAGGGCTTCCAGATTTTTTCGTCCAGTAAGGAAGAGCTGACCCTTTACGTCAGGCACGGGCTGGAGGGCCTCGGGGGGCGGCGGCGGCCCGGCCGGGGCCGGCGGCGTAGTCTGAACCGCCGGCTGCTGCGCCGAAGGCGTCTGAGGCGGAGGCTGCACGCCCTGCGCGGCCTGCACGGCTTCCTGCTTGATATTAAAATCCGGCACCCCTTCAATCATGCGCGAGACAGGGGCCTTAGCGGCGACCGACAGGCGCTTCACTATCTCCACGCGGCGGTTGAGGGCGCGGCCCTCCGGAGTGAAATTGGCCGCCACGGGGGACAGGGGACCGGCGCCGTGGGCCGACAGCATGGCGGGGCTGACGCCCTTGGCGGCCAGGCTCTTCACCACGGCCTCCGCCCGCGCTTTGGAGAGCGTCATATTGGCCTGCAGGTCTCCCTCGTCGTCCGTATGGCCGGCCACGTAGAAAGACGCGCCGGAGGCGGTCTTAAGGAAAGCCGCTATCTCGGCCAGCACCGGCTCCGATTCTTTCTTAATTTCGCTGCTGCCGGTGTCGAAAGTGATGCCGTAGAAGGCCATGCGGCCCTCCGCCAGGATGGCCTCGGCTATCTTTGACGCCCGCACCACGCCGGTGTTGAGCGTTGAAACCTGCGCCACGTCCACCCGGTAGGTCGGGTAACTCCACCACCCGGAATTGGTGAAGACCGAAACATAAATATCCCCCGCCGCGCTCTTTTTGACGGCGGCTATGTAGAACTGGCTTTCCCAGGAACTCTGAGTTATGGGGACCGAATTATTCCAGCCATAGTTGCTCTCAAAAGGGTTGAGGTCGTACCAGGAAGTCTTAAAGGACTCGCCGCAGGCCTTGCCCTCGCAGGAGAAAAGGACCTCGTAGCCTTTCTCTTTCAGAAAGTTCTTATACACGGAATACACCTGGAAAGAGCTTTTGCCTTCCGCCTTGTAAAGGATGGCGGACCTTTTCCCCTCCAGCCGTGTGACCTTGGCGATCTCTTTTTTTCCCTCCGGCCCGGCGGCGAAATTGTAGCGGCCGAACTCTACGGTTTCATTATGGTGCAGGGCGCTGCCCTCCAGCGGGCCTACCAGTTGCTGTGCCCAATTCAGCTCCTCTGCCGAAACAGGAAAAAAAACGCCCGCCGCCATGGATAATACCATGGCGAAAACAGATATTTTACAGTACATTATCCCCCCTGATCACTGCGGACCGATGGTTGCCCCACCCGGGCTCCGGCAAAAACTCTATGAATGTTTTCCCGCCTTACCTCTCTTCAATCTAACAAAAAAACCGGAACCTGGCAACACTAATGCCTCGCCATGGAGAAGCCCAGCCTGTACCAGACCGGGCAGAGCGTGGCTACCGGATAACTATTGAGATGGATATCAGGAACAGGCCCGTGCCGCTAGTGGCTTCAGCAGAAGCCACAGGCGAGCGCGGGCAGAGTCCAGACCTCCTGACATAGCCCC
>DMXM01000016.1:0-55715 GCA_003482905.1 Elusimicrobiota bacterium
GGCTATGTCAGGAGGTCTGGAATCATAAGAGATGTGGAAAGCTAATTTTTCGCCGCCCTCAAAATTAAGGATTATAGGGCTATCGCTATAGGAAGAAAGTGGATTCTGATACTCAACGGTATGCTCATACAGCCCGGTACCGGAATTATAATTGGTCGCGGAATGGATGGACACACACGATGCGGACAAGGAGCCGATGGCGTTCTTGGCGTACAGCACGTAGTCACCGGGCGGGACACCCTGAAACGTAAACGCGGCGGAAGACGCCCCATGGCCGTTATATTCCCTGACAGCCGAGGCGGAATCGAAGGAGGCGGTATCTAGCGGGTCAGCAACGGTAAAAGTCGCTGGCAGCAACTTTACCAGGCCAAGGCCCCAATGCGCCCTGACGGCAAGATTGAGATCATCAAGATATTCGCCGCTGCCCACTTCACGCGTTGTATGGCTGGAAACAAGAATAAGTGGTGTATAGTCCACCTGAAGCTTGCCGGTAGTGGATGTGCCGGCCTTGTTCAGTGTGGTCACGTTATACTCGCCTTCGGAGAAATTCGCGCTATAACCAACCGCACCCGACTGCTCAAAATATTCCGCGGCTAGGTTGATTCCGCTGGAGTCATATATCTGGAAGTCAGCGATGCCGGATTCCGGGTCAGAAGCGTAAAAAGTGGCGGTGGGACCGCGCACTATCTTTGTTGCGACATCAGTAGTGATAATAGTAGTGGAAGCGGTATAGCCAAGCCATGCGGGTTGTATCAAGGACAAGACGGGCGGGGTGCCGTCTATTCCCACTTGTATGCCTTGTGCGGGATACCAGACCGGCGGATAAACGTTGGGGCTTGAAAAAACCACCTTGAATTCCAAATCGGATATGCCTGAAGGGGCGTTTTCCGCAATAGTGTAATTAATAAGGAGCTCGCCACTTGTGCCCTGGGCAAGGGAAGGATAAGAAAGCATCATCCCCCCGCTCATACCAAACCACCAAGGCTGGTTCTCATAAACAACGTGCGGAGTGTTAATGGGATCAACACTATCAGAAGAGTTTACAACAGTAAAAGCCAACTCGCCCCTATCACCAGGCCTTAGGTAGATAGCAGAAAATACACTATCTATTGGCTGGAAAACAAACAGCGAGATTAGAAACAACCACACCTTAAGCCTAGACATAAGTCTCCCAACAATCACTTTAAATTTAATTATCAGTTGATTAGTATCCGATGAAGGTATATTTACCCCACCTCACTATCCCAATTTAAATTACTATGAAATAACCTTTCCTGCTACGTGCTGTTGATCCTTGCAAATCTATTTTGGCAACGGATAAATAGCTGATTTCTTTTCTTTTATGTAGTCCAATGCTTTTTGCGCTTCCTCTCGAAGAGGGTATCTCTCTCCATTCTTCAGCCGGGCTCCTCGTATTCTGTATGTATCATTTTGCGCCATATCATTCAGCAGTTTAACATCCTCCTCATCGGCGACATACTTATAAGCCGCAAGAGCCGATTCTTTTACTTTTAAAGACCCTTCTTTAACATGTTTTTTTAGTGCCAGTTTAATTTTCTCCCGAGCCTTTCCGGAGGCCTCGTAGAGGCCGTAAGATGTGTTTGCAATGGTTTTACATGAGGGGCCTTTAACCGGATCGATATAACCCACCTCTATTTCTTTCGGCTTCGGTTCCAACATTGCTTGTAGTATTTCGGCCGCATATAGCTTTTTAGTTTCATCCCCGGACTCAAGCATACCTAAAACAGGAGGGATAGCCTCATCACCCATTCTCGCCAAAGAATCCCGAAACCCACCAATATGAATGTTTTTCAATAAGTACGGGATAGCGCGAGTTTCCTTTACATCGCCCACTATATAGAGTAGGTAATCGGCCGTGCTATTCGTCTCTGATTCAGCTGATTTTATTACAATAGGCTCGGGAACAACGAATTTTAAAGCATTCCACAAGGAATTTTTAATCTTAACGTCATTCCTGTATTCTGGACTAACAAGCCCATCATTATTAACCAACAATTCATATCCCTTGAAAATCGCATCATCATTCTTAGAATTTAAATTGTTTGTTATCTCCACTCTCTTGCCAACAATCTCCTGTGAACAGACCATTATCCCAGGGAGAAACACATATACCCATATTATTACAACCAGTATTTTATGGCACCTCATAAATCCTCCTTTTTTGCAAACATCACCATCCTGCATGCCCATGACGATAACTTGTGACACGCCTTAAAAATTCGTTTTGCTTTGGGCATTTTACATTTATCATTATCGGAAGTTTAAATTCGGTATAAGCAGAGAGATCCCCATTGTTTACCCGACAATTGAGTTGATCATACAGTAAATATTCGGTTGCCCCCTGGTTTTGTGATTGTTTCCAGACGGTCCAATTATCATTAGACGAGTTTATGCCTTCTTGCTGGTAATCCAATGCCCGCCCAAGCATATGTATAGAGTTGTACTCTCCCCCCACGTTTGGATCCTTGTTCCCAATCGGGCATCTATATCCAGAGTTCGGCCTTAAAATAACACCAAACGGTCCAACCGCATTACCAAGCGCAATCGCTTTGGAATTTAGATATTTTAAAATATGCCAGTCATGCCTTGATGTTTCGAATCCTGGAGACACCAACAATCCAGGGAATGCCGGCAAATCCATGTCAAAACTTGTCCTAGGCAGGCTATAGGTCGTAGCCAAATCAACATATTCCTGTCTCAATGTGTCAAGGTTGTCTTGAGAAATCGTTTTCCAAGAAGGGCTATGATACTTCTGTGTCTCTCCTTCATATTCATATTCCAATCTTGGGAACGCTGTGTACGAGAGAGGCGCTCCACGGCCATCTTTGTATACCGGTATCGGTGGTATTCGCGTATAAAACCGAGATGGATTACCGACCAATGCAGGAACAGGATTCCCGCTCACACCATTAGCCCCGAAGACATCCCATTTTACATATGGAGACAATGTCCCCGTAATCCTATATGGAGTTATTTCTGCCGACACTCCAATAACATCCTCACCTGTTTTTGTGATAAAACTATTAGTGTCTTCGCTCCTGGCAATATTCCGTATATCTTTTGCATGTATCGTATAGCTCGTGAAATCCATTTTCCCTAAATAAAGCCGTTTCGTATACCCAACAGTCACTTGCGCCATACCGACCCTGTCCACCTTATCTTTTGCATATGCTTTGATAGCGAATCTTCCGCTTCGCAAATCGTTTTTAGTCAGCCCTATGTATTCCCAGCTTCCTGTTTTACCTACCGGTGCCACTACACTGATAATAGCAGCTCCCGCCTGCCACCCACTACCGTTCCAATATCTATCAGCATCCATGTCCCTGATAACAAGCCACATTTTAGCTATCCCAATGTCATCACTGGCATATCCTCTTATTACTGGGCGTGTCGGGTCGGACCATGCGTTGGCATATGTTGACGGTTCATCAATCGTAACCAAAGGCACACTACAGTCAACATATATCGAATGTTTAATCTCCTCTGTATTGCCGACAGCATCATATAAATTCAGGGTTATCTCCTGAAGCGTATCTACACAACGCCCTACGGCTGAAACGGGCAGTTCCCATGAAGCATTACGAGAGTCGGCCCTGTCGTAATACAAATAGCCGCCATCATCCTGCCTCGGCAGGTCTCCAAGAAATGAGTAATACTGTGACCCGGCTGAAATCGCCCACAACTGATAGTCGTCGGTTGCCTCGCCGGTAATCATATCATCAGATTTCACAATTGCACCGCTCTCCGGGAAGGAAATGGTCCCCTGCGGTTTAGCAATATCCACTAAAATGGAATAATTGACCGCCTCAGACACGCGCGGTAGCACACAACCGGATTCCGGAGTCATTTGCAAATTAGAGGTATAGGTTACAGCCCCAGTAATTAAACCGCCCTGGGAAGTTGAACACCCCCATGTATGATCACCACCACACTCTCCAACACCACCTGTTATACAGCCATATCCACAACCCTCTGTAGTACCCCCAAAAGTTCCCGAAGAGTACTGTATATACCTTGGATACTGCCCTGCGGGGCTAACAGTTATCTTTGATGCCAAACAGCAATAATCTGATGGCTCATACGGAGGACATCCCGCCGCCAATAAAATGGCCTCCCCCTGAACAAAGTAAAGAAGCAATAATAATCTGGAACAGCTAGAAAGTTTTTTTGTTAATTTATGAGAATTCATCCCAAACCCCTTAAAATTGTCACATCGGCACATTTATCAATATTCACCATGTATGGTGATGCCCAAAACTAGACGTGGCAACACCACAGCCAGACAAAGTATAGAAGAGCAACGGCAGAATGTCAAACACGCGCGCGTGAGCGTTTTTGGGGATTTACGACGGGGCAGGCTTTGGCAGACTTGATTTCAGAAGCCCGCGTCAGGCGGCGTCTTTGCTTCTTGCCCTGGGCTGCACATAGCCCCAGCCGCTGCCTGCTTTTGATCTTACCCTGTGGCCGAGCTGTGCGCCAAGTCTGCTGCGCAGCCGGTGAGCCAGGCCCCTTATGGCGTCAGGCTTATCAGTTTCCCCGTTAACCCCGTAAATATGCCGCAAAATATTGGTTTCGTTCACAAAATCCGGGCTTTTCTCCACAAGAAGGCTGAACAGTCGGAATTGCTCCCGCGACAATACAGTAACCAGTTTTGAGTCCCTGAATACCTGCAGATCGCTGCCAATAAGGCGGATGTCTCCGTTCCGTATTATTCCGTGGTCCAAGTCTACACGCCGCAGCAGGCTTTCCACCATGGCCAGAAGTCTATCAAGAGACCAGCCTTTGAGGAAGAAACCATCAACCTTGTACTCATGGAGGGAGACAAGTTCTTTTTGAGCTTCCCCGGTCACCATTATTATCGGGGTTTTACGCAGGTCGGCGTCCGCCCTTATTTGAAAAGCCACCGCGCAGCCATCCATGTCCGGCATGTTAAAATCCAGCAGTACGCAGTCCGGCCGGTGCCGCCGCAGCATTTCCATGCCCTCTACGCAGGTCATAGCTTTTAACGTCGCGTAATTACAGCATTGGAAATACCTGGCCGTTGTACTAAGCCAAGTCCTAACATCATCTATAAGAAGTATTGTTCGCTGTTGCATTCCCAACCCCTTGTTGAAAAACAGTAATTGTGATTATACAAGATTGCATGGGAGCACCAAAAGAGGATATCATATAGATAATAATAGGGGAAAACATGTATAGAGACAAAAAGATATCACTGGTTATACCGGCTTACAATGAAGAGAAGCTTATAGTGCACACCCTTGCCGGGGTGCCGGCGCTTATAGACAAGGTTTATGTGGTGGACGACGCCAGCCCGGACAACCAGGCAGCCGTGATAACGGAACTGGCCCGGAAAGACCCGCGCATAACCCTGCTGCGCCATACCGTTAACCAGGGCCCCGGCGCCGGGATCATAACCGGCTACCTGCAGTCCGCCGCCGACGGCTACGATATAGCCATGGTGGTGGGCGGCGACAACCAGATGCAGTTGGCCGAGGCCGCCAACTTCCTGGACCCGCTTATAGACGGCAAGGCCGACTACGCCAAGGGCAACCGCTTTCTGGACTCCAAACTGGAGGACACGCTTTCAAAAATGCCCAGGCTGCGCCTGTTCGCCAACTGGCTGATAACCGCGCTTACAAAAATAGCCTCCGGCTACTACAAGACCATGGACGTAGTGGACGGCTATACCGCCATAACAAAGAAAGCCATAGAGACCGTTAATTGGAACCGCGCCTGGAAGGGCTACGGCTACCCCATGGACTTCCTGGTGCGCCTGAACGCCTACAGCCTGCGCCTGATAGACATCCCCCGCACGGCGGTCTACCTGCCCGGCGAGCGCCAGAGCCAGATAAAGGGCTTTAACTACGCCATGAAGGTATCGCCCATGCTGGTGAAGAATTTCTTCTGGCGGATCAACTTCAAATACATGTACCGGGACTTCCACCCGCTGGTCTTCTTCTACTACCTGGCGCTGTTGCTGCTGCCGCTGGGCCTGCTTAACGGAGCCTACCTTGTTTACGACAAAGTGTTTTGCGGCGGTTTCGCCGTTACCGCACCGCGCTCCATATTGGTGGCGCTGATGATAATCTCCGGCATACAGTTTTTGCTGTTCGCCATGCTGTTCGACATGGAGCAGGGGCAGAAATGATTAAAAAGATAACTGAATGGTTTGATATCGAGAAGAACTTCCTGCTGGCCTGGCTGGGCCTCGCCTTACTGCTGCGCCTGGCTTTCGTGATAAAGACCGGCTCCGGCGGCATCTCTCCGGACGCCGGGGACTGGATGAACACCGCCTGGTCGGTGGCCACGGGGCAGGGGTTCGGCGGCTCGTGGCGGCCGCCAGGCTACGTTTTTTACCTGGCCGGTGTTTTCCTGGTTTTCGGCAAGTCGGTTATAGCCGTAAAGCTGCTTAATGCCCTGCTGGGCACGGCCACCGCCCTGCTGGCCTACCATACGGCTAAACTGCTTTTTAGCCAGAGGACGGCCCGCATAACGGCGGCGCTCATAAGCTTCTACCCTTATTTCATAGCCTATACCGGCGACGCCCTGAGCGAGACCTTCCTGACATTCATGCTGGCCGCCGCGGTTTACCTCATAGCCAGGACCGCTTCAAAACCCTCCTGGGGCAATATCGCCGTCACCGGGATATTTATCGGCCTGACCGGGCTTACAAAATCCACCACGCTGCCTTTCTTTATGTTGGCCTGCGCCTGGCTCTGGTGGCGGGCAGGCCTGCGCGCCGGGTTCATGGTGGGCGTCTTCACCCTGCTGACCATAGCGCCCTGGACCCTCAGGAATTATTTCCACTACGACAAATCATACATCATGCCGGTAAGCACACCCTGGTACAGCCTGTACGGCGCCTCCTGCGACGAGGCGCTCTGGCCGGAGACCCTGCCGGAGCTGGACACCCCCCCCACCGACGAACTGAACGCCCTGGCTATCCCCAAGGACTGGGGCTATGTGGCCAGCCTGCCGCTGCCCGAGCGCGACAAGTACTGCAAAGAGAAAGCACTGGCCTGGCTGAAGGCCAACCCGGAGAAGTTCCGCCTGCTCGTCTACAAAAGGTTCCTGCATTTCTGGCGGCTTTACCCAATGATGGCCTGGCGGTGGCAGAAACATCTGGCCATGGCCACGTCCGGGATATATATACCGCTTTGCGTGATAGGCCTGGCGCTCGCTTGGCGCAAATTCCGCGGCACCTCGCTGATAATAGCGCTGTTCGCGGCCTACACGGCGGTACACCTTTTCTTTGTGGTGACGCTGCGCTACCGGGTGCCGATGGATACTTTTGTGATCATGATGGCCGCTTTAGCCCTGGACGAAGCCCTGTCCAGGCTGAAGCCCGGGCGGGCCGAGCGGGCCCCGCTTTGAATCGGTCCGGCAAAAAATAATAAGATACTTCTATGAAAATAATAGTCACCGGCGGCTGCGGTTTTCTGGGTTCGCACGTCTGCGAGTTCTACGTGAAGAAAGGCGCGCAGGTCATAGCTTACGACAATATGACCAAACACGAGCTGGCCAGGACCGGCTTCGCGGCCGAAGAGGCCAGGAACCATAACTGGGACTACCTCAGGAATATCGGCGTAAAAATGGTAAAGGCGGACGTCAGGAACCTGGAAGAGCTGGCGGACAACGCCGCCGGCTGCGACTACATAGTGCACACCGCCGCCCAGCCCGCCATGACCATAAGCTGGGAAAACCCCCTGCTGGACGCCACCACCAACGTAATGGGGACCTTTAATGTGCTGGAAGCGGCCCGAAAGCTCAAGATCCCGGCCGCCTGCTGCGCCACCATCCATATATACGGCAACAAGATAAACGAAGAACTGACGGAATCCCCCGACAGGTACGTGCGTGAACCGGCGGCCATAGACGAGAACTACCAGATCCTTCAGGGCGTGCTGACGCCGCTGCACGCTTCCAAAGCGGCCGGCGATATATACATCAGGGCCTACATCGACACCTACAAGCTGGAAGCCGCCAGTTTCCGTCTGTCGGGCATCTACGGCACCCGCCAGTTCGGCGGGGAAGATCACGGTTGGGTGGCCAATTTCGCCATCCGCAGCGCTATCTCGCAGCCCATAACTATTTTCGGCACGGGCAGGCAGGTGCGCGACATCATATACGCCACAGACGTCTGCGAGGCTTTCGACGCCTTCTACAAGACGCGCAAGCCCGGCGTTTACAACATAGGCGGCGGGCAAGCCACGGCCATCTCCCTGCTTAATTGCGTGGACATTATAGCCAAAATAACCGGCGCGCGGCCGCATGTAGACATGGCCCCGGACAGGCACGGGGATCTCCGTTATTTCATCTGCGACACCTCCAAAGCCGAAAAGGGTCTGGGCTGGAAGCCGAAAGTGATGCCCGAACAGGGCATAGGCCTGCTTATAGACTGGATCAAAGAGAACAAGGGGATCTTTAAAGCCAAAGGCTGAAAACCATGAAAGCCCTTATACTTGCGGGCGGCAGGGGAAAGCGCCTGGCCAACCTGTCCGAAAACAGCAACAAGTGCATGCTCAGGATAAACGGCAGGCACGTCATAGAGTACAGCCTGGACAACGCCGTCGACGCCGGGGTCGAGGAGATAGTTCTGGTGGTGGGCTACCGGGCCGAGGAAATAATTAACCATTTCGGGATCTCCTACCGCGGCAAAACCATCAAATACGTGATCCAGGCGGAGCAGAAAGGCCTTGTGCACGCCATAGAATGCGCTCAATCGGCCGTGGCCGGGGCGGATTTTATGCTGCTGCTGGGCGACGAGATACTGAAGAAACCCCGGCACAGGGAGATGATTGAATACTTCTCGCGCAACAATGCCTTCGTCGTGTGCGGCATACTCAAGGTGGACGACAGGGAACGGATAAAAAAAACCTACACCCTGGTAAAAGACGCCGACGACATCGTCTACAGGCTTGTGGAAAAGCCGCACACCCCCCTCAACGACTATATGGGCACCGGCGACTGCGTGTTCAGGAACGCCATTTATAACTACATAAAGTTCACCCCCCTTCACCACGAAAGGAACGAGAAAGAGCTCCCTGACCTCATACAAAGCGCCATCGACGCGGGCGAGAGCGTGCGCTCATTCTTTATTTGCGAGGACTATACCAATATTAATTCCAAAGACGACATCGACCGGGATTTTACCGTAGGCTGACCGGCGCTTTTGCCGTTACTCCCCCGGCGCAGCAGCGCACCCCGCGGCAGCTCGCGGCGCAAAGTGTTCCGACGCGAGATCAAGATGACCACAGCACCAGACATTCTCCTCATAGTGCCCCCTTCAAGAACCTACACGCAGTGGCTTCCTTTCGGCCTCATGCATATCTCCTCCTACCTGACAGCGCAGGGAGAGGGCAACCAGATCATTGATCATAAGGGCATCAGCGAGCGCGAGGCTTCCGAAAAAATACGCGTCAGACTCGCCGCGGAGAAACCGGCCTATATCGGCATCACCTGCATGGTCTCGGAAATCGAGATGGTAAAGAACCTCTGCCTGCTTATCAGGAAGGAGACCCCCGGGTCAATAATAATAATAGGCGGCCCCCACCCCAGCAGCAGCCCGCGCCATTTCGCGGATTTTAACGTACAATTCGACTACCTGGTCATCGGCGAGGGAGAAAGGACCTTCCACGAGCTTATCCGCACACTGCGTACAGGCAAGTCCCCCGATGATGTAGCCGGAGTGGCCTTCCTCCGGAGCGGGGAGCTGAAGATAACCGCGCCGCGCGAACTTATCGAGGACCTTGATACGCTGCCTTTCCCCGCCTACGACCAAGTGGATATGGCGTATTACTGCCGTCCCAATGTCTGGACGATCAGGCCAGTCTATATTTCAAGCTTCAATATTTTCACCGTGCGCGGGTGCTGCTACAGATGCAATTTCTGCGTAGAGCATACGGTGTTCGGCAGGACGGTGCGCAAGATGAGCCCCGAGCGGGTGGCGGACCATCTGGAATACGTTTTAAAGAAATACCAGGTGGACGCCATTTACTTCATGGACGAACTTTTCACCCTTTCGGGGGAGCGCATCCGCAAGCTGTTCACACTTCTCCGTGAGCGCGGCGTGCGCATACTTTTCGGCTGCCAGACGCGCGTGAACCTCCTGGACGAGGACCTGGCCAGATTCATGAAGGAGAACGGCTGCCTGCAGATAGATTTTGGCATAGAATCCGGCTCACCGAGGATGCTGGAAGCCATGAACAAGCAGACCACGGTGCAGCGGATAATGGAAACCGGTGAGATCTGTAAAAGGACAGGCATCCGGCACCTGGCCAACATGCTGGTGAACCTCCCCGGGGAAAACATGGAAGACGTGGAAGCGTCCCTGACCCTGGCGAAAAGGATGAATTACAACCTGATCTTATGGAACGTCTACCTGCCCTTCCCCGGCTCCGGCTTCGGAAAAAGCATGGACCTGGAAGACTTCAACACGATACTCCAGTATCCGTCGAAGCCGGCCATAGACCTCCTTGAAAGGAAATATAAATTCGGAAATTACAGCATGAGCATAGAGACCCTGCTGAACTATCTGCACAGCCATACCTTTCACCCCAAATACCTCAAACTCGCCTTTAACGCCTCTTACTGGAGGTCCATGTTCAGCGTTATGCGCTTTTTAATAGACCCACGCTATATCGGAGCGCTGTTGAGAAGCAGAAGAAAAAAGGAATATTTCACCAATCTTTTCAAACAAGTGACCGCAATGTAGCTCAACCGGCGGCCCGGCCTGGAAACACCGAATGAAGATCTGCTTCGTAACCTCATCCTTCCCGAGAAAATACCCGGACCATATTGCGCCGTGGTTCAGACAGATCACGCTTGAATTCATTAAAAGAGGGCACAGCCTTTCGGTATTCGCGCCCGCCCACCTTGGCTGCCGCCAGGAGAGTTACGAGGGCGCGGAAGTCTGCCGGTTCCGTTACGCCCCGGCCCGGTGGGAGCGCCTTACGCACGAGGACTCTTCCCCGGCGCTGCTGGCCGGCTTTTTCTGGAAACTGGTCCTGGTCTCTTACGCCGTCTGCGGCTGCGCGCGGGCGGTCATATATTTCTCGCGGCGCCGCTTCGACGTGATAGACGTGCACTGGCCCTTCCCGCAGGCCCTCTTCGGCATAATAGGCAAACTGCTCACCGGGGCTAAGCTGGTGTATCATTTCTACGCGTCGGAAATACTGCTCATCCAGAAGAATTTCTTCCTGCGCAAGGTCTTCGACCTCATGATGTTCTTCGCCGACGACATCATCGCCATTTCCGGCCCCACCAAAGACTGGGTGGAAACCATCATAAAGCCGGCCCTGCCGGTTAAGGTGGTTTATCTCGGCAACACCCTTCCCTACCCCGAAACCCCGCAGCCCCACTCGCCCGATTTCAGCGCTGAACCGCTCAGGCTGCTGTATGCCGGCAAACTGATAGAGCGGCTCGGGCCGCAATACCTGATAGAGGCCGCCCGCCTGCTTAAGGAAAAGGGCGTGGATTTCCGCCTGGCCCTGGCCGGCAGCGGCTATATGCAGGAAGAGATTGCCGCCAGGATCAAGGCTTACGGCCTGGAGGGGTCCGTGGAGATGAAAGGGTTCATCTACAAGGAACAGCTGGCGCAGGAATACGCCAAATGCCATGTTTTCATTTTCCCTTCGGTAGTGGACTCGCGAGGCGACACTACGGGCCTGGGCATGGCCGCCATGGACGCGCTTTTCTACGCCAGGCCGGTGGTCTCCTCGGAAGTGGGCGGGGTGGTGGACGTGGTACTGGAAGGCAAGACGGGCTATCTTGTGCCGCAGAAGGATCCCGAGGCGCTGGCTCGGAAAATAATCTGGGTGCGCGACAACTACCCCTTGGCCGCGGCCCTGGCCCTGAAAGGCCGCCAATACGCCCTGGATAATTTTTCCTGGGACGCGGTCGCCGACGGCATGCTCAAAGTGTTTTCAGGCGGGAAATAATGCTTAAAACTGACGTTCTTATAATAGGCGGCGGCCTGGCGGGCCTGGCCGCGGCCAAAGCCCTGGAAGGAAAAAAAGACTATATCATAGCCGAGCGGGAGAACCGCCCCGGCGGGCTTGCCGCCACGGTAAAGAAGGGCGGTTTCCATTTCGACTATTCGGGCCACCTGCTGCATCTGCGCTGGCCCAGAACCTCCAAATTAATCCTGGACGCGCTCGCCGGCAACTGCCGCCGCATCAAGCGCGACGCCCGCATCTACGCGCACAAAAGCTGGACCCCCTACCCTTTCCAGGCCAACCTCTCGGGCATGCCGGCCAAAGTGAAAGCGGAATGCGTCAGCGGCTTCCTTAAGGCCTACAATACCGGCGAGACCGGCCCCGGCGACGGCTCGGAAGTTTTCAGCCGCTGGACCAGGCGGGTTTTTGGCGGCGGGATATCGCGCCATTTCATGCTGCCTTATAACGCCAAGCTCTGGCAGTACCCGCTGGAGCGGCTGACCACCGAGTGGTGCGCGCCTTTCGTCCCCATGCCCAGGCCGGAAGAAGTTATAGAAGGCGCCTACGGCAAAAAGTCGGAAGGGCTGGGCTACAATACCGTTTTCCATTACCCAAAACGCGGGGGCATAGGCGCCCTGGCCAATGCCCTGGCCATGAAGTCCGGCGGCCTGCGGCTGGGCCTGCAGGTGGAAAGCGTTAACATAAAAGAGGGCGTGGCCAATGTGCGCCACTTCGGGCCTATACATTTCAAGCGTCTTATAAACACCTCTCCCCTTAACGACTTTGTCGCCATGACTGAGGACGCCCCGGCCGCGGTTAAACGCGCGGCGGCCAGGCTGCGCCACAACACCGTTTACGTGCTAAACCTTGGGGCGCGCGGCGTCCGCCAGGATATGCACTGGGGTTATTTCCCGGGGCCGGAGTTCCCTTTCTACCGGGCGGGCCTCGCTTCCAATTTCTCCAAGGAACTGACGCCGGACGGCTGCGCCTCTTTCTACATAGAACTGGCCACCGCCGGCGCCGCGCTGGACCTGGCCTCCGCCGAGACCGCCGTTATAAAGGGCCTCAAGGCCTGCGGCCTGCTCCAGCGCGCTTCGCAGGTGGTCGAGAAGCTCTGGCTTAAGATCCCCTGCGCCTACGTTATATACAACCGCGAAAGGGCCGAGGCCCTGCCGGTGATAAACGCCTGGCTGAAATCCAAAAAGACCCAGAGCATAGGCCGCTACGGCGCCTGGAAATACTCCTTTATGGAAGAAAGCGTGAAAGAAGGCCTTGAAGCCGCCGCCCGCCTGATGAAGTAGCGATCAATGGTAAATTTTCTTGCCGCAAAAAAAGGCAGCGGGTATCCGCTTGGCGGACGAGAGCTGACGGTACTGGCCGGCTTCTTGTTTTTCCTGGCGCTGGTCTGCGCGGCCTATGTCCTCTGGCTGCCGGACGTCTCCGAATTCAAATACAAGAACCCGGCTGAAACCTCCTTTATGCGCATAAAGGAGCTGCAGGCCAGGGCGCAGGGCAAAAAACTCTCCCGCAGCATGATCTGGACGCCCTGGGACGGCATTTCAGAGAATTTAAAACACGCCGTGCTGGTGGCCGAGGACGACGGTTTCTACAGCCATAAAGGCGTGGATTGGAACAGCACCAGGAAGGCCCTGGAAACCGACTGGAAGAAGAAGCGCTTCGCCAAGGGCGGCAGCACCATAACCCAGCAGGTGGCGCGCAACCTCTACCTGTCCCCCTCAAAGAACCCACTGCGCAAGATAAAAGAAATAATCATAGCCCGCCGCCTGGAGCGGGTACTCGGCAAGCGGCGCATCTTCGAGATCTACCTGAATATAGCGGAATGGGGTAAGGGAATTTACGGGGCCGAGGCCGCCGCGCGGGCCTACTTCGGCCACGGCGCCGCCGACCTGACCCCCGAGGAGGCCGCCGCGCTGGCGGCCGCGCTGCCCAGCCCGCGCCGCTACAACCCCACCGGCGGCACCCGCTTTATGGAGCGCCAGAAAAGCCGCATAGTGGCCCGCATGCGCGCCTCCGGCTACCTGCCGGAGGAGATCGAGGATGAAAATTTAGAAGAGTCCTTCGAAATTGCCAGTTCCACCGACATAGCCGTCAGCACCGCGCCGGCGAGCGACGCGCCAACCGGGCTCACATTACCTATTTCCGGGGAATAGGCAATATCCCCTTTGTCAGAACTGCTTTCAGGGGGGGGCGCAGCGCGGGCGAAAGCGGGGTGAGCGGCAGGCGCGGTTCGGGGCGGCAGAGGCCAAGCAGGGACACTGCGTATTTGACGGGGATTGGGTTGGTCTCCAGGAAAAGCCGCTTGATAAGCGGGAATAATTTGTGGTGTATGCGCCGCGCGCCGGCGGCGTCGCCTTTCAGGAACAGGCCGCACATCTTCGCCGTTTGCGCCGGGGCCACGTTGGCCACCACCGAAATGACGCCCCGCGCGCCCACCGCCATCATCGGCAGCGTCAGCGAATCGTCGCCGCTCATTACGGCAAAACCATCATCCACCCCGTTTATTATCTCGCTGGCCTGGTCGATATTACCGGAAGCCTCTTTGATACCGACTATACTGGAGAACTTCCTCCGCAGGCCCAGCACCGTGGCCGGCAGCATGTTTACTCCGGTGCGGCCCGGGATATTATAGAGGATAATAGGCAGGCGGCTGGCCCTGGCCAATGCCGCAAAATGGGCCGCCATCCCGCCCTGCGTCGGTTTATTGTAGTAAGGCACTATGGCCAGCAGGCCGTCCACACCCAGGGCGGAGACTTTCTTCACCATCTCCACCGACTTCCCGGTGGAATTGGTGCCCACGCCCGGCACCACCGGCACTTTCCCTTTAGCCGCGGCCACCACGGTTTTGATCACTTCCAGGTACTCTTCCGTAGAAAGCGTGGCGGCCTCCCCGGTGGAACCGCAAGGCACCAGGCCGTCGATGCCGTTCTCGATCTGAAATTTGACTATTTTTCTCAGCGCTTCAAAGTCCACCTTGCCGTTCCGGAACGGCGTAACTATGGCGGTGTAAGCCCCTTTAATTATCAGCATTTTATCTCTCCCTCGAATACTATTTGCGCCGGGCCCTGAATATATATGTCCGTGGCGCCGGCGCCGGCGGGGCGGTACCAGACGCGGAAATTCTCGCCGCTTCTGGAGACAAGAGCGACCGGCGATTTTAAGCCCAGGGCCAGACCCAGCGCCACGGCGCTGGCGGTTATGCCGGTGCCGCAGGCCAGCGTTTCCCCCTCCACCCCGCGCTCGTAAGTGCGCACATGTAATTTGCCGGCGCGCATTTGGACAAAATCCACGTTGGCGCCTTCCGGGCCGAAGGCCTTGTGAAAGCGAAGGAACTTGCCAAGCCCCGCGACGTCCAGCCGCTCCAGGTCGTCCACCGGCGCCACCGCGTGCGGCACCCCTGTAGCGAGCAAATGCACGTACTTCACCGGTTTGGACCAGGCCCCGCCATGCCGCAGCGAAACCCCGGCCACGTCCGGCATGCGCATTTTTACGCTCTCCCTGGCCATTATTTCAACAGGCAGATCGCCGCCGGCGGTCTTGAGCGTGAATTTTTTACTTTTCATAAGCCCGGCGGCATATGCCCACCAGGCCGCGCAGCGCGAGCCGTTGCCGCAGAAGGCCTCCGAACCGTCGGAGTTGAAATGGCGCATGGAGACCGCGCCCTTTCCCGCCCGGTTAACGTAGATCAGCCCGTCGGCGCCCACGCCTGTCTTAGCCGCGCAAAACCCGGCGGCCATGTTTTTCAGCGCCGCGGTCTTAAAGCGGCCGCCGGTTATAAGGACAAAGTCGTTGCCGGCCCCGGACATTTTCCAGAACTTCAGTTTTTGTATAGACCCTCCACCGCGACGGAGGAGCCCGAGAGGAATGAGGCGGCGAGACCGGCGGTAAAGGGCCCGCCGCCGCGGGCCGTATTAAAATAGGCCCTGGCCTCGGTTTTCATACCCAGCAGATAGAGCGCCATGCCTTTGACAGAGGCGGCCAAAGCGTCGTTTTTATCCGCGGCCAGTTCGGCGTCCGCGGCCTCTATGGCGCGCTTAGGCAAGCCGGCCAGCAGCAGATAAAGAGCCCGCTCAAGGCGCAGTTGCCTGGACGGCTCCAGGCGTATGGCGGACTCTATCAGGGGCAGGGCCTTGTAATATTCCCCCTGCCCGGCCATAGCGCGGGCCTGCACAAGGCTCCAGTACGCGACCGCAGGTTCGGCCTCGGCGCCTTTGCCGGCTATAAAGAGCGCCTCGGGCCAGTCGCTCTTCTTGAGCATCCAGGCGGCGTATTCCCGCAGCGCCGCCCGGTCCGAGAAATCCTGCAGCACCACGGCCAGGGAGTAGAACACTTTGGCTTTGGCGTAAAAACCCAGCGCGGCGTAGGCGCGCGCCAGCCCCAGGTTGGCCGCCGCGTCGTCGGACTTGATCTCCAGAACCTTAAGGAACAGCGGCACGGCGTCGGAATTAAAACCGGCCTGGTTGTAAACAAAGGCCAGACGCGAGGCAAAAAACATATTTCCCGGGTAAAGTCCAAGCGCCAGTTTGTAAATGCTTATGGCCTTGTCGGCCGCCCCGCCGCGCTCATAACACCTGCCCACGTAGCCATAGGCCTCCTCGCGCAGCCGGGCCGGCGGTTTCTCGCCAAGGAAAATAGAAAAGTTTTCAATTACGGACTCGCAGTCGCCCCGCTCGAAAGAGGCGCTCATCTCCGCAAGCCTCCCTGCTGCTTTTTTATCGAAAGTCCCGCCAAACACAAAAGCCTGCGCCGGGGCGGCCAGGGCAGGGACCAGCAGGAATAGCGGCATGAGCCTCATAACTTCTCCACAATGCGGGGGGCGGAGAATATCAGGTAGGCTTGCTTGGCGGCCTCCACGCGGCGCGAGGCCTCCACCAGGCCGGTTTCCCCGGCTTCCATACAGCGGTCAAAGTCAGCCACGGAAATATCCCCGACTTCCGGCTTTATCACAAAATTGGCGTTCTTCTCCGCCTCGCGCGCCAGCAGCGAGCCGCGTATGTCTATGACCTGCAGCAGCGACATCAGCACGCTGTCCGGCATCTTGCTGGGCGCGCTTCCGGTAACGCTGGCCAGCACCCAATCGGCGCCGAGCCCGCGGGCGGCCTCTACGGGGATAAAGTCGACCACACCGCCGTCCACCAGGTAGCGATGACGGTACTGGACAGGCGCAAAAATACCCGGCAGGTTAACGCTGGCGCGCACCGCCATAGCCAGCGGGCCGTCTGTAAAAACTATTTTCTCTCCCGTGCGAAGGTCCATGGCCGTGCAGGCGAAGGGCCTCTTAAGTTTTTCAAATGTCAGCGTGCCCAGGCGCCCTTCAATGAACCGGGTTATATAGGTGGGAGTTATCAGTTTGTCGGTTATCAGCAGGCGGAGCATCTTTATGCTTTTAAAGTCGCTGGACACTTTAAAACTGGCGGCATTCCTCCCAAAGCCCCAGATCTCGTCCACAGGTTGGCCGGAGGCGTAAAGGGCGCCTATCACAGAACCCATGGAAGTGCCGGAAACGTAATCCACAGGAAAACCTGCGTACTCCAGCGCCTCCAGAACGCCGGTATGCGCGAAACCGCGGGCGCCGCCGCCCGACAGCGCCAGGCCGACCGAAGGGCGGGCGGAAATTTTAGCCGAAGCCGCCCGCGTCCACAGCGCGTCGCGCAGAATGTCGTCGTCGCTCTGTTGGGCAAAAAGAAGGGCCGGCCCCTGAGCCAGCGCCAGTGCAAGAGTTAATATGCCTAACGGAAGTTTCATTAAATGGGGACTTTACCGCGCAAAGTCCACGCCCCTCGCCCATTCCAGGCGTATGCGCGCCATCAGCTGCCGGTAAACGGCGTCAGTGGCTTTTTTTTCAAGTTCGCACAGGGCGCAGAGGGCGCGCAGGGCCGCCATGGAAGGCTTGCCGGCGCGGATAGCGGCCTCGTAGGCGCCCTTCATGCGCGCCGTTTCAGCCGACAGTTTCCAGGCCTCGTCCTGCCAGAAAACCGCATCCTTATGGGCGGCTATGATCTCGAAACGGATCTTATCCTGCAGTTCCACACGCTTAAGCTCGCCCTGGCGCTGCTGGGCGCGGCGCTGCTGCACCTGGGTCCACACGTCGTAGGAAAGCGGGAAGCGTATGGCCAGCGAAGCCATCCAGTTATTGGCCCGCACTGAGTTGTCGGTCAGGTCGGAAATCTTGTAGGCGTTAACGTCGTAGCTGCCGCCCAGGTAAATAGCGGGATAGCGGCGCACCATGGCCATGCTCACGGCGATATCGTCCATCTGGGCTTTATAAAGCTCGCTCTTCAGTTCTGAACGCCTCTCCATGGCGGTAACCAGGCTGCGTGTCGGCTCGGCCTCCACCGGCAGAGGTTCGAACGCGCCCTCAAGCTGCGGCCTATAGCCCGGCTCCCGGTTCAGGGCCTTTAAAAAATCGGATATGGCGGCGTCCACGCCGTTTTCAGTTTGCTGGGCGCGGTCGGCCAGCCCGGACAGGAGCATGGCGGCCTCCAGCTCCTCGAAGGGGTCCTTGCGCAGCGCGTCGCTCAGCTCGCGGGCGCGTTTAAGCCAGTCCCGGGAAACCGCGCTAAGGCGGCGCTGGTAAAGCAGCTCATAGAACGACCGTTTCGCCGCCAGGGCCGCGTCCGCCTTGGCGGTTTCATAATTGACCTTGGCCTGGTTATGGGCGGCCTTGGCCAGCTTAAGCGTGTTGGTGTTCCTGCCGCCGGTATACAGCGGCTGCAGCCCCTGCACGCGCAGGGTGTAGAAAGTGTCGCTAATGGAGGGATCCATGAACCGCTCGCCCAGTTCGGGGCTGAGCACGGCGGGGTATTCCATGCTCGCCTTGCTGGCCGTGCCGGAAAGCGTGAACTGCGGCAGCGCCATAAAGCGCGCCTCGCTCACGCGCTGCCTGGCTATTATGATGTCCTGCTCGGCGGCCAGCGCCGCCGGGCTGTTCTTAACGGCCAGAAGGACGGCGTCGTCTATGGATAAGGATTCCCCGCCGTTCTGGGCGGCCGCCCGCGTTCCCAGGAAGGACAGGCACAGAACGCCGGCTAACTTGGCTAATGACATTTTACACCTTGAACTTCGGCATTATCTCCGCTACTTTCTTCTGAAGGGCGTCGGACTTGTCCTGCAGACCGGCGGCGGCCGCCTCAGTCCGGAAATCGTCGTAAGCCCGTACCACCTCGTTGACCGCGCCGGCCATGTTGTTGAACTGGTCCTGCAGCTCCATCAGCTGGTCACCCTTGCGCAGGTAGACGCGGTGCGCCAGGTCCCCCTCGGCCACGGTGGCGCAGCTTTTCTCGAACTTGAAGACCGGCCCGGCCATGCGGTGCGAGACCACGGCGGAGACGATGAGGACCATCACCATGTACATCACGATCTTGATGCCGAACAGCGGCATCATCACCGAAAACTCCTCCAGCAGCGGCTGCATCATGGGGTGCTCGTTGACCACCTTGGAGACGGTCCAGAGCATGTCCAGGCCCACCACTATGAAGGCCAGCAGAACGCTCGTAAATATGAGCGCCATGTAGCGGTACTGCAGGCTCTTCTTTATCATTATGGTCTTGCGCTGGAACTGCGCCGGCGCCTTGGTTTGTGTGTTTTCAGCCATATTATCCTTTTAGAACAGCACTTCCATCAGGTCGAACCATTCCTTGTTGACGGTCTTCAGCTCGCCGGTGGCCTTCTCGAGCGGCACGCCCACGTACTGGTTGCCGACCAGCGCGGCCATGTGGCCCCAAGCCCCGTCGCGCACCAGCTCGGCGGCCTTCAGGCCCACGCGGGTGGCCAGCATGCGGTCGAACAGGGTAGGGGCGCCGCCGCGCTGCATGTGGCCTATCACGGCGTGGCGGGTCTCTATTCCGGTCTGCGTCTCTATAAAACCGGCTATGCGCTCTCCCATGCCGCGGTCTTTCAGGATAGCGTGGCCGAACTGGTCCACCTCGCGCTTGGACTGCCCCTCCCCCACCTCGGGCAGCTCGGCGGCCTCGCTGGTGACCACCAGCGCGAAGCGCTTGCGCGCGTAGGCGTCCTTGATCTTCTTGAGCATCTCCTCGGTGTTAATCACGCGTTCGGGGATGCAGACATAATCGGCGGCGGTAGCTATCGCCGTGTAAAGGGCTACCCAGCCGGCGTGGCGGCCCATCACTTCCAGCACCATCACGCGGTGGTGGCTGGCGCCGGTGTCCATCAGCGCCTGCGCGGCTTCCATGGCCTTGGTCACGGAGGTATCGAAACCGAAAGTGTAATCAGTAACGTTGAGGTCGTTATCCATGGTTTTGGGCACGCCTATCACGTTAAGCTTGTGGTCGCGATAGAGTTTGGTGGCCACGCCCAGCGTGTCGTCGCCGCCCATGGCTACCAGCGCGTGCAGGTCCAGCTTTTTAAAGTTCTCAAGGCACTTATCAACGTTCCCCTCGATCTTGTAAGGGTTAGTGCGGGAGGTGCCCAGCATGGTGCCGCCCCTCATGATGATATACTCCGTTATCTCGCGCGAGAGCGGCGTGGTGGTTCCTTCCACCAGACCTTTCCACCCGTCGGTGATGCCTAAGCATTCGTAGCCGTATTTCTCGGCCCCGTAGACGCAGCCGCGTATGGCGGGGTTCAAGCCCGGGCAGTCGCCGCCGCCGGTAAGGATGCCTATTTTTTTCTTCATATGGGGTTCTCCTGTGAAATTTATCAGAAACTGGTGTTGTAGCGCATCTGCACTATGCGCTCCGCCTTGCGGCCCAAGCCGTTGGCGAACTTGCCGTTGCGGCCTATCTCGCGCACGGCCAGGTCCAGCTGGAAGTAGGGGGTGATGTAAATGCGCGTGCCGGCGTTAAAGCGGGAAGGGTCGTCGGAGTGGAACATATTGTCCATCTCCAGCATAAAAGCCACCTTGTCCTCCAGCGTGTAGTTCATGCCGAGGAAACTGAAAAGGTAATTGTTGTCAAAATCCGGCACGTTCAGGCCGCCGTGCAGCACCAGGCTGGGCACGCCGATCTCTTTCGACCCCACCAGGTAGAGGCCTTTGCCTTTTTCCAGGTACTTCTTGTCGGAGGGTTCGTAGTAGTAGCCCTGGCCGTCGTAACCTACGGCCGCGGCCGGTATGTAATAGCCGCCGTCGTAGAAGCGGAACTTCACCTGGATCTCGGGCCGGCGCATCTTTACGCCCGAATCGGAGCCCACCAGTTTATCTATCGTCATGGCCGCGCCCAGGTTGAGGCGCTCCAGCACGCCGAAGTTGAGCGCGCCCAGCACGCCGCCGCCGGAGTAGAACCGGGTCTTTACCAGGAAACCGTAATAGTCCAGTATGCCGGCGGTGGGGATGTCTATCATCTCCACGTCGGGCAGCACCACGGCCTCGCTTTTATCCTTGGCGGCCATGGCGGGAAGCGCCGCCAGCAGCAGCGCCAGTGAGAGAACAATATTCAGCTTTTTCATTTTTACCTTCCTTAGTAAGAGTTCGTCAATAAAACTTCAGGCCAGCGCGGCCTTCACTTTGGCGTCCAGTTCGTCCAGGGAGAACGGCTTCTGCACGGCGTCCGAGGCGCCGGAAAGCAGCGCGATGCCCCTTTCGCTGGCCACGTCGCGCGAGGTCATTATTATTATTTTCGGCGCGTCCGTGCCCAGGCGCGAGGAGATCTCGCTGGCCACGTGGTAGCCGTCGATGTAGGGCATCATCACGTCCAGCAGCACCAGGTCGAATTTCTCCACTTCGGCTTTCTGCAGCGCCTCCTTGCCGTTGACCGTGGCGGTCACGATGTAACCCGCCCGCCTGAAGTAGGCCTCCAGCAGGTCGATTATATCCGGGTCGTCGTCCGCTATCAGAATCCGCTTTCCACTTTCCATGTTTTGTCCCCCAGCAGCCGCTCTATCTCGTGCAGCAGCGCGTCGCTCAAGCCCACGCGTTCCGTGGTCTCTATCATATAGGTCCCGCGCCCCTTGGCGTTCACCTGGAAGTATACCGGGCAGGCCCCGTGGTTCTTGCCCAGCGCGCTCTTAAGTTCGTGCAGCTGTTTCTCGTCGAAAAGTATGCCCTCGGGCAGGTTGATCACCAGCCCGCGGGCCCATTTATTCATGGCGTCGAACAGGCCGTAGGCCTCTTCCGCTATCAGCTCGAAGTTCTGCTCGCCGAAATCTGATTTCTGCACCTTGCCGGCCACCACCACTATCTTGTTGGGGCCCAGCTGCGCGCCGTACATCTTGTATTTCTTGGGGAACAGGCAGACGCCGACATTGCCGGTCAGGTCCTCCACCTCGAACTTGGCCATGGCCTCGCCGGTCTTTTTGGTCTGCATGTTCTTGAACTGAGTGACCATGCCGGCCACGCGCACCATGGCGCCGTCCTCGAAGCCGCCGGCCAGCACCTTGTCCACCTGGGCGTTGGACACCATGGCGAGGTGGCGGCGGTAGCTGTTGAGCGGGTGGCCGGAGAAATAGAAGCCCAGCACCTCGTGCTCGTTCTTGAGCAGGGCGTGCTCGCTCATGACCGCGGCCGCCTTCTTTTCTTCGCCGAAGAGCATGGTCTGGTTGCTGTCGCGCAATTTCCCGCCGCAGAAGAGCTCCACGGCCTCCATGGCCTTGGTGCGCGAGATCTCGGGCTTCTCGGCCGGGTAGAAGCAGTCGAAACAGCCGCCCTTGGCCAGGGACTCGATCACGCGCTTATTGAGCTGTTTGGAGTCCGCGCGCAGGGTGAATTCCTCGAAAGAGCGGAAAGGCCCGTTCTTGGCGCGCTCGGCCACTATGGCCTCCACCACGCCTTCGCCCACGTTCTTCACGGCGGTCAGGGCGAAGCGGATGGCCGGCCGGCCGTTATGGTCCTCGATGGAAAATTTCTTATAGGAGCGGTTCACGCTGGGCCCGGCTATCTCTATCTCCATGTCCTGGGCCTCGCCTATGTAGGTGACCAGCTTGTTCTCTTTGTCCTCAGAGCTTACCGCGCTCTTGCCTATTTCGCTGGTGAGCAGCGCGGCCATGAACTCCACCGGGTAATTGGCCTTCAGCCAGGCGGTGTGGTAGGCCACCAGCGCGTAGGCCACCGAGTGGGACTTGTTAAAGCCGTAGCCCGCGAACTTGGCCATATCATCGAAGATCTTGGTGGAGAGCTTGTTGGAGATGTCGTGGTACTTCTTCGACTGTTCCACGAACTTGATGCGCAGCTTCTCCATGGCGTCCAGTTTTTTCTTGCCCATGGCCTTGCGGAAATCGTCGGCCTCGGACGGGGTGAAGTTGGCCAGGCTCTTGGAAATTTCCATCACCTGTTCCTGGTACACCATGGTGCCGTAGGTGTCCTTAAGGATGGGTTCCAGCAGCGGGTGGTCGTAGGTGATCTTCTTGCGGCCGTGCTTGCGCTCCACGAACATCTCGAGCATGCCGCTCTCTATGGGGCCCGGGCGGTACAGGGCGACCAGGGCCGCTATGTCGCTGAAAGCGGAGGGTTTAAGGCCCTTCACCAGCTTTTTCATGCCCTCGCTTTCCAGCTGGAACACGCCGGTGGTCTTGCCGTCGCACAGCAGGTCGAAGGTCTTCTTATCGTCCATCAGGACGGAGTAGATGTCGAAATCTTTTTTATCCGGCAGCTTGCGGATGAACTCGGAAGCGGTCTCTATGATGGTGAGCGTGCGCAGCCCCAGGAAGTCCACCTTGAGCATGCCGAGAGCCCCCAGCATGTTGCCGTCGTACTGCGTGGTGATGACGTCCTTGTTGTTGCGGTTGGCCAGCGGCACGTAGTCGGTGACGTCGTCCTTGGAGATGACCACGCCGGCGGCGTGCACGCCGGTCTGGCGGCGCAGGCCTTCCACTTTGAGGGCGATGTCGAACATTTTCTTTATCTTGGGATCGCGGGCGTACTCTTTGAGCTCGTTGACCTCGCTTAAGGCTTTGTAGAGGGTGGTGCCGAGCTCCGAGGGGACCAGCTTGGCTATGGCGTTCACGTCGGAAAGCGGGATGTTCATCACGCGGCCCACGTCGCGCACGGCGCTCTTGGCCTTGATGGTACCGTAGGTGATGATATTGGCCACGCGGCTGGCGCCGTACTTCTCCCTGACGTACTGCACCACCTTCTCGCGGCCGTCGTCGGAAAAGTCTATGTCGAGGTCCGGCATGCTCTTGCGGCCCGGGTTCAGGAAGCGCTCGAACAGCAGGGAATTGGGCAGCGGGTCCACGCGAGTGATGTCCAGCGTATAGGCCACCAGGGCGCCTGCGCCCGAGCCGCGGCCGGGCCCCACCGGCACGCCTATGCTGCGGCCGTGGTTTATAAAATCCATGACTATCAGGAAGTAGCTGGAGAAGCCCATTTTTTTAATGGTATCCAGCTCGAATTCTAGGCGCTTGCGGTAATCGTCCCCCGCGCCCGGGACCTTCTTCTTGAGGCCGGCCTCGCAGAGGTCCTTGAGGTAATAGTAATCGCCGTCCCCCTCCGGGTGTTTGGCCTTGTAATCGGCCGGGATGTCGAAGGCGGGCAGGTGGAGTTTGCTGGTGTCCACCTTTACGTTGCACATGTCGGCTATAACAAGCGTATTCTTGACGGACTCGGGCGTGTGGGAGAAGAGTTTTATCATCTCCTCGGGGGATTTGTAATAGAGCTCATGCTGGGTCATGCGCATGCGGTCGGGATCGTCCATGAGCGAGCCGGTGGAGATGCAGATGTGGGCGTCGTGGGCTTCCCAGTCTTCTTTTTTCTGGTAGTGGCAGTCGTTGGTGGCTACCAGGGGGATGCCGGTGCGCTTGGCCACTTCCAGCAGGCCGGCCATGGCGGCCTGCTCTTCGGGGATGCCGTGGTCCATGATCTCCAGGTAGAAATTGCCTTTGCCGAGTATGTCCTGGTACTCCATGGCTATTTTCTGGGCTTCGTCCAGGCGGCCTTCGGCGCAGTTGCGGGCTATATGGGATTTGAGGCAGCCGGACAGGCAGACGAGGCCGTCGGCGTGTTTGGCGAGAAGCTCGGAATCTATGCGGGGGTCGTGGTAGAAGCCTTCCAGGAAGGCGGCCGAGACCAGCTTCATGAGGTTGCGGTAGCCGACCTCATTTTTGGCGAGCACGGTCATGTGGCCGTTGTCTTTGCGGCCGGTGGTCTTGTCGCGGTCTTTGCGCGATCCGCGGGTTACGTAGCATTCGCAGCCGATAATGGGCTTGAGGCCGACGGCGTTGGCCATGAAGTAGAACTCCATGGCGCCGTACATATTGCCGTGGTCTGTTATGGCAAGGGCGTTGCCGGGATGTGCGGCCAGTGATTTAAGAAAGTCGGAGGGCCCGCCGTGCCCGTCGCTAAGGCGCAGCATCCCGTCGAGCAGCGAGTACTCGGAATGATTATGCAAATGTACAAAGCTTGGCTTCATTGATATAAAGAAAACGCAGAACTACCTGCGCCCATACCCGGCCGCAGATCTTAATTATATAAATAAATAGGCCGCCTAAGGAATTATAGAAGAAAAACCCGCTCCGCCGGCCCTAAGGGTTGTGGAAATTATATAATTAAGGTCGATGAAGATTAAGAAGGATAGGCACGCGGGGCTGCGGGAGGACTTCCACAAAAAGAAGGTGGTGTTCTCCGGGACGGTGGATTTCAGGGCGGATACGGTGACGCTGCCTAACGGGAAAAAGGCGACGCGCGCTTTCATGGACCACGCGGGGGCGGTGGCGGTGCTGCCTGTGCTGGACGACGGACGCATTGTATTCGTGCACCAGTACAGGTATCCTGTTAAAGAGGTAACCTTGGAGATCCCCGCCGGCAAACTGAATTCAGGGTCAGACAAGCCGCTGGCCAGGGCGAAGGCGGAGCTTAAAGAAGAGACTGGCTATACCGCCGCCAGCATAAAGCCGCTCATCTCTTTCTGGCCCACCACGGCCTTCTCCAACGAGGTACTGCATATTTTCACCGCGACCGGCCTGCGCGGCGGAACGCCGAACCCCGACGACGACGAGTTTTTGCGGACTGAAATTCTGCCTTTTGAAAAAGCGTGGACGCTGGTGAAGAAGGGCGCCATCAAGGACGCCAAGACCATAATAGCTTTGCAGGCGTGGAAAATAAAATTACTGGAGCGAAAATGAAATTCGATAATACCGACAACCTGTGCGTCAACACCATCAGAACCCTCTCCATAGACATGGTCGGCCAGGCCGACAGCGGCCACCCCGGCCTGCCGCTGGGCGCGGCGCCGCTGGCTTACGCCGTGTGGGCCGGCCATCTTAAATTCGTCCCGTCCGACCCCCAGTGGTTCGACCGGGACCGCTTTGTGCTGTCGGCCGGGCATGGTTCCTCCATGCTTTATTCCATGCTGCACCTTTACGGCTACGGCCTTGAAATGAGCGACCTTAAAAAATTCCGCCAGCTCGACAGCCTTACCCCCGGCCACCCGGAATACGGCCACACCAAAGGCGTGGAAACCACCACCGGCCCGCTGGGACAGGGCTTTGCCAATGCCGTGGGCATGGCGCTGGCCGAGAAACTGGTAGCGGATAAACTCAACACGCCCGAATTCGCGCTGGTGGACCATTTCACCTATGTACTGTGCGGTGACGGGGACTTGATGGAAGGGCTCTCATACGAAGCGGCGTCGCTCGCCGGCACCATGAAGCTGGGCAAGCTTATCTGCCTCTATGATTCCAACGGCATCACCATAGAGGGCTCCACCGGCCTGGCCTTCACCGAGGACGTAAAAAAGCGCTTCCAGGCGCAGAATTGGCAGGTGATAGAAGTAGAGAACGGCAACGACCTGGACGAAATTGACGCCGCCATTAAAAAGGCCAAGCGCGAAACCGAAGCCCCCTCCATAATTATTGCCAGGACCCATATAGGTTTTGGCAGCCCCAAGCAGGACAAGAATTCCGTGCACGGCGAGCCCCTCAAGCCCGAGGAGATCCTGGCCACCAAGAAGGCGCTGGGCTGGCCTTCCACCGAACCTTTCTTTGTGCCCGAAGAGGCGCGCGCCCGCTTTACGGAACAGGCCGAAGCCGGCGAGAGGGACCGCAAGCGCTGGCTGAAGCTCTGGAAGAATTACGCCGAGACCATGCCCGAGAAGGCCGAGCTGGCCAAGGCCATGCTGGGCCGCGAAATACCGGAAAACCTGTTTAAACCCGACGCTACATTCTTCGACAAGCCCATGGCCACGCGCGAGGCCGGCGGCAAGGTGATCAACCTGCTGGCCGACGCCCTGCCGGGTTTTACCGGCGGCTCGGCCGACCTGGGCCCTTCCACCAAGACCGACTTCATTAAAGAGCCGGGGCGCACGCTGCACTTCGGCATACGCGAGCACGCCATGGGCGCCATCGTCAACGGTTTAGCGCTGCACGGCGGGCTGATACCTTTCGGCGCCACGTTCCTGGTGTTCTCGGACTATATGCGCCCGGCGCTGCGCCTGGCGGCGGTGATGCAGACGCCGGCGGTATTCGTATTCACGCACGACAGCGTGGGCGTGGGCGAGGACGGCCCCACCCACCAGCCCGTGGAACACCTGATGAGCCTGCGCCTGATACCGGGCCTGCTGGTGCTGCGCCCGGCGGACGCATGGGAAACGCTTTACGCCTGGGAGCTGGCGGTGCGCTCCAAGCGGCCGGCCTGTATAGCGCTGTCGCGCCAGAAGCTGCCGCTGATGACGCAGTACCGCGAGAAAATGGCGGCCGGCCTTAAGCGCGGGGCCTACCTGCTGCGCGGTCCGTCCACGGTGCCGTCGATAGAGCTGATAGCTTCCGGCTCGGAAGTGCCCATGCTTTTTGAGGCCGCTGCGCTGCTGGAGAAGGACGGGATAGCGGCGCGCATAATTTCGGTGCCTTCTTTCGAGCTTTTCCGCGAGCAGGACAAGGCCTACAGGGATTCCGTGTTCCTGCCAAACCTGCCCAAGCTGGCGGTGGAAGCCGGCCGCAGCATAGGCTGGACGGAACTTGTGGGGACCGAGGTGGAAACCATAGGAGTGGAGACTTTCGGCAAGTCGGCTCCGGCCGGCCAGGTGTACGCCGCTCTGGGCGTGACGCCGGAAAAAATAGCCGCCGCGGCCAGGAAGCTGGCAAAGTAATCTCGCCGCTGCGCGTCTTTGCCAGTAAACGCGAGATGTGAAGTCGGGAAAGGCCAAGGGGACCGGAACGCAAAAACAGGGTCAAGAAAGTGTCGCTTCGCTCCACACGCACACCGTGCTCGCCCTTCCCCGCCTCGCCCTCCGCGCTTACGTAAGCGTCGGGCTCCGGCAGGGTTTTGCTTATCCGGTCCCCTCGTCCTTTACCTCCAGGCAAAGACGCGGGAGATCGCTCGGTTTTCAGGGGGATAATATTATGAATTCGATCGCTATTGCGGGGATGGGGCGGATGGGGGCCAACATGGCGCTGCGCCTGGCCGCCAAGGGGATCACGCCGGTGGTGTGGAACCGCACGCCGGAGAAGGCCGCGGCCCTCGCCGGCCGCGGCGCGGTGCCCGCCGCCACGCTCACCGAGCTTGCCTCAAAACTGAAAGCCCCGCGCGTAGTGTGGATGATGCTGCCCGCCGGCGGCCCTACCGAGGAACTTTTCATCGGCCTGCTGTCGCTGCTGCAGAAAGGCGACCTTATCATAGACGGCGCCAACGGCAACTGGAACGACGCCGTCCGCCGGGCCAAGAAGGCCGCGGACAACGGCATAGATTTCCTGGACGCCGGCGTCTCCGGCGGCATCTGGGGCCTGGAGAAGGGCTACTGCATAATGACGGGCGGGCCCAAAGCCTCTTTCGAGAAAGCGGAACCTTTTATAAAGGCCCTGTGCCAGGAGGGCGGCTATATGCATTGCGGCGGCCCCGGCGCCGGGCATTTCACCAAGATGGTGCATAACGGTATTGAATACGCCCTGATGGAAGCCTACGGCGAGGGTTTCGAACTGCTCAAGGCCTCCCCCTTCGGCGGCATGGACATGGCCTCGGTGGCCGCCATGTGGAACCGCGGCAGCGTTATCCGCTCCTGGCTGCTGGAACTGGCGCAGAACGCTTTCGACAAAGACCCAAAACTGGAAAGGGTGGAAGGCGTAGTGCCGGACTCGGGCGAAGGCCGCTGGACGGTGGAGGAGGCCGCGCGCCTGGGCGTGCCGCTGCCGGCTATTTCAGTCTCCCTTTTCAAACGGTTCCGGTCGCAGATGAAGGACGATTTCGGCGACAGGCTTTCGGCCGCGCTGCGCCGCGAGTTCGGCGGCCACGAAGTAAAAGGAAAATAGGAACGCTCCGCGGGGTTCGGGACACATATTTATGACTGAAACACTGGGCTTCTGCCAGGAAATGCGGCCGGAGAGCTGCGGCTTCGTCCTGTTCGGCGCCACCGGGGACCTGGCCGCCAGGAAGATAATCCCCGCGCTCTTCGGTTTGTGCGACAAAGGACTCGCGCCCAGGAATTTTTATATGGTGCTGGCGGCGCGTACGCCCATGGACCGCGGCGCGCTGGAGGCCCGCCTCCGGGATTCGGTAACAAAGGCGGGCTTTACCCCCGCCCCCGACGTGTTCGGCGCTTTTCTGGAACGCCTGGAATATATCACGGCGGATTATGACAGCGACGGCTTCTACGGGCACCTGGCCGACCGCCTGGCGGCGCTGGACGGGAAGACCGGCGTAAACAGGAAACACCTTTTCTATCTGGCCACCCCGCCGGCGGCCTTCCAGCCGATAACCGCCAGGCTGAAGACCTCCGGCCTGCTATTCGACCCGAAGGACTGCGCCTGCTGGTCCAGGATAATCATTGAAAAACCCTACGGCTCCAGCCTGGAGAACGCGGTGGCCCTGGACGCGGGCCTGAAGCTTGCCGCGCCGGAATCCCAGGTGTACCGCATAGATCATTTCACCGGCAAGGAAACAGTGCAGAACGTGCTGGCGCTGCGCTCGGCCAACGCCGTGTTCGAAGGCACCTGGAACAGCGGGTTCGTGGACCACGTGCAGATAACCGTCTTCGAGGAACTGGGCTTGGAGGGCCGCGCCGCTTTCTTCGAGCGCATGGGCCTGGCCAGGGACATGATGAGCCATATCCTGCAGCTGGCCGCCATTACAGCCATGGACCTGCCGCCCACATTCAGGGACACGGATTTCAAAGCCGAAAAAAAACGTTTTTTCAAAAGCATAAACCCGATGACCCGGGACGAGGTAACGCGCCGTACGGTGCGCGGCCAATACGCCGGCTACCACGGCGAGCCGGGGGTGGCCGCGGATTCCGCCGAAGAGACCTTCCTCGCTTTTAAATTCCAGGTGGACAACGACCGCTGGCGCGGCGTGCCCTTCTACGTAAGGGCGGGCAAAAAGGCCGGCGGCAAAAAGACAAGGATAGACCTGGTCTATAAAAAACCGGACCATGGCATATTCAAGCACATAGACATCGGCTACCCCAATGTTTTCTCCTTCCTCATACAGCCGGAGGAGAAAGTCTCATTTTCGCTTATCAGCAAGCACCCGGGGCCAAAACTCTGCTTTACGCCGCGCACCATGGGCCTGGACTACCTTGCGGAGGGCCAGGAGGCGGCCGGCTACCCTACGGATTATGAACGCCTGCTGATAGAGGCCATGTCCGGAGACCAGACACTTTTCTTAAGCTCGTACGAGATAGCCTTTATGTGGGAATTCCTGTCCCCCATGCTGGAAGCCTGGACCGCGGCCCCGCAGGCTTGCCCCCTGCACGCCTACGCGGACGGAGCCCCCGGCCCGGCCGCGGCGCGGGAGCTGATAGAAAAAGACGGACGGTCCTGGATACAACTATGAAAAACCGCTCAGCCAGAAAATTCAAAACCGGCGAGGCCATGGCCGGATTCGCCGCCGGCCTCTTCGAAAAAGCGCTGACAAAAAAGAACGGCAAGTTTACCGTCGCTCTTTCCGGCGGCAGAACGCCGGCCCTGCTGTTCAAAAAACTCGCCGCCATGCCGCTGCCCTGGGACAGGGTGATATTTTTCCTGGCCGACGAGCGCCTTGTGCCGGTCTCTTCCCGCGACAGCAATTTCGGAACGGCGCGCCGGGCCTTGTTCTCTAAAATAAAGATCCCGCCCGCCAACCTCCGCCCGGTAAAGACCGCGGCCTCCTATGAAAGGGAGCTGTTGAGCGAAACGGCGCCCTCCAACAGGCTGGATTTTGTTTTCCTCGGCCTGGGGGCGGACGGTCATACGGCCTCCATTTTCCCGGGGTCCGCCGCCGAGAAAAGCGAGAAGCTGGCCCTGGCCATCACCGCGCCGCGCGGCGTCAGGCCGGAACACAGGCTGACCCTGACACCCAAGGCCCTGGAGCGCGCCCGCACCGTAGTGATGATGGCGGCGGGTCCGGCCAAAAAGAAAGTTTTTGAACTGGCCGTACGCGGCGACAAGAAGATCCCGGCCGGGCGCCTGGCCCCCCGGGGGGAATTTCACCTGCTTTTTGCGGAGAAGGAATGAGCCTTCGGTAGGGGACGCTGCTTACTTTCTTACTTATTTATAAAATAAGTAAGAAAGTAAGCAGCGTCCCCTAAATGGCGCGGGCGCGTTTCAGGCCCCAGAGGGAGGCCAGCGCGAATATAACTACGGGGGCGAGGCCCGCGGCCGCGGCGGGGATGACCTCGGCGTTGCCGGCTTCCTGGGTCATTATTATCACCGCCCAGAAAAAGAAACCAAAACCCAGCGCCAGGCCGAAGCTGAAGAATTTATTGTTCTTGCGCATCAGCAGCACCATGGCCGCGCCGATAAGCGCCATGGCAGGGTTGGCCAGCGGGGCGGCCAGTTTCACCCACAGCAGCGTGCGCTCGGCCGCCGCAGGCGCGCCCACGGCGTTAAGGCGCCGCAGGCGCCGCAGCACGTCCAGCGCGGAGACGCCTTCCGGCACCAGTTTTTCCAGCACCAGGTTCTCGGGAGGCACGGAGATGGCGGACCGGTATTCGGCGAAGCGCTTTGTTTCCGGTTTAAGGTCACCGTCGTAATTTATAGTAACGCCGTCGTGGAATATCCAGAGGCTGGCGGCCTCGTCCCAATGCGCCCAGGCGGCGTTGACCTCGACGAAGAGCCGCCCCTCTTTGTAGGTGTTCACGATAACGCGCTGCATGTTCTTCTGACGGCCGTCGAAGATGTGCGCCGTCACGAAAGTCTCGCCGCCGGCGAAGAAAGAGACGTCCTTCTTAACCACCCGCCGCCAGTCCTCGCGGCCGCGCAGTTTTTCCTCGAACAGGTACTCGGAGCGGATGAACAGGTCCGGAGCCGCCGTCTCCTGCAGCACGAACTGGCCCGCCCCAGCCACAAAGGCGCAGGCGAGCAGCGGCTTTATCATGTCGAAAGGCCGCCAGCCGCCGGCAAGCCCCGCCTTCCACTCCCCTTTGGCCATCATCCCGCCCAGCGCGAACAGCACGGCCATAAGCGTGGCGATAGGCGTCATTTTGACTATAAAATAAGGCGTCTGGTAGACGACGTAGCGCGCGAATATGCCGGCGCCGGCGCCGCTTTTAAGAAAAAAATTAAGGTTGTCGAAAAGGCTGCCGAACAGCAGCAGCAGGCAGAACACGCCCAGGCCGAAGCCGAAAGGGCCCCAGAAACCGCGCGCGATGTACCTGTAGAATATTTTTTTCATGTCATTTCGCGTGCAGCCGGCGCTTCCACAGCCAGACGCCGGCCAGGCCCGTCAGCAGGGCCGGGGCGAACACGGCCCACGGGAACAGCACGCCGTATTTGCGGGCCAGCACCATGCCGGTGATGGTCAGGCCGTAATAGAAGAATATTATCAGCAGGGTCAGGCCGAAACCCACGGAACGCCCGCGCTTGTCCAGCGCCACGCCGAGCGGCGCGCCCACCAGGAAGAAAACCAGCGGCGCCAGCGCCAGCGCGAAGCGGGACGCCGCCTCTATGCGGTACTTGGCCGCTATCTGCTGGTCGGGGATGCCTTCCCGCAGCCTGGCGAGCAGCCCGGGAGTTGAGATCTCCCGCTGGTTAAGGCGCCTCAAAGCCGAGCTCTGGGAGAAGAACGGCAGCATGGTCTTATAAGAGGAGAAGCGGCCGTAGAGGATCTTTTCCGGGTTTTCGCAGTCGGTCTGGCTGAACTGGCCGCTGGCCAGCTCCAGCTCCATGCCGCGCTCGCGCAGCACGCTGTAGCGGCCGTCGGAAGCGTTGATCTTGGTGACAAAGGCGGGGGCGTCGCCCTTGTTTATCCGCCGCACCAGTTTCACGCCGCGCATGTCGCCGGTAAGGCCGTTGACCTGGCCCGCGTAAAGCACCCAGTCCGAGATATTCTGAAAAGTGCGCGGTTTGAGCTCTATCTTGGTGACGCGGTTCAGCATGGAAACCGTGTAGTCCGTGGAGCGCTTCATGGCCTTGGGCCCCAGCCAGTTATTGACCACCAGCAGGAAGAGCGAGGCCGCCACCGAGGCCCAAAAAACCGAATAAAGAATATTGTAAAAAGAAAAGCCACCCGCCCGCAGGGCTATTATCTCGCCGTCCTGGGATAACTGGCCCAGGCTGAGCAGCATGGCGAGAAGAAAGGCCAGCGGCAGGGAGGTGGCCACGATATTGGGCAGGAGAAAGACTATGCTTTTGACCAGAAAGTAAAAGGAAAAACCGGCCAGCACGCCCTGGTTTATTATCTGCACGAAGTTCAGCATCACCAAGAGCGACACGAAGACAAAAAGGGAGAGGCCCAGGAATTTGGCGAAGACCTTCAGCAGGTAAAGTCTGACTATAGGCACGGACATTTATTTATTCTATTATATATCGGCGGGAAGACCAAGGCCGGGCCTCGCTGGAGACCCGGCCTTTTCTTCCGGTGTTGTTCCTGCTTGCCCGGAAAAACCGGGCCGGGTTATGATTTTATTTTTTTATATAACGTGAAAGCGAAGATAATTTTATTCCTTGCGGCCTGCGCCTGCGCCTCCGGCGCCGCGGCGGCCGATTTCGCCGTCCCGAACCCGGGCGGCGGCCGCTTTCTGCTGCTGGACAGGCCGGACTCCGGGCGCATTATGGCGGAGCCCGCGGTGTCCACCGCCGCGGAATCCGGCGGCATAGAGCGGATCTCCGGGGAACTCCCCTTCTCCTACAGCGAGGATTCCTGGAACTCGGTGCGCGAGGCCGTGGAAACCGGCCGCTTCAGGAGCGCGGAACTCGCCCCCCCGCCCGCGATAGGGATCTCCACCGACACCCCGCTGGCGCCCGAGCCGCAGGTGGAATTTAAGGAATCCGGCACCACCCTGTCCGTAACGGGCCGCAAGGTCATAGCCCTCAGCTATAGCGGGAAGAGATATATCAACGACCAGATCTCGGTGACGCGGCCCAAGTCCCTCAGCCTGTTCGAGATAACCCAGCAGATGCAGGTGCGCATGCAGGGCAAGGTGGGCGCTAAGATCTCGGTCAACGTGGACTACGACGACACAAAACAGGACAAGCAGGACATTTCCGTGGTGTACCAGGGCGACCCCAACGAAGTGGTGCAGAACGTCTCCTTCGGCGACATCGATCTGTCGCTGCCGGCCACAGAGTTCGTCTCCTACAACAAGCAGCTTTTCGGTATCCGCGCGGACCTCAAGACCCAGCGCCTCAAGTTCACCTTCGTGGGCTCGCGCACCAAGGGCCAGACCAAGACCCGCCAGTTCACCGGCAACACCCAGTTCCAGGGGGCCGATATCCTGGACACCAACTACCTGCGCCGCAAATATTACGACGTTACCTTCGGCAACACGCTGCGCCTGCCCATCAAGTCCGGGACGGAACGCATCTACATAGACCAGCAGACCCTGGCCCAGGTGGACAACGTCACCGTGTTCGGCCTGGTCGGCAAGGATATGGCCGTGCAGACCTCCACCTACACGGGGCGCTTCCAGCTCCTGAGCCCCGGCATAGACTACGTGATGGACTACGTGAAGGGTCTGGTGACCTTCAACCGCACGCTTAACCCGCAGGACGTGGTGTTGATCGACTACCAGAACTTAGGCGGTTCGTACCTGGCGCAGAACAGTTCTCCCGGCAGTCTTGATACTACCGCCGCGCACCCGGAGCAGCCGGCTATAATAAAAACGCCAAGCGACATAGAGCTGTCCTCCGTTCCCGCCGTTTCCAGCCTGCAGGTCTCCCACCTGCGGGAACTGAAGACCTATTATTCCATAGGCCAGAGCAATATCGTGCGAGACAACGGCACGGGCAACTTCACGGTGAAGGTGCAGGACCTCAACCGCAACGCCGTCCAGGTGCCAGGCTATAACCCGGCGTACAACAATCCTACGGTAAAATATCCCGACACCATCGAGGTGGACTTTGAGCAGGGCATTATAAATCTTAAAAACCCTTTCTTATCTGAAACCTCCACGTTCACGGTGGACAACCAGATCTATTCCGCCGCCCCGTCCTCCAAGCGCATAATACGGGTGGAATATTCCTACCGCTTCAAGACCTTCCTGCTGGAGCCCAATATAGTGCTGCAGTCGGAAGTGGTGCGCGTGGACGGCAAGAAACTCGGCCGCAACGAGGAGTATTTCATAGACTACGACTCCGGCTTTATCACCTTCTATTACCCGGACCGCATAGGCCAGGAAGCCAAGATAGACATCACCTATGAGGTCTCCCCCTTCGGCGGGGTGGGCAACCAGTCGCTGGTGGGCGGCAGGATCTCCTACGATTTCGGCAGCCATTTCTCGCTGGGCTCCACCATGCTCTACCAGGGCGGCATCAAATCCAACTCGGTGCCCAACGTCACCGACCTGACCAACAGCATGCTGGTCTACGAAGGCGACGCGCAGCTTAAAGGCATGAATTTGCTGGGCCTGCGCACTTCGCTTGCCGCCGAAGCCGCGCAGAGCCGCCTGAACCCGAACCTCAACGACCTGGCGCTCATAGACAACATGGAAGGCGTCAAGCAGGAAGACTCCCCCTCCATGGATAAGAACTACTGGTTTATTGCGGCCAACCCCACCGGGGATCCCGCCGACCCCGCGGCGCTGGACTGGAACAGCGAGAACGTGAAACTGCTGGACATCAACCCGGCCGCTTCGTCGGACGGCACGCAGCAGGTGCTGAGCATAAACTATAACTTCAGCGTTTCTTCCCAGGTCTCCATAGTCTACCCCCTGTCCGCCACCGGCATAGATTTCTCGCAGAAGAACCTGCTGGAACTGATGATTTACGGACAGAACGGCACGGCGCCCGGCACGGAGGGCCCGCGGATAAGCTTGCATCTCGGCCAGATAAATGAGGACGCGGACGGCCGCGGAGGAAGCACCTTTGTCTGCACCTCCGGCCTGGTCCTGAACAACGCGCCCAAGAGCGAGGACGCCAACTGCGACGCGCAGGTCTCCAACTCCGAAGACGTGGGCTGGCTCTACGCCCCCGCCACTTCCGCCAACACCCGGCGCTACGGGGCGAATAACGGCCGCCTGGATTCCGAGGACTTGAACAAGAACGGCCGCCTGGACGCGCAGGACTTTACCGGCGGCAGCTTCGGCTACGTCAACGGCTCCAAATTCACCGATAAAGAGGACCCCACCAACCCTAAAGACAGTGTTGACTTCGCCGGCTGGCATCTGCTATCCATACCGATGCCGATATCCTCCACCGACACCTACAAATGGAACGCCATAAAACAGGTGCGGATCTCCCTGCGGCAGGCCACCGGCGGCGCAACCTCCGGCACCATAAAGTTCGCCCGCATCTCGGCGGTGGGCAATACCTGGTCGGTGCAGGCCGGCACCGCCCCGGCAGCCGGCGCCCTGCAGGCCACGGCCGTCAATAACCAGGACAACGTCTACACCCCCATCTACGACGCCGGCGGCGAGGCCTCCACGGTATTTACCGACCTCTACGGCTCGGTCTCCAAGCAGAAGGAAAAAACCAACGCCAAGATGGTGATAGAGCAGACCCTGGCCGTCACCTACTCCAATATCTCCTCCACCGCCACGGCTTACGTGTACCGCAAGTTCACCAGGGCCATAGACGTCGCCCAGCACGGCAAGCTTCGTTTTTTGCTGAAGAGCGAGAGCGCCCTTACGCCCGGCGCCAGTTTTTATATCAAGGCCGGCGACGAGAACAGCTATTTCAAAGCCGTAGTGCCGCTGGACTTCACCGGCTGGAAGCTTATCACCATAAACCAGGACGACCTGACCGGCGACAAGATCCCGGACGTCTGGGCGCCAGGGACCGCCGGCGTGGAGATCTCGTCGCGCGGAGCGCCCAGCCTGCAGCAGATCCCTCAATTCATAATAGGCGTGACGGCCGCCCCCGGCAACGTCCACAGCGGCACGCTCTATTTTAACGAATTGCACGTGGCCGACCCGCTCACACGCGTAGGCAACGCGCGCAAGGTGGAAGGTTCCTTCGAGGTACCTGGCTGGTTCAGCTTCGGCGGCAAGCACCGTTTTGTGGACCGCAATTTCCAGACGCCGGTCACCGCCATCGCCAACCAGGACAACGAGTCCCAAAGCGGGTACCTCAACGTCACGCGCCTGGCTTTCTTCCCGGTCAGCGTCACGGCGGCCAGGCAGATAACGGTAACGCCCAACGCCCTGGCCACGGGCTCGAACAACCTGGTGAACTCCCTGCAGCAGGGCCGCGTCAAGAAATTCGACGGGACGGCCGCCGGCTCTATCAACATCGGCGCCCTGCCGCGCCTGGGCCTGAACTATTCCAAGGGCATCACCGACTACAATCTGCTCAGCCGCAAGGACGACAGGGACCTTTATGCCGCCAGCCTCTCCTACTCCATCCCCGGCTCCCTGCCGGTACTGCCGCGCTCCCTCAGCCTTAATTACTCCCTGGGGATGAGCCGCGTCAATTACGACGCCAGCCGCCTTTTGAACCTCTCCGGCCTTTACGACACCAGCGAACGCACCGACGCTTACGGCGCCAGGCTCACCTTCATCCCCTGGAACGGGGCGTCGTTCAACCCGGGCTACGGCCTGCAGACCGCGCGCGAGGAGCGCAAGCCGCTGGCCTCCCCCCTGGCGCTGGAACGCTACCCCAAGTCCCTGCAGCAGACGGTGGATTTCAATTCCAACTTCATGCTGGCGCGCTGGTTCAACCCGTCGGTCAACTACTCCGTAAGCACCATCGAGGGCAATAATCTCAACACCACCACGGTGACGGTGGCGCAGTCGTCGGCCGTGTTCACGGCGGGCCAGATCAAAAGCGTGAACCGCACGGCGCAGGGCGGCGTGAACCTGACCATCAGCATGAACGACCTGATGCCCTCCAACCGCCTGCTGCGCTCCCTGGTGCTTTCTTCCAATTACCAGATCCAGGACGGCGATTCCTGGCAGAACGTGGAGAAGGACTACAACACCCGCAACAAGCTGTGGGTCAGGGACAGCCTTAAGCCGGCCAATTACCTGGCCCAGCGCAATTCCATAACCCTGCGCGATACGGTCAGCTCCAGCCAGCGCTGGCAGCCCTTCGAAGGCTACGGTTTCAAGGGCCCGGCCGCCTCGCTCAACACGCTGTCGGTGACCAATAACTTCACCAATTCCGTGCAGCGCTCGGAGGTCACCGGCACCACGTCCAAGAGCGTCAACCGCACTTTCCCGGACATGATCCTGTCCCTGTCCCAGCTGGAGCTGCTCACGCGCACCAAGAGCTGGGCCCAGGGCGTCACCGTCAATCTGAAGTACTCGCGCAACACCAACGAGGCAAAGAAGGTGTCCCTGGACGCCTCGGATACCTACGGCATGGACCTGCGCTTCAAGCTGCTCAACTGGGTGGACACGGCCAGCAGCTACAACCTGCGCCTCTCCGACAGGCGCGATCTGCGCGTGAACCAGCGCACCGGCTCCACCCGCCACGACGACGCCACTTTGCAGGGCACCTTCGACTACCGCAAGTTCCACTTCACCTCTAAGGTCGACTACGCCAACGACAGGGCCAAAGGGGCGCTGGGCGTGGTGACGCAGAACACCCGCACCATCACTCCGAGCCTGCTGATCAAGTCCGACTTCCAGCTCCCCAAAGGACTGAAGCTGCCGTTTATGAAGCGGACCATAATTTTCACCAACCGCATAGTCTGGACCACCACGCTGAACTACGCCATAAAGTCTTCGCCCATAACAATAGCCGAGAATAACAGGCTGTTCACGCTTAATTCCAGCGCCGATTACGAGGCCGCCAAGAACCTGCGCCTCACTTTCAACGCCGGCCTGCAGCGCCTGTGGCATAAGTACCTCAAGCAGGAGGAATACCTCTCCTACCAGGCCGGCAGCACGCTGACTTTCCAGTTTTAAAAGCGGGGCAAAGGGTATTGGTGATAGGGTTCAGGGGGGAGTATGAGTTTATGTCTGAAGAATGCCGGGAAATACATTTTAAACGTGCTTTTGCCGCGCTCCTGCGCGCATTGCGGCCGGGACCTGCATTACCTGGACGCCCTGCCGCTCTGCCCGGCGTGCCGCGCGGCCCTGGAGCCGCTGCCGGACCTGCATTGCGGCGTTTGCGGGCTGCCGCTTGAAGCGGGAGGCCGCGCCTGCTACGACTGCCGCGGCGGGGCCCCGCGCTCGCTTTCCCTGGCCAGGTCCGCCTTCGTCTTCAACCCGCAGTTGCGCTCGTTGGTGCACGCTTTTAAATACGGGGCCCGCGAAGACCTGGCCGGCTACCTGGCGGGAGAAATGGCTGCCGCCCTGTGGCGTTTCCCGGAACTGGCGCCGTACAATTTTTGCGCGGCCGTGCCGCTGCACCCGGCGAAGGCGCGGCTGCGCGGCTTCAACCAGGCCGAGCTGCTGGCCGCCGCGCTGGCGGCGCGCGGCAATTTGTTCCATCTCAAAGCGGCCGCGGCGCGCATAAGGAATACCCCCAGCCAGACCTCCCTCTCCAAGCAGGAACGGCGGGCCAATATGGACGGGGCTTTCAGGGTTGAGGCAGCCGAGCTGGTGAGGGGGCGCAGGATCCTGCTTGTGGACGACGTGGCTACGACGCTGGCCACGCTGGAGGAGCTGGCCGCCGAACTACTGCGCGCCGGCGCCAGGTCCGTGGCTGCCTACACGCTGGCGAGAGAGCCGTGATTTTTTAGAATTCTACGTCGAAGATGTAGGCGGTGTAGGGGGCCATGGCCTGCAGGCGCAGTCCGCCGGACAGTTCCGAGGCCTTGAAAGAGAAGAAGCGGTCTGAGAGCTCCTCGAAAATAGCGGTGGTCTCACCCTCGCTCTTTATGGAGACGTTCACCACCCCGCAGGAAGGCTCGGCCGAGTAGTTGACCACCACCACCTTGAGCGTGCGGCGCTGGGCCCAGGACCAGGCCAGGATATTGGCGTTGGTGCGGTCCTCTTTGTCGCACTGTTTCACGTCCAGCAGCGCCCATTCCCCACCGTGAAAAGCCGGATGGTCGGTGATCTTGAGGAGCTTGGCGTAGAACTTCTTGATTTCCAGGTCTGGAACCCGCTCGTAAAGTTCCTTCAGCTGCAGCGGCACGCGGGCCTTGACGCCGTCGAGTTGGTTGTCGTTATAAAAGCGCAGGCCCTTTATGGTGGAGATCACCACGCCCGCGGCCAGGGCTTTCTGGCGCCCGAAGGCGGTCAGGGAGGGCTGCTCGTCGTGGTTGTCGATGAAGCGCGCTGAGCGCTTCTGGTAAAGCTTTTCGGCGCGCAGGTGGCCGCGCACTTCCTGCGGCCCCTGGAAACGCAGGCGGTCGTAGGTGCCCTTGTCGTAGGTATAGTCGAAACCTATCTGCTGCACGCGCCACTCCAGACCCCAGTAAACCTCGGCCAGGAACGTGAACTGCGGGTGCTTCTCTTTCACGCTCCGGATCGCGTGCTCCCAGAACTCGTCGTGCGGGCGCTTGTAGCCCCCGCGGTTAAGCAGCCAGCCCCAGGTGGTGTCGTGGATCTCGTTCAGGGTCAGCATCACCATGTCGCAGCGCACGCCGTCGGCCATGTCCGCTATACGCATCAGCACGGACAGCATGCGCTCGCGGGTGGCGGGGTTGAAATAATTGAACTGGGCGCTGTCGGTCCAGGCGGGGAAGTTCGGGTCCCGGCCGTAGGCGATATAGCGTTTGCGGCCGTCCACCTCCGTCTCGAAGAACCAGTCGGGATGGGCCTTAAAATCCTCTTCGGAGCCGTTGATGAAACAGTCCGGGCATTCCGCTATGCCGGGATTATCCCGCGAGGTGTGGTTGGAGACCAGGTCCACCATCAGCTTCATGCCCATGGAGTTGAGCTTTTCCCGGAGGGCTTTCAGTTCCCATTCAAAGCCCAGTTCGCCGTTGAGGCGGTACCAATGGACGGAGTAAGGCGAAGACCCCACCGCTTCCGGCCCGAAGCCCGGCTGCAGGCCTTTAAGCTCTTCCAGCAGCGCGCGGTCCTGGCGCGCGATACGCTCGGATTCCGGACTTGGTTCCCATACTCCTACCAGCCACACTATATCTATGCCCAGATGGCGCAGTTCCAGCCACTCGTCGTCGGGCACGGCGGAAAGCGTCATCTCCGGCAGCGAATACTTCACCCGGAGCTGTTTCAGCCACAGCCTGGTATTGATCTCTATCAAGTGCGGGTTCGAACGAAGCACAATCCCTCTTTGAAATTCAGCTTTTAAGACAGAATGATTTTTCCCCAACCAGATTATAGCAAACTAAGGGAGCGGCAGCACCCTGTACTCTCCGGATTGGAGCGTGCCGCCGAACCCGGCCTGCGGGACATCGGCGCGGGTGGCGCCGCCTGTGAGGTTGCCGATAACGGCGCGCCTGAGCCCCGGCTTATCTTTGGATATAAGCATATAGCCGGTCCAGCCCTGCCCGGGGCCGGGCCAGAGCGGCTCTATATCGCAGGCGCCCAGCTCGGCGCGCAGCCGCGCTGCCAGCGCCAGGACTTCCTGGTACGTATTCTTTACCGCGGAGTTCCCGCCGCTCCAATTTACCTCGCAGGGCACGCTGAAAGGCAGCGGCTTGTGTTCGGCAGGCACGGCGGCGTTATAGCCTATTTCCGCGCCGGAATACATCATGACCGAGCCCGGGTAAAGCAGCGTGAGCGCCAGCGCCGCGGGCAGGCGGCGGCCGTAGACGGTCTCGGGGGCCGGCTCGTCGTGGTTGCCGATAAACAGCACCGCCCCCGCCCCGCCGGACTGCCAGGCCAGGAACGCGGCGCGGTTAATGGCGCTGGCGAGCTGGGCGGAGTTGCCGGCTTCCGTGGTGTTGTACCAGCCCGTCTGCCCCTCCGGCCTGGCGTCTTCGTGCTTGCTGTAGATGGTGTCGAAGCCGCAGGCCCCGAGGTCCTCCTGGTAGGCGTAGGCTTCGGCCATGAAGGCCGCCGAGGGCTTGGCGGCCTTGACCGTCCAGATGAGCTGGCGGTAAAACTCGTCGCGCGGCATGCTCCTGGCCCAGGTGCGGGAAAAAACGTTGTTCAGCGCCAGGTAAGCCATATCCACCCGGAAGCCGTCCACGTCGAACTTGGTCACCCAGCCTTTGACAATGGCGGTCATCCTGTCGCGCAGGCCCCTGTTGGCGTAGTTTACCTGCGCCGTATCAATCCAGCTGGAAACGCCGCCGCCGTATTCGAAGCCGCCGTGATGGACGCAGTATTTGGCGCCGTTCCAGTAGTTTTCGAAATAACCGTCCCCCGGACAGGGCCCGTCGTAGCGGAAGCTGACGAAATAGTCGGGGTTTTCGGCCAGAAGCTTCGAGTCCAGCGAGGTATGGTTCACCACAAAGTCCACTATGACTTTGAGCCCGGCCTGGTGGGCCCTGTTCACGAAACCGCGGAACTCGTCCTCCGTGCCCAGGTCAGGGTTCACGGTAGAGTGGTCGCTTATGGAATACGGGGACCCCCCGCCGCTGCCGGTCTGCCCTCTCACGCCTATCGGCAATATGCCCATGGGCCAGACGGCGTCGAAGCCCATCCGTTTTATCACCTCGAAATCGGAAACCTGGAAATCCCGGAAGAAAGACGTCCCGGCCGGCGGCTTAAAACCGGAGGCCCCGCGCCGCCCGTCAAGGTTATAGGCGCGCGGGAAAAGTTCGTAGACGCGGGCGCGCTTCGCCCAGGCCGCGGCGTCGTAGCGCCGCATATTGGACTGCAGACCGGCGACATAATTCTCAAGGATCAGGTTGAGCTTTGCGTTCTTTTCGGCGTCGGCGGCCGGGGAGGTCTTCAGGTCGTCGAGCGCGCGGCGCAGGTCGGCGGTCCAGGCCACGGGCCTGAGCAGATTTTCAAGATAGTTAAAATAATCCCCGGTCTGGCCGGCGAAAGCCGCCGCGCCGTACTTCCCCTCCAGTTCCTTCTTGGTCCAGAGGAAGCCCTCCAGCCCCACGCTTTGAGCCTGCGCGGCCCAGCCCTCCCCGGCGTTCTTGAACATGAAAGGCCTGATCTGCGGCGAAGGCCCGTCCCAGCCACCCGTGGAAAGGACCTCTTTCATCTGCAGCAGAAATAAGGTGTTGGCGTCGGCCCTTCTTTCGGGCTGGCCGGCGTATAGCGGGGCCGCCGGCTGAGCGCCGTCGAAGAGAGCGGCCGCCGCGCCCCTGTCCGCCTCCGGTGTGGAAGCGAAAATACGGACCGGCAGCGCCAGCAGCGGTAAAAGGAGTTTAAACCGGAAACGGTGAAGTCCCATTGTATTGAGTCTACCAGCCAGGCCAAACGACAGCAAGGGCCAAAAGGCCCAGGGGCGCCTACCGTGCGCCGCTAAGCCAGCGCAGCGCCAGAAGGTAACTTACCCCCGCGAAGATGAATATCAGCAGCACTCCGGACACGACCACCCGCACGGCCCAGAACGATGATTGCCTGGCCGGGAGATCGGCCGCGTCGATTATTTCGTATAGCCACCACTTCGTGCCGGCCACGGCGGAAACGGAAGCCAGGTAGACCCGTCCGCGCAAACGAACTTCGCTGGAGAAATTATCATCCTCCCTTCCGGAGGCCAGGGAAAGCATTTTTATCACCTCGGGGGGGGCTTTCAGCCCGGGCTTTACTATGGACATGCTCATGGAGTCGGCTATTATCTGGCCGCCGCCGTCCACCAGGCCCAGATTGCCGGAGGAATTCTTCCCCATCATGCGTACCACTTCGCCCAGGTAAGCCAGGCTCAGCCTGCCGGAAAGATAATATGCTGGAGCCCCGGCTTTCATAAGCGGTTCCGAGATCACCAGCGCGGGCGGCGTATAGTCCCCGTACTCCACGGCCCCGGCCGCGCTCCGCGTTCCCTTAGCCTCCAGAAAAGACTGGCTCTTCGCGTAATCCAGGCGCGTCTTCACGCTCTTCTCGGCCGAGAACCGCGCCAGTTCCGCCCCTGAAGGCCCGAGCAGCGCCAGCTCCGAGTAGATGAAGGGGTTCTCGTTCACCCGCCGCTTCAATTCCGCCTTTATGCCGGCCGCGTCGGGGACCGGCTTGCCCGCGGCAAGGCGTGAAAGGCTGTAGTTGAGATTGAGCACGTTGGAGATTATCCCGGCCCCGGTCAGGGTGCGCAGTTCAAGATGGCGCAGCACGTCGTGCCTCTGCAGTTCGGCGGCCCCGTAGATGAAATGCCGGCTGAGGATGAGAAAGGGCAGCAGAAAAAGCCCCGTCACCGCGGCCACGAATTTATATTTATTATTTCCGTTCATTTATTACAGACCCGTCCTTTTATTTTATCTCGGAGCGCTTCGCGGCGCCGCGTTTGGCCGGGCCCCAGCTGCTTACCGCCGCCTCGGTCCACTCCAGTATTTCCTGAAAGCCCAGCCCGGCCAGCACGCAGAGCGCCCACATAGGCCACAGGTAATACCTGAGCTCTATACCGCCGGTGGCCGGCACCTGTTTTATTATGGCCAGAGGCAGCGCCGGCAGCAGGGCCGCGGCCAGGAAGAAAAGCGGCGGATAATTTTTTAACGCGAAAGCGGCGTACGCCCCGAGGAAGACCAGGACAAAAAGAAACTTATAGTAGAGCGCGCGCGGCAGTTCGCGGGAGAGCGCGCGGCCCAGGCCCCTGACAATCCCCCATACGGCCGCCGGCGCGCCGTTCCTGAACAGGAAAGCGGCGGGGCCCAGCGGGCCGGTCTGAGCGTAAGCCGCCGGCGCGTAACCATAGCTTTCTATATTGGCCCAGCGCCTCAGGCTGAGCTCCTGCGCGTAGAGGGAGTTATTATATTTCGCCTTCTGGCAGGCCGCGTAAGGCAGCGCCAGCAGCAGCGCCAGCCCCAGCGACAGGCCGGCGTCCTTAAGGCGGAAGGCGCCGCGTTTCACAGCCCAGGACAGGGCGGCTATGACCAGCAGCGCCAGGGCCGCGTCAAGGCGGCTCAGGCAGGCCAGGCCGCCGTAAAGGCCGGCCAGCAGCGCGTCCCTGCGGGCGCCGCCGGAGCTGTCGAAGTAGTGCCAGAAAAGCGCCAGGAAAACCAGCGCGTAAAGGTGCGAGCTGCCCTGCATGGCGTAATAGCCCGCGTACGGATTAGCCGCCAGGAAAAGCGTCGCCATCCCGGCCGCCATTTCACCGAAGCGCCGCCTGAGCGTGAAGAACGTTACAAAGGCCAGCAGCGCAAAAACCGCCAGGCCCTCCGCGCGCAGCGCCGCGTCGGGGTCCGCCCCGGCGGCCATGGCCAGTTTAAGCGCGAAGACCGGCAGCGGTTCGGCCAGGCCGGAGTCGTAAAAGTAAGAGGAGCCGAAGGCCAGCAGCGAGCGGGAGGCCGCCTCGCGCAGCGGTTCGCCGCGGTAAACCTTCCAGGAGACGGAAACGTTGAGGACGAGGGCCAGGAAAGCCAGGAAAACCACGGCACGGCGCAAGAAATAGCGTGTATATACCGCGGAGATTTTCTGGAGCAGTTCCGACATTGTTAATTTTCCCCGATTAAATGTAGTATATAAAACAAAGGACGGCCGGTTACACAGAGTTTATCAGCGCGGCCGCAAAAACCCCATATGCGCGAGATCACACTGGAATTCAAGAAAATAGTCGGCGAGGGCAAAGCCTTGGGCAGGAGCGAGGGAAAAGTGGTCTTCTGCTATGGCATCCTGCCGGAAGAGACCGCCCGCGTCCGCGTCACCTTCGAGAAGAAGAACTTCGCCGAGGCGGAACTGCTGGAGATCATAACGCCTTCCCCCCGCCGCGTTGCCCCCAAAGAGGACCATTATCTCAGCTGCTCCCCATGGCAGGTAATGGACTACGACCTGCAGTGCGAGACGAAAAAGGGCCTGATAGAGGACCTGCTTTACCAGACCACCAAGGAAACTATACGCCTGGACAAGTTCTACGCCGCTAAAAAGACCTTCGGCTACCGCACCAAGATCGAGTACAGCTTTACCGGAGAGCCGGGCGCGCTCTCGTTCGCCTTCCACAAGCGCGGCAATTTCCGCGAGAAGTACGTGCTGGCGGACGGCTGCGCCCTGATCAGCCCGGAGACCAACGCCGCCGCGCTGAAAGTGCTGGCGATCCTGAACGGCCTGAAACTTTCCACCGCGGACCTGAAGACGCTGATAATACGCGAAGCCAAGAATCCCGGCTCGCGCGTGGCCGCGCTGTTCATGAAGCGGCAGGATATCGTTCTGCCGGAAATGAACGTAGAGGGCCTGGACGGTTTCCTGGCGATCTATTCCAACCCCATAAGTTCCGTAAGCCAGGTGGACGGGATAATCAACTCCTGGGGCAACGACTTCGTCACCGAAGAGATCCTGGGGAGCAAATTCTCCTACGGCTTCGACTGCTTCTTTCAGAACAACATGGAGCTGTTCGAGGAGGCGCTGAAAGAAATACGCGCGGCGTCCTTCAAATGCGGCAAGCTGGTGGACCTGTACTCCGGCGTGGGCGTGATAGGCCTGACCCTGCGGGACCTGGCGGACAAGGTTTACGCCGTGGAATCCTCGGCCAACTCGGCTAAGTACGCGGCCCTCAACGCCGCGGCCAACGGGGCGTCTAATTTCGAGATGGTGTGTTCGCTTTCGGAGAAAACCAAGGACGATCTTTTCGACGGTACGGACATACTGGTGCTGGACCCGCCGCGCGCCGGCCTGCACGGCAAGGTGATAAAACGGATAATGGAGATCCTGCCCAAGAAAATAATCTATTTGTCCTGCAACCCCATCACGCAGGGCCGCGACGCCGCTTTCTTCATGGAGAAATACAAAATAACCCGGGCCGCCGGCTTCGACTTCTACCCCAACACCCCCCACGCCGAAACCCTCCTGGTCTTCGAACGGGAGTAAACCACCCCCCGTGGCCTGCCACGGGGACAGGGTTGTCAAAAAACAGGGTCAAGAAAGTGTCGCTTCGCTCCACACGCACACCGTGCTCGCCCTTCCCCGCCTCGGCCCTCGCGCTATGCAAGCTCGGGCCTCCGGCAGGGTTTTTGCCAACCCTGTCCCCGCGTCAGGCCTGCCGTCTTTGCCTTGGAGGGGCGGCAAGGGTATGGGTTCGGCGGGCCCTCACGGAAGGAGCCGCTTACGTAAGCGCGGCGACTGGGTGGCCGAAGGCCACTGCAGTGTGAGGAGGGGCGGGCACGGTGTGTCCCGACCCCGTGCCCGACGGGCCCATACCCTTGCCACCCCGACTTCGCTTCTCGCGGTCTTAAGGCAAAGACTCGCCTGAAACTATTTTATTTAGGGAGGTTCGGGAGGTTTTCGGTGAGCTGGCGGGAGAAGAGGGCGGACTCGTAGGCGAGAGGTTTGTTCTTTATGCGTTCGGCCAGGCCGCGGGCCAGCTGGCCGAACATGCCTCCCACAAAACTCTTCGGAGTATTCACCTTCACCACGCTTTCCTCAAAAACTATCTCTTTGCCCGTGGCCGCGTCCCAGACGCGGGCCGAGCCTTTTACCATGCGCCGGTTATAAACCCCCGCCATAATTTCGCCAAAATCCGTAATGTTCCCGTAGACCAGGCGCCCGGCGCCGAGCCATTTGGCGATGTCCGCCGGCTTCGCCGCGGCCAGCTGGCCACCCTCGCTGAAGCCGTGGCGCCGCAGCGCCGCGTCGGTCTCCTCCAGGGAGACAAGATCGTAACCGCCGGCCTTCAGCCGCTCGTATACCAGCTGCCGCACCAGCGGGGGGCCGTCCAGGCTGGATGTCTCGTCGGAAAAAGGCAGCAGCGCCGTTTTGACGCCGAACCAGCCGCCGCCGCAGCCGGCGGCCGGCCGCGTTGAGGAAGCCATTTCCAGGTCCTGGTAGATCTGCCCCCAGAAGATCCTGGCGCCGTCCTTATCCCCGGCCGAAAGATTCTCGGCCTGCCGGTAGTAGGCGGCCGCGCCGGCATAATCCTTCTTAAGCTCTGCCGCTACCGCGAGCCCGAGGTAATCCCGCCAGCTCCCGGCCGCCGCCGTCCGCCTGAGCCAGATCTCCACCGCCTTATCCCAGCTGTTCCGCTGCGCCAACCGGGCCGCTTCCTCGGATTCACGGTCCTTTTTTTGTATAAAGACGGCCCGCATGCGGTCCATGGGGCGCCCAGCGTAGCGGGCGGTCAGCCTTCCGGTCACGGCGGACAAGATCTTTTCCTCGCTCTCGGCATACCAGTCCCCGGAGTCTTTTGTATTGTCCAGCCGGTCTTCGGCGTGGGTGAAGGTATCTCCCCAGGAATCCAGCAGTTCCATGGCGGGCCAGGTGTAGAGTTTAAACTCCGCGCTGAGGGCGGCCGAATAGGCCCAAACCTTGTTCTTAACCGCCTGCTTCTGTTTATTCTTGTCGTAGTAGACGGAGACGCGCTCCTCTTTTCTGGAGGAAACGGAAGGGCGAGACGCGCTTATAACCAGCAGCCCGGACGGCCCCAGCGGCGGCGCAAATCCGTCTTCGGCCGAACCTGACTTATCCACCCGCCAGGCGCAGACTTTCGCCCCGGGCCGGTCTAGCGCGGCGGCGGCGCGGCCGGCCAGCGCGGCCGGGCTGAAATCGGGGCCAGACTTGTTCAGCAGCGCTCCGGCAAGCGACCCCAGCGCGCTTTCCTCCGCCGCGGCGGGGGCCTTGACCGTCACATAAAGCGCGGAGAGCGCCGGGCGCGCGGCGGCCGCGTTGGGCATGTCGGGCACCCGGTACGGCACCCTTACTGAAAAATAGTTGCCGCACCCGGACAGCAGGATCAGCGGCAGAAATAGCGATATTTTCATCATCTTATTTTAAATTCTATCACTTTAGCGACAAAAAAAGCCGGCGCCCGTTAACAGCGGGCGCCGGCGGCTTAAGCTCTTGAAAGAAAGCTTATTTGGTTTTATTTTCGGCTACGGGGGCGGCGGCCGGGGCTTCGGCGGCGACGGCCTCGACGGCGGTACCGGCAACCTGGTCGGTAACGGCCGGGGCGGCTTCCTGCTTCTTGCAGGCGGCGGCGAACATAAGGGCTATGAGGGGCAGGGCGAACAGTACTGTCTTTTTCATTTGTATTTCTCCTGTGAAGTTCCGCCGGCTTGGACGCCAGCGGTCATAATTTACCAAATCTAAAAGGCGGACCCATTAGTCCGCCCCCTATATTCAAAGACTATAATATTTCCCCGCCCCGGGGCAAATCAGAAACTTTCCGGGAGACCGCAGCCGTCAAACTCCGGATTTATGTTTTCCGCAGATACCACAAGAATTCCAGGTTGCCCTTTGCGCCCTTTATCGGTGAATCTATAAGGCCCATCTCTTTCGCGCCAGGCAGGGCTCCCTTCAGGAAAGCCCGCAGGTCGTCCATAACTTTCAGGCGCGTCGCCTCGTCTTTTACGATGCCGCGGCGCAGATCCTTCGCCTGCAGCTCGAACTGCGGCTTCACCAGGGCTATTATCCCGCCGCCCGGGGCCATTACGCTTAAAACCGGGCCAAGTATGAGCTTAAGCGATATAAAAGAAACGTCTATAGCGCAGAGTTCCGGCCGCTCGGGGAATATTTCCGGCTTGAGAAAACGCGCGTTGGTCTGCGGCACAAATACTACCCGCGGGTGGACTTTCATCTTCTCGTGCAGTTGGCCTTCGCCGACGTCCACCGCGTACACCCTGGCCGCCCCCTCCTGCAGAAAACAATCGGTAAAGCCGCCGGTGGCCACGCCGATGTCCAGGCAGACCCTGCCTTTTACCGGTGTTTTAAAAGCGTCGAGCGCGCCTTTCAATTTAAGGCCGCCGCGCGAGACATAAGGGCAGTCGTTCCTCACCAGTTCTACTATATCGGCCTCGCGCACCTGCTGACCGGCCTTATCGGCGGGCCGGCCGTTTACCGTCACCAGTCCGGCCATAATGGCGCGCAGCGCCCTTTCCCTGCTTTCGAAAAGGCCCCGTTCAACGCAGGCCACGTCAAGTCGCGTCTTCATAAGTGATATGGTACAAAAATTGAAAAGGGACTCTCCCATAAAGAATCCCTTTTCGTCCGCGGCCGGCTTTTAGCGGCGGCTCTTTTCCGAAACCTCTTCCCAGAGTTCGCGCAGATGCTCGGGGAAGTTGCGGCGCACGTCTTTTATCTCGCCGGCGGAAACGTGCCGCTCTATTACGTTTATGACGCCCTGTGTGACGCGCAGGGGGTCCATGCCGCTGGGCAGCTCGGCCCCGACATGGTCCATGAATTCGTCCATGGTACGCATTTTTTCCGGCTTGTTCATCGGCGTCCAGCCCGTGTAATACATGCCCACTATCATAATGGGCAATTGCGAGGCGAACTCGGCGCACTCCTTTACCGGCAGCCTGTCACGCACCGCGTGCAGCACGGAGCGCAAAGCCCGGTAGGCGTCATTAGGGTTATTGAACCCGAGCTCCAGTTCAATTTCCTTCAGCCATTGCCTGGTCTTGGCCAGCGCCTTGTCGAACAAATGCGCCTGCGAGGCCTCGGTTATGGTATGGGGCCATTCCCGCGTTATCCTTTCGGCCTCCTGCCAGTCGCCCTGCTGGGTGCCGGGCGATGTTCCCCTGTTTACGTATATGTCGTGCGCCACCTGCCGCGTGGCCTCCTCCAGGTTGCCGCTGCGCAGGTAGTTGGTGTAGGCCACGGCATAGCAGTGCCTGGCCGTGGTAGTAGTTCTTGTGTTTTTGTTCATTTTTCCCCCTGTTTTATTTTGCCGGGTGACAGCCCGAACGCCGCGCCGTAAAAGCGAGGTTCCAGCTGCCTGACATTAGTTTCGGGATACCGCTATCCCCCCAGGGTCATCTTACAAAATATTTCCGGAGTGTCAACATGTGGAATTATGGGGACGGGAATTTCTCGGAATGTAGGAATTCATTCCTGTTTTTCGCCGTCTTCGTCTTCGAAGGCTTCCAGTTTCAGTTTGCCTTCGGCGTCTTTGCGCAGCACCTCTATCTTGCGCTTCACTTCTTCCAGCTTTACCGAAAGCTCCTTGGAGATGCCCACGCCTTCCTCGAACAGGGAAAGGGATTCCTCTATCGGGGTGTTCTCGTCCTCCAGCTTGCCCACTATCTCTTCCAGCTTCTCCAGCTTTTCCTCGAAACCGCCGGCATTGGCTTTTTTTACCATAAAGTCTCCTGTCCGGGCCCGTCCGTGCCCTTAGATTTAGTCTTTTGCTTCCTGCCGTCCGCGCTGATCCCCGCGCCGCCAGCCTTGGCCGGGCCCAGCACTTCGGCGTCTGCGCGGCCCTCGGCGAACTGCAATGAAAGCCTGTCGCCAGGCGCCAGCGCCGCGGCGGTTTTTACAGCTTGACCCTTTATATCCTTAACAATGGCGTAACCCTTTTTAAGCGGAAAAAGCGGGCTCAGGGCCTTCAGTTTTTCTGTCTGCAAATTAAGCTTCTCGCCGGCGCGGCGCAGCCTGTCAGCCGAAGCGGCGAACATCCCCTCCACAGCGTCGTCCAGGCGGCGGGTAGGGCGCTCCAGCAGCACCAGAGGGTTTACCATGGCCCGGCTTGAGACCAGCCTGCGGAATTTGCCCTGGAGGTTCTCGTAATAAATGCGCAGGCTCTGCAGCAGCCGCCGCTCCAGCCCGGCTATATTGGCCGCCAGCTCCACCTTGCTCTTTACCACCAGCTCGGCGGCCGCCGAGGGGGTGGGAGCGCGGAGGTCCGCCACAAAGTCCGCTATAGTAAAATCGGTCTCATGCCCCACGCAGGAAATAACCGGAATTTTGGAACCGGCTATGGCGCGGGCCACTATTTCCTCGTTGAAGGCCCAAAGGTCTTCCATGGAGCCGCCGCCGCGCCCCACCAGCATAACGTCTATATCCGGGAACCCTTCGTTCAGGTCTTTTATGGCCTGGGCTATTTCCTCTTTGGAACCGGCCCCCTGCACCTTAACCGGGGCCACGATGATGTGCATATTGGCGTAGCGCCGCTTAAGTATGGAAAGGATGTCGCGTATGGCCGCACCGGTGGGAGAAGTTACCACGGCTATCTTCTGCGGCAGGGCCGGGATGGCGCGCTTGCGGGCGGCGTCGAAAAGCCCCTCGGATTGGAGCTTTTTTTTGAGCTGCTCGAAAGCCAGTTGCAGCGGGCCTATGCCGGCCGGCTGCACCTCCTTGGCCATCAGCTGGTACTTGCTCTGTTTGTCGTAGGTGGTGATATTGCCGCGCACGCGCACCAGCAGGCCGTTCTGCAGGTCGAATTTCATATTGGCGGCGAAACCGCGGAACAGCACGCCGGAAATATTGGAATTGGCGTCTTTCAGGTCGAAATAGGTGTGGCCGAGGGAGGAAACTTTAAGCCCGGAGATCTCCCCCTCCACCCAAAGTTCGCGGAACTGGCTCTCCAGCAGGTATTTTATCCCCTGGCTGAGTTCGCTGACGGTATAAATTTTGGGTTCCGTCATTTTTCGCCCCGCAGGCGCTTGAGCCTTTTGGAGATCTCGGCCTCGAAGCCCTGTTCCGTAGGACGGTAGAAGGTTTTCGGTTCCGGCATATATTCCTGATCCACATAGTGATTATCAAAATCGTGCGGATACTTATAGCCCTTGCCGTGGCCCAGCGCTTTGCCGTCCTTGGAGGCGTCGCGCAGATGCAGGGGCACGGCGCGCTCAACCCCGCTGTTCACCTCCGCCTGCGCCTCGTTGACAGCCATATAAGAGGCGTTGGACTTGGGCGAGCAGGCCACATAAATAGCCACCTGCGCCAGTATTATACGGGCCTCGGGCATGCCAAGCACCTCGGCGGATTTGAAGGCGCTCTCGGCCATCACCAGCGCCATGGGGTTGGCGTTCCCCACATCCTCGGAGGCGCATATAAGTATGCGCCGCGCCACAAAGCGGGGGTCCTCGCCGGCCTCCAGCATTTTGGCCAGCCAGTAGACGGCGGCGTCCGGGTCCGAGCCGCGCATGCTCTTTATGAAAGCGGAGATATGGTCGTAATGCTCGTCGGAGCTGCGGTCGTAGCGCAGGCTGCGGCGCTGTATGGATTCCCGCGCCACCGCCTCGTCTATCAGGCGTCGCCCGTCGGCCACCGGAGTAGTGGTCGCCACGGCCAGCTCCAAAGCGTTCAAAAGGCGGCGGGCGTCTCCGGAAGAGTTCTCTATCAGGTAGCGTTTAGCCTCCGGCGTAACCTCCGGCTTCAGGGCTTTAAGGCCGGCCTCGTGGGCAAGCGCGCGGTCGAAAATGGAAGAAAGGTGCTCAATGCCCAACTGCTTGAACTCCACAACTATGAACCGCGACAGCAGCGCCTGGTTGATATAGAAGAACGGGTTCTCCGTGGTCATGCCTATCAGGATGATCTCGCCTTTTTCCACGGAGGGCAGAAGCACGTCCTGCTGGGTGCGGTTGAAATGGTGTATCTCGTCGAGGACCAGCAGCACGCGCTGGTTTTGGGCGAGCCCACCGCCGAGGCCCCTGGAGAACTCTATTATTTTCTTCAGGTCCGCCACGCCGGCCATTACCGCGTTCAGGTCGAAGGTTTTGGCGTTGGCGCGCGAGGCTATGTAGCGGGCAAGCGCCGTCTTGCCGGAGCCGGGAGGCCCGAAGAAGACCGCGGATTTAAGATTATCGGATTCTATAGCGCGCCGCAGCAGCTTTCCGGGGCCCAGTATATGCTCCTGGCCTGAGAAATCCTCGATATTTTTAGGGGCGAGGCGTGCGGCCAGCGGGGAATAAAGCGGGCCGCCTTCGGGTTCCGGCACGGCCGGTCTTTCGTCAAAAAGTGATTCCGGCATCGCTATTTCTTTTCTTCCAGGGACTTTTCCAGGCGGGTTACGATATCCTCTATCTTCTTGGAATCCGCTTCCAGGTTGGTTTCGGATCTCTGCTTCAAATTATAAAGTTCCACCGCAAAATCGTAGGCGGCGAGGATGGCGAGCTTGGAGGTATCAGGGATCTTCAGCTTTTCCTCTATCCTGGCTATCTTCTCCTCCACCTGGCCTATAATGGCGCGCACCTCAATTTCCATCAGGCCGTCGACGGCCGGAAATTTCATGATGCGCCCGCGCACCTTCGCTTCAAGATCGTTACCGCTCATCGTCTTCCCCGAACAGGCCCGGCTGCAGGTCGTTGGCTTTCTCTATTTTGGCGCAGATGCGCTCCAGGCGGCGCTTCACCTTGGCCCTGAAGTCGGCCAGCTCGCGCGCGGCGGCCGTGCTGGAGGCGGCCTTGCCGCGGGCGGCGCCGAGCAGCTGCACCTGTCCCTTAAGGACCTCGTTCTCCTCTTTCAGGCGGTCTATGAGGTCGGCCGCGCTTACGGCAAGTTCCTCAAGGCGTTTTATCCGGCTGTGCATATTGGAATTATATAATTTGTTGGAAACATAAGAGCGCGTATCGTGTGTTTTCCGCAAGAGCCGCTATCTGATCACGGAAACCTTCTTTATCTTTTTGTTGCCGCCCTGCTCGAAGTATACCAAGTATAGGCCGCTAGCCACAGCCCTGCCGGATTTGTTGCGCCCGTTCCATGCGACCGTTCCCATGGCCGGCACGGTAATATCCCACAGCAGCTCTCCCTTAATAGTGTAGATCTTGACCTTTGTCCCCTCCGGAAGTCCGTCAATCGTCACCCGCGCCTGGCCCCTGCTCGGGTAGAAAGGATTGGGATATATCCGGATATCGTCCAGATCGACGGCGGCGGCGGGCGACATCACCTGAAAAAGGGAGAAGTGCGCGGTCCGCGCGGTCACCTTGTTTTGGGCGGGGTAGGATATCGACTCCAGCGGCAGCCAGGCCGCGGACCCTTCGTCGTATCTGGCCAACAGCAGTTTCGAGCGGTCCAGCCTGGCCACTTCGGCGTCCGTATACGAAATTTCTATGGTCGCGTAGTTAGCGGGCTGCACGGTCGGGGCCACCCTTATCTCCATCCCGATACCGGTGGAATTCAGATCGCTGTTGGCCACGGGGTGGGGAGGAGGCATATCGTGCAGTATCTTCAGATTTATTACGACCTGGCCGGCAAATGAGCCGGCGGGGATGGTAACGCTTATATCCCGCGAAGCAGTCGGCGTACTGGTCACAATGGCGGAAGCGCTGGCCGCGATAGTGGAGATAGCCGCCACCTCCGAGGTGCGCCAATTAGACACCGTAACCCCCGCGGCCTGGCTCCAGCTGGAATTGCCGGCCGCGTCAACGGCCTTCGCCTGGAAAGTATGGTTACCATTGGCCCCCAAAGTGGTGTCCAACGTGAAGGCGTAAGGAGCGGCGGCCAGCGTGTTTATCAATATCCCGTTAGAATAAAATTCCACGTGCGAGACTCCCACATTATCGGAAGCGCCGGCCGAAACGGCTATCGTGCCGGAAACGGCGGCCCCGTTGCGCGGCGCGGTCATCGAGGGTTCGGGGGCGGCGGTGTCCGGCTCCGCGGGAGTGCTAGCCGAAGCGGCCGAAGATAGCGCGGAGAGGTTGCCCGCGGCGTCATAGGCGGCCACGGCATAAGCGTAGGCGGTGGACGGAGAGCGGCCGGCATCCTGGAAGGAAGTGGAGGCGGTGGCGGTTATCTGTGCGCCGTTCCTGTAGACCCTGTAGCCCGAGACCGCCACATTGTCGGTGGAAGCCGTCCAACTCAGGTTTACCTGCGAGAATGACGCGGCCGTGGCCGTAAGCCCCTGCGGTATGGACGGCGCGGCCGCGTCGGCCGAGGCCGGCGTGCCGGCCGAAGCTGATGAAGACTGGGCGGAGACGTTTCCAGCTACGTCATAGGCGGCCACGGT
>DMXM01000016.1:55838-56101 GCA_003482905.1 Elusimicrobiota bacterium
GACGGAGAGCGCCCGGTGTCCTGAAAATAGGTAAATTGTGTCGTATTTACCAGGGAGCCGCCGCGGTATACCCTGTAGCCGGAAACGCCGACATTATCGCTGGAGGCGGACCAACTGAGATTTATCTGCGACGGCGACGCCGGTGCGGCCGTAAGGGCCTGAGGGATGGACGGCGCGACCGTGTCGGTCGAGGCCGGGGTGCCGGCCGAAGCTGATGAAGACTGGGCGGAGACGTTTCCGGCTACGTCATAGGCGGCCACGGT